>CAWJBS010000033.1:0-90195 GCA_963840845.1 Bryobacterales bacterium
TGTCATTCAAACGAGACGCGATGGACAGGGCTCAGCTACAGGTGCCGTTTTTGGGAATCAAGATACAGAACGATTCCGGGAAGGGCCGGGGCCGGATGAATTTATCAGACCTGGCCAAAGCTGATGCACGAAGGTCCGGAAGAAATGACAGGGCGCGTTGTTTCGATCTGCGACGAAGTTGAGTTGGAAAATATGCCTCCGAAGAGGTATTTACGGCTCCACCCTGAAGCTGTGCTGACACCGAAGGACCGTAAAGCTCTGTGCTCCTGGTCTCGAGGATGCTGCCACGAATTAAGTCAGAGCGATAGCGTTACGCAAGGACAGTCTCCGAATCTTTGAACGCTCTCGGCGGTTCATGACTGAGCTCAAAAAATAGCCGTAGGCTAGCCAGCCGGATCAACGTAGAGCGAGTGGCCCGTTATGAAGCTGGCTTTCTCGGAGAGCAAAAACGAAACTGCATCGGCCACATCCGCCTGTTGCGCCAAGCGCCCTAAAGGGATACGTGCCCTAATTTGTGCTTCGTCCACATTTCCAGCGGCGATGTTTCGCTGAGTCCATCTGGGTTACCACATAGGCAGGACCAACTGCGTTGACGCGGATGCCCTTCTCAGCCCACTCAATGGCTAGCACTTTCGTCAGCATGGCCACACCGGCTTTCGCGCAACAGTAGGCCGCGCGCCGGGGAAAGCGGCTTCCGCGTTGGTACTGGTGATGAAGACAATAGAGCCACCGGTCGAAAGCATGTGGCGAGCGCAAGCCTGAGCAAAATAGAACGCGCCGTTAAGCTGAATATCAACCATGCGGGCCCAGTCGGCAGGCGGAAGACTTAGGCTGTCGTGAGGTTTGCTGACTCCGGCGCAGTTGACCATGCCATCCAAGCGGCCGAATTTCTGGACGGCCGTATCGGCGACGGCGTGGCACTGGTCGGGATTAGTGATGTCGCAAGTCATGCTAACGATACGGTCCGTCGCGGTGAGCGTCGGGGACGGCCTTAAGTCCGCAATAAGAACGCGGCATCCTTGGTTGACCAAGCTGGCACTGACTTCGGCGCCAATGCCGCCGGCCCCGCCGGAAACAAGAACGACTTTATCCTGCATATAAGAAAACTGAGCTTATCACTTGGCAATGCCTGCGTTGCGTCGGCCGTTCAGTGCTGAAGACTCGCCGCCACTTTTTCGACTTGGCGCATCAGACGAAGCGTATTGCCGCCGTAAATCTTTTTGATATCGGCGGGCGAGTAGCCTTTCTCCAGAAGCGCGCGGGTGAGTGCAGGAAACTTAGAGACGTCGTCGAGGCCGATGGGAGCGCACTCAATCCCATCGAAGTCGGTACCGATGCCGATGGCGTCGATGCCGGCGATTTGTTTGATGTGATCAATATGCGCCACGACGTCGGCCAAGGTAGCGCGGACCGGAGCATCTTTGGGAGCGTCGGCCGATTTTTGGGAGATGAAGTTGCAATAGAAGTTGACCTGCACGACGCCGCCTTTTTGAGCGAGTGCTTTGATCATGTCGTCGGTCATATTGCGCGGCACGTTGGTGATCGCACGGCAGGCCGAGTGAGACGCGATGATCGGCGCTTGACTGGTTTCTAAGGCGTCGTAGAAAGTTTTGTCGGCAACGTGCGAGATGTCCACCATCATGCCGAGTTTGTTCATTTCGCGAACGATGTCTTTGCCGAGAGGCGTAAGACCGTTGTGATGCTCGACGCCGGGCTTGTTCATGTCTCCCGAGGAATCGGCCCAGGCGTTGGTGTTGGTGTGGGTGAGAGTCATGTAGCGAACGCCGAGACGATAATAATCGCGCAACAGCCGGGGCGAGTCTTCGATGGCATGTCCACCCTCGATACCGAGCAGACCGGCGATCTTATGCTGGCGATGAGCGCGTTCGATGTCAGCGGCACTCAGGGCGAGTGTGAAATCTTTTGGATAACGCTGCAGGATATCGGTGTGAACAGTATCGATCATTTGCAGGGCGCGATTGGCGGAGTGGTTCCCTTCGACATATTTGGAAGATACGTAGACGGAAAAGAAAATGGCGCCGACGCCGCCCTGTTTGAGGCGCGGGATGTCGGTGTGATTCTTGGGCGAATTGCCGATATCGGCGCCGTCCACCGTAAAGCTGGGAATGTCGTTATGAGTATCAATTAAGATGGCTGACTTGGTGATGGCTCTCACCTGCGCGTCGATTTTGTCGGAAGAGGCGGCGCGCGAAAGGGCGGACAGTACCAAAACGGCGGCAAAAGTTTTTCTCATGGGTTAGCAACAAGAATACAATTAAGGAGGATATGCAAAGCGTGGCGGATACGGCGATCGGGCAAGAACGCGTAGGAACAGAAGGCTGGCAGAAAACGGTGGCGGCAGTGTGCGCCATTCTGCTGGGGATTATTTTTTTAGTCTCCGGAAGTTGGAAGGTGCTCGACCCGTTCAAGACGGGTGAGTTGCTCGAGCAGGCGAAAGTGCCGGCCGGTTTTGGCAAATTGGGAGCCTCCACTTTGGGCGCGATCGAAGTGTTTGCCGCTTTCATGCTGTTCTATCCGAGGCTTCGGCGGTGGGGCGGATTTCTGGGGTCCGGTTTGATCGTTTTTTTCCTGGGATGGATCGGGTATTACTACAGCGCTTTGGTTGGCAAGGAATGCAGCTGCTTTCCACTGATCAAGCGGAGCATTGGGCCTGGTTTTTTCATTAGCGATGGCGTGATGCTGCTGTTTGGCCTGGCGGCTTTCTTCTGGTCGGCGAAAGTGGTGAGCGCGAAATTACCGATGGCGGCGCTGGCGTCGATTGCGGTGCTGGCGGGTTTGAGCTTCGGCTTTAATACTTGGAAGCACAGCAACGTGCAGGTACCGACGCCGGTGATCGTGGACGGCAAGCCGCAGAGTTTGGCGGAGGGGCAGGTCTTCTTGTTCTTCTACGATCCGTCTTTGCATGCATTGCGACGCGGCGGCGAAGTTCATGTCTACCCTGAATTGGGGTGACACGAAAGTGGTGGCGATTCCGACGATTAATCCACAATGGGCGGCGGCATTTTTGCATGACACGAAACTGAAAGCTGAGACGAGTTTGGAGTTGGACAAGCTGAAAAAGGCCTTCCCGTTCGTGGACCCGCCTTACGGGGTGGCGCTGGTGGATGGGCAAGTGAAAGAGACTTTCACACAGGCGCAGTTCAATGTGCCGCTGCCGCAACCGGAATTGAAGAAACTCGGCTTCGTGAAATAGGAACGAAAACGACGGGCGGAAGGAATAACGGGAGAGAGGTTAGATCCTGGGATCTCCTTAGTCCGCTTGTGCGTCTGCGGAAGACCGACCATTCCTTCGCCATCGTTCGCCGGTTAGACCTATACCTCGCCGGAAGATTCCCGTGACAAAGGATATTTCCTGTTGCGGAAATTGACCATGGAAAGCGACCCGACTCCAGATTTGGGCGGATCGTCCGATAACAACTCTGTGGCCATATCGAATAGGGAGTTCGTACGAAGCGTGGAGCAATATGACTGGTCGAATTCGGCGGCGAAGCGGATGTTTGATTGTGCGGTTGCCGCGATTGCACTGGTAGCCCTAAGCCCGTTGATGGCGCTAGTGGCGATCGCTGTAAAACTTTCCTCGGAAGGGCCTATCTTGTTCCGGCAAACCAGAATGGGACGGAATGGCTGGAAGTTCGAAATTTTGAAATTCAGGTCGATGCGCAAGAGCGGCGGGGGCCCTGCTGTGACGAAAGTGGGCGATTCGCGGTTGACCTCTATCGGAGCGTTTTTACGGAAAACAAAACTGGATGAATTCCCGCAACTAGTGAACGTTGTGAGAGGGGACATGTCTCTCGTTGGACCACGACCCAAATTGCCACATCACCAAACCTATACATTGCGGGTGCGGCCTGGGGTGACAGGTGCGGCTTCGCTAGCGTTCCGGGACGAGGAATATTTCCTGCATCACATTCCTGAACACGCATTGGATGCTTGCCAGATTAACCTGCTCATGCCACTCAAGCGAGAACTGGACGATGAGTATTCCGCGAACGCCAGCTTCCTCTCGGATTTAGCTTTAATGTGGAGGACGGTGACCGGAGAACACAAAACGGCGGACCGAGAGCGGATGGGCGATCTGCAGGTTTCCCTAGTATCGCTGAGTCAAGCGCTGGGCCAATCCGTCAAGCCTGAATTGGCACCGGAGCACGTTGATTCCCATCGGCCATTACGGAACATGGTGGCGCAATAGGTCTCGGGTTGTTGAAACTGATATTGGCTGAAAGTACTCGTACGAAACGCTGGGAGATGAAGTACTCTGGACGGAATCGGTCCAATGATTCGCAGAATGGCGTTCGTCAGGCTCTGAGAACCGCTAGCAATGCGACCGGAAATCCGCTCAACTTTGGGCAACGATCCGGCTTATTTCCAACTAGTTAGCTGCAAAGCCTCAAGTAAACTCCACATACAGAAAGCCAATGCCATCGCCACAGTCTTTTGCTATTCCTGCACCCATGCACCGTTCAGCAAGGTAAAGGAGTAGGGTGTTTTAGAGGTATTTGAAAGCTGATTTTGGTCTTGAAGTTTTAGTACGCATTGCCCGCGCCATCTTATAGAAAAAGATAATCTTAACGGCTATCTTGAAGCTCTACCGAGCCAACTCGGAAAGACTTCAAATGCCACATTTATTTCTGCTATTCCTCCTGGCAACGGCACCACAATTCCAGGCCGACGACAGTGCGAATATTCAAACCGCTCAGAGCACGTTTACTTCCGCATCGAATGATAAAAACCCAGCAAGCTCCGGAAGCAATGGGCATGGCATGGACCGGAATCTGGAAGTTTCGCGCACGAGCGACTTGACCATCACCGCCGGATTAGCGTTCACACCGAACAGAAAAGCGACTGATACGGACTCAGGCGGGCAAGTATGGAACCAGGAATCGCGGACCGGACCTTCGACTGGGCTGACATTTCGCACGTGGCTTAGCCATCACAGTGGCCTCTTCGGCGAGGTTGGGTATAGCAACACAAACACCAGACTGGCGAATTACGATGTAAACACCTGGACTATGAACCGAGTGACGGTGGACGGTGGCTACACCTACCGCTGGATGATGGGACGCTTTACGCCATACGTTAAGGTTGGCTGTGGCGCGATGATTTTTATCTCCGGGATGGCGACGAATAATACGAGCGCGGGACTTGATGATCGGATGGAAGGCTTGGCAGGATCGGGCCTCGACTATAGCTTTAGCCGACATCTGAGTTTGAGGCTGGAGTACGAGGGCCGATTGATTCGGAACTCCGACTTCTCCGATATCACCTGGAGACCGCAACGCAACTGGATCAGCGAACCGAGACTCGGGATTAGCTACGTCTTCGGCCATGGCCGATAATTCGCTGATGAAGTCAAGCTTTAACTTTAGCGAGCCGGGGCGATTTTTGCGTGGGCGTCAGGGACGTTTCGTTGGTAAAGCGGATTATTAGATAAACTGCCCAAGCGACTGAAACAATTAAGTATTAGCGTCGCACATGGTTGGGAGATGATGGCAGAACCAGACCAGCGCGGGCTGGCTGCCTGGTTTCCCACAGGCGCTCCATTTCAAATGTCTTACTTGAACTGTTACGCCTCAAAATCGAGCGCTACCACTTCATGCAAACCGATGCTGGGGACTTCCAATTTAACTTCGCCGTTCACCATGGTGAAGCTTGGGTTGGTCTTGGCCACCAAACAACGGACATTACGAACGCGGCGGCCGGCGGGGATTTTGATGGAGAGAGTTTGCGCGGAGACGGGGATGATCTCGCGCACCGGGCCCTTCATCATCATCGGATTGGTCAGGTTAACCAGATGAACGGTCATGGAATTGATTTGGGTCCAGACGGCGACATCCAAGACGCCTCTTCCGCGCACCGTCACCGGCAGATCGCCTCTGGTTGCCCAAAGAACCGCGTTGCGCAATAACGTGCCATGGTCTACCGAAAGAACTTCCCAAAAGGTGCGGTCGATATCCGACGGAAAGAACACCACTCGGCCAGGACCGAACTGTTGCAAGAAGACACCCGGTTGCTTGTGCGGAATGGGCCGCACATAAACTTCTTCCATCGGCAAATCGGGATAGGAAGGAACCACGGTTAGCGGAGAAGGCTGACGCGGTGCCGCAGGATTGACGGCGACGGAATTTACGCCGTTGATGATTCGGTTTGCCTCTTCGAGGCCGGCAAGGAGGGGATGAAATTTCCCGTCGCGCGGATCGGCTTCAAGGGCAAGATACGAATTATGCATCGGACCTTGGGTGCGGCCAGCAAAAGATGCGCCGAAGAGAGAAGCTAAGCCGAAGTCGTTGCGGCGCACACCCCATTCGTCGTAGAGAGAAGTTTCAAATGTGGCGACGATGCTGCCGCCGCGCTGGACGAATTGCGTCAACTGAACGCACTGCTTCTCGGAGAGAGCGGCGATGTTGGGTAGGATCAAAGTTTGAAATGGAGCCAGATGCTCGGCGTCGAGCAAACGGTCGTGAACCATTTCAAACGGAATACGGCCTTCCACCAGCGCTTGATAGAACCCCAGTGCGGCGTCTTCGACTTTGGCGTGCGCTTTGTCGGCGCCGTAGAAGGCGGCGGTTTGCTGTGAGTAAACGAGGGCGATGTTCGCCAGCGATTTTTCATTGCGGAGGTAGCGATCATTTTCGAAATGCCACTGGTAGAGTTCCGCCACAACCGGGAGCCAGCGCTTATCAATCGGCTTGGCATTGAATTTTGTGAACCACGGACGCAAACCTTGAGCGATGCCATCGGCGACCCACAGTCTTATCTCGTCGCCACTTTGCACGGAATCTTTCCAGCGATACTCTTCTTCGAGACCGACACTGAAGATGCCGGCGATCGGCTTACGGCCCATGGCCGCTCGATATTCCTTTCCGTTCTTGCCGTTAGTCCAAGGAGGATTGACGCCGTGGCGGGCTTGCCGATCGGCGAAGAGAGTGGGCGCCAGTTCGCCGATCACGCTCATATCCAATTCGCTCAGCGCGCCGCCTCCCGAATTTGCAAGAAAGGCGGCATTTGGATTCGCGGCTTTGATCGTCGAATCCCACAGCCGCCAGAGTTCAAAGAGCCGCTGTTGGTGCCAAACCAAATAGGCTCGACGGGTTGGATTTTGCGGATCGGTGGTTCGGGGCAAATCGAGGCGCGCGAAGTCCATGAAATTTTGGCGGCAGTGCTCGCAATAGCACATACCGGAGCCCGCCCACCGGTTTGAAAAGATACCATCGACGCCATAGAGCTTGACGATTTCTTCCGTCACCCGGGTCATGAAATCGAAGTTGTATGGACCGAGCGCGCAGGTGACCCAGAGTTCAGGATCGGCCCAGTGCCTGCGCTTTTTGCCTTCGGCGTCCACCGCAATCCAATCCGGATGTGCATCGAAGACATCTTGATGAGCGGCGTGCGGATCGGTGCGGGCGATGACATTCATGCCGAGCGCGCGGCACCCTTTAACCAGTTCTCCGAAGGTATCTGCGTTGCGCAGCCACTTGCTGCGGTAATGGAGCGGGACCTGGGTTGGATAGAAGGCGACGCAACCGCCGGCACTCAGACAGGCCGCATCGACGTGAATTTCGCGGAAGTAGTTTAGCCAGAAGGATTGATCGTATTGCCGGGGTCGTCTTCGACAAACGCGAGTTGAGCCCAGCGCATGGGGCGGTCGTACCAAGGGGCTTGCGGCTTTACCATGGCGGGCAGCAAAGCGCCGGCCACGGAGGAGTGGATGAATTCGCGTCTGTTCATTTGGTCCCTTAAACTATTTCACGTTTCAGGGAAGCCGGTTAATGCGAATGATCGCCGTGATCTAAGCCGAACTCAGGCTTGCTGGTGTTGCCTACAACTTGTATCTTCAAAAACGTGCCCGCGCCGTTTTTTTCGAAGAATCGGTCAATGGGTTTAGCCAGCCAATGCTTCCACCCGGAAAGTGTTTGTGAAACTTTGGCTTGCAACTTCAAATTTCCATGAAAATCCAGAACGTCTTGGGCCATTTGATAGTCGCCGTGAAGACCGACGGCAGCGCCAGGCACTTCGAAACTCAAGCGGGTGAAGGTCATCACTTGATTTTTCAGGCGAAATGTTCCGGTCATGCGAGAGAAGACATTGTCAACCGTGTGGTCGGTGGGTCTTCCCTGCCCGCGGCGGCTTAATTCATCAATCTTGTCCTGTATCTGGTCTCTGAGAAATTCTCCGTGGGCGATGTCGAAGGTTCCTGCCAGGAAGAGATCCTCTTTGACCGTACCGCTTAGAGGAGGGACGGAGATTTGAGCGTTCATATGGATGAAGCCGGACATGAACGGCTTTCCTTTTACAGCGAGCAACAACAAATCTTCAATGTGGCCGTTGTTCATCGTCACCTTGAGATCAATGGCGCGGCGTCTTGCCCCTTCGTGTTTGATGATGCCGCCGCTAGTTTCGAACTCGGTGTTTGCGAGTCGAGCATGAACCGGTTGAAGAATGGTATTGCCGTTCATGCCGTCAACGAGGACGTCGTATTCGGCTTTCAGCGGAACGGGATTGCCGCTGCTCTTGAGACGGAAGTCGGGAACAGTGGCTTCTCCACGGGCGCGTACGGCTGAGAGACTGCCCACGAAATGTCCCACGGAATGCAAGCGGCCCGCGATGGCGGGAAAGACGCCTAGATTCGCATTTGAGAAATCGTAATCGCCCTCAAGCGGAGTGTCTCCAGGACTTTCGCTGTTCCACGGGCCGAAGGTGCCGCGAGAACGGATTTTGCCAGGCGGACGTGGATTCGTCATAGACGCTTGATATTCGAGACGCTGATTCACGCCGGCCGAGGTCAGTTGAACACTCTCGAGTGCGAAATCCAAAGGCTGCGCATCGGGCCGATTTGGCAAGATCAACAAACGAGCGCGCGAGATATCTAATGCATCAATCACTGCATTGCTCGCGGATGACTTGGGAATGCTTAACCGGTTGTTTGCTTCATCGGCGTTTTGCGATTTGGGGGGCAGCGCAATGGTCATGCCTTCGAGGGTTACGTGCGGGACATGAGGTTGAGATTGGCGGAGCATTCCCAGATCCAAATCGAAAGCAAAAAGGTCCACCGAAAAAAGAGGCGGCACGTCTTGTCTGCCGTGGTAGTGCATGACAAGGTGGCGTCCTTCTACATGCGCGATGGTTCCTCGCCCGCCACGGATCAATAAGCCAAGCGGAGAGACCTTTGGAATCTCGATCTGCAAATCTCCGAGTACGACGCGGCTGTCGAACCGTTGCTCTAAGTAAGCGACGACTCGATTGCGCAATTCAGGTTGAATTTTCCTGGCGAGACTTTGGGCCGTTACAAAAAGTAACGCGACCAGTGCGGCAAAGCCACATAAGGAAATGATTAGAAGGTGTTTTGCCCGCTTAGACATATGCTCCGATCGGCTGGGGTCCGCCGCCCATTTATATGAACTCATACTTGCACGCCACTGACCGTGCGAGCCAACGCTCCACTTTTGCTTTGCCGTTTTTGGGCTTACAAAAAGTGATAACTGTGTGATTCTTGCTAGGAGAAAGGGGCTACGGACGATTCTAAGCTGTTTAAAATCAGCAATCGCTCATTTGGCTAACCAAATGCTTCGAGAGGCTTGGAGGTTCAAGAATGAACTCAGACCAAGTAGAAGGCAACTGGAAACAATTTTCAGGGAAAGTTAAGGAGAAATGGGGCAAACTGACAGACGATGATTTGACCCAGGCGGCAGGCCAGAAAGATCAACTCCTCGGAAAAATTCAGGAGCGCTACGGCATTAAAAAAGAAGAGGCGCAGAAACAGCTGGACGAATTTTACAAAGCTAATTCCGAGCCAACTGCGTCGAAGGCGAAGGCCGGCTATTAATCTTGGCTAGGTCTTAAGTTTGAAGAGCGCTGGTTGATGGAAAGTCAACCAGCGCTTTTTTCTTTATACGGTGTAGCGGCCGGAGCTTATGAGTTGTTTGGCAATTTGACGGCCGAGGGACACGGTATTGAGCGGCTCGTACTTGGCCAGCCGGCGGAGAATGGCAGTTTGTGTCCGAAGCATGTCGCCCTCAGCCACAGCTGCGATGACCTTACGCGCCGCAGACTCTACAATTGTGAGAGCCTTTGCCGCATAGTATTTCGTCATGGCAATCGCATTCTTCGCACTCGCCTCGCCGTTTCGGGCGATGAGCTTTTCCGCACGCAACAAGCAAGATTCCAGCGCGAACACTTCTATGATTGTGTCTGCGAGTGCGCCCATAATTTCCTGTTGATCAGCGAGATCAGTCATGTGTTTTTGGGATGCGGAACCCGCGGCGAACAGACTTAACTTCTTGGCGCTTTCGAGCATCTTGCGTTCGGCGGCCAGCGGACCTTCTAAATCTTCGCTCGGCGTAGGGCCTTCCATCACCTCGTCCATAATTTTCTTGATAGCAGCCAGCAGCGGAAGTTGGCCAGCGACGGCGCGCTTCATGAGCCAACCTGTAATGATGAGGCGATTGATCTCATTCGTACCTTCGAAAATCCGGTTGATGCGCGCGTCGCGGTAAGCGGGCGTGGCTGGATACTCTTCCACATAACCAAATCCACCGTAGATCTGGACAACGTGGTCCACTACCATGTCGAGCATTTCCGAACCCCACACCTTGAGGATGGAACACTCAACCGCGTATTCCTCGATGCGCTTTTGAATCTCGCGCGACGCACCGGGTGCGTGATGGTCCACATCGGCGAGTGAGGCATCGATCATGCCGATTGTGCGGTAGCTGAGTGACTCGCCAACGTAGATGCCTGTGGCGCAGTCGGCCAATTTTTCTTGAATTAATCCGAACTCAGATATGGGTTTGCCGAAGGCTTTGCGTTCCTTAGCATATTGCAAACCGTGCTGGAAGGAAGTACGTGCACCACCGACCGCGGCGGCGCCCAGTTTGAAGCGGCCGATGTTCAGAATGTTGAACGCGATGTGGTGCCCCTTGCCGATTTCGCCCAATAGATTCTCCACCGGCACGCGGCAATCGTTCAGAATCAGCGGACAAGTTGAAGAGCCGCGAATGCCCAGCTTGTGTTCTTCTTTGCCGACCGACAAACCGGGGGCATTGCGCTCAATCAAGAAGGCCGAGAATTTGTCGCCATCGATCTTGGCAAACACGGTGTAGATGTCAGCGAAACCGCAGTTGCTGATCCACATTTTTTCGCCGTTCAGGATGTACTCTTTGCCATCGGGCGAGAGCACGGCTTTGGTCCGAATGTTCATGGCATCCGAACCGGAGGTCGCTTCCGAAAGAGCGTATGCCGCCACCCATTCGCCACTCGCCAGCTTGGGCAAATATTTCTTCTTCTGGTCTTCGGTGCCGTACCAAACCAGCGGCAAGGTGCCAATACCCGTGTGCGCCGAAAAGGCGACCGAAAAGCTTCCGTTCTTGCTTAATGACTCGGCAACGAGCGCGGAAGTCACCTTATCGAGTTCGAGGCCACCGTACGCTTCAGGAATATCAACCGCAAGAAGCCCGAGTTCGCCTGCTTTGCGCATCAAGCCCTTAGTGACTTTGAAGTTCTTTTCTTCAATTTCGGCCACGGCGGGCAAAACTTCATTGGTCGCAAATTCGCTTGCCGTTTTCGCTGTGCTGATTTGTTCGGGGGTGAAATCTTCAGGCGTGAACACCTCGTCCGCCCGGGCTGCTTCAATGAGGAAGCTGCCACCCTTGGCCGCTTTCACTTTGCTTTCTACAATTGTTGCCATCTTTGTTCTTCCTCTTTAATCTGTGATCTCACTTCACACGTTCGAAAATTCCGGCGGCTCCCATGCCGCCGCCGACGCACATGGTAACCATGCCATAGCGGGCGTTGCGGCGTTCCATTTCACGGACGAGAGTGGCCGTTAGTTTGGCGCCAGTACATCCCAGCGGATGTCCCAAAGCAATGGCGCCACCGTTGACATTCACTTTTTCCCTATCGATGCCAAGGGTTTTGATCACGGCCAGCGCCTGTGCGGCGAAGGCCTCGTTCAACTCGAACAAATCGATTTGATCGAGAGTCAGCCCCGCCATTTTGAGCGCCTTGGGAATGGCGTAGACGGGTCCGATTCCCATCTCTTCCGGCATGCATCCTGCATAAGCGAATGAGATGTAACGAAGTAAAGGCTTGAGGCCCAATGAGGATGCGCGCTCTTCCGACATAAGGACGGCGGCTGCCGCACCGTCAGATGTCTGCGATGAATTACCCGCTGTCACCACACCTTTTGCGTGAAATGCCGCCTTCAGTTTGGCCAACGCTTCGAGCGAGGTATCAGCGCGCGGACCTTCATCTGTTTTGAATAGTATCTCCGTTGACTTGAGTTTTGACTTTTCGTCCGGCACCGTGAGAGTAACGGGTACGGCTACGATCTCATCATCAAACTTCCCGCTTGCTTGCGCGGCGAGCGCTTTTTTGTGACTACTCAAGGCAAATTCGTCCGACTCTTCGCGCGTAATACCGTAATGCTTCGCTACCCGCTCGGCAGTGAGGCCCATGGACGTGTAAGTGCCCGGGATATTCTCCTCCAGCCAAGGATTCATGGAGGGTTTGTTACCGGCCATAGGAACCATTGACATAGATTCGGCACCGCCGGCAACGATCACATCCGCTCCGTTTGCGCGAATGCGATCTCCCGCGAGTGCGATGGATTGCAGGCCGGAAGCACAAAATCGATTCACGGTGAAAGCAGCGGATTCGATCGGCAGGCCTGCCCGCAGAGCAGCGATGCGAGCGACATTCATGCCTTGCTCGCCTTCAGGCATCGCGCACCCGATGATTACATCTTCGATGTCTTTGAGTTCCAACTGGGGGATGCGAGCGAGCGCGCCTTTAATCGCCACCGCCGCCAGATCGTCTGGCCGCGTGGAGCGTAGTGCACCCTTTGGAGCCTTTCCCACCGCCGTGCGAACGGCACTCACAATAACAGCATTCTTCATTGATTAGTTCCTTAAGGGCTTACCGGTTTTCAGAGTATGGGCGATTCGTTCGGCGGTTCTCTTTTCGCCGCACAACGACAGGAAGGATTGGCGCTCGAGGTCCAAGAAATATTGCTCGCTGACGGGAGTGCCTGGGGTGACCTTTCCGCCACAAAGAATATTGGCCACATGGTTCGCTACTTTCACATCGTGGTCACTAATAAATTCACCTTCGCGCATAAGACGCACACCAATCTTGAGGGTGGCTAGCATGTTGATTCCCGGCGCGGGAATATCCGTACGCGGGAGTGGAGCCGAATATCCGGCGTCCGCCAATTCGCGTGCGCGCCCTTTGGCATCCATTAAAACGCGTTCGCGGTTCATGGTGATAGAGTCACTCGGTGACAAATATCCGAGTGTGCGAGCGTCGGCGGCGGAGGTGGAGACTTTCGCCATTGCGATGTTTTCAAAGCCGCGCCGTAATGCCGCTATGAGCTCGACCGATTCATTACGTTCGCCATCTCGCAAGGCTGCGGCAGCGTCAATCGCTCGCAAAGCTACTTCCTTACAACCACCGCCGCCGGGCACCAAGCCCACGCCCGTCTCTACCAGACCCATATAAAGTTCCGCGTGCGGCTGGCGCGCCGCTGAGTGGAGAGAGATTTCACAACCGCCGCCGAGACACATACCGAAAGGCGCCGTCACAACAGGTTTAGGACAGAACTTAATAGTTTGGGTCATCTTCTGGAAAGCTTTGATGCCCATATCAATTTCGTCCCAATCCTGTTCCTGGATACCCAGCAACAGTTGCATGACGTTGGCGCCTACAGAAAAATTGTCGCTATCGTTCGAAATGACAAACGCA
Organism: Bryobacterales bacterium; assembly: GCA_963840845.1. Taxonomy (GTDB): domain Bacteria; phylum Acidobacteriota; class Terriglobia; order Bryobacterales; family Bryobacteraceae; genus Bog-105. The sequence continues at coordinate 13,756 of CAWJBS010000033.1, forward strand.
TCGAACTGCGCCAAGGCCTCGCTACCGGGCTTAAGGGATTGAGTGATCAGCGAGACGATATCGCCGCCGATGGCATTCATCTTGGTATGGAATTCAATGCAGCCCACACCGTCTCCCAAATCGATTAAGGAAGCGCCCGCGTTCTTCTTCACGACACCGTGCGCGCTCTTGAGTATTTGAACAGAAGTCATTCCTTCCACCGCCGGCACGGGCTTGTAGTTACCGTTGCCGATGTCGAAGAATAGCCGGCCGGAGGGGACAGCGGGATCGGCTTGATACCAAGCGGTCTTGCCGCTCTGCAGAAGTTTTTCGACAGCAGGCGCGAGAGTCATACGGGCGGCCTTCATTTTTTCCGCGGTCGCGACGACACCCGCCGCATCCCACATTTCAAAGGGACCTAACTCCCAGTTGAAGCCGTTCTTCATCGCTTCGTCAATGCCGACGATATCGTCTGAAATTTCAGGCACACGATATGCGGCATAATTCCACAACTCCGGCAAAACTTGCCAATAGAACGCGGCGGCTCGATCCTTCTTTGGATCATTCGCCAAGACCATGCGAAGGCGCTCGGCAACAGAATCGGTATTTTTCGTCAACTCAAGCGAGGGAAACTTAACTCGCGCGGACGGGCGGTATTCGAGGGTTTTCCAATCGAGGCCCAAACGCTCTTCCTGACCATCCGAACCTTTTACCTTCTTGTAAAAACCTTGTCCCGTTTTGTCGCCCAGCCATTTCTTTTCGAGCATCTGAGCAATAAAAGGGGGCGGAGCGACGTCGGGCCGCTCGTCTTTCACCCGTTCGAAAAAGTTCTTAGCAACGTGGGCCAGGACATCGATGCCAACCATGTCGCTGAGCCGAAACGTACCGGACTTAGGCCAGCCGAGCGTGGCGCCTGTGAGGGCATCCACTTCTTCGATCGACATGTCCATTGACTGCATAACCCGGACGGCGTTCATCATCGCGAAGGTACCGATCCGATTGCCGATGAAATTAGGAGTGTCCTTGGCTATGACAACCGCCTTGCCCAGGCGTTTGTCAACGAACTGTTCCACGGCCGCCATAGCAGCGGGATCGGCTTCTGAAGTGGGGATCACCTCGAGAAGGCGCATGTAGCGAGGCGGGTTGAAGAAGTGGGTACCAAACCAATGCTTCTTGAAAGCTGCATCCATGCCTTCGGCGATTTGCGAAACGGGTAAGCCGCTAGTGTTGGTCGTGATGATGGCATCGGCACGCCGGAACTGGTTTACTTTTGCCAGGAGCGCGCGTTTGATTTCAAGATTCTCTGCCACTACTTCGATGATCCAGTCACAATCGCGCAAAAGATCCAGGTGGTCTTCGAAGTTACCAATTTGAATTAAACGGGCGCTGGCAAGATCGAAAAAGGCGGCTGGTTTCGCTTTCTTCAATGCATCTAATGCCGCGGCCACAATGCCGTTGCGATCTGCTTTATTATCGGGCGAAGCAGCGGGCGGCACAATATCGAGCAGCACAACCGGAAGTCCGGCGTTGGCGATATGGGCAGCAATGCGCGACCCCATGTTACCCGCTCCCAGCACACCCACCTTTCGAATGAGATACGCGCTCGCAGGCTTGGCGCGCGGCGTTGTCTTTTCCATGGTTTCGGCGATCATGATTGAAAATTTCCAGCGGAGGCTCTCTAGCTCCGCATTTCTCCGTGTGAAAGTTTTGTTGAAATCTGAAGGGGCTGAAAATCGGGGACGCGCAACTTGGCAGTACGCCGGTTGGCCAAGCCTTGGGTTAAAGTCTGTGCAAACTCGGCACCCACTTCTTGGGCGGAAAGGCCGCCCCCGGGTTCAAACCAGTTTGCCAGCGAGTGAATTGCGCCGGCTAGCGAGAACGCCGCGAGCCGCACATTGCATGCGCGCACCGATCGATCCGCTATGCCCTGCTCGATGAAGGAGCGCAGACTTTGATCGATTTTGCGTTTTTCCGATCTTACTTCCGCTTGTGCTTTTGGCGAAAGTTCACGATCATCCTGGCGTACGAGGAAACGCCCGAAATCTTTGGCGATGATGACGGTGTACGTCTGGATGAAGCCAGCCACTTTTTCGAGCCCGCTTCCTTCATGAGAATGAATTCTTTCGAGGCTTTGCTGGGTCATCTCAATGCCACGGCGGTAACACTCTAAGTAGATCTCTTCCTTGTTATGGAAGTAGTAGTAAAGAGCCGGCTTGGTAATTTTGAGTTTCTTGGCTACATCATCTAACGAGGTCTGCCGGTAGCCTTTTTCGATGAACATCTGGACTGCGGTTTGAAGGACGGCTTCTTTCTTACCGTCGGGGTCTCGACGACGGTCAGCAAAAGCCGCCAAATGCCCTAAAGCAATAGGCCCGCGCGCCGTCCTCTTGCTCGCCGGTTTACTAGGTTTCCGAGCAGCTATTGACAGAGACATCTCCCTCTTGATATCTTACTCATCGGTAAGAAAAACGCAAGGGGTTATTTTTCGACCCCCACCGGTGGCATGAAATGTTCGCTCGCAACTTGCTGGCTTTCCTGAGTTTTAGCTATGCGGAACCCTCGCATTTCTCCGGGCTGGAGATGGGACTGCTGGGCCTCTTCGTCATTGCTTCGCTCGGCGCTTTCTGGGCGCGGTTCGGTCAAGTGGTGGCAAGGATTCGAGCTTCAAAAATGGACGCCGATTTTACGCTCGGCGATTTGGGCAAACGAACTTGGGACTTTTTCTGGGAGGTCATTTGCCAGGCAAAAGTGATTCAGCAGCGACCCTTACCAGGAATTGCGCACGCCTTTGTCTTCTGGGGATTCTGCGTCTTCGCCCTTGTTTCGCTCAATCATTTCGCTACGGCTTTCGGGCTTGGGTTCCTATCACCCGAAGGCTTCTTCGGCCGGATTTATTTCGGTTTCGCCGCGGCGTTTGCCTTACTGGTTGCCGTTTCCATATTCGGCTTGTTCATCCGGCGTTTTGTGGTACACCCAATATGGCTCGGCAAGAAGGTTTCTTATGAATCGGGGTTCATCGCGTTTCTGATTTTTTTGTTGATGGTGACTTATCTAGGCGCATACTTTGTACCGGAATCGAGCGCCACCGCCAAAACACTATGGTGGTTACACTCGCTGTCGATTCTGGTGTTTCTGCCGCTCATTCCGCACACGAAGCATCTCCACCTTGTGCTGAGCCCCATCACGGTGTTCCTATCACGTGGCGAATTTAGCGCGATTCCCAAGCTTGAGGGAGATGAAGATTTCGGACTGGTGAAGGGCACCGATCTTACGCAATTGGTTTCTCTTCAAGCTTATTCATGCGTTGAGTGTGGGCGCTGCACAGAACACTGTCCGGCCGCCAACACCGGCAAGGAGTTAAACCCTAAAGAAATCATTCTTGGCGTGCGAAGTTATTTGAACGAATTCGGGCCTAAGTCGGAAGAGCCCTTGCTCGGCAAATACAATTCGCAGGAAGCGGCGTTTCAATGCACCACTTGCGGCTCTTGCGAATTTCAATGCCCGGTGGGGATTGAGCATCTGCCGATCATTATTGGTTTGCGCCGAGGCAGCGTAAACACCGGAACATGGGACGACGATCATGGGACAAAACTTTTCCTGGCCATGGAAAAGAATGGCAACTCGCTAGGACTTTCGAGTAATGAGCGCACCAAGTTCATTCAGAAACAGCAGTTCCCGCTCTTCGATGGAACGCAAGATTATTGCTTGTGGCTGGGATGTATGGGAGGCTATGACCCGCAAGGACGCGAGATCATTACGTCTTTCGCGCAAGTCATGAATTATCTGGGCACCACGTTTGGCGTTCTGAAGAAAGAGAAGTGCACGGGCGACCCGGCTCGGCGCCTGGGCAATGATCTGGTCTTTCAACAACTGGCTGAGGAAAATCTGGAAACACTTAAGCAGAACAAAGTGACGAAGATTGTCTCCATTTGCCCACATTGCGTGCGGACCATTTCCAAAGACTGGAGAGATTTCGGCACGCCTCCGCAAATCGAACACCACAGCGAATTTATGGCTCGCTATAAGGACAAGCTGCCGCACGCAAAGGGAGAGACTGTCGTCTTCCACGACCCGTGCTATCTGGGCCGCTACCAAAACATTTACGATGAGCCGCGTCAGGTGATTGGACTAACAGGCACAGTCGTAGAGCCTGAACGAAACCGCGAGCGGAGCTTTTGCTGCGGGGCCGGTGGTGGGTTGGCTTTCTTAGGCGAGGAAAAAGGCGAGCGAGTGAGCCATGCGCGCGCGAAGGAACTGACCGCCACCGGCGCGAGTGTGGTGGGCGCGGCTTGTCCTTTCTGCAACACTATGCTGCGCGACGCGTTGGCGGCTACGTCAGAAAACGCACCGCAGCTTTTAGATATTGCGCAAATTGCGGCGAAGTCACTGCCCGCAAGACAACCTGAACCGCAACCATGAACGAATTGCCGCTCGATCGGGTTTATTACTGGGAACGGACCGCAGCGCAAGACGGGTTCCTCACGCAACCTTTGAGCGGAACTGTGCGTGATTGGACCTGGGCACAGGCCGTGGATGAAGCGCGCCGGGTGGCGAATTATTTGATTGCGAAGAACTGGCAGCCCGGATCGCGCATCGTGATCTATTCGAAAAACTGTTCCTGGTGGATCATGGCGGAATTAGCAATCTGGATGTCTGGCCATGTGACGGTGCCGATTTACCCTTCGCTGACGCCGCAATCGGCGCGAGAACTGTTTGAACACTGCGAGCCAGTGGCTTGTTTCGTAGGACCGCTGGATGGGGTGGAGGAAGCTCAAAATCAGATTCCAGCAAATGTATTGGCGATTTGTTTTCCTAACGCTTGGGCCAGCAAGGAAGCCACAGATTGGCAGGACATTGTTAACACGACTCCTCCTTTAGCCGAAAACCCAAGCCGTCAGGCCGATGAGATTGCCACGATCATCTATACATCCGGCACAACTGGTTCACCGAAAGGCGCGATGCACCGCTTCATGGCGTTTCCGTATTTCGCCAAGGCCATCACACAAGTTGCCGGGGAGGCGCGACACCGGCAATTATCGTATCTCCCCCTGGCGCATATCGCTGAACGCGCCCTCACAGAGACCACGGGCATCTATTTTGGCTGGCATCTTTTTTTCAGTGAGAGCACCGCCACATTTCTAGCGGATCTGAAACGCGCGCGCCCCACGGTATTCTTTTCCGTTCCGCGTCTCTATACAAAATTTCAACAGAAGGTATTTGAAAGGATATCGCCGAAAACGCTCGGCAAACTGCTAGCGACGCCGCTACTGAAAGCAGCAGCCAGCTCATACATTCTCCATAGCATGGGGCTTGCCACCGTGAAGTTTGCGGCATCTGGCTCAGCGGCGCTGCCTATCGAATTATTGCGATGGTTTCGGGCCATCGGCTTGCCCTTGACGGAAGGCTATGGCACAACCGAGACCGGGATCACCCACACCTCGCCCAATGGAGAAAGCCGCCCAGGGTATACAGGAAAGAAAACACCAGGCGTTGAAGCTAAAACCTCTCAATCGGGCGAACTTCTTTTGCGCAGCCCAATGAATATGGTGGGTTATTACAAGAATGCTGAGGACACCGCACAGGTACTGATGCAGGACGGATTCATACGCACTGGCGATTTGGCGGAGATTACTTCTGATGGGTGGTTGAAAATTACGGGCCGCATCAAAGAACAATTCAAAACGGCCAAGGGCAAGTATGTGGCGCCATCTAAGATAGAGTCGCTGCTCAGCGCACATCCAGCATTTGAAAACTGTCTTGTTCTGGGCACCAACCTGGCTGCTCCGTGTGCTGTGGCCGTGCTCACTCGCGAAGCGCTGCAACAAGCGTCAACGGAAGCGGGGCGGAAAGAACTGGAAAAATCCATTGAGGAATTAGTTGACTCAATCAACCAGCAAGTGGAAGTACACGAGCATCTCGCCTTCGTCGCCTTGATTAAAGATCACTGGACCATGGGCGGCCCGTTCGTAACCCCCACGTTGAAGCTGAAACGGATTCCGTTAGAAGCGCACTATGGCGCATTGATCCCCGGCTGGCTGGAACAACACAAGCGAGTGGTCTGGAATCTGACGTAGTCGATATTCTACGGTGGAGTGGTTCGACTTGGATACCCCTGCGCGAGGCGATTTTCCAGCAGCGCATCTTGCTTATAAATATCGGGTGTAAAACGGACCTCGCCGTTTTTCAGAACGATGGCCGTGGCGTAGACCAACAAAACAGGAATTGGATTTTTGAGATCAACCTGAAAAGTCTTTGAACCGTGCATGGCGGCGCGAATCTTAGCAACTGTCCAGCTATCGGTTTCGCGTAAGCTCCACTCAGCCAACTGCACCGGACGTTCTACGCGCACGCAACCGTGGCTGAAATCACGGCGGGCCCGCGCAAAGAGCTCGCGCGACGGAGTGTCATGCAAATAGACATTATGTTCATTGGGAATGCCAAAGCGAATCAAGCCCAAAGCACAATCGGGCCCGGGCATCTGGCGAATTCTATATTTTCCAGAGGCCAGCCCTCTCAACATTGGATCAGTCAAACCATGAGAAGTGGGCACAACTTTTTCGCCAGAGTTCACAAGTTGATAGCGGTGAGTCTTTAAATAGTCGCGATCTTTCTCCAACTTCGCGAGCATCTCATTTTCCAGAATGCTGGTGGGCACGTTCCAATAAGGCCTAAACGTGATGTACCCTAAGTCTGCCGAGAAAACAGGCGTCTGGTTTTCATACGAAGATCCCACCACAACCTTCATCTCCAGGTCGGTCTCGTAATTTCGATCAAGCGTCCGAAGCGTGAACTCAGGAATATTCACGACGATTGGAGAGTGAGCGAAGGAATGAGGCACCCAGCGCCAGCGCTCGAGAGACAACTGGAGTTGCAACACGCGATGAGCCAGCGGCACGTTCAACTGTTCGATGGTCGCCTTACCGAGTCTGCCATCAGGCTCGAGTCCATGCCGCGCTTGAAAATGCTTGACTCCCGCAATGAGCGCGTCGCTATACGTTGCGGCGGTTTGAGGCAAAGACTGATCTGCAGGCAAATCACCCAGCTGGCGAAGACGGGCCGACAACAATCCGGCCTCGGCATAGCGCTGCCCTGGTTCGACTGTCACCGTGACATCTGAGAGTCTTACCTCAGGTTCGTGAGCCTTCGCTAAGTATTCCGCCAAAGCCTTCTGTGTTCGTTTATAGCCTTCGTACGGGGGCTCGACCTCACTTGACACTGTGCCATCTAGGTCGTTCGCCGTCATCAGCTTCGAGCGCAAGAAGTTGGGAATGTCAAAGTCCCGGTACTTCGCATCCAAATGGAAGAAACCTGGATTCGCTTTGCCGTAGTGGAGATCTGCCAGATAGCGCATCAAGCAAACCGTTAAACAGACATCAAATTGGGAGCGATCCAGATGAGCAAGCTGCTCGTCCCAAAGGTCTGCGTCGTAGTCCTCCGGCTTGAGCCCTTTGAGATCCGCACGCTTTAGCAAAGCAATCATCGCCAGAGCCTGCGGTGTGGGTCCCGTTTCTGTCAGCCACGCGGGCGTGTATGCGGGGGCATAGAACGCCATTAAACGGCTGCGCAAATCTATAAAATCAGGAAAGCGCAAATCGGAGGCGCGACCATGCTCCACGAGCCGGCAAAGATTGGTCGGGCATGCGCTTAAATCATCAGATCGCGCCAAAGCGACCGCCGCAAACGCACAAAGGAACGCGGAAAGTCTAAACACCGCCCCACAATTCGCGGGCAATTTCAACAATTCTGCCGAGTTTGGCCCACTGCTCGTTCTCCGCCAGAACATTACCTTCTTCTGTGCTGGCAAAGCCACACTGTGGACTGAGACACAATTGATCCATATCGGCATAGCGCGCGGCTTCACTAATGCGCCGTTTCAAATCTTCCTTTGATTCAAGCGTTCCTGTTTTTGAAGTAACGAGGCCCAAGATCACCATTTTACCTTTGGGCAACAAACGTAAGGGTTCAAAGCCGCCGGCGCGGTCGGTATCCCACTCCATGAAATAGCCGTTCACATTGATGCGATTAAAAAGCACATCGGCCACCGGTTCATAACCACCGCTGGCGATAAAGCTCGAGCGGAAATTGCCACGGCACAAATGCATGGTAATCCGCATATCAGCAGCGCGGTCGGCGATCGCCATATTAATCATGTCCGCATAGGCTAGCGGCAGTTTGTCCGGATCATCACCGCGCTCGCGGAGCATATTGCATTGCTCCGGATCGCACAAATAGGCTAAGTTCGTTTCGTCTAACTGTAGATAGCGGCAGCCCTCATCGGCGAAAGCTCGTACCGCTTTTTGATAAGCCAAGCCCAGGTCTCTGAAGAAATCAGCCATGTCGGGATATACCGCCTCGCTGACCGCTTGACGCCCGCCGCGGAAATGCAAAACACTGGGCGAAGGGATGGTCATCTTTGGGGTCGCCGTCGTGTGGTCTTTCAGGAATCGAAAGTGATCCAACATGGGGTGACCCGAAAATCCTAGTTTGCCTGTGACTCGGAGCGCTTTGGATTTCGTGGCAATGCCACCCTTAAAAGCGATACCGTGATCGGATTGATACGACTCAACCCCATCGAGCCGTTCCAGAAAATCGTAATGCCACATGGAGCGACGAAACTCGCCGTCGGTGATACCGCGCAGACCTGTCTCCTCTTGCCGCACGATCAGCTTTTTGATTTCACTATCTTCAACCTGCTTGAGTGCTGTGTCATCGATAGCTCCGGCTTGTCTCGCCGCGCGGGCGTCTTTTAATTCTTTGGTACGGAGCAAGCTACCCACCTGATCGGCACGAAAGGGAGCGATTTGCATATTTGTCTAGATCAAACATACATTATCAGGCTCCCACCGGCTACGACGGAGTTTACTAAAAGTTGACGACTTTCTCGCGTTCCCAATTGCGCAATTTGCGGCACGCCTGAACAAACTTTGCGATATCATCCCTACCAGAAAGCTTGACGCAGCCGTCGTCGAGCTTCTGATCAATACCGGCCCGTTGGAGTAGCGGCTGCGAAGACTCATTCCAAGCAATAAATTTCAAATGCCCAAACGCGTCACTAATGAAGTCAGAAACGGCAGCGTTGGAGAAAAGCTGCTCCGCAGCCTCATCCGATGTTATGACGGCTACCGCATCGAAAAGAACGGAAGGACCACCGCCAATTTTGTGATTCGCCTCAATCCGTTCGTCGTCACTCGTAGTAACGCCGCCGACAGTCGGAGCGATGATCTCAAGCGTTGCGCCTTCCTTTTGCAGAGCATCTTTGAGGGCAGTCAAAAGATCGGCATCGACGCCATCTGTGACGAGAGCGCCAACCTTTCGGCCAGCAAACGAAGTCGGGCCGTTGAGCATGATGCTCAGAGCGGGGGAAGCTTTGAGATCTGTCCTTGGCGCAGCCGCCGCTTTGGCCGGAACAATTTTACCGGTCAGCCCAAGACCCTTCGCCACACGGGTTGCCAGATGCGCATCAATATGTGGAAGGTGCGAAACTACTCTTTCGCGTATGGCGGGCTCCTCCACCTTGCTTAGTTCGAAAACCAATGCGTCGGCAATATGAACTTGCTCACTCTCTGTCTGACTGATATAGAACTGGCGCGCTTGACTGTAATGATCTGAGAAACTCTCTGATCGTTCGCGGATTTTAGGCCCTTGTTCCTCAGCGGGAAAAGATCGAAATCCGATTTCCGTTGACTCCCGCGGACCGCCCGCGGATCCCCGCGAATTAGGCTCGTAGTTCGTTTGGCCTTTTGGATTGTAGATAGCCATGTGCCCATCGCTTTGAAAATTGTGGAAGGGACATTTCGGCGCATTGATCGGTATATGCGTAAAGTTAGGACCACCGAGCCGCTTGACCTGCGTGTCCAAATACGAAAAGTTGCGTCCTTGCAGCAGAGGGTCATTGCTGAAATCCACACCAGGAACAACATTGCTGGTGCAAAAGGCCACCTGCTCGGTTTCTGCAAAGAAATTATCCACACAACGATCTAAAACGAGGCGGCCGACCTTTTGGATAGGCACCTCTTCTTCGGGAATAAGTTTTGTAGCATCCAGGACGTCGAAGGCAAACTCGCTGGCGAATTTGTCATCGAACAATTGAAGCCCCAATTCCCATTCGGGGAAATCACCGCTTTGAATGGCATTCCACAAGTCGCGGCGATGAAAATCAGGATCGGCTCCATTTATTTTCAGCGCTTCGTTCCAAATTACCGATTGCAAACCGAGCTTGGGTTTCCAGTGAAATTTAACGAAGGTGGATTTTCCGGCTGCATTCACAAGGCGAAAGGTATGGACACCAAAGCCTTCCATAAAACGAAACGAACGGGGGATCGCGCGGTCGGACATAGCCCACATGATCATGTGCATACTTTCCGGCATGAGTGATATAAAATCCCAGAAGTTATCGTGAGCCGTTTGCGCCTGCGGAAAATCGCGATCCGGTTCTTGTTTTGCGGCGTGGATCAAGTCGGGAAATTTAATGGCGTCTTGAATGAAGAACACCGGAATATTGTTCCCCACAATGTCCCAATTTCCCTGCTTGGTGTAAAGCTTCACCGCAAAGCCACGAACATCGCGCGCCAGGTCGGCGGATCCTTTGTTTCCAGCTACGGTGGAAAATCTTACGAATGCCGGCGTCTTTTCGCCCGCCCGCTGAAATAGGTCGGCCGATGTGATCGATGCGAGTGACTTATAGTTTTCGAAATACCCGTGAGCGCCATATCCACGGGCGTGGACAACACGCTCAGGAATTCGTTCATGGTCGAAATGAAAGATCTTTTCGCGGAGGTGAAAATCTTCGAGGGCGGTAGGTCCGCGCGCCCCAATGCGTAAGGAGTTCTGATCGTCCGAAACGGGCACGCCTTGTTGCGTGGTAAGTACGGAATCGCTTTCTGTGGCGGTTTGGTGTAACTCGCCCCCCGTTCTTGACATGGTTGTTGATGCTTTTGTTTTGTGCGTTTTCATGCTGAACAAGTCTTAATTGAATGAGGTTCACTCAGTAGACACGGTCGTAAGTCGGTTTGGTACTTCCGATCTCCACCCGTATTAATGCCGTCGTGGATGCGGCCGGGCGATAAGGAGTTTTGCGACTTGACAAGCAAGAATCGCAACTTTATCGATTTCCCTTCGGTTTGCAGCTCTGTTTATGTCTTATTACTATATAAGTAGGTTGTGGAAGATTTTCACTCTCTCTCCGAATTTCGTTATCAGATCCGCCGCTTCCTTCGCTTCAGTGAGGAATCGGCTCGCCGTAGCGGCATCGAACCTCAACACCACCAACTGCTTCTTACCGTAAAGGGCTATAGGGGCGAAGCGGAAGGACCCACTGTGGGTTACGTGGCGGACCGTCTCCAATTGCGTCCGAACACGGCCGTTGAACTCGTCAATCGTATGGAAGCGACAGGACTGGTCACACGCAAGCCGAGTAGCGAGGACCGACGCCGGTCTATCGTGTATGCTACTGCACGCGGAGAACGAATCCTCGCCAAGCTTTCGGCTGAGCATCGGCAGGAACTTTGCGAGAATGGCCCAGCGCTCGTTGCAGCGCTCCAGATATTACTCAAGAAGAAGAAAGCCGCATGAAAAAACCGGGGTCTTCTTTTTCCGAACTAGGGGATTTTACGGTCACGGCACGCGTAATCCCCATATCTCTTCTTGCTATTGCCATTGGCGTGGTCGGAGCGTGGCTCGCGCTGGCGCTCTTAAGACTCATCGGCTTGTTTACGAACATTTTCTATTTCCAGCGCTGGAGCAGCGCACTGGTTTCGCCAGCAGGTAATCACCTTGGATGGTTAGCTGTTTTCGTGCCGGTCATCGGGGGCTCATCATCGGATTGATGGCGCGTTATGGTTCGGAGCGAATTCGCGGCCACGGGATTCCGGAGGCCATTGAATCGATTCTTATCAACGGTAGCCGGGTTCAACCGCGCTTAGCACTGTTAAAACCAATTTCCTCCGCCATCTCAATTGGTTCGGGCGGACCATTTGGCGCGGAAGGGCCCATCATCATGACGGGCGGCGCCGTCGGCTCCATGATTGCGCAGTTCTTTCATTTGACCAATGCGGAGCGCAAGACCCTTCTCGTAGCAGGCGCCGCCGCGGGCATGTCCGCCACCTTCGCGTCGCCCGTAGCAGCGGTACTACTAGCGGTGGAGTTACTCCTGTTTGAATGGAAGCCGCGGAGCGTGGTTCCTGTCGCACTGGCCAGCGCGGCTGCAGGGGCTGCACGACGTTACATTCTTGGCGTCGGCCCGCTCTTCCCTGTTACTCCACACCCTGTCTTCATTGGGCCGGAGGGTTTGATTGGTTGCGTATTGGCTGGCTTGCTAGCCGGTTGCCTTTCGGCGCTCCTAACAAAAGGTGTCTACCTATCGGAGGATATTTTCCAGAAGCTTCCCATTCATTGGATGTGGTGGCCGGCCATTGGTGGCTTAATCATTGGTCTGGGCGGTCTCGTTTTTCCGCAAGCGCTCGGCGTGGGATATGAAACCATCGGCTCATTGATACATGGAGACATCAGTCAAGCAGCCATCGCAGGCATCTTACTAGTGAAATCCATCATTTGGATCGTTTCTTTAGGATCGGGCACTTCGGGCGGCGTGCTGGCTCCCCTGCTCATGATGGGAGGCGCTCTGGGAGGAGTGGAAGCAATATTCCTACCCGCCGAAGGTGCCGGCTTTTGGCCTATTGTAAGCATCAGCGATTATGGCTGGTACCATGCGCGCACCCTTCACGGCTATTGTATTTGCTCTGGAACTAACGCACGACACCAACTTACTGCTACCGTTACTCATCGCGTCTATTCTTGCTCATGCCTTTACAACGCTCGTTCTGAAACGTTCGATCCTGACGGAGAAGATTGCCCGCCGAGGTTTTCATCTCAGTCGCGAATATGCGATTGACCCGCTGGAGATTTTATTCGTGCGGGAAGTAATGCGGCCTGAAATTCTTGAGTCGCCAGTCCATATCCCCGCCTACACTAACGAATCCCTTCGTGTTGTCGTTCACCGCATGGCGGAAACGGGCTGCACCGAACTGCCAGTCATCGACCCTGAAGACACAGAGACCATAGTGGGAACGATTAATCTTGAGGATCTTCTACAAGCCCGTGTCCGGCATGTGGAAGAAGAGAGTCGGCGCGAGCGCGTGTTGGGTTTCGGACTTCGCCGTCGCGCGGTCTAAGAGATTGCGGCTCATCGCATAGGAAGCCATGCCATAAGATAATGCTTGCGCAGACGTGTGCACGTCTGTGCGTGAGATCAAAGTGCCCACTGGGTGCAGAGTCAAGACGACCAGAGAGGACCCATGAGAACCGAGCTGCTGATCAGGTCGGAGTCATTTACCGGCCAGGTTGCCAATTTCGGATTTGAATATCTTGCATGCCAAAATATCAAACCGCAGCCAGCCGCTAGACAAGATGGCGAAACGGGTGCGCGCGAGTTGGCAGTGGTGGTGTCAGGGGGCAAATGCTCAGTTACTTCGTCACGCGGCGAATGGCGTGACTTCGGTGAGCGCGCGCATGTCTTCGATGGCCTCCCGTACATGTTGTATCTGCCGGTGCAAACGCGCTTCACCATTTCGACAGACGCCGGCTGCGATTTAGCGCTTTGTTACGCAACAGCCGAGGATCAACATGAGCCGCGATTAGTCACGCCCAAAGAGGTGCGCGTGGAAATACGCGTTGGCGGGAACGCCACCAGACAAATCAATCATATGATTCCGCCGGAATTTCCCGCTCAGCGATTGTTGGTCGTTGAAGTTTATACGCCTGCAGGAAACTGGTCGAGCTACCCTCCTCATCAACACGACGTGCACACTCCTCCCGACGAAGTGGATTTGAAAGAGATTTACGATTACCGGATCAACCGGCCAGAAGGCTATGCCATTCAGAGAGTATATCCGAAGGATAAACGGCTGGACGCCACTCTCACCGTTCGCGATGGCGAGCTGGTGTTAGTGCCGGAAGGATATCATCCAGTGGTGGCGGCGTACGGTTACGACGTGTATTATCTAAATGCGCTTGCCGTGTCGGCGCATTCCATGGCATCCTCCAATGACCCCGATTACACGTGGGTTCGCGGAGAGTGGAAGGAGAAAGACCCGCGTCTGCCGCTGGTCCGTTAAGCGAGCAAATCACATGGACGTTACCATCCTAGGCCGCATCGGGTACGACCTGATTTCCGACGAGCCACACGTGCCACTCCCGCAAGTCCGACGTTTTTCGCGCTACTTAGGCGGAAGCAGCGCTAATATGGCCGTTGGGTTGGTGCGTCTTGGAGCCCGCGTTGGAATTGTCAGTTGCCTCGGCGACGACAGCCTGAGCGATTTTCTTGTAGACTTTCTCAAGGGCGAAGGCGTTGATACCAGCCGCGTGCAGCGTGCTCCAGGTTATTTGCCCTCGCTGTCTTTGACGCAGGTCTCGCCGCCAGATCACTTTCCCCAAGTCTTTTATCGACACGACGCCGTGGACACCATGCTGCGGGTAGCAGATGAGGATTTGAGTTATGTGGCCAACTCGAAGATGTTTATTACCAACGGCACTGCACTGTGCGCTTCACCTTCGCGAGAGTCCACATATCTGGCACTGGAGCATGCCAAAAAAGGTGGGGGCAGAGTGGTGTTTGATGTTGATTTTCGTGCGATGTCCTGGCCGAGTCCCAAAGAGGCAGGTTTGGCCGTACGCTTAGCGCTGCCCTATGTTGACGTGCTCATCGGCAACCAACTTGAGCTTTCACTGGTAGCGGGCGAAACAGACTTAGCCCGAGCCACCAGCATTTTGAGCGAGCGCGTTCCGCTGTTAGTGAGCAAATTGGGTGACCACGGGACGCGCGTTTGGACGGGCCAGAAATCGGTTTTTCTGCGTCCCTATTCAGTGGAGGTTGTCTCGACAATTGGCGCCGGCGACGGATTCGCCTCGGGATTTTTGCATGGGTTGCATAATGGAAAACCAGTGGAAGACTGTTTGCATTACGGTAACGCGGCCGCTGCAATTGTGGTCGGCCGGTTGAGTTGTTCCGAAGCGATGCCTACATTGAAGGAAGTAGAAGATATGATCGCTAGCAGTAAATTGCAGCCGGAGGAAGATGTTCACAAGTAGCACGTTTTTCCCCGATGCACTCACTGCACGGCTTACCGAAACGCGGATCAATGATCCAGACTTCTCACTGCGTGCAGCCGCGTTGCGAATACGCCGACCGCATCTCGCACCCAGCGGAAGACTAAACCTCTTGGCCGCTGACCATCCAGCCCGCAACGTCACCAAAGTAGCTGATGACGCGCTGGGCATGGCCGACCGTCGTGACTATTTGGCGCGAATCGTTCGAGTGCTTTTGAGCGCACAAGTCGATGGCGTGATGGCGACGATGGACATTTTAGAAGATCTGCTTTCCATCGATGGATTTCTACGCGCCGCCGGTGTGGCGACATTGCTCGATCATAAATTGTTGATCGCGAGCTTAAACAGAGGCGGCTTGGCGGGCAGCGCCTGGGAAATGGACGATCCCGTCACTGGCGCAACACCGGCCACCGTTCGTGAGTGGGGCCTGGATGGCGCAAAGGTGCTTTTGCGCGTGGATGAGAAAGAGCCAGCTTCGTTGAAGACGGTTACTGCCAGCGTAAATGCGATTAACGAGTGCCTTGCTCTTTCAGTTCCGATGTTCCTTGAGCCGCTCCCGGTGACTCGAACCGACAAAGGCTATGTAGTGATGAAAACGGCTGCGGCGTTAGCGAAGATGGCCGGCGTGGCCACGGCGCTTGGATCGAGTAGCCGCAATCTCTGGCTTAAGTTGCCTTATTGCGAAGGCTATGAAACAGTAGCACGCTCAACCACCTTGCCGATCCTCTTATTAGGTGGTGAATCGGCGGGTGACCCAGCACCGTTCCTTCGCGAGTTGGCAGCGGGCTTGGCGGCCGGGTCAAACGTCCGAGGTGCTTTGGTTGGACGAAACGTTCTTTATCCAGGCAGCGAAGACCCTCTGGCGATGGGCGAAGCGGTTGGCAGAATTATCCATAACAACTGTACGGTGGAGCAAGCCATTGAATTGATGGCCGCAGTGCGGGACTCAGAGATGAATCGTTTGGCGGGGTGCGTAGAAGAGAAAGGAAGAAGATCTTGAAAACTCGCAGACTCACGATGGCCCAGGCACTATTGGGCTTTTTGAAGAATCAATATGTAGAATGTGATGGAGCAGAGCATCGTTTTTTTTGCTGGGGTCTTAGGCATCTTCGGCCACGGCAACGTAGCGGGCATCGGACAAGCGCTGCAACAGAATCTGGATCTCCCTTATATCCTGGTGCGGAACGAACAAGCAGCCGTCCATCTTGCTGCGGCCTTTGCTAAAATCCACAACCGGCTGCGCACATACGCGATTGCCGGTGCTGCTCTTACCGGGCGATCTCTTCGCACGTAGAAGAGTCTCTCCTGTGCTGCAGCAGATTGAATCGCCATCCACTCAAGACATCGGGGTCAACGATTGTTTCAAACCGAGCCGCTGCCGAATTAGCCAGTCGCTACGGCGCAGAACGGGTTGCGGCGTCAAGCGAAGAAATTCTCGCTGACCCCAATATTAACGCCGTCTTGATCTGTTCTTCCACCGATACGCACGCCGATCTGATCGTTCAATCGGCAGCGGCGGGAAAGCACATCTTTTGCGAAAAGCCGATTGCGCTGGAACTGAGCAAGATCGACACCGCGACCTTTGTCATACATTCGCAGTTCCGGCGGGACATTCCTCGATATGACCATTCACGATTTCGACATGGCTCGATTTCTGATCGGCGATGAGATCGAGGGAGTTTTTATTTCCGCCGGCGTTATGGTGGATGCGGAGATCGGGGCCTCTGGCGATCTTGATACCGCCATCACGCTGTTACGCTTCCGTAACGGCGTTATCGGCATGATCGACAATTGCCTCCAGGCGGCTTACGGCTACGATCAACGAGTGGAAACCTTGGGTAGTGCGGGCACGATTTCTACGGAAAATCTTTATCCGAATCAAGCGGAAATCAGCACGGCCAGCAGCGTCCGAAGGGATCTGCCGTTGAACTTCTTCATGGAGCGGTATCAAGAGAGCTAAAAAAAGAGTTGCGTCATTTTGTAGAATCGGTGCTGCATGACAAACAAACAGCGGTGGGCGGCGAGGACGGGCGCGTGTCAGTATTGCTGGGACTGGTGGCGCGGAAGTCCTTTGATGAAGGACGACCCGTTCGCCTGGCGGACTAGCGAGCGCATGCCAAGACGACAAACAAGTACAAGTTCAACCGCGCGTACAAGTGCCCGCGTCGATCCTTTATTAATAGGATTTCTTATGTGTGCCGCACTTTTGCAATCCCAAACCTACACACGAGGCGTGGGCGTCTACCCCGGAGACCCGAGCGAGGATTTTTCTCCAACGCTTGATCCCGATCACAGTGGCACGTATCGGAACTTGGCATTGCTACGCCCCGCGTATCAATCCAGCAGTTACGACTTTAATCTGACCGCCCAACTAGTAACCGATGGGCTCAAGACTAAGGATGATCCGCGCTGGATCAGCGTGAGCACTAGCCGACAAGGCGAGTTATCCAGGAAAGATCGCGAATCTGTTCTTGATGGAAACTTTGTCACTGACGTGTCCATTACGGGCCAGCATGAGTGGATTCAGCTTCAACTCGGCGGAGGACAGGCTCCCCTCGAAGTAACGCGCATCGAATTGGACGGTTCATTGCGTGAAGCAGAAACGTCCGAGGTGCAGCCGCAGGAGTGGTCCGCCGTCGTGCTTGCATCCGATGACGGTAAAAATTGGGCGCGTCTCGGAGAGACGGAAGGCATGGCGCGTCCCACAGGCGAGTTTCACCCCGCAATCCGTTTCGATTCGGCTTCACGCCATCGGTGGTACCGCATTGTCTTTCCCACGGAACGCGCGCTCAACATTAGCATCAACGAAGTGCGTTTCTACGACAACGCAGAACAACTGCACTTGGGTGGTCCTTTCTATTTCACAAGCGCGTGGAAGAGCGCAGGCAATGCAGAGGAGTGGGTTTATGTGGATCTGGGAATTGCTTGCGTGTTCGATCGTGTGGTTCTAGCCTGGATCAAGCCCGCCGCCGAAGGCAAGCTTCAGGTTTCCGACGATACGCTTTCTTGGCGAGACATTGAGAATTTGCCTCCGCTCGATGGGAGGGCTACTACGGATATGAAGCTAGCTTCTCCGCAGAATGCTCGCTACGTTCGTGTCTTGATGAGTCGCGCGGCATCACCCGAAGGTTACGTTCTCAGCGAGATGGAAGTGTACGGTCGAGGTGGCCTGGTGCTGCATCCCAAATGGGCTCCACCTGCGATGGGAGGCAAGTTGCAGTTGTCAGTGCGGGCGTTGGCGCCTCCAGCGTGCCTCGCAAGTCGAACAGCTCGGCGAGACAATCTCCCAACCAGGATTTGCCGATGGCAATTGGCTCCCGGCAACGGTGCCTGCCACGATCCTTACCAGTTATCTCAATGCGGGGGCGCTGCCCGATCCGGATTTCGGCGATAACCAGTTAGCCATATCCGACTCATTCTTCTATTCAGACTTCTGGTATCGGGACGAATTCGCGGCTCCGGATTCATCAGCGCTCCAAGCTAGGCACGTCTGGCTCAACTTCAAAGGCGTCAATTGGAAAGCCGCCGTATATCTGAACGGAGTAAAGCTGGGCTCCATTCAAGGAGGATTTACAAGAGCCCGCTTCGACGTTACCAGTCTTCTTCATCCGGGCGCGGCCAACGCTCTCGCCGTACTGATCATCAAGAACGAAACGCCAGGGAGCGTTCATGAGAAGACGTTGGAAGAGTTTTCTAAGAACGGCGGCGCGCTTGGAACGGACAACCCGACTTACCACGCATCCATCGGGTGGGATTGGATTCCCACCATTCGGGGCCGGAATAACGGAATTTGGAGCGACGTGTTTCTCAGCGAAAGCGGACCTGTTACTCTAGACGATCCTTCGGTTACCAGTGTGGTGACGGATCACAGCACGGCCGATGTCACTCTTTCCTTCCAGGTTAGGAACCACGAAAACATTCCGGTCAGCGGATCGCTGCGCGGCCGCTTCGGTGAAGTGCCGCTAGAGCAGCCTTTTTCGCTGGCTGCCGGCGAATCAAAGTTGATCCAATTCAGCCCCGCCAATCAGCATGGGCTGCACATGGAAAATCCAAAACTCTGGTGGCCTAACGGCTACGGCGAAGCTACTCTCATCGCAGTCGAATTGCGCGCCGAAATGTCCGGCTCAGCGATTTCAGACAAGAAATCATTCCAGGCCGGTATTCGTCAATTCAGTTACCTCGAGGAAAATGGCGCACTCAAAATGTTTATCAATGGCCGGCGTTTCGTGCCACGCGGTGGCAGTTGGGGCTTCTCCGAATCCATGTTGCGTTATCGCGCGCGCGAATACGATGTGGCAGTACGTTATCACCGCGAACAAAACTTCAACATCATCCGAAACTGGGTAGGCCAAATAGGAGACGACGCTTTCTATGATGCTTGCGACCGTTATGGCATCGTCGTGTGGCAGGACTTCTGGCTGGCCAACCCGTGGGACGGACCCGATCCAAATTCCCGAGAATTGTTCCTAGCGAATTTGCGCGACACAGTACTGCGGATTCGGTCACACCCGAGCATCGGTATCTATGTCGGACGCAACGAAGGCTTTCCATCGAACGCGCTGGAGCAAGGGATGCGCCAGATCCTAGCGCAGGAACACGCCGACATCCATTACATCCCCAGTTCCGCCGACGGCATGGTAAGCGGCCACGGTCCTTATGGGTTGATGCCGTTGAAATATTACTTCGAACAGCGTGCCACAGCGAAGATGCATAGCGAATTAGGTATGCCCAACATAGTGACGCTTGACACCTTAAAGCAAATGATGCCGGAAAACGCTATGTGGCCGCAGGGCCGCCTCTGGGGAGTCCACGATTTTACTTTGACTGGTGCGCCAAACGGGACATCATTCCGCGGGGTCATCGATAAGACATATGGAGGCGCAGACAGTCTAACCGAGTGGCTCTCGCTAGCGCAATTCGTTAATTACGACGGTTACCGCGCCATGTTCGAGGCCCAAAGCAAAAACCGCATGGGTCTCCTCATCTGGATGAGTCACCCCGCGTGGCCATCCTTCGTTTGGCAGACGTACGATTATTACTTCGATCCAACAGCGGCCTATTTCGCTGTCAAGAAGGCGTCCGAGCCGCTGCACATTCAGTGGAATCCGCTCACAGACAATGTGGAAGTAGTGAATTACAGCATTCGCGACGCAGAAGGGCTGACGGCAAAAGCAGAGCTTTTGAATCTCGACGGAGCGGTGAAGTGGTCTAAAGCGGAACGGTTAAACAGCGCGGAGGACAGCACTCTTATTCCGATTCACCTTGATCTCCCAGCGGGACTGTCGCCAGTCTTTTTCGTGCGCCTTCAATTGATGCGCGGCCATGAGATTATCTCTCAGAATCTATATTTGCGAGGAACTGAAGACGGAAACCTAACAGCGATTCGCAGCCTGCCACAAGTTACCGTTCAAGCCATTACGCAAGTCGAGAAGCGAGGATCAGGCTGGCTACTGACAACACATTTGACCAACACTTCCAAAAACTCTCCCGCGCTGATGGCTCACCTGAAGGCCGTCCGGACTGAAAGCGGCGACCGCATCTTGCCAGCGATCTACAGCGATAACTACCTCACGCTGATGCCGGGTGAAACACAAACCGTAACGACGGAGATCTTGGACGCGGACACCCGCGGCGAAAAACCGAAAATCGTCATTGACGGTTTTAACCTATTAATATCCCGCTGAGCGCTCCACAAGCACTAACAAATGCGCGGCAGTTGTTCGCCGATCTGCATCGGAATGACCCGCGTACCGCCAATCTTAGTCCTAGCGGTCACCATTCCTGGCCGTTCGACAACAACCTGGCCGATGATCGCGGCATCTGCGCCCAAGGGGTGGTTGCGCATAGCGCGTAACACTGCATCCGCAGACCCCGGACCGACGATAGCTACCAGCTTGCCTTCATTCGCCACGTAAACAGGATCCATGCCAAGCAACTCGCAGGCCGATTGCACATCGCCTTTTACAGGCAAGCTATCTTCAACCAGAGCCATTCCAACCGTTGATTGCGCGGCAATCTCATTGAGAGAAGACGCCAAGCCACCGCGCGTCGGGTCGCGCAAAACATGGATATCATTCGCCGCTTCGAATATAACTTCCACTAGGCCGTTTAACGCGGCGGAATCGGACTGGATCACGGTTTCGAACTCCAAGCCCTCGCGCACGCTCATCACCGCCATACCGTGATCACCCAGCGTGCCGCTCACAATAATCACGTCGCCGGGCCGGGCTCGCGATGGACCCACTTCCCTGCCCTCGGGAATCACGCCAATACCAGAGGTGTTGATAAAGCACCCATCGCCGTGGCCTTTTTCCACAACTTTCGTATCGCCCGTGACAATCTGAACACCCGCAGCTTGTGCGGCCACTCGCATGCGCTCCACAATCTGCCCTAACGTCGCCATCGGCAGACCTTCCTCAAGAATGAACGCGACACTCAAATAGCGGGGTCGGCCTCCGCTCATGGCGATATCGTTTACCGTGCCGTGAATTGCCAACTCGCCAATGCTTCCACCTGGAAAGAAAAGCGGCTGCACAACATATGAGTCGGTCGAGAAAGCCAAGCGTCCTGCGGGAACCCGCAACACCGCAGAATCACCTAAGTTCTCAATGGTTGGATTGCGGAAGGCGGGTACAAACAAATTCTCCACTAATTCGGCGGAGAGCTTGCCCCCTCCACCGTGGCCAATGACAATATTTGGATAATCACGCAACGGCAGCGGACAAGACCAATTAGAGAAGTCTATTTCACCGGACATGCGGGCGCCAGCTCCTCTATATTGACGAAGCGGCCGTAGTTGTAATAAGCGGCGCAAGCGCCTTCGCTCGACACCATCGTCGCCCCAAGAGGCGATCGCGGCGTGCATTCTTTGCCGAAGGCGGAGCATTCGGTCGGCTTAATGGCTCCCTGCAATACCTCGCCGGCGCGGCACAACGAAGATTCTTGCGTGAAAATATCCCGCACTTCGAATTTGTACTCCGCGTCGAAATCGCGATATTCCGGGCGCAACCGCCAGCCACTTTGGGGAATCATCCCAATCCCGCGCCAGGTTCGATCAGTCACTTCAAAGATGCGCTCCAGCATTTCCTGCGCGGGCTTGTTACCTTCCAAGTTCACTACTCTGCCGTAAGCATTCTCTACTTCGTGGCGGCCCGATTCCAACTGCGCCACCGCTCGCCGGATCCCATCCAGCACATCCAGCGGCTCGAAACCGGTAATCACAATCGGAACTTTGAATCGCTCGGCCAGAGCCGGATACTGCCAGTAGCCCATCACACTGCAAACATGTCCTGCCGCCAAAAAAGCTTGCACGCGATTGATCGGCGAACTCATAATCGCTTCCATTGCTGGTGGAACCAGCACATGTGAGATCAAAACCGAGAAGTTTTTCAACTTCTCCTTAGCCGCTAAACTTATCGCCATCGCATTCGCCGGCGCGGTCGTCTCGAAACCGATACCGAAAAAAACCACCTGCCGATCCGGATTTTCGCGCGCAATCTTCAGCGCATCTAATGGCGAGTAAACAATCCTGATATCACCGCCCTCGCTCTTGATGCGGAACAAATCTTTCTGACTTCCCGGAACGCGCAGCATGTCGCCAAAGGAACAGAAAATCATACCGGGCTTGGCTGCAATAGCCAGCGCCTTGTCGATCATTTCCAGCGGTGTAACACAAACCGGACAGCCCGGCCCGTGAATCAACTCGATTCCCGGCGGCAGTAACTGGTCAATCCCGTTGCGAATAATAGAGTGGGTCTGGCCGCCACACACTTCCATCAAAGCCCAGGGCTTTGTCGTGATTCGCGCGATCTCCTTAAACAGCCTTTGGGAGGTTTCGCCGTCTCGAAATTCATTTAGGTACTTCATGGACGCCTAATTCTTCTTCCAAAATACCGAGATCGTGAAACATCTGAAGCGTCTGTTTGGCCGACTCTTCGTCAATTTTGCTGATGGCAAAGCCAACGTGAACGATCGTGTAATCTCCAACCGTGATGTCCGGCAAATAAGCCAGGCAAACCTCTTTGGTGATTCCGCCAAAATTCACGCGCCCCATACGGGTGCCCGACGCTTCAAATATTTCTTTCACTTGTCCAGGAACGGCTAAGCACATATCAGGTTTCCTTCTTTGAGCGTTGCGCTGTCGCGGCCCGGCAAGTCACTCAGATCCCAGATCATAACCCTATTATTGCCCGAATCTGCGACCGCCAGCGTAGAGCCATGCAAACAGATTCCGTAAGGCCAGCAAAGTGTTTCCGCAGTCACCGCCTTCCAGTGATTCTCACCATTTGAACCGAAATCCGGTTGGCCCAACAGCGCGATGGCCGACGAACCACAGCCTTGCGCCTGCGCAGCCTTCCAAATCAGCACTCGATTGTTCGCCGTATCGGACACAGCCACCATTTCATCGTTGCAGGCGACATCGTACGGAAAGCGCAGCTTTTCCGCCGATTGCTTGGCGTACGGGAACTCGACTGCGGAATCAAAACGCGGCTGGCCGAGTACGAAATCGGCCGCTCGATCCACGTCGGGTGCCGGCCGCCAACCAAGAACACGATGGTTGCCCGCATCGGCAACATAGAGCACATCCGCCGTTCCGGCTATCGCGTGCGGCCAACGAAAAGAAGCGGCGCCTACGCCAACATTTCGGTTCTCGCCATTCTGCCGAAAATCATCTTGCCCCAGAACGAAGTCAGCCGCGCAATTCTGTTCGGGCAAGTTCCGCCAACCTAAAACCCGCCGGTTTCCGGTATCAGCGACATAAAAACGCCCGTGAATAAAGGCCATCCCATAGGGCCAATAAAGAGTGTTCGCATCAACCTCTTTGCCTTGATTCGGTTCACCACTATCTAAATCAGGCTGCCCGATCACATAATCGGGAGTAGTATCGCTCGCAACCGGCACGGAGTTCCAAACAAGAATTCGGTGGTTCCACGCATCCGCGACAAACAGCTTGCCATTAAAAACCGCGACACTGGTTGGCAAAAAAAAGCCATTTCGAATGCTCGTGCGATTACGATTCGGCCCTTCGGAAAAAAAATCGGGCTGCCCCAGCACCACATCGGCTGGCTGGTGACTTTCTTTGGGAGGTTGATTCCAAATCAAAACCCGATGATTTCCGGAATCCGCCACAATCAAAACGGTATCGTTCAGGAAAACGCCACGTGGACCATAAAACTGGGCGGGCGTTGGGTTCGCGGCCGGCAGCGCGAGTCCGCCCGGTGCGGCTGCCCCCAACCACAACTGCGTTTTCACGCGGGCCTCACATGGATAATGCCCGCTTCAATTCGCAACGGTACACTTTCCAGTTGAGCGTGGGGCGCAGTCAAACACTCGCCTGTTCGGCAGTCGAAACGAAACCCGTGCCACGGACAAGTAATCGTACCTGCTTCCCGATCCACCATCCCACCTTCGAGCGGCAAGCCCATATGCGCGCAGGCGTTCCGAAAAGCCTGGATCTGATTACCAAGGCGCAACAGCAAAATGCCGTTGTTCTCGCCCTCCATGCGGAAGGGCTTCGCGTCTTCTAACGCTTCCGCCGCGGGCCCGGCAATCCAACCCTTCTGATTGCCTGTCAACAGGCTTTCCACTGAGACGAGCGCCGGCGTCGGCTCGTTGGGAACAACTTCGATATGCGTGATCTCCGGCACATTCTCCCGCAGTGCCTCCTCCACACCATTACGCAGCGTAACCGCCGACATGGAACATCCATTGCAGGCGCCTGCTAGCCGCAGTTTCACAGTGTCACTCGAAACTTCCAGCAACTCCACATCGCCGCCATGCGACTGCATATAGGGCCGGACGTTATCAATTACCCTGCTTACGCGCGTCGCCAAATCCGGACGGATCAGCCCATGCATGGAGAACATCGCAAACACTTCAGGCTGGTCTACCATCTCAAAAAGTAGTTCCTTACCGCGCGGATCGGCCTTTAAAAACTGCACGACGTGCGTCAAGCCGCTTTTATGAAACTCTTCAATCGCCGCCTTCATGGCGAGCGCCTTCTCACGCGCATCCCCTTTGAGTTCACGCACTGCTTCTATGGCAGTGTCCACCCGCTTCGCCAAGTCCTGCACTTCCACCGCGCCCGTCTCAGGCAATGTCATGCACCCTCTCCCTGAACCGCCGCCGGTAAATAACTCGATTGTTGCTCCAACGCTTCTTCCGTTTTTTGACGCAGCAGACCGGCAAACACATGATGCGCCATGGTGAGCAGGGTGGCCTCAACCTTTCCCGATTCCATTGCAGGCACCGTTCGCTGGGCCAACGCCTTCAGTACAAAACAGGCGCCTTCCACGTTATTCAGCAGAAAGTCATCGAAAATGGCGGCGGTAAAACGGCTCAGCCAAATTCCCTCCGCTTCCGCATCGCGTCGTAAACGCTCCAACGCGATCTCAGCGCCACCATTCCGTTGCTCCAGTCGCTCTACGTAGCGGGCAACCGCGGTATTCAGCAGAAAATCGAATTGCTGTCTTTCGTGAAGGTCCATCTAAGCCGTAACCTGCTTATTGCCGAGATTCTCATGCACTGTGGTCACCAGTTCCAACACGCTGTTAGCCGCGTCCATTTCGTTGTACCAGTGGAATAATTTGTATGCCTCGTTCGCTTTTTCCAGCGCTTGCGAAAACAATCCTAAATGCGCCAGCGCATTCGCCTGATTCGCCAGAAGCCGCGCATAACCCACGGGATCTTCCCCACGGCTCCGCACCTGCAACAGTTCTTCATAAATCTCTACTGACTGTAGGAGGTTCTCCTCCGGATGGGAGGACGGAAGGTGCTGCAGCGCGTTGGCCAGATTCAATTTGGCACTCACCCATTCCAGCCGGTGTGTATCAGACTGATAAACTTTCAACGCCTCTCGGAACGACTGCACAGCTACGGCTTTTCGTAATGAATCGCTCGCTTCCACCATGGGCATGGTCAAGTATGCCAAGCCCAAATTATTCTGCGCTAGCGCATACATCTCGGGATAATGGCTCTCGGAGAGACCACACTGCACCGCCTGTTGATACGCCTGGATCGCGTGGGTGAGCAAATCGCGCCGGCCATCTGAATGCTCCTGATAACAGGTTCCCAGGTTCAGCCAAAGTTCCGACCGCAGCCCATCTAACGGCGTGTCTCCCGCAAGCTCAAGGGCATCTTTATACGTTTCGAATACTTGCGTACTGTCTTGTCCCGGCTCGTGAGCGCGCAAGCCAGCTAATTGGCCTAGCAACTGCGCCGCAAAAACCGGAGACGTTGCGCGTGCCGATGCCACCGCCGCCTCCAGATCGGCCATCGCTAGCGCCGAATCCTGATTTTCCAAGTGCGCCGAAGCTCTGGCCAGCAGCAGCGCCGACCTTAATTCGCCATCCACTAGTTCAGGGTTCGGCACGGCATCTGTCAAGCCGAATTGGAACGCGACCATGTCGAGAAGAACCGCCAAATCACCCTGCAGTGCTCGCCTTAATTTCTGGTACTGCTCGGCACTCCCGCCTTCCAGCGCAAACAGATTGTAGAGTGCCACAGGCGTGTCTAAATTTGTCAGACGTTGCTTTGCCCTGGCAAGATCTCCGTGCGCGGCCGCTTCAAAAAACTCCCACTCTTTGGGGAGCAACCCACTTAAGTCTCCTTTCAGGAGCCTCTCAAGTGCGGCGCTATCTCCCGCCGCCGGCAAAACGAGAAAAGCCGCAGGGGGCGGAAAAACTCCAATGGGCTGTGGCCGCTGAATTTGCTCGTGCAAGCTAACTTCCTTCCACCGGACGACTCACACCTCTATCACTGGATCGCTGTATCCAGCTGGCAGCTACTTCCGCATCATGCCGTGTGGGGTAATCGTTGATTCGGCTACGAGTGACTTTCATTGGTGTATCTCCCGCCTCCCAAAATCCAACCTCAAGGTAAACCACCCATCGCCCCTGTTCTTCCTGGATGAAGGTACTCGACCCAACCGCTCGCGCAGGCTCAAGTTCAATACGCAAGCGAAACTGCTGTTCATCCCAAACAGCTTCTTTCTTCCCAGCACTGGTTCCCGGTGGAATCATTTCTGAAATCAGAACACACCGATCGCCCGCCGCATTCCTCTGTTTCAGAATGAGTCCGCCCGCAGACGCGCCGCTCGTGGGCCATAAGACCAGATCTCGCCCCTCCAGCGTCGCTACTACCGCATCATGCGGAAAGCGCGCCGCAGCCAGCTCTGCGCTTAGATACAAATAGCCGCCCGTGGTCAATTCCACCTCATACCTCAGCACGGACACGTACTTGACATCCTTCCAAAAGCTTTACTGACAAACGCTCAATAGCGCTTCTTACAGGTTCGGATAATTCGGCGCCGAACTCCAAATGCGCCGCCTCAATTAGATATACCGTAACGTTCTTAGGATATTCTTCCTTGAGCAGCCAGCGGCCAAATGCTAAGGCGTGGTCCCATCGAAAGCAATGCATGTTGATGCCGGTGAGTGGAGGAAGCTGTTCCAGTTCGTGACCGGGCACCTCAAAGACCGTCCCCGGTTCCGCGCCCGTCCGCGATGCATCAACAATAATCACCTCAGGCACGTTGCGCATTTGGAAGGCGACATCCATACCACCTGTGCCACCGTCCGCGCATCGAACGCCCTCCGGCAATCCCATCTCCCACAGCCGTCGAATCAGCACGGGGCCTGCCGCATCATCGCCGCGTAAAATATTCCCGCAGCCAATGATCAGCGTTCTAACTTCTGCTTGCATAGAATCCCCGCGACGTCGACGGAGAGAAAAACGGACTAAGACCCTTCGCCCATGCGGAAGCGCGAGAGTTCCTTGCCCGTCTTGCCATCGTAAGCATGAACCGTACAAACCAGACAAGAATCAAACGACCGGGCCACGTGCCCCATTTCTACCGGATCACTCGGATCTGTGATACGTGCGCCGATGAACGCTTTCTCCATCGGACCATTCGCCTGCCGGCTGTCGCGGGGACCAATGTTCCAGGCCGTGGGCGTCACAACTTGATAGTTCTCGATGCGTCCATTTTTCAGAACGATCCAGTCAGAAAGGGACCCGCGCGCAGCTTCGGTCGAACCGAACCCTTTACCTTCCGCCAGCTCCGCCGGCTTCGTGTAGAACTTATCATGCAGATCAAGTTCATCAAGCCACTTACGAGTAAGTTTGTAATACTTCGCTGCCTCGTGCATGCGCGCCATCACGCGTACAAGCACGTTCGGCCCCACTGTCCGGACGGCATCCAGGAATAACGGGTCGAAATCCTGATGGGCTGCGGCATTCGGTTTACCAGCCATCACCTGACGCGAAAGCGGCCCCGCTTCGAGCGGCAGGAAACCCTTCTCCGGCACGTCGTAGCGCGGAGATTTGGCCCAACTATACTTCCCTTGCTTCTCACCGTCAATTGGATCAATCGGCTCAGTCACTCCATCCCAAGGATGCAGCATCGAGTTCCCGCGATAGAAAGAATTCGTAATGTCTTCCTTGACTCGCAGGTGATCGAAATCGTGATAGCCGGAGCCATCGTAAATGCCGGAACGGTTGATCAGCGCGGCATTACGTCCATCAATGGTCGGATTCTCATACAACTCAGGCTGGAAGTAAGTTCCCGTCGCCAAGTAAGATCCGCAACCCTGACCGAATTTGTCCAAGCCGGCTCGTAGAGCAAAACGGATAAACAATCCGCAGTCGGAATTCCGCTGACTGTCATTTTCATCCGCCCACTTCAAAACGTCCGCCCAAGTTTTGTTTTCCAACCAGCGGTCAATCGAGCATCCGAGCCACGTCGATTCGAGCCACTCTCTTTTCCAGTAGTCCAGAATGGCGATGGAGCGCGTCACATCAGACAAGGTCGGCGCACACATCACGCCGCCGGGAATCATAAAGCTCGAGTGGGGCCACTGACCGCCGAACATGGCATAAACTTCCACCGGCTTGCCGGAAAGCGTTACGCCTTTCTCGTAGCTGGTGCCCACAAACGGTGCAAACCGCTTCACAACCTCGGCGTATTCAGGTAACTTCGCATAGTTCTTGTTTGTCAGATCAATAGCAAACAACGCGTAGAACCAGCGCGGAATCGATTGCAGCGTCTCACACGCTTGTGCGATGTTTCGCACCAGCGTCGCATTCTTCGGCACGTGCGTCTTCCACGCGGTATCGAGCGCGTAAACCGATTTATAAAGGTGGCTCCCTCCGCAGATGCCGCAAATACGCGGCGTCACAATCAAACCCGCTTGCGGATCTTTACCCTTCAGGATGATTTCGAAGCCCCGGAACATGCTGGCCGTCGTCCAGGCATCCGTCACAACTCCGTCATTCACCGTAATAGTTAGATCAAGATCACCTTCCACTCGGCCCAGCGGGCTGATATGCATTTTCGAGGGAGAGACTAACGTAGTCGACATTGAATGCTCCAGTTCTTCAAAAGAGAGTTTTATACGACGAACATGTCTTCTTTGGCCCACTTAGGAGCCGCAATGCGAGCCGCTGCCGCGTGCGCCATATACGTCACGTGGTCGGTACCCGATGGCACTTCTTTCGGGATTGTTCCGCTGATTTTTTGTGTTTTGAAAACTGTTCCCGGCTTCAAATCGTGGAAAGGAAACTCGGGTTCAGTACAGCCGGTGCAAGGCATGCCTGCCCGAGTTTTCGACGACTGACGGTTCCAAAGGATGCGGTTGCAGGGCGAGTGAGTCATTGGCCCACGGCAACCAAATTCGTAAAACAGGCAACCTGTTCGAGTGCCTTGGCCAAACTCCGTGGGAGATTGCTTGTACTCAAAGAACTGCACGCGCGTGCAGCCCGTTTGCGTAAAGGTCTTAAAGAACGTTTGCGGCCGTTGCAGATCGTCCAGTGCAATATCTTTCGCGCGACCAGAAGCAATCGCCACCAATATCTGCGTCACCCAATCCGGATGCGCCGGGCAGCCCGGAATGTTCACCACCGGCAAGCCCCACTTCGACTTGAAATCCGAGCCCAGAAAGCCACCCTGCTGTCTCTTTAGATATTGCAGCCCCACATTGTTGACAGGGTTTGGTTCCGTCGCGGGAATCCCGCCCCAGCAGGCGCAATCGCCAATCGCCACAACGGCACCGGCCTGCGCCGAAAGTTCCGCCACCCAGTCTTTCATCGGCCGGCCGGCGAACATGTTGAAGCGTCCGCTGCCGTTTGGCCCCAGAATCACCGTGCCTTCAAAGACAAAAATATCGAGCGGCTTGCGCCCCGCCGCCAAATCTTCAAAAATCTTTCTGGCGTTGTCGCCCATCTCCATGCCAAGAGACGGATGCCACAGAAGATCAATCCCGAAATCAGTCACCAAATCGCACGCGCTCGGTTCTTCCGCGTTCAGAAACGACATTGTGTTGCCGCTGCACGCTCCACCCTGTAGCCACAAAACTGATGCCATGGTTTTGCTCCTTTGAAATACCTACTGAGGCTCCAACGTTGATTCTAGGTGGACTGGCAGATAACTCAATAGCAAGAAGTATGTAGAGCGGTGTGAAGTTTTTGCTTTTCAGCCTTCGAGAGTTGCTTTGGGCATGATAATCAGCCCTCGCTGCGCGGCATTTCTCACGAGTTCCACCTGGCTGTGCGCGTCCAGTTTCTGCATAAGATTGGCGCGATGCCTCGTCGCCGTGTGGGGGCTGATTGTCAGGATATCCGCTACAGCCTGCGTCGTGTGTCCATCCACAATCAGCTGCAGAACTTCGCGTTCTCTTGCGGTCAGCTCGTCCGATTCGAGCGCGTGCGCCTCTACGCTGGCCATGTCAATCGCGGAGCTGACAAATTGCCGCCCGCGCAGAATGGCTTCTAAAGCCTTGAACAACTCGTCGTCCATCGCGTGTTTCAAAACGTATCCGCGCGCTCCCTCTTGTAGCGCCCTGGCGACAAATTGTTCGTCTTCGTGCATCGACAGTACCATGGTTTTGGCCCGCGGAAACTTTTTCACAATTCGTTTAATCGTTTCCAGGCCATTGAGCCGCGGCATCGCCAGATCGAGGATCACCACATCAACCGGAATCTTCTCCAACTGCTGC
Organism: Bryobacterales bacterium; assembly: GCA_963840845.1. GTDB lineage: Bacteria > Acidobacteriota > Terriglobia > Bryobacterales > Bryobacteraceae > Bog-105. Next base: position 44,829 of record CAWJBS010000033.1, read on the forward strand.
AATGCTTCTTCACCGTCGTCGGCCTCCGCCACTACTGAATAGCGCCCGTCAATCCGTAGCAACGCCGCCAGACCGCGCCGTACCAGTTTGTGATCGTCCACCAGCATCACGCGCCAGTTGGACATCATAGATTGGATACCCTCACCTGAATTTCTGTTCCTTTGTTCGGCAGACTCTTCACCTGGAAACGCGCGCCCAGCATGCTCGCTCTTTCGCGCATGCCCAGCAGCCCCAGTCCGGAGCTCACGCGGCTCTCGTCAAACCCTACGCCATTGTCGCGAATGTCTAATTCAACATCGCCGCCCGTCTTTCGCAGCGAAACAAAAATCTTCGTCGCCTGCGCATATTTTGCGGCATTCGTTAAGCATTCCTGAACAATGCGGTACAGCGCGATCTCCGCACTCTGACTCAGGCGCGGCATGTCGCTGCTCAGTTCCAAAAACACCGGAATATTGGTCCGCCGTTCGTGCTCAGCGGCTAACTGCCGGATCGAAACCTTCAAACCAAGTTGGTCCAGCGTGGGAGGCCGCAGCCCCTTCGCCAGATCCTTGAAGCGCGACGTCGCCTGATTCACCTGTTCCCGCAGTTGGTCCAACTCCTGTCTCACCTCCGGCACGTCTTCCGGCATCTGGCAGGCGAGCACTTGCAGGCTCAGTTTGATGCCAATCAGCAATTGCCCTGCCTCATCATGCAATTCGCGAGCAATTCTCGCCCGCTCCTCCTCCAGCCGCGTGACGTGGCGCTGCGAAAGGCTCTCAATTTCTCGTCCGCGAATTTCCAAGGTCTTCAATAATTGCGCGTTCTGTAAGGCAACCGCCGTTGTATTGCCTAGCGATTCCAAAAACGCTGTGTCTTGCCAGGTGAAGGGCGCGGTGCTGCCGCTCTTGTGCAACTCAAAAAACCCGACTAAGCGGTCATCCACGTCTTTAATCGGTACAGAGAGCGCGCGCCGCACATCGAACTTCATCTTCAACTCTTCATCCGCCAAACGGTCGCTCAAATAATCGTTCGAAAGATAGGAAAACTCGTTTTCAAGAAGCGTTCCCGGCAGCCCTTCAAACCGCCCCCAGCGCCGTGGCCGTTCGTGCCAGTTGCCCCGAAACCAATAGCTCTCCGAAACCATTTCCGTCTCGCCCTCTTTAGAGGAAATGGCTAAACCCGCCATGCCGCCTTGCGCTTCCAGAAACTGCGCGGCATTCTCCACCAGCTTCTCTACCAGCGCTTTGGGATCAAGGTGTTGATTTACCGCAGCATTAAAGGCCAACAACATCTCCAAGGAGCGAGACCACTCTTGCATGCGGTCGTACAACTTCGCCCGCGATAAGCCAGTGGAGGCCAGCAGCGCCAGCGTCTCGGCAGCGTTGCGGTCGCGATCGGTGAAAACGCCTGTTCGGCGGTTTTGCACTTCCAAAACGCCAATGACGAAATGCTGGTGGTTCAGGATCGGTACCGCCAGAACATTGCGGTATACCGGCAGATCGGCCACCCTGGCCAAGCGTGGGTCGATCGCTGGATTGTTCGAAAGAAAGGCTGCGCGATGCGCCACCACCCATTTCGCCGCCGCATCTGTCTCAATGCTGGCTTCTTTTGTGGCGCCTATTCCGTGCGCGTAACCGGTCTCTTCATTGAAAACCTCCTCGTCGCACAAGCCAATCACCGCGTGGTCGGCCGTCAGAACTGAGGCCGCCAAACGGGCCATCTCCTGAATTAAAACGCGCGTATCCAGCTCTTCAACAACAATCCGCGCCGCCGCGCGCAGTAATTCCGACTCGCCGGTAAGTCTGATATTTTCGCGCCGCAAATGGGCATTTTCAGCTCGCAGCCGGGTAAGCTCGTCGTCGGAAGCGGGGCAAGCTGCCAAAAGATCGATCCGATCCGGCAGTGCCGATCCAGCGCTCATTGCCTAGAGTTTATCGCAGTCGCGCGCGTTTTCTCTTGTCTTCCAGGAAGCCTAACCAAGCGTCCATACCCATCCCGCGCTTGGCCGAAAGCTCAATAATTTCAATCGACGGTCGAATTTCCCGAATGTTCCGCAAGGCTGTTTCCCGATCGTATTCGCACGCCTCGGCTAGGTCCATCTTCGTAACCACCGCCGCATCCGCGCTGTTGAACATCGTGGGGTATTTCAGCGGCTTATCTTCGCCTTCAGTCACAGATAGCAGCGCCACTCGCACCGCTTCCCCTAAGTCGTAACTCGCCGGGCACACCAGATTCCCCACATTCTCAATAAACAGGAAATCCAGTTCATCTAAAGCCCACCCTTCCAGGTGAGACCGGATCATGGTCGCTTCCAGATGGCAGCGTCCGTCAGTCTTGATTTGGCGAACCGGGGCGCCGCTTTGTGCCAACCGCTTCGCATCGTTGTCGGTTTCTAAGTCGCCCACAAGCGCAGCCACTCGAAAACCGCGCCGCCGCAGTTCCGCCAGCGTTTTTTCCAGCAGCATTGTCTTGCCCGTACCTGGACTCGAAACCAGATTCAGCACGAACACGCCCGCGGTTTCGAAGGTTTTCCGCATCTCCCGCGCCAGTTCATCGTTCTTATTCAGAACGTTTTTGCGAACTTCAAGTACGCGCGTCGTCATAACCGCCATAATTTCACACTTCGATTTCGATGGAGCGAATCTCTAACTCTTTGCCCTGCCGGATGTCGGCGCTCGGCGTCTGGCAAACCGGACAGCGAAAACTTTGCACTCCCGGCAGTTCCATATTCCGGTCACATACCTTGCAGAAAATCACGATCGGCAACTCTTCCACAATGAGTGCCGATCCCTCCAGCGGCGTGTCCGGTGTGGCCAAATCGAAACTGAACAGCAGCGCATCTTTTACCACTCCGGAAAGCGCACCTACGCGCAAATAGGTCGCAATCACCTTCTTGCCCTTGGCGGCCTCGAGCGACTCGCAAACTGTCTCTATGATCCCGTTGACAACCGAAAGTTCATGCAAACTCTTATTTTAGTTTCTGCGAATACCGCTTCATGAATTCCACAAAAAAGCCCAACGCATGCTGAATTCCAGGATCTTTCATAACCGATAAAAGGTCGAAAATTCCCTTTATGTCTTTCCTCGGCGCGGCTTGGGTTTCAATGAAACTCGAAGCGGCAATCCTGCCTGCCTGGGCCAGCAGTGTCACCGTTGCCGGCTCCAGCATGCCTGAATCCACCACAATCGCCCCCGCGTCCGCCACTTTTTTCAATTTAGCGGGCAGACCAGATTTGATCATCGCGTCGCCTTCATCCAGCAAAGCCGGCAATTGCGAGGCCACCGTCCGCACCTTTTCGAAGTCCACACTCGCGGAAGCCTTACGCAACTCTCCCAACGTCTCACCGATGTTGTCGGTAATCACATCGCCGCGTTTGAAGAATTCATCCGCCGCCTGCACCGCAAACGCCAGGACCTCAATCTTGCTCAACACTAACTTCAACGCTTCGATCGTTTCCGGCTTGCCCAGTTGCTCCAATAAGCCGGAATCCAAGAGCGCCGCCACTTCGGGCTTGTCCACCGTGTTCGCCACATGTACGCCCGCCCGCGCCAGTTGCGGTATCTTGCCCGCCACCTCCATCAGTTCGGGAGGCGCACCCGCCTTGCGCGCTTCATTCACCAGACCTCCCACGTTATCCGTAAGCTCATCGCCTCGGCGAATAAATCCATCCAACGCGTCGGCGCTAAACGCCAGCAGTTCCGCCCGGTCCAGCAACCGGTTCAAAGCGTCCAGTATCTTCGGGTCCGACAGTCTGGCTTGCAATTGTTCTTGGGGTGTTAAGGCGGTCGCAGTCATGGCTCGCTCCTTCCGAGAGAGTACAGTGCCCCGCGCCGGTTTACTATGGCAACAACATGCTATACGCGTTCGAGCGCAAGCGCATCGCCGTGCAGGGTATTGTCCAAGGCGTCGGTTTCCGCCCGTTTTTGCACGCTCTAGCAAAAAAACACGGGCTCACCGGCACCGTTTCCAATCACAGTGATGGCGTCACGCTCGAAGTTCAAGGTAACCCCGCTGCCATCGCAACGTTCATCCACACATTGCGGACCGCACCTCCTCCGTTGGCTGTTATCGACACTCTTCGCATTGAAACGCTCATTCCCATTACGGAATCCGCCTTCCGTATTCTCGAAAGCGCCAGCCAGCCGAATGCCAGCACCCCGATCTCTCCCGACATCGCCATTTGCGCTGACTGCCTCCGCGAACTCCTCGACCCTGCCGATCGCCGCTTTCGTTACCCCTTCATCAATTGCACAAATTGTGGTCCGCGCTTTACCATCATTCGCGACATACCATACGACAGGCCCAATACCACCATGGCGTCGTTCCAGATGTGCGCTCAGTGCCAGGCCGAATATGATTCACCGGACGACCGCCGCTTCCACGCGCAACCCAACGCCTGCGCCACGTGCGGCCCCAAGATTTGGCTGCAAACGCGCGCTGAAAAAGTATGGGAGGAAACTGCCATTCACGCAGCGCAAGACGCGCTTTCACGCGGTGAGATTCTCGCCATTAAAGGCATTGGCGGATTCCATCTCGCCGTTGACGCCACCAATGAAGACGCAGTCACGCGACTGAGAGAACGTAAACACCGCCGCGATAAACCATTCGCCCTCATGGCATCGAACCTGGAAATCATCTCCCAACATGCCGTCGTTAGAAGACGAAGAAACCGCGACTTCTACTGAAAGTAGGCAGCGACCTATCGTTCTCCTCCGCCGCCTGAGCCACTCCTCACTCGCTTCGTCTGTCGCCCCCGGCAACCCGCTCATCGGCTTCATGCTGCCTTACGCACCTCTCCACTATTTGCTGTTACAGGACCGGCCACTCATCATGACGTCCGGCAATCTCAGCGAGGAGCCCATCGTCTGGCGCAACGAAGACGCCCTCAGTCGCCTCGCCCACATCGCAGACTCATTCCTCTTGCACAATCGCGACATCCACGTTCCCTGCGATGACTCAGTCGTTACCGTCTACTCCGGCCACGAACTGCCGATTCGCCGGTCCCGCGGCTATAGCCCCATGCCCGTCAAATGGCCGCTCCAACGCCCGCCCACACTTGCCGTGGGTGCCGAGTTGAAAGCGTGCTTCTGTCTCACGCGGGGTGAGTACGCCTATCTCAGCCAGCACATCGGCGACATGGAAAATCTGGAAACGCTCGACGCTTTCGAGCGCGCGCTCCATCATATGCAAACTTTATTCCGTTGCCAACCCGAACGCGTTATCTGCGATGCGCACCCTGGTTATCTGTCTTCGCGTTGGGCTCGCAGCTACGCGCAAACCAACAATCTCCCGCTCATAGAGGTGCAGCACCACCACGCCCATGCCCTTTCTTTAATGGCTGAGCATGCTTTGCCGGAAGACTCGCAAATCGTCGCCTTCACGTTCGATGGCACAGGCTTCGGAACAGATGGAGCTATCTGGGGTGGCGAAGTTTTACTCGCCCGTTATAAAGGCTTTCAACGATTCGCTCATTTGAAATATGTTCCACTGCCCGGGGGCGACTCTGCTGTCCGCCATCCGGTGCGCGTCGCCTTGGCCCATCTTTTCGCAGCGGGCATCGAATGGACTCCCGACCTCCCCTGTGTGGAAGCCTGCACGCCCGTTGAGCTGCGCATACTCCACCATCAACTCACCGCCGGCACTCATTCCGTCCAAACCAGCAGCATGGGGCGCCTCTTTGACGCAGTCGCCGCTCTCCTCGGCCTGCGCAGAAGCGTGAGTTACGAAGGCCAAGCCGCTATCGAACTGGAAGCGTTGTGTTCTGCTAATAATCACCACCCAGCGCCTTATCCAATCAACTTCAGCGACTTACAATTTGACGTAACTCCCATGTGGGCGTCCGCTCATCGCTGATCTTCGCGCGCACTAGCCCCTGCCCCACATCGCCGCCCGCTTCCACCAGACCATTTCCGAAATCATCCTCCACTACAGCCGCCGCGCCCGCAGCGAATTCGGTCTCACAACCATTGGACTCACCGGTGGGGTTTTCCAAAACGTCTATCTCACAAAAACCGCGCAAGACTTACTCGTCAAAGACGGCTTCTCCGTCCTCCCTCACCGCACGGTACCTCCTAACGACGGAGGCATCGCATTAGGCCAAGCTGCGCTAACCTAAAGACATGCCCATCTTCGAGTACTCCTGCGACGATTGCGGAACGAAATTCGAAAAACTTCTCCGCCGTTCCACCGAAGCTAATGAAGTCCGCTGCCCTTCATGCGGTCAGGAACATCTAACCACTCAATACTCCACTTTTGCCGCCCACGCCAAATCCGCCGGAATGCAAGCCAAACCCGCCGATTGCGGAGCTGGCATGTGTGGCTCAGGCGCTTGCGGCACCGGCATGTGCGGTATGAATTTCAACTAGCGGCCGCCTGCACCTCGCCGCCTTCCAAACACCATTCCACCGCGCTCTTCAAACAAGGAAAACGATGACCGTAGCCTTTCGCTCCGCGCTTTTCACGCTACTCTGCACCGCCTCATCCCTTACCGCACAATCTGTACCCGACCCGATGACGCAGGCATTCCAGCCGCCGGCCATCGAACGGAATTACGATCGTCGCGTGGTCATGGTGCCCATGCACGATGGCGTCAAGTTATTCACCGTCATTTTTGTTCCTAAAGGTGCCCATGACGCGCCGATCATGCTCACCCGCACGCCTTACAACGCCGCCAGCCATGTGCGCAATCCCTCCGCACCGCCAGCGCGCACATTGATCGATGAGTTAGGGCTCGGCGATGAGGGCTTCGTGGAAAACGGCTACATTCGCGTCTACCAGGATGTGCGCGGCAAGTACGGTTCCGAAGGTGTTTACGTAATGACGCCCCTGCCCGTCAATTCGGGTTTCAACAGAACCGGCGCCGACGATACCACCGATGCCTGGGACACCATCGATTGGCTCACCAAAAATGTGCCGGAGACCAACGGTCGTGTCGGCATGATCGGCTCCTCCTACGAAGGGTTCACGGTTGTCATGGCTTTGCTGCATCCCCATCCCGCGCTGAAAGCCGCCGTTCCCGAGAGCCCCATGGTTGATGGTTGGATGGGCGATGACTGGTTTCACTACGGCGCTTTTCGCCAGCCCAACATCGATTACGTCATCGGACAAATGACTGCGCGCGGCAACGGAGTGGGAGCGCCACGCATAGGCGACGATTACACAAACTATCTCAACGCGGGCTCAGCCGGCGACATGGCGCGCGAAGAGGGCGGCGCCAATCTTTCGTTCATGCGCGTGCTCGAAGAACATCAATCCTACGACGAATTCTGGCAAGCCGGCGCGCTCGACAAGCTCATCGCGAAACGGCCGCTCACGGTGCCCATCATGTGGGAGCAAGGTCTCTACGATCAAGAAGACATGTGGGGCGCCATCCACTCTTATCGCGCGCTGAAGAATGATCCCAAGGCGAGCACCCTCAATTTCCTGGTCATGGGTCCCTGGTTTCACTCCCAGATCAATCGCCAAGGCCGCGCGCTTGGCCCGTTCGTTTGGGCCACAGACACGGCAAACCAATGGCGGCGTGACGTCATGCTGCCCTTTGTAAATCAATATTTGAAAACAAACGCGCCCAAAGCCAACACCCCTCCGGTTTGGGTCTATGACACCGGTGCCGACCATTGGGACCGCCTCAACACATTCCCCACCAGTTGCGAGTCAGGCTGTAGCACCCCTGCCAAGCCGCTCTATCTCGACTCTGACGGCAAACTGTCATTCAGCGCCCCTGCAAACGATGACGCCGCCGGTCGCTTCACCGAATTTATTTCCGATCCCGCTAAACCCGTGCCCTATCGTCCGCGGCCCATCTTGGACAAAGACGGTACCGGCTGGCGAACTTGGCTTCTGACCGACCAGCGCTTCGTGGACGGTCGCCCCGACGTGCTCACATTCACCAGTGACCCGCTCCCCGCGCCCCTGAAGTTGTCTGGCGAGCCCATTGTCCACCTCATCGCTTCCACCACCGGCACCGACTCTGACTGGGTTGTGAAGCTGATCGACGTTTACCCGAATCGCGAACTTGGCGCTATGGATACGAGCGGCGTTTTCCCCGGTCTCATCGGACCGCCTTCGGATATGAACGGCTACGAACTGCCCATATCCACCGATATTTTCCGCGGCCGCTACCGCACTAGTTTCGAACATCCGTCCGCCATCGAGCCCGGCAAGCCTCTGGAATACAAGTTCGGCTTGCCCATGGTCGAGCGCACCATTCCCGCCGGCCACCGAATCATGGTGCAGGTGCAGTCCACGCTATTCCCGCTTTACGACCGCAATCCGCAAACATTTGTTCCTAACATCTTCGACGCCAAACCAGCCGATTATCAGAAAGCCACTCAACGCATCTGGCACACAAGTGGCCAAGCTAGCTATATCAGTCTGCCGATCGTGCCCGTTGACGTTGCGAAGTAATCGCGGTGTGCGGAGATAGAGAAAGTGTAAGCCGAAGCGTTCAGCAAATAGAACGGCGTCTGGAAAACTTGGCCTAACGAATGCCCTTCGATCGCGACTAATGCACCGGATGATGCCCGTTCGCCATATGCGCGCAGGCACTCTTCACCGCCGCCACAAACCCATCGAACGATGCCGGCTTGGTAATATACTCCTGCGCCCCTAACGCCATCGACTTCCGCCGGTCCACCGCTAACGACGAAGACGTAAACACCACCACTTGTAGCGATTTCAAATCTTCATTCGCCTTCATCTCCGATAGCACTTCCAAACCCGTCCGCCTGGGCAAGTTCAAATCCAACAACACCAAATCAGGCCGTGGCATATCACGGTAAGGTCCAGTCTTGTTCAAGAACTCTAAAGCCTCATCCCCGTCCGCCACCCGGTAAAGCGCAACGTCGATATCTGCTTCTTTCAGTGCCGTTTCGAGCAGAAAAACAGCCGCGTCTTCATCTTCGACGTAAAGTAAAACGTGCTGACTCATGGTGAAAATTGCTAAAGGCTGCTTATCCCCTAATCGACAAGCAATCCCCGCCTGTCTTGTCAGATAAAAACCCGCATCTGCCTGCACTTGTTGTCTCACAATTCCGGAACTGGGACAACTTGCAAATTTACTTGACGATCTAATTTCCTCTTGACTTTCGGCCTTTATTCGCCAACACTATATGGGAGAGGTTTTCGAACGCCATGGCTTTAACGCGTCGACAAAAAGAAGTAATGGACTTCCTTGCGGATTTTATTGACCGCAACGGGTATAGTCCCAGCTATGAGGAGATCGCCTCCGGGCTGGGCTTGGCGTCGCTGGCGACAGTGCATAAACATATTCAGGCCCTCGAATCGAAGCAATACTTACGCCGCAGCTACAACCATAGCCGCTCCCTGGAAGTAGGCGATCGCTTCAATTCCGAGGAGAAAACCCGGCGTCGCAACACGTCCACCGCCCCCGAAATTCCCTTGCTTGGTCGAATTGCCGCTGGCGTCCCCGTAGAAGCGATCCAAAATCAGGCCACTCTGCACTTCTCCGATTTCGTTGGCAAAGGCAGCACGTTCGCGCTCGAAGTGCGCGGCGAATCCATGATTGACGATCACATCTGCAGCGGCGATTTTGTCTTGGCCGAGAAAACAGACAAAGTTCGTGATGGCGATATTGTCGTCGCCCTCGTTGATGGCAGCGAAGCCACACTCAAGCGCTACTACCATCAGCAAGACGGTCGCATCCGCCTCCAACCTGCCAATGCCACCATGGCCCCGATTTTCGTCAGCCCGTCCGACTTACAGATTCAGGGCCGTGTTCTCGCCGTAATGCGCAAATACTAGCCACCCTCCTTAATAATGCCCCGGCGGTGGCTAGGCATGCCCCGCCGTAGATGCTAAAATTGTGTGAAGTGGCTGATCAATCCATCCCAAATCCCGCCCCGCCTCCAAGTCTGGGCCGCCGGCTGATTTTCTGGGATTTCGCCCGCGCCACCTGGCAATATGACGTCGTCGTTGGATTGATCCTCATTTTTATCTTTGCCACGCCGCGTGCTTGGTTTCGTGATCAGCCCAAGCCCTCCAGCATCATCCTCATGTCTTCCCAACCGGGATCGAACCGCGTCTTCATCGCCACCGATCTGTTGGAAACTGTTCCTGAGGCCGAACGTGCCCACCGTGCCCAGCTTCTCATTCATCAGCGCACCGGCAAATCCTGGCATGTCTCGCACGTTGAGCCCATCCGTGACGAAGCCGCGCAAGAAGTAAAAGGCTTTATCGCCTATACCGATCAGGCTCAATAATTGACATCTTCCAACGCTATGAAATTACCCGTACTCGTGTTGTGTGCCTTGGCCGCCGCTGTCAGTCTTCCCGCCGAATCCACCGACGCCATCCTCGCCCGCATGAACGATGTCTCCGCCAATTTTAAGGCGATGTCCTCTAACATCAGCATGACCACTTTCACCAAGGTCATCGATGATAAAGAAGTCGAAACCGGCACTCTTCAAATGCAGCGCCTACCCGGCAAACCGGCTCGCGCCTTATTAAAAGTCTCGGGTGAAACCGATTCCCACGAAGTCTTTCTCGCCAACAATATGGTGCGAATTTACACTCCGAAAACAAAACTGGTAAAAGATTACAACGTCAGCAAGAGCAGTAACTTGGTTGAAAAATTCATGCTCCTCGGCTTCGGCTCGTCCGGCAAAGAGCTGATGGAGAGCTATGACATTAGTAACGCCGGTACCGAGAAGATTGCCGGCCAAGAAACCACTCATTTAGTCTTGACGCCCAAGACCCCTGAGGTGAAGGAAAAGATCGCCAAAGTTGAAATGTGGATCCCCGTAGGTAAGGCCTATCCCGTCCAGCAGCAATTTTTCGAGCCCAATGGCAACTACCGCACTACTACCTATACGGATTTGACGATCAATCCCCCAATCAAAGGCAGTCTAGAGTTTAAGCTGCCTCCTGGAACTAAGAAAGAGCAGTAATTCAGCCGATAAAAAGACAGTTCGGATTGTTTTGTTGTAGTACGTAGCTCAAGAAATGAACGCAGCTAACAAGCAGCCTCTCAAATCAAACAGACTTGCCTTCATTGATTGGACGCGCGGCCTCGCGGCAGTCATCATGATTCAAGGCCACACTTTTGATTCGTTCGCCGCAACGAATTTGCGCCAGGGCGGCCCGTTCATGCTGTCCCAGTTCCTCGGCGGTATGCCCCCCGCCATCTTCCTCTTCCTTACCGGCATCACGTTTTCGTTCTTAATGGATAGCCAGGATCGTCAACAGCCCTCCGGCTGGAAGCGCATCATCGCCGCGCTCAAACGCTCACGTTATTTATTCATCCTGGCCATTCTCTTTCGCCTGCAAGCCTACGTCACCGGCTATCCGACGAGCCCCGCCGCCGATATACTCAAAGTCGATATTCTCAACTGCATGGGCCTGGCAATGCTCGTCTTGGCGCCCATGGCCGTGTTCACCACTCGCGAGCGCATCCGCCTTTGCACCATTCTCGGCCTGCTGATCGCCGGCCTCGCTCCGTTCATCAGCCTGCTTGATCCTTCCGCCCCCATCCCATCTCTCGTCCGCGCATACATCTCGCCTAGCTTCATAGGTTTCGGATTCTTCCCTTGGGCTTCCTTTCTCGCTTTTGGCATGGCCGCCGGTAGCACGATCCGTATCACCAAACACGAAGACATGCCCCGCCTCATTCTCGGCATGCTGGCCGTCGGCATGGCCCTCATCACGGGTGCTCGTTATGCCGCCGATCTGCCCTTTTCTCTCTATCCCAAAACCGACTTCTGGCTCAATAGCCCCGCCCTTGTCTTGATCAAATTAGGCGTAGTTCTGGCCATGTTGTCCGTTGCCTATCTGTGGGTCAACGCTGGCCTGGAACCGCAAAAATGGAGCGTCTTCCGCCAGTTAGGCACCACCTCCCTCCTCGTCTATTGGGTCCACATCGAACTCGTCTACGGTCGCTGGTTCTGGTTCTTCAAAAACAACCTCAGCGTCAGTTCCGTCTTACTCGTAACCGCCGTTCTCTTAGCTCTCATGATCGGCCTTTCTCTCTTGCAGACCCGCTATCAGCAACTCGGCTGGATCTTCAAACCGCCGCCTTTGCCCCAGCCCAGCCGCTCTTCCGGCGATTAAAACTCAGCCCTCCCGTGCTTTTCTAAAAATCGGCTTACCCGTTTTCGCTAGACTCATAGTCAGTAAACATGCGCCTATTGGTAGTGGAAGACGAAAAACGAATTGCCGACTTCTTGTCGCGCGGATTGCAGAGCGCCGGCTACGCGGTGGATACCGTCAATACCGGCGGTGACGCCGTTGAAATGGTTCACTCCACCGAATACGATTTGGTGATTCTGGATCTAGGCCTGCCCGATATCGATGGCCTCCAAGTACTCGAAAAAATCCGCAACCGCAAAGTCATTCCCCCGGTCCTGATCCTCAGCGCCCGCGATTCCGTAGACGACCGCGTCAAAGGTCTGGAACAAGGCGCAGACGATTATCTCGTCAAGCCCTTCGCTTTCGTCGAACTGCTCGCCCGCGCGCGCGTCCTGCTGCGCCGCGGCCAGCCCACGCCCGAAAAGCTCCTCGTGGGCGACCTCACGCTCGATTGCATCCGCCGCAAAGTCACTCGCGCTCAACGAAAACATCGAACTCGCCCCCAAAGAGTTCAGCATCCTCGAATACATGATGCGCAATCGCGGCCGCCCTCTCAGCCGCACCATGATCGTCGAACATGTCTGGGACATGGATTACGACGGTCTCACCAACATCGTTGACGTTTACATCCGTCACCTCCGCAGCAAGATCGATGACAAGTTCCCGGTCAAAATGATCCACACCGTGCGCGGCATCGGCTACATGCTCGACGCTCCCGAAAACGTTGCGCCCCAACCCAGTTCGGCCCCCGCCGAATTGGCCTGACCATTCTCTTATGTTTTGGGACCGATTCCCGCAACCCAAGCTCTTCCGCACGCTGCGCTTTCAGCTGGCCGGCACTTTCCTGTTCATCTTCGCCCTCGTGCTCTTCCTCGTCGCCATCGCCGGAACCACCAACCTGAACCACATCCTCGAAACGCAAAGCACTCAGATCCTCGACGACGAACTCGGCGCCCTCAAAGGCTACCTCCGTTTCGAAGGTCATGAGCCGCTCTGGTTTGTAGATCCGAGTGATCCTGAAGAGGAAGGTATTCGGGCACGTCTGAGCGATGTATTCGTCATTGCCGACGAGCAAGGCAACCCGTACTACTTATCCTCAGTTCCCCACACCCTCGCTCAACTTGCCGATCGCCGGACAATTCTTTCAGAGCTTGAACAAATTCGCAAAAACCAGGCGCCGCTCTATAAGACTGTCATCAGCACAGACAAAATTCCCTATGAACTCATCACCAGCACTTTGCGCGATCCGGATACTGGCGCTCGCTGGTATGTCGCCGAGGGCCGCTCGCTCATCGACGACAATAATGTTCGCCGTCAGTTCCGCCGCAACTTAGCCATCTATCTCCCACTCGCCTTGATCCTCTGCGCCCTCGTCAGTTGGTATTCCGCCGGCCGCGCTCTCCGCGCCCTACAATCCGTCGATTCCGCCGCCAAGAAAGTCACAGGCTCCAATCTCGGCCTCCAAATCCCCCGCCGTGGCGCCGACGACGAACTCGACCGCCTCATTGATTCCTTCAACGAAATGAGCCGCCGCCTCAAAGCGTCCTTCGAACAAGTCCGCCAGTTTTCCACCGACGTCTCGCACGAACTTCGCACGCCGCTCACCGCCATCCAAGGCCAGCTCGAAGTCGCGCTCTTCACCGCCACCACAAAAGAACAATTACAAGAGGCCATTGAGAACGCTCTGCAAGACGTCGAACGCCTCGCCAATCTGGTCCGCGCTTTGCTTCTCCTGTCGCAGTCCGAATCCGGCCAAATCCCCATGCACCGCAATCAGCTCGACCTTGGCCGCCTTCTCGAAGACATCGTCGATCAGTTTCAAATCCCTGCCGAAGCCAGTAACCTGCAGCTCGAACACACCACCACCCAACCTGTCCCCTGTGAAGTAGATCGCACTCAAATCGAACGCGTCGTCACGAACCTGCTATCCAACGCCATCAAATATACCCCTGAAGGTGGCTGGATCAAAGCGTACGCCGAGCCCGTCGGCCTTCAGCAAGTTCGTTTGGTAGTCCAAGACTCCGGCGTCGGCATCCCCGCCAGTCACATCGCGCACATTTTTGATCGCTTCTACCGCGTTCCAGATCCGAACCCCGAAAAAGGCCTGGGCCTCGGTCTCAGTTTTGTCGCCGCCATTGTTAAAGCGCATGGCGGTGAAATTCATGTCCATAGTGAGCCCGGCAAAGGTTCTCGCTTTGAAGTGCTCCTGCCTACTGGCGCCGTGTCGCCGGTCCCGCCTCCGCGCGCCGTTCCCTCGGCAGCTTAGTCTTCTCTAAGCCGCCCCCGGCCATCGGACAGATATTTCTTGCATAGCTCATCTACAACCGCGAACATCCGATCAAGGCTCAGCGGCTTTGTCACAAACTCCTCCGCCCGCAGCGCCAATGCCTTGTTCTTTTCCCGCACATCCGAAGATGACGTGAAAATCACTACGGGGATATCGCGAGTGGCGTCGTGCGACTTGATAAACTCCAGCACGCCTAATCCGTTTATCTGCGGAAGATTAAGATCGAGCAAAACCAAGTCCGGCCGATCCTTGTCTGCCGATGCTCCTAATTGCCTCAGAAACCGCACGGCCTCTCCACCATCGGCGATTCGATTCAGCTCAAACGACGCCAAACAATCGCTCAATGCCACTTGCAACAGGTAGAAGTCCTCGTCCGTATCCTCCACTGCCAATATTTGAAGGGGAGCCACACTTAATAGACTTGAGCCACATCGAATCATTACAACGCTTCTTCGCCCAGTGATTTAGGCAGGGTAAAGGTAAACCGCGCTCCTTCGCCAGGCGCGCTCTCTACCCAAAGCCGCCCTTGATGCCGCTCCACAATCTTCCGGCACACTGCTAAACCCATCCCCGTCCCCTCAATCTCCCGGCCGTGCAGCCGTTTCAGCGGTTGGAAAATGCGTTCGTGGTCCCCTGGCGCGATCCCGGGGCCGTTATCGCGAATCGACACCCGCCACTCGTCGGCGCCATCATCCGCGCAAATCATGACATGCGTCCCCTCTCGATTCTTTCCGTATTTCAACGCATTCCCTACTAAGTTCTGGATCAACTGCCGCAATTGCATCCGGTCACCTAAAACAACCGGCATGGCGCAACGCGTAACAACCGCTTCGCTATCTTCTATGTCTACTTGCAAGGCCGCTAGAACTTCTTCCACTACAAGATTCAAATCAACCTGCGCGGCGCTCAGCGGCTCTTGCCCTAAAGACGCATAATTCAGCAGTGAGCGCACCAGTTCCTCCATCGTGGTTGCCCCATCTCTGATGATTCGGATGAAGCGTGCGCCATCTACATCCAGCGTCTCGCCATAACGTCTCACGAGTAACTCACTAAACGATTTCACCGTACGGATCGGCGATTGCAGATCGTGACTTACAATATGCGCAAAATGTGCCAATTCATCGTTCGAACGCTTTAACTCGCCCACCAGCCGTTCACGCTCCACGAAATTATCGCGTAACTGAAATTGCCGCCGCCGTGCCCTCAGCGCCATTTTCATACTGCTCACCAAAGTCACTACGCGCAACGGCCGTTCTAACAACGAAACGTTGCCCAGTGGCTCCAACATCCGCAACCGCATTTTGCTCGCCGCCGTTGCCTCCCCACCGCTCGTAGTAACAAGCAACGGTAAATCCGACCACGGCGGCTGTCCTTTCAGCACCTCAGCCAGCAGCGCCACACTCTCCGCCGTCAGCGCTTCATCGCTAATCAACGCCGCCCCTGTCTCCGGTACCAGCGAAGCGCAAAGCGTTTCCATCGTTCGGCACACTTGTCCCGCCAATCCCGCGCGCTCCGCCACCTGCAAAATCAGCGCTGCATCTCTTCCATAGGGAGCGTGAATCAGTAACACCTCAACTGGCGTCTGCTGGCCCATCAGATGGCTCCCCTGCCCGCGCCGACCGGGGTCCCACCAGCGTAGGAACTCCTGTCATCACACCGCGAAACTCCGTCAACGGTTCGCCAATCTTGATGCCTTTGTCCGAGAAGGTCAACGCCCTAATCGTATCCGCATGCGCACCACTACGCTTCTTCACCACCGAAATGGCCTTCCTCAGCCGGCCCTCCGCCTCAAAAAAACGCAACACCAGCACGTTATCGGAAAGGTAACTCAAGTCAACCGGCAAAGTCATGTTCGCGCCTAACATTCCCGAAAGCGTCAGAATCAGAAAAGTAACCACCCCACGCTGATTCAAGAAGGTAAATAGCTCATGCATCTGCGCCACTAACATGTGCTCGCCCGACATCGCATTCAAGAAACCATTCAGACTGTCGATGATAATAATGCGCGCATGATCGTTCTCCACCGCCGCTCGCACTTGATTCACAAACTGACCCGGCGACACTTCCGCCGGATCCAGTTGCGAAATCTTGATCAGCCCCGTCTTCACGGGCTCCCGCAGATCAACACCCAACTGCTCCGACCTTCGAAACACCGTCGCCAGTGTTTCATCGAAGTTGAACGCCGCTGCATGCTCGCCTCGTTTTGCCGCCGCTACCGCATAAGCCATGACAATCGACGACTTACCGCACCCCGCCGGACCCACAACGAGTGTGCTGCTACCGCGCGGAACGCCCCCACCCCACATTTCATCTAACGCGGGCGTCCCACTGCCTGCTAGGCCATCTGGCTCACTTTGCCGGTGTTCGCCCGCCACCAAGCGCGGATACACCGCCACGCCGCCGGTCTCAATGGTGTAATCGTGAAACCCCTCGCGAAAGCGCGACGCCCGCAGTTTTGCGATCCGCAGCCTCCTCCGCTCAGCCCCATACTCCCGCTGGATCCGTTCCAGCATAATCACGCCATGAGCAATGCTTTGCAATTGCAAATCGTGCCCGTCCACCGTCCGGTCGTCCAACAACAACACGGTGCAAGTCCGGTTCAGAAAGAAATGCTTCAGCGCCAGAATCTGCCGCCGAAAGCGCAGCGAATCCCTCGCCAGCAGCCGCAGTTCGGAAAGCGAATCGAAAACCACCCTCGTCGGCTTAAGTTCTGCAATCCTCTCTAAGATCAACTGGGTCGTGTCTTGAAATTCAATTTCAGACGGATGAAAGTGGGAATACTGATCTTCCGGCCGCAGATTATCTTCCGTCGGCGCGAACTCAAATATTTCAACCCCGTCCAACGCCCAGCCATGCGACTCCGCGCCTTCCATCAATTCCAGCTTCGATTCGGACAGCGCCACATACAGCACGCGCTCACCCGCCCCGGCGCCATGCATCAAAAACTGTAGTCCCAGCGTGGTCTTCCCGGTCCCAGGGCTTCCCTCGACTAAATATAGATGACCCGACGGCAGCCCCCCAGCTAAAACGTTATCCAGACCCGGTACGCCAGTAGACGCCCTTGGCCTCGCCGCCACTGTTCTGGATTCCTTCACGCTCTGCATGACTTTCTCAAAGTCACTAACCTTGAATCGAGTTTACACCGATCTAGTACCGCCCGTACCCGGTTTCGCAACCCCCACATTATCCAAATTACTAGACACTCATCCCCAGCCAAAACTAACAGTACTGTTAATTCTGCCAGTCCAAAACCCTGTTTCACAAGGAGGAATTCAGCACCCGATCTCGAAACAACGGTAAATCTGGCCGCACACCAGGCCCCACCGCTTTTCTATAGGAAGACACGTTCCTCGGTCAGTTACAAGATCCTTCAAAACACAGGTTCTTGCTAAAGAAAGGCAGCACATGATTTTGGAAGCGGTCCGCTACCGCGCTCGTGTGCGTGCCGTGATAAACCTCAAACCCATGCTGGATGCCGTAGGAATCCAGAATTTCATGCAGCTTGCCCGTATCTACCCGCAACCCATCCTGATCTCCCACATCAATCGAGATCGCTCGATACTCCTTCAAGCCATCTACATATTGGTCGATAAACGCGAGCGGCGCATTCGCCGCCCATTTCGCAAGAATGTCAGGCTGCGGTACACCGTCCTTCGTCGGCAGATCCAGAAAGAGCGGCGGGTTCTTCGGATTAGGCGACCACGCAGCCGCCGTGGCCAGTTGCGCTCGCGCAAAAAACGGCAGCTTCATCGATTCTTCCGGTGTCTTCACGGCTTCAAGAGCTTTCGCTGCATCTGCCGGTCCCGATCGGCCGCGCCGAAAGGCAGCATGGGCTCATAATGTACAAGCTTCCGAAAACATCCGAATGCTTCATGCCAATCCGCGTTGCCCCATAACCGCCCATCGAATGCCCCACTAGCCCGCGGCTCAGTCGCTTTGGAATCGTCCGGTAATGTTCATCAATGTAACTCACCAAATCGCGCGCAATGAATCTTTCGAAGTCGCCGGTAGTAACTGAACTCGAATACATCGATCCGTTGTAGAGCGTCTTCGAATCCGGCAAGACCACAATCATCTCTTGTGCGCCCTGGGCGAACGCCCCTTCCACGGTCTGCGGCACATGAATCTCATGCGTCCACTGTTCAGCGCCAATCGAATAGCCGTGCAGCGCATACACCACTGGATAGTGCCGCTTTTGTTCCTTGCCATAGCTCGGCGGCAGGAACACGAACACGTCCCGGTCAACGGCGTCCTTCTCTAGATTTCCCTCTAGCGACGCACCGTGAACCTTGATATGCTCGACGCTCACCGGTTTGGCATTGGGCACCGCCACAGGCACTTCGGTCTGAACCTGTGCCGTCAGTCTGAAACGACAGCCATGCCGTTAACGCCAACATCGCAAGCACCTGCTTTCGTAGAAACATCCCTTGACCTCTCTTTCGCGAATCCTTAACTATACAAATGGCCTGCCAGCGATTGGGATAGCGATCTTAAGTTGCCTATGAACACTCCATTCAGTCGCGCGGCCCTGCCGCGTCTCGCAGCAGGCATTTCCCTGCTTGTCGGATTCTGCGTCGCTCAAGATACGGCTGGCTTTCACCCTGCGGAAACGAATGTGCCAGGAGCCGAATACCCGCGAGTCGATGGCTCCTCGCGCGTCGAACTGCGCGTAAAAGCGCCCGAGGCAACCAAGGTCAAAGTCAACTTTTGGAGCGACCCTAAGCTCGACATGCAAAAGCAGCCAGACGGCTTCTGGACTGTCACCACTCCGCCCATGCCTCCCGGCCTCCACTACTACATGCTCAACATCGATGGCATTGAAGTAAGCGATCCCGGCAGTCACACTTTCTACGGAGGCAGCAAAGATGCCAGTGCCGTCGAAGTTCCCGAACCCGGAGTGACCTTCTACTCCATTCAAGACGTTCCGCACGGTCAGGTGCGCGAGATCTGGTACCACTCAAACGTCACGGCAACCTGGCGGCACGCCCTTGTCTACACTCCGCCGAATTACGACGTAAAGACAAAAGAGCGCTACCCCGTGCTGTATCTGCAGCATGGTGGAGGCGAAGATGAAACAGGCTGGGCCAAGCAAGGCCGCGTCAACGTCATACTCGACAACCTCATCGCCGGCGGATCATGCAAGCCCTTCATTGTTGTCATGGCCAATGGTTACGCCCGCCGCGCCGGACAAACGCCCATCAATACCGCCGGAAAGCCGATGGGCTCGCCTGAGTTTGCCCAAGCCATGCAGCAGTCCGCTGCCGCTTTTGAAGACGACATGACTCAGGCCCTCATCCCCTTCATCGACGCCAACTTTCGCACTCTGCCCGATCGCGATCATCGCGCCATGGCTGGCCTCTCCATGGGAGGAATGCAAACCTTCCACGTCACCTTCGACCGCCTCGATCTGTTCTCCTATATCGGCGGCTTCAGCGGAGCCTCCACCCCTCAGTCCCTCGGCGGACAGAAACTCGACGTCAAGACTGCTTATAACGGCGCCTTGTCCGATCCCGCTGCCTTCGCCCAAAGAGTTCACTTACTCTGGCTCGGCGTGGGAACCAACGAACCCGCCCGCATGCATGAAGGCTTACTCAGCCTGCATAAGTCGCTCGAAGAAGCGGGGATCCGCCACATCTTCTATGAATCTCCAGGTACGGCTCATGAGTGGCAGACTTGGCGTCGCGATCTAAGAGACTTCGCGCCTAGATTGTTCCAGCAGCCTGTGGCAAAACCCTAACGGGCCGATCTAAATCCAACTCCACGACATGCATGCTGCCGGTGGATCGATTAAGATCTTCTTTTCGACATGGAACTATATGCTCATTTGATATAACCCAAGAGACATGCCGTCTATATTGATCCAATTGGATGAACCACTTCTCCGATCCTTAGAAAGGGTCGCGCCGCAGCCAAAAGGCAGCGCGCAGAATTCATCCGAAACGCCGTGAAAGATGCTATCCGGAAGCGTGAATATCAAGCCATCCGCGAAGCTTATTTGCGCCAGCCCGATTCTGCAGACGATTCCGATGACTGGTCAAACGCCGACGAATGGAAGCCATGAAACAGTACGAAATCTGGTGGGCGGAACTGCCCAAGCCTGCCGGGCGTCGCCCCGTCCTACTTCTGAGCCGCGATGACGCCTACGCGTTTCTCCATAAGTGCCTAGCTGCCGAAATTACTTCGACAGTCCGCCATATTCCGATTGAAGTTCTTCTAGGCTCAAGCGAAGGTATGCCCAAACCATGCGTCGTGAACTGCCACAATTTTGCGAACAATTTCAAAGCTTCACCTGGTAAAGAAAATCTCCAAACTCTCCCCAAAACGACTGCCAGAGCTGAAGCGGGTCATTGGCGATGCCTTGGACTGGGAAGAGTTGATCGCGTCCGGCGAGTAGTCCTCTCCCGCTGACCTCTGTTCTAGCCGGCCAAACCAATCTCCACAATTGCGCCGTTATCTATCAAAACCCCGATCGAATGTCCATCAAAGATTCCTTCCGTCTCTGCCAGGAAAAGGGTCAACGGTCAGCGTCGATTCCATTAGAAATGTAGACCGTAGCAGCCAGATCCCGCCCTTCCCCTAACTAACCAGTGGCGAAGAACCAAACCCTTCCAAGGTCCTCCGTTCGTTCTCGTTCACCGCAAAAGTCGGCATTTGCCGTTTGCCGGTCACAGAACTTCCAAAAATTTCTTCTGAGTCCTATCAACCACTTACAAGCCAAAATTTTTTCCGCCGCGAGGCGCCCGGCCCTAAGCTGAAAAAGTTAAGGCGTAAAAGGCCTTCTTTACGCCCTCTGTGCCGCCGTCGTGCGCGCGTCAAAAAGCAACTCATCTGAAAGGAATCACGATCATGGCTACCGAAAAACAAAAAGCCGCAAACAAACTAAACGCGCAACACTCAACCGGCCCCATTTCCTCCGACGAGGCCGCTTTTAATAACTGGCGTCACGGGATGGCTGTTAAAACCCACGAACACTTCGGCTTTCTCATGGACGAGAATCCCGAAAAATTCACCGAGCTTCTCAACCAGCTCCGCAGTGAACACAATCCTACGACCGAAACCGAGTCGATCCTCGTCCGCCACATGGCCGAATCCGAGTGGTTGCGCGGTCGCGCCCTCCGTCTGCAATCCGAATGCGTGTCCTTGGGACTCCCGGATGATGACACCGTCAGGTTTGCGCTCTTCGTCCGTTACCAGAACACTCATGAGCGGGCCTTCTACAAGGCTTTAAACGAGCTGCGAAGCCTAAGAAAACAAAAGCAAAACTCCGAAATTGGGTTCGAATCGCACAGCCTCAAAAAATCGGCCGATTCCCGGGCCACTGAAGCGCTCAATTTGAAAAAAGAAGAGTTCCAACTCAAGAAAGAGATCGTGCAAATGAAAAAGGAGGCACAAGAAAGGCGAAATCAGCCAGCCACGACGCCGGATCGAACCGATCCCGGCCTCGAAATGGCCGCTTAACCGCCTCCAACTCTAACTGCTCGGCGTCGTCCGCGCTCTAAGTGTGTCTCTAAGTCAAGTTCGTTCCTAACACGTTGGCTATCAGCTTCATAACTCCCTGTTACCCGGATCTCTTGCCGCCGGCAATCACCATTCCGACCAATCAATGATGCAAAACTCACCTTAGCCACACGCCAATGTAAGGCTTTGCAAAACCAGCACCACTCCATGGCCAGATAACCTCACATCCGGTAAACTTTACCGTAATTTTCACATTGTAAGCGCTTGTATTTTGGTGTACTCTCTTGAAAGCCCTGCTATGAGAGGGCTCCCCAGGAGAGTCGTTGTATGCAGAAACCTTGTCTCGTTTTTGTCTTAACTTTCGTCTCGAGCGTGGCCGCACTCGCTCAAACCGCCACTGTTCTTGGCACTGTGACTGACCCCAGCGGAGCCGTTGTGCCCACCGCCACAGTCACCATCACTAACACCGCCACTAACGTCACCCGCACCATCCAGACTAATTCCACCGGCAACTATTCCGCGCCGGAACTCCCCATCGGCCCTTATGCAGTCACTGCCGAATGCCCAGGCTTCAAACGCTATGAACGCACCGGCCTCAAACTCGATTCCAACGACGTCGTCCGCGTCGATGCCGTTTTACAGGTCGGTCAAATCTCCGAAAGTGTCACCGTTGCCGCCGACGCCGTCAAGATCGAATCCGATTCAAGCGAAGTCAGTGATCTCATCTCCGGCAGCCAGGTCCAGGAACTCGCCATCAACGGTCGTCACATGGCCGCCCTAGCCATTCTGACTCCCGGTGCCTCGTCAGATCTCCCCGATTTCAATCTCCCCGTCTCCGTCAACGGCAGCACCAACATTAGCTTCAACGGCCAGCGTCCCGAACACAACGTCTGGATGATCGACGGCGGTGAAAACTACGACCGCGGTTGCGGCGGCTGCGTCACCATGATGCCGGCCGTCTCCGCTATCGCTGAGTTCAACACCATCACCAGCAACGGCGCAAGCGACATCGGTGTCGGCTCCGGCGGCAATATCAACATGGCTATCAAGTCCGGCACCCACGATTTCCACGGCGAAGTTTACGAATACTTCCGCAACGACGCCATGGATGCCAACAACTTCTTCGCCAACAAATACAGCACCCCCGTTCCCGAACTCCGCTACAACATCTACGGCTGGAACATCGGCGGCCCGGTCTTTATTCCCAAGGTTTATAACACCGAACGCAAGCGAACGTTCTTCTTCTGGAACCAGGAGTGGCGCAAGTTCGTCGTCGGCACGCAAATCACCGCCATCGGCGTTCCGCAAGCCCAGCGCAATGGCGATTTCAGCGCTCTCTCGTCAGTCATCACGGTCCCCAACACACCGGGCAACCCCGCTCAAAACGCTAAATTCACCGCTCTCGGCCTCACGCCTGGATCTCCCTTTCCCGGCAATAAGATCCCGTCTTCTCTGATCGATCCCAACGCCGCGCTCTTCTTCGCTTCCGGCGCCATGCCTCTGCCCAACGGCCCTAACAATCAATACTCAGGCTCCAAAGGTGCACCTACCGACGTACCCGAAACCCTCCTCCGTTTCGATCACTACTTCACCGACAAGATCTCCATCATGGGTCACTACATCCATGACAATACCGATCAGCAGCTCGCCACCTCCCTCTGGAGCAGTGACACTTACCCCACCATCGGCACTAACTTCAAGAACCCGTCCTGGGGCGGCGTTGTCCGTCTGACTGATTCCATCAGCCCCAATCTGTTGAACGAAGTTTCCTTCAATCTCAACGGCAACTGGATCGGTCTCTCGCCTCTCGGCATTTATCAGAAGCCTGCCGGTTGGTCTGCCACTTCACTCTTCTCGCACAACGCGCTCAACCGCCTGCCCACCATCAGTCTCGGCGGCAGCTACGGCGTCAACTACGATCCCGCCTCTTGGCCTTGGGGCAACGCCGCCTGGGACAAACAGGTTCGTGACGACGTCTCCTGGACCAAAGGCTCGCACGGTATGAAATTCGGCGGTCAGTTCATGCGCTATTCGAAGAACCAGGACATCTTCGGCGACACGCAAGGCGATTACACGTTCGACGGCAGCTTCACCGGCAACGCCGTCGCCGACATGCTTCTCGGCTATTCCAAAAGCTACAGCCAGCTGGATTTGGAAGACAGCACGCACACCCGCACGTCCACGGCGTCCTTTTATTTCACTGACAACTGGCGCGTCAATAAGCGGCTGACTCTCAATTTGGGAGTTCGTTGGGAGATCATCCCGCACGCTTACGATGTGCAGAACCGCTTGTCTAACTTCTATCCCAATCTCTACAATCCGGCCGACGCCGCGCAATTCAACGCCAACGGCAGTCTCAACACCGCCGGCCCTGGCTTCACCACCGTTGCCAATGTACCGCTCGGTAACATTCCCTTCTATCTGAATGGTTTGGTTGTCGCCGGCCAAGACGGCACCCCGCGCGGCATGGTCAAGAACGACTATGGCACCGTCGGTCCGCGCGTCGGCTTCGCTTACGATCTCACCGGTAGAGGCAAAACCGTCGTCCGTGGCGGCTTCGGCATGTTCTACGAACGCATCCAGGGTAACGACGTCTACAACATGGGTCCGAACCCGCCCTTCGGCTACAGCCCCAATCTCAGCAGCGTTTACTTCTCTAACCCGAACGTCAGCCTGTTGAATGGGCAAGCCGCCGCCGTTCCCAACTATCCGGCCGGCATCACCGCACTGTCTTACACCAACTACCAACCGCCCACTTCCGCTCAGTGGAACTTTGGCATCCAACACCAACTCTCCGAAAAATCAGTCATCGCAGTTGGCTACGTCGGCAACGCCGACTACCATCAGCGTGACGAACGCGAGATCAACGACCTCTCTCTCAACGACCCCAATCGTGCCGCCGTCATCGCCGGCACCTACATCGCCAACTTCGACCGGCCTTATGCAGGCTATAGCAACATCGCCTTGGGAGAAAGCGCGAGTAACGTCCACTACAATTCGCTCCAACTCAACTATCGAATTGATACCTGGCGCGGACTCACCTTCCAGGCCTCCTACACCTGGTCGCACAACCTCGGCATCGCTCCCGGTGGCGGCGGAGATTTCAACACCCTCTCCGATCCCTACAATCGCTACTACGATTACGGCCCCACGGGCCTCGATCGCCGTCAGACCTTCGTCCTGAATTACATCTACGCCTTCCCCTTCTTCAAAGACTCAAAGGGCATGACGGGATCGCTCTTGGGAGGTTGGACTCTATCAGGTATCACCCTGTGTGAAACGGGCCTCCCATTGAACGTCACACTCAGTACCGACAATCTGGGTCTAGGTGGCAACACCACCGATCGCCCCAACATTGTCAGCAACCTCACTTATCCCGGCACCGTTTCTCAGTGGTTCAATACCGCCGCCTTTGCCCAACCTGCCTTACTCGCCTACGGCAACGCCCAGGAAGGCGCGGTTCGTGGCCCAGGCCGCGTCAATTTCAACCTTCAAATGTATAAGAATTTCCGCCTACCCAGAGAGGGGATGGGTCTCAAATTCGGTGCTGAGTTTTATAACGCGTTTAACCACACTCAGTTTCACGACGTAAACACCAGCTTCGGCCAAACCAACTTTGGCCAAGTAACAGACACTTACGATCCGCGCGTGATCGAGCTATCGCTCAAGTTCGGCTTTTAACCAGCAGAATCAGGAGCGGTGAGCAAAGCGCTAGGTCCGCTAAAGGACTGACAAAGCGAATCGGTACGGCGTGGCGGCATATAGCTAACAGAGCTAACGCCACGCCGCTTAAGATAACGGCTGCCGCAAAAGCTTCCGGCATCAGCCCAGCCCATCCCAACAACCCGGCACCTGCCGCTGTCGTCAGCGTGACCAAAAGTAAATGGCTCGAAACCCAGCGCGCCGCCAGATTAGGAGACTGTTCCCACTCCCAAGTCTCAATCACGCAGCAGTTTGTTAGGCACAAAACCATAAACGCCAACGCGGGGGCCCACAACTCTTGGCTCCGCTCGCCGGCCGCCAGCCACACCGCCCCAAACGTCCCCAGCGTGAAGATCGTTGCCACCACAACCTCCCTCGGCCAAAGGCTTCGCCAGCCAGCGGGCAGCAGGTGCACCAAGGCAAAGTAGCAACCCACTCCCATCGCAATGGGTGCGCCCATCTGGAACGTGGTGGCCCACATAAACCGGCCCACACCCAGCGCCAGCCCAAGCCCCACCAGTATTGTTGCCACCACAAACTTGTCCCAGTGCCGCCGGCAAAACTCCTTCCGTACTGGCTCTCCCGTGGGCGCCGGAGGTCGAGCCGTATCCACCAAATGGTCCGCCACATAAATCAGCCAAACCGCCATGCCCAGTGCCCAAGGCGCAAACGGATCTAGACTCACACGCAGACTACGCGCCAGCAACACCTGCCAAAGCACCGCCACTATGGGCGCTTGCAGAGAGAGCAAGTTCGGCCACAGCCAAACCTCGCTCACTTCCATCGGACGTGGGATGCTACGGGTGGTCAAAACAGCGGGTGACTCCTCTATTGTAGATGCCCATACAAAAAATGTACGTTCATTTTAAACGCGCTAGCGTAAACCATTGAAAGCAGACGCTCGTCCCTTCGGCTCGTCGATTGCCCTTATCTTTCCCAGATGAAAACCTTGCTCCTTCTTGCGCCCATCGCCCTCGTCTGCTTCCTCCCGCCCATCCATCAGAGTCAGCTGTATCACCACTTCGCCAATCGCGCTGCGTATGGCGGCATCCCCAACTTCTGGAACGTCGTCTCTAACTTAGCCTTCTTATTGGTCGCCGTGCTCGCTTGGCCCTTCGCGCCCAAAGGCATCAACGCCTTCCGCATTCTTCTGATCGGCATCGCACTCACCACCTTCGGCTCCGCCTACTATCACGCACAACCCACCGATGCTCGCCTCGTCTGGGATCGTCTTCCTATGACCATCGTTTTAATGTGCATTCTGACCATCACCATCGCTGACCGTATCAACCCGTCTCTCGCCGGCAAACTATTGTGGCCATTGCTCGCTGCCGGCGCACTCTCCGTACTCTATTGGCGGCTCACCGGAGACCTTCGTCCTTACGTCGTCGTTCAGTTCTATCCACTCATCGCGGTCCCGTGATGCTTTTGATCCCGAGTGATATCGCCGTTATCAGTCTCCCCGCGCAGTGGGCCATGATCGCCTTCTATGCCATCGCCAAACTAGCTGAAACTTTCGACAGCCGTTTTCCGTCTCTTCCGTTAGGTGCCCACGCCTGGAAGCACGTCTTCGCCGCTGCGGGACTTCTGCTTTACACCCAAGCCTTTGTCCATCGAAAATGCCCAGAACGGTAAGCTGGTACTTTGTCTCTCACCAACACTTCTGGCCGCGTCATCTGCTTTGGCGATCTTTGCATCGACGTAGTAGCTCGCACTCCCGCGTTTAATCCCGCGTTGGATGAATCCGACACCACCATCGAACAGCTTCGAATTCGTGTTGCTGGGTCCGCCGCTAATTGCGCTCTCGCTGCCGCCGCTGCCGGAGCGCCCGTCGATGTCATAGGCATAGTAGGCAAAGATGCCTTCGGCGACATGATTCTCGCCAAGCTCACGTCCGCACAGATCGGCACTTCCTTAATCCTTCGCCACGCTGACGAGCAAACCGGCGTCGTTATCTCACGCGTCCGCCCAAACGGAGATCGCTCTTTCCTCTCCTATCGCGGAGCTAACGCCAAAACTTATTCCCCTCGCCCGCGAACGTTGTCACATCCGCCGACTATCTATATCTCTGCGGCTACAGCCTGCAAAGCGAAGCCTCCGCCGAAACATTCCACACCCTGAAAAGCCAAGCCGGAACTGTTTTATTCGACCCTACGTATCTATTCGCTCGCGATTGGCGCGCCGATCACAAAGAGAACTTGGCGGGCATCCACATCCTCACGCCCAATTGGGAGGAAGCCCAACTGATGACCGGGCAAACCACTCCCACCGATTGTGCTCATGCGCTCTGCGACATTGGCGTTCAAACGGTAATCGTCAAACTCGGTCCGCAAGGCTGCTACCTGCACAACGCGGACGTGCGCCAAGTCATCCCCACATCTCCCGTCACTGAAAAAGCCGATACCACCGGCGCTGGTGACGCTTTTTGCGGCACTCTCCTCGCTCACTGCCTCAAGGGATCACATCTCTTGCAATCTGTCGCAGCCGCCAATCAAGCCGCCAGGAACGTAGTATGCAGTTAACCGTTCACCCTGAAGTCGAATCTGCCTTGCAAGAGCGCCGCGCCGTCGTTGCGCTGGAATCCACAGTCATCTCCCACGGCCTCCCATTTCCCGATAATCTGGAAACCGCGCAAAACATGGAAGCCGCAGTCCGTTCCGCCGGCGCCATACCCGCCACAATTGGCTTGCTCGATGGCAACATCATCGTCGGTCTTACCCCCGCGCAGATTGAAAGATTTGCCACCGAAAAAGGCATTGTCAAAGTGAGTCGCCGCGACTTCGGTCCCGTAGTTTCCCAAAAGCTGAGTGGTGCCACCACCGTCGCCGCAACTATGATTGTGTGCGCCGCGGCGGGCATCCGCTTATTCGCCACCGGCGGCATCGGCGGTGTTCATCGCGGAGCCACTCACACCTTTGATATCTCGGCCGACCTCACAGAACTCAGTCAGTCGCCCGTCGCCGTCGTCTGTGCCGGCCCGAAAGCCATTCTCGATATCGGCCTCACACTCGAAGTCTTAGAGACTCTCGGCGTGCCAGTCATTGGCTATAAATCCACTGCCCTGCCCGCCTTCTACTCTCGCGACAGCGGTTTCACCCTTGAGTATTCCTACAACTCGGCGCACGAAATCGCCCACGTGCTCGCCACGCACTGGCGTCTCGGCATGAAGAGCGGCATCTTAATCACCAATCCTCCTCCCGCCGAAGTCGCGCTCGACCGCGCCTTTGTCGAAGCCATCATCTCCGACGCACTGCGCGCTGCCGGCACTCAACAAATCCGCGGCAAAGCGGTTACGCCTTTCCTGCTTTCCTATCTTGGCGAAGCGACGCAAGGCAAAACGCTAGCCGTCAACAAAGCGCTACTTTTAAACAACGCCACCGCCGCCGCTCAGATTGCTGCCGGCTGACTCGCATCCCTTTTGACCCAAGCGTAAGCCTTCAACGAGTTCTTCCAAAAGAACTTCTCCCGGCTGGCCTGGTCTTTGCTGGCAATAAACTCGTTCGCCAGGCGGAACACATCAGGAAACTGCGCCCATTGGTCGCCGTTAGGCCAGTCACTCCCATACATAAGTTTGTCCGCGCCAAACGTCTCCCAGATATAATCTAATCGGTCGCGGTAAAACGGCAGATCCAAAGGCACTCGCCCATTGACCTTCCGCACAATTCCAGAAATCTTCGCAAACACCCGTCGGCCGCTTTGCCAGCGTGCGCAACTCCGGGCAGTCCCGGGGTGATGCCAGTTCCGGCAAGTGATCCAGAATGATCGTCAGATTCGGCACCAAATCACCCACTCTGACCGCCGCGCGCATGAGTCCCACATCCGGGTTCGCCGTATCGAGTACCAAGCCGGTTGACGCCAGCACTTTCAAATCCTCCACAAACGCCGGCTCCGCCAGTTTCTTTCCCAGATCGCGGTCCCAGATGTTCCCATACCGAATACCCCGAAACAATGGGTTCTTATGCAGCCCTTCTAACTTCTTCCCAAAACCAGGCGTGCCGGGTTCCAAATCTCCAACCGTTCCCACAATGATCGGGTCTTTCTGCACCACATCCAAAACCCACTGGTTATCATCAAACCAAGGGCTGCACTCGATCTCAATCGCGCCCACCACTCCATGCGGAACCGCGAGCGGGCGGTACCGCGCCGGCAATGCGGTCTTATAAATCGGACTATCTTTGGGAGGCCAAGGAACGCCCTGCGGCCGCGACACGTCAAACAGGTGAATGTGAGTGTCAATCACCGGAATACCGCTTTGAGCCGCTGCAGCCGCAAGCATCGTTTCTAAGAAGTCTCTTCTTTTCACGCGTAATCCATGAGTCAGTCAGTGGCTTTCGGAGGGCGAACCAGCAGAGGAAGCAAAGCCGATACCGCCAAGACGCCCGCAATCACTAACAAAGCGCCCCGGTAACTGTGGCTTGATTCCCGCATGTGAGCAATAAGCAGAGGTCCGAACGCGCTGGCAAAACCCCATGCGGTTAACATCAAGCCGTAGATGGCGCCCATGTTTTTCGAGCCGAAATAGTCGGCGCAAAACGCAGGCATCGTCCCGAATCCTCCGCCGTAACACATAAGAATGGCAAAACTCACAGATGTAATCACCAGCACAGAGTGGAGTTCAGGATAGAGAAAAAAGAGCAACGCTTGAATCGCGAACATCAGCACAAAGGCCATGCGGCGTCCAACCATATCAGAGAGCGAACCCCAGAAAAGTCGTCCGATCGCGTTGCCGATGGAAACGATGCCCACCATGCCCGCCGCCACTTTCGCCGTAACGCCAGCGAGCTCCTGAAACATGGGAGCTTCTTGGGAGATCACCGAAATCCCGGCGGAAACATTTATAAACAACAGCGACCACAGGGCCCACCATTGCCACGTTTTCAGCGCTTCGGCCAGCGTATAGTCTTTGAGAGCTGTTTGCTTGACAAGAGACGGTTTCGGCGTCCATCCTGGAAGTGTCCAGCCTGCGGGAGGGTTCTGCATCAGCGCGCCAGTGAGAACGGTAACAATTAAATAGGCCATGCCAAGATAAGCGAAGGTTTTCAAGACGCCAACTGACTGAATCAGGCTGGTCGCAATGGGTGCGGTGACCAAGGCCCCGGCGCCAAAGCCACCCACTGCTATGCCGGCAATTAAACCGCGCTTATCGGGAAACCATTTCACCAGAACGGCGACCGGAACGATATAGCAAAAGCCTAAACCGATGCCGCCAATCAGGCCATAACTCAAATACAGCCACATCAACCCGTGATCCGCGAACGAAGCTAGGAAAACGCCCGCTCCGTAGAGGACGCCGCCCGTCATGGCAACCATTCTCGGTCCAGACTTACTCAACCAAACCCGCCAAAAAACGAGGCGAATCCTAATGAGAAGATGGCGATGGTAAAAGTAAGAGTGACTTGCGAGATGCTCCAGCCGAATTGTTTTGCCAGCGGAACCCTAAACACGCTCCAGGCGTAAACGGCGCCTAGAGCCACCTGCATCAAAACACCTGCTGCTGCAATGAGCCAGCGATTTATCGCTTTTTCATTTTCCATCTGTTTCAGCTCAACGCTATCACAGCGCTCGTTCGCATGACGCATACTGATGGATGGTGAAACTTTCCTTGACCGGGTCGATGTCACATCTTTGGCCGGCAAAGCTGGAAACGCCGCTTTTTGTGAGTGCTGAGTTATGGAAAATGGGCAACTTCGGAGCAGCGGCAGCTTAGCCGTTGCGGGTTCTACTGATAGAGTGACGACATTCTCGCTGGACGGAAAGTCCGTTTCCGGGGCTGAGGGCGAGCTTCTGATTGAAGCCATCCTGCGTGAAACACAGATTCCCCACGTCTGTTATCACTCAGCCTTGATGGGGCCGATCCAAACCTGTGACACTTGCATGGTGGAAGTGAACGGAAAACTGGTACGCGCTTGCGGAACTAACGTTTCAGCTGGACTAAAAGTACTACCGAGTCGGCGCGCGCTAGGAAAGCTCAGGCCGATGCCTTCGATGTGATCTTAGGCAACCACATGCTGTATTGCACAGTTTGCGATAACAACAACGAAAATTGCACTGTTCATAACACTGCCGCCGAATTGAAAGTGGAGCACCAGAGTGCATCCCTTCAAGCCCAAACCGTATCCGCAAGACCACACCAATCCGTTTTACCGTTACGACCCCAGCCAGTGCATTCTATGCGGCCGTTGCGTGCAAGCCTGCCAGAACGTGCAGGTCAACGAGACGCTGTCCATCAACTGGGAATCGGAGCATCCGCGCGTGTTGTGGGATGGCGGCCATGAAATTGGCGGCTCCAGCTGCGTCTCCTGCGGCCACTGCGTTACCGTTTGCCCTTGCAACGCACTAATGGAGAAATCGATGCTGGGCGAAGCGGGCTTCATGACTTCTTTCCCGCAAGCCGCACTCGACAAGATGATTGATGTGGTGAAAGCGATCGAACCGGAGATGGGCTACGGACCGATCATGGGAGTTTCCCAAACTGAGTCGAAGATGCGCGAAGAGAGGATTAAGCAGACCAAGACAGTTTGCACTTACTGCGGTGTTGGCTGCAGTTTCGACATCTGGACCAAGGGCCGGAAGATTCTAAAAGTGGAGCCGCAACATGGCGACGCCAACCAAATCTCAACTTGCGTCAAAGGCAAATTCGGTTGGGACTACGTCAACCACAAAGACCGCCTGCAACATCCGCTGATTCGAGATGGCGCAACGTTCCGCGAAGCCACTTGGGAGGAGGCCTATTCACTGGTTGTCAGACGCCTGAACGATATCCGGGCACAGCATGGAGCCGATTCCATTGCCATTGTGGTCTCGTCTAAGACAACCAATGAAGACGCGTATATCACGCAGAAGTTCGCCCGCGCGGTAATTGGCACCAATAACGTTGACAACTGCTCGCGCTACTGTCAGTCGCCCGCCACCATTGGCCTTTTCCGCACTGTGGGCTTAGGAGGCGATTCCGGGTCCATAGAAGATATTGCCAAGTCAGCTTTGGTGATCGGTGTCGGCACGAACACCGCCGAAAGCCATCCAGTGTTGGCCACGCGTGTGAAGCGCGCGCACAAGCTGTTTGGACAGAAATTAATTGTGGCCGATGTTCGCGAACACGAAATGGCCCGCCGCGCGGATATTTTCTTCCGCCCTCGCCCTGGCACTGATTTAGTCTGGCTGTCCGCCATGAGCCGTTACATGCTCGACAATAACTATGCCAAGAAGGACTTTCTCGATACCTGGGTGAACGGTTTGGATGACTACCGAAAGAGTCTCGAACCATTCACTATGGAGTACGCCGCCAAGATCTGCGACCTCCCAATCGAGACACTGATCCAGGTCGCGGAGGAAATACGCAAGGCGGAAACTATGTGTATTCTCTGGGCGATGGGAGTGACGCAACACACCATGGGCTCCGACACCTCCACGGCGATTTCGAATCTCTTACTCGTTACCGGCAACTACAAGAAGCCGGGTTGTGGTGCCTATCCGTTGCGCGGACACAATAATGTCCAAGGCGCCAGCGATATGGGCGCGATGCCGAATAACTTTCCCGGATATCAAAATGTTGAAGACGCCGAGATTCGCCAGCGTTTTGAAAAGGCCTGGAAGGTTACGCTACCCCCAAGAAGGGACTCGATAACCACGAAATGATTGACGCGGTCTATGACGGCCGGCTGCGCGCTATGTACATCTCCGGCGAAGACATGATCTCCGCCGATGCGAACGCCAACCATGTGGCGGGGGGGTTTGAGCGGCTAGAATTCCTTGTCGTGCAAGATATCTTTTTTACGGAAACCTGCCGTTATGCCGACGTAATCCTGCCAGGCGCTCCTTCGCTCGAAAAGGATGGCACCTTCACCAGTACGGAACGCCGCGTCCAGCGGCTTTACCAAGCGCTGCCCGAGCTGGGAGACAGCAAAGCGGATTGGAAAATCGTGCAGGAACTGGCGAACCGCATGGGAGCCGGCTGGCATTATCAGCACCCTTCGGAGATCATGGCGGAGCTCGCGCCGCTCACGCCGCTTTACCGCGGAGCAAGATATGAGCGGCTGACCGGGTATAACACCTTGCAGTGGCCCATCCATGAAGATGGAACCGACGAGCCGATTCTCTATCTGGACGGCTTTGCCTTTCCCGACAAGAAAGCGAAGCTTTATCCTTTGCAATTTCACGAGCCCATGGAATCGCCAGATGCCGAATTCGATTTAGCGCTGAATAACGGCCGTGTCTTGGAGCATTTCCACGAGGGCAACATGACACACCGCGTCGCCGGCATTCATGAAGAAAACCCGGAACGTTACGTTGAGATTTCTCCGGCGCTTGCACAAGAACGCAAGATTACGTCTGGTGAGTGGGTGCGGCTCGTCAGCCGCCACGGTGCGCTCAAGATAAAGGTATTGGTGACAGATCGCGTGAGAGATAGACAGATCTATCTTCCACTCTCGTCACAGGAAGGCCCAGTAAACGTGCTGACGGGGTCACACACCGACAAACCCACAAACACGCCGGGCTATAAAGAGACCGCGGTCAGACTGGAAGTGTTGGGAGAAAATGGAACCAATCCACTCAAAATTCTGAACTTCCGGAACAACGTGAATCGAACCCCACAGATCGGCGTGCAGGTAGACCGCAAATGGAAGCGTAAAGATTACCGGATGCCCGGATCTGACTCACTGGTCCAGATCGAAGCGAGCAAATAGGAGAAGACCATGGCAAAACCCGTCGAATTTCGTCAATTGACGCCACGCAATTCTCGCGACGATCTGATGCGCCGGCTGGACCAAGCCCCCGAGCAACATGCCGAAGCGCTGTTGGAAGCGTACGATCTTTTGCAGAGAATGCATGACAAGGGTCTTCTGAGTTTTGCTACTGGCTTACTCTCAGCTAGCGATGCCGTGGTCAATCGCGCCACAGATTTAGTCAGCTCCCAAACCGCCGTAACAGCCTTGCGCAGCCTACTCATGGTTGGCAATATCTTGAACGAGATCAACCCGGACCAACTGCATTCCCTATTATCGAAGCCAGCCGCCAAACCGCCGTCGTTGTGGCAGATTTTCAAACAGGCCCGTTCGGAAGATGCTCGTCGGGCTATGGCCACCTCAGTCGGTCTCCTGAATTTGTTAGGCTCGGCCCTCCGCAAGCAAAAGGACGATCGCTAGAACTGGCCGGCCACGTAGGTATACGCAAACTGCGCGAGAACTTTATCGGCAGCCGTTGTCGGATGCAATTCATCCCAGAACAAGAACCCGTTCGGGTTATGCGAAGCACAGGTGGAGAGACCGTCGGTCCCGCACCAACCAGCATCTTTCACGTTAGTGAAGCCGTATTTAGCCGGATTGGAGACGATGGCGTTGAAGAGCGAATTGGTATTCACGACAATGATCTCGATGCCGTATTGTCTTCTGAAGTGAGTCAGCCTTGACTGCCAGTTCGTCATTGAAGACAAGCGCCGCGCCATCGCCGGCCGCTTTTCCCAGATCGCGGACGAAGATATTGGAGTTGTCGTTGACATATGGAACCTGTCCAAGCGCTGGGAGATTCAACCATACGAAATGCTTCGCTCCAGCCTGTGCCAAAGTGGCGATGTTGCCGGCAACCGCATCCGCCGCATCCTTGGCGATAGCCGGGAACTTGACAAAAGTAGAGACGCTGCCCAAAGATTGATAGATATTGTTGGCCCCGGCCCAAAAGACATAGAGGTTTTCTGGCGAAGCTTGTCCGCCGTTAAATGAAAGGAAGAGTGCCACTTGGTTGGTGGTCCCTGGAACCTGTGGATTGGCCGGATTTAAATAGTTAGTGGGAGAGAAACTTGGATTGTTACCTGCTAAAGCGGAGGCAACTGCAAAATTAGTAGCTGAGCCATTTGCGGAGAGGACCCCGCCTGTTGGACCCAGCGGCGTATTCACCACGAACGGTTGGGGATCGGGCAATCCGAGCAGAGCCGCAAATTGATCGATCCAGAGTCCGGCTGGTCCACTCGTTGCAGGGACGGTTTGAGGACCATCGGTGAACGCATTCGCGGCGTAGTTGCCCAGGGTCTTCCCGGCTGATGCGAGCGCGGCGGCCGCATTGCCGTTATCGGAGAGACTGTCTCCGAAGATCACGAGTTTGTAAATTGAATCTGCCTGAAGAGCTGTCTCTGGCGCTCCAACAAGCAAAAGCGCAAGACTAATTGGATGCAGACGCATGAAAGAACCTCCAACCTCAAGCAGGCCAGACTATCACATTTTTGGCGAACCGGGCGGCCGCTCTTGAGACAATATCCGAGTCATTCAAATGAAATACCTAACCCTCCTCTTAGCGGTCGCTTTGTCTCTTTCCGCCCAAGCTCCCTTCCCCGTGATTTCCAATATCGAACCGACCACCATCGCCGGGACGCCCCGTCCAGCTTGATTCGGCGGGCAAGCTCCTGCCATGGCCCATGCCCGACGACACAGGCTACTCCTATAACTCCCATCTCATGACGCAGTGGACCTTCCTTTGGGATCAGTTCAACCGCCAGCGGCTCCACTATTTCTTCTGTTGCTTTGACTTCGACCGCAGTACGTTCGAAATGCAACCTGATTATCATTGGGCTAATTCAACAGGCTATCTGCGCGCGATGATGCAAGGCTTCATGGAACGCCTCTATCCGTATACCGGCGACCCCAACACCATTGTTTTCTTACAAGACTTTATCGACTACGAACTCGAAAACGGACTCACGCCTGAAAATTACGCCTGGTCGCGAGTGCCGTATCGCTTCTGCCAATCCGGGCGACTTTCGTTACACCGGCTGGAGCATCCACGGCGAAGACTATATTGAACCCCATGTGGTTGGCGAAGACGGCTACGGCTATTTGCGCTTCTATGAAATGACCGGGAACACAAAGTATCTGGCGGCTGCGATTCGTTGCGCCAATGCGTTGGTGAAGAATTACGCGGAGGGAACCGC
The DNA here is from genome assembly GCA_963840845.1 of Bryobacterales bacterium. Taxonomy (GTDB): domain Bacteria; phylum Acidobacteriota; class Terriglobia; order Bryobacterales; family Bryobacteraceae; genus Bog-105. Next base: position 81,258 of record CAWJBS010000033.1, read on the forward strand.
TGATAGGTCTCCGTGGCCGGTTCGTTGCTACGCCCGCGATGGCAAGCTGGATGGGCCCGGTATGGGTGCGTATTCCGCCAACGTAGTGGAACCCATTATGCTTTTCGATGAATTGATCCGCCTCAACCAGGGAGATCGCGCAAACTATCAGCGAGTGCGCGCAGGAGCTTGGCAGTGGCTTCAACAATACCCAATGAAGAACAACGTTTGGGTGGGCTATTTCGAAGACGTCAAGCCATCCATGGGCAACATGAATCAAGTGATTCCATTGGAGTACGCGCGCTACGTTCTCTTGCACCCAGACAAAGATCCCGACTGGCGCGAGCATGCGCGGAAACTGATTGAATGGGTCAAGACGACTCCCAAATGGCCGAAGTACATTGTCCACGGCGCCACAATCACGAACGAACAAGGCAACGGCAAGACGTATTGCTGCAACCTGCCAAACGAATGTTGCGACAGCCACACCTCCCGTCTGGCTGCCGTCGAAGCGCTCTACTATGCCAAGACAGGCGAGACCGCCTATCGCGAAGAGGCGTTCCGTTCATTCAACTGGGTTACCTACTTATCAGGGCATGCCGGAATACGGACACACGCCGTTCGGCAATCAGTGGTGGTTTACCGATGAGTTTTCGGATGGCCCGCGCCGGTTGATGGATGGTCTTTGGGCCGAACCCGCGTGGGCTCCCGCCGATGAGTCACACCTCGTTGGGAGTAGCTCGGTCGTCACTAAGATCTCCTATTCAAAAGGAGCGGTCACTTATTCGACTTTCGATCCGTCCTCGATTGACGTCTTGCGTCTCAACTTTCAGCCGGACTTTGTGATGGCGAGCGGCCGGCCACTTCCTCGGCGCCGGATCTGGACCAAGAAGGCTTCACGTTCGATGAGTCAAAGAACATCCTGCGCATCCGTCACGATCAAGCCCGCGATGTCGATATTCAGATCGATCCCAATTCGGCTGAAAAGCAGATCTCCGCCGAACCGATTCCAACAATTATCGATTTCGACACTCCGCACGTAGGGGCGCGATTGCGTCTGCAAGGCCAATATCCATCGGGAGTCATCGATTGGGGTCAAACCGACTGGATGGTTTTTCCTCCACACGAAAGAATGAGCACGTTCTGCCTAGGCACCGCGGCACCCGATGCGACCGTGGCCGAGCTTCAATTCCTTACGCCGCGAGCCCTGGTTCGTATGGACGTATACAACCCGACATCCAAGGAGATCGTTCTCACGCTGCGACCTCCCGAAATGCGAGAGGTTGTTTTTCACATCAAAGCCGGAGCTTTGCAGCGCATTCGCACTGGGTGGCAAATTCGCGCCTCGAAGATCCGCTTCGAATCGGCAGATCTAGGCAGTCTCCGCTTCGACAACCTTGCCTATTCAGCGCGATTGTGGACGAAACTGAATGGCTCGGCGTTGTAAGTGCTAGAAGATCAACTTCAGGCCCAGTTGCAAGATTCGTGGATTGTGGGCCCCGCTCGGATGCAGGAAACTCTGCGTCGCCAGACAGCTCGGATCACCCGCCGAGTTATTCGCACCGCCATAGCAGGTGACGCTGTTGTTGATACCGTTCCATTGCGTATGGTTCAACACATTGAAACCCTCGGCGCGGAATTCTAAAGACCGCGATTCGGAGCGCAGGGGAAAGCGTTTGAAAAGCCCCATATCCCAGTTTGTCCGGCCTGGATTATTGAGACTGTTCCGTCCGGAATCTCCGAAAGTCAGCCCTGTCGGCTCTGCATAAGCAGCGGGGTTAAACAAAAGCGGCCCTTGAATGCCGGCGACTTGCGACACCGCCGGAGTTGAATGGGGATTGCCGATCACATCGACGAATGACCCAGTGCCCACGCCATTGGCAACACCGGCGTTATCGCCATAAACACCGTTGGTGACGCTAAACGGCGTGCCCGTCTGAGCGGTGATGAGCCCAGATATTTGCCAACCTCCCAACGTGTTATGGACAAGTCCCCGTTTAGCAAATAAAGGAAGATCGTAAACGTAGCTGACACTCAATAGTTGCCGTTGATCAAAATTAGAACTAGCGCGTGTACCGGCCAGATTGTAGGAATTAACAAAGCTGCCGTCACTTCGATCGGAGGAATCGTCCAGGGAGTGGCTCCAGGTGTAGGCCAGACTCATAGTTAAGTGGCCCACCGTGCGGCGCGCTGAAACTTGGAGCGAATTGTAGATGGAGTTCGCCATGTCCTCCAAGCGAAGGATGGTGCCAAAGCCTTGATAGGGCCGATAAATCAGAGGGAGAAACGTTGCCGCACGCCACATTCAAGTTCTCTAAGACTCCGCCCGTTACAGCGTTGCCGTTTACGGTTAGAGACGAACAATCATTCGCCGTAATGGGCTGCCCAATCGCGTAGGGATTCTGCGATGCGGGCGTGGGGAACAGTTGATTGATATTCCCTTGATCTGTCAGATGCGTGCCTTTGCTGCCCGCATACGCCACAGTTAAGACCGTTTGCGAGGGAAGATCTCGTTGAATACTCAGGTTCCATTGCTGGATATACGGCCAGATAGCCTTGGTGGGAATGGCCGTCACGTTCAATGGCCCAGAGACCGAACTGCTGGAGGTGATGCTGGTATAGCTGGCCAAATTGTATTCGGTAATGTTTTGCACAAGCGGGGCGCTGCCTTCGAGCGACTCACTGTTCCCCTCGTTTCCATTCGTATGTTCAAAGAAACACGCCGTAACCGCCGCGAATGGAAGTTTTTCCGTCACCAAACGGATCGTAAGCGAATCCCACGCGCGGCGCGGGGTTAAACAGATGGCCTGTCAAACAGCCCGCGGGTACATCCGCTGAGCCGCATTGAACAATGCCATCAAACGGATTCCCGCTAATGAGCCCGTTGGCCCCGTAAACGGGGGCGGTCGCCGGATTGTAAGCGCTGAGTTCCCAACTGTACGCCTGCTTGTACTTTTCGCGATAAGTGCCGAATAAGCTGACGCGCAAGCCTAGGTTCAGGGTCAGCTTCTTGTTCACGTGCCAATCGTCTTGCAGGTACATTTCAAGCACCTTGTAGCGGTTATAGTATTTTTGGACCGCCGAGGTTTGATCGAATGCGGCAATGCTGCCGATCAGAAAATCGGCAAATCCATTGCCCGTTGAATATGTACTGGGAGGGCCGAAGGTAAGGGTACCCTGGGCGTCGCCACTGCTATCTTCGTTCTTTTGCGCCGCAACGTAATAGGCACCCATGAAAAGATTGTGCGCGCCTAAAATCTTCGTAACGTTGTCTTTAAAGGTGTATGTCGGGTTTGCATTATTCCACGGGAAATAACCCGTTCCCGCGGAAAATCCTCCATTATACTCGCCCGTTCCCTGAATCACGACATTGGGCAGTAGTCCGCGAAAGCCATTGTTGAAGATGCCCGGCATATCGAAATTGCTCGGCCTTGCCACGTTGCCCACCGCGTTCAGAAAAATGTGGTCCGTCGTATAGCTGAACATGAATTCGTTCACCGTTGAGGGCGAAATCGTGGAAGTCAGATTCGCCACCAAGCTTACGCCGGGTCCCACAAAATTCGTACCCACGGTAGGAAAGCTGCCGGTTCCCCAAAGGGGAGTCGCGATCTGCGGTACTCCAAGAATCGTGGATGTAACGAAAGAAGAAACGCTGTTTGTCGTTAATGTTGTGATCGATACGCACAAGCTCTTCACGCCAATTGGTACTCTGCGCCGGGGCAGCGTTAAAGAAGCCCGAGGACGTGTTCGCAGCGGGAATCAGATGCATCAGAATCTGAGCTTGCGAACTGACGGGCACTGTATTGTTTGGATAGTAGGCATTTGTTTGAGGGTTTACCGGGCAGTTCGGAAAGTTGGTTGTGTCCACGGCCGCAGGACCGGCGGGGCAATCTTGCGCAAAGTTTCCGCTCCGTTCGGCCGCCGAAGGAACGGCTACGTTGAAAACGGTTCCGGGCACCAGTTCCTTACGCCAATCTTCCGAGAAGAAGAAAAATGTTTTTTGGCGGCCTTGATTGTAAAGACGTGGAATGACGACCGGGCCGCCGATAGTGAAGCCGTAGTCGTTCTTGCGATAAATCGGTGTTGAGCTAGCGAAAAAGTTGCGCGCGTTGAAGTCTTCATTGCGCAGGAATTCAAACAAATCACCATGGAAGTCTCGGCCACCCAACTTGGTGATGGTTTCCACAGTGGCCGAACCATTGCGGCCGTATTGAGCGCCGTAGTTGGAAGTGAGAACTTTCACCTCTGCAATCGCGTCAACGTTGGGGTAGGTGTTCAACGTGCCATTGCTGCCATTGTCCATGTTGTCGCCGCCGTCTAGCTCCCAGTTGTTATATTCAGTGCGCCCACCATTCACGCTGAAAGCGACGCTCCCGTAGACGCCTACAGTCCCTTCGTCTTGGCCGGTTTGGTTGCTGACACCTGGAACCAGGGTAATGAGTTGCGAAAATTTCTGCCATTCAATACAAGTTGGTCAATTTGTTTGGTGGTCACCACGCCGGACAGTTCAGCTGATTCAGTCTGAACTTGCGCAACCATAGTGCCGGCAACCGAGACCTCCGTACTGATCTGGCCCACCACAAGACTCGCATCGGCTCGCGCCTTTTCAGCAACGCGCAGAACCAGGCCTGTGACTTGATAACGTTCGAAACCGGCTGCTTCCACTTGCACGTTGTAGCTGCCGGCAGGCAAGCCAGGCACTAGATATTCACCGGCGGAATTTGTTTGCGAGGTTCGAACCCATCCTTGCTCGACGTTTGATATTTTGATGGTCGCGTTTGGAATGATCGCGCCTGAAGCATCATGAACCGATCCCGTAATTGAGCCTTCCTGCGCGAAGGATACAACGCAAAAGGCCAAGGTCATCGCCAGCAGAACCAAGAATTTCATTTGACCGCCTCCCAAAAGAAATTTGATTCACTATATTAGAACGATTATTAGGCTTTTGACAATGCTATTTATTATTCTGCATTATGTTGGAAGTTCCACGCCTGAGAGTCAGGTGCGCGAAGCGTATCAGTCTGGCGAGCAAGCACTTCAGCAGCATAACCTTCCGTTGGCAGAGAAATCATTCCTGAAGGTCCTGGAACTGGTACCACGCGACGTGGGCGCTCGGGCTAACCTAGGTGTAGTTTATATGCGTGAGGAAAAGTGGACACGGGCACTGCAATACTTGCGCGAAGCCGAGAGACTGGCTCCGCAAGTGAGTGGAATCAGGCTCAACATCGGGCTTGTTTACTATCGCCAAGCGGAATACGCGGAAGCGATTCCGCCGTTTGAATCGGTGTTACAGATCAACCCGATTCGCAGCAGGCGCGGCGCTTGCTCGGCCTTTGCTATCTTTTTTCAAACCGATATGCCGACGCGGCGATTGAGTTAGAGCCATTGTGGCCATTCGCTGATCATGATCTGAGCTATCTCTATAGCCTGGCGGTCGCCGCGGGCCAGAGCAAGCAGACCGGAACTCGAAGAACGGGCATTAAGCACGACTGATGGAAGTGGGCAACGACTCCGCGCTCGTACACTTGTTACTTGGGAAAGCGCAGCTGGCACACGGAGAATATCCCCAAGCGCTAACCGAGTTGCAGGCTGCGGCGGCGCAGGATCAGAAACTGCCCATGCTCCACTATCATCTGGGCCTCGTTTACCGGCACGATGGCGAACTTGAAAAGGCGCGCGCTGAATTCCTGAAGGATGCGGTTCTGGAGCCTGGCGTTGCTTCCAACTACGACCAGCTTGGAATGCTCAGTCAGGGTCGCGAAGCGGAAGATTATTTTCTAACGGCGGTTAAGTATGACCGGCGATTGGGCACTTCATGGTTCGGCCTCGCCAAGATTTACAAGCAGCAAAAACGCTATGAGGCGGCACTCAAAGCGCTGGATGAAGCGGCCAATATTGACCCGCAAAGCGCCAGCGTCCACTATATGCGGGCACAAGTCTTAACGGCGTTAGGGCGCAAAGGCGCAGCGCAGACCGAGTTAGAGGAGGTACGACGCTTGCGCCAAGCCACACGCGACAAGTTGGAGCAAGAGATTAGTGGCGCGACTTACCGCGATCCCGCCCCGCCTTTGCCTACCAATTGACCTTCACCCCCAACTGCACAATGCGGCCTTCTAGAAGAGTTGAAGTAGGCGCGAGAGTCGGAGCAGTTGTGATCACCCCAGCGGTATTCACCGCGGCTGTTGTGTTGATGCTAGTAATGTTCGGATGATTAAACAGGTTATTGGCTTCTATAAAGAACTGAGGAGTTACACGCTCCCAGAGTTTGAAAAACGAGCGATTGTACCGGGCGTCGAACTGGTAGACACTGGGGGTACGAAGCGTGTTACGGCCGACAAAGAGCGGCCGAGTGACACTCGCTCCGGCGAGACTATCGCCATTCAACACGCGGTTAGAAACCAGATTCTGTTGATCGCCCGAAGAAAGATTGGCCAACACAGCAATTTGATTGCCATTAACAATCGCCCGCAGAACACGATTTTGCAGGCCCACAAAGAAGACTGCCATACCGTACTTAGATTGAAAGCGTGCGGCCGATTGATAACGCTGTTGCCGCGGTCGCGCTCGCGGTTAGTGGGATCTTCAATAAAGTTCGAACCCTGATCATAAGCGTTGCCTTCCGGAGCATCGCTGATGGAATGCGAGAAGGTGTAAGAGGCATTTATCGCTACGCCGCGCTGAAAGCGGTGTTGATAGCTGGCGAGCAGAGCATTGTACGAACTGTTGGCGCCGATGTCTTCCAGCGCAATATTATTGAACTGCGGGAACAGACGGGTGGCGACGCTAGCTGTGGTGGAAAAAATGGGTCGGCCGTCGGCGAGATAGCCAGTGGGGTTGATTAAGTTCAGATTCCGCAAATATTCCAAATTGCGGCCATTGACGTTGGCAAAACCGACTGTCAGAGAGTCGTTCTGAGAAAGCTGGCGGGCGATTTGTAAGCTCGAGTTGATAGCGTAATCGTTCTTGAAACCAGGAGTAATCGTATAAATAGTCTGCGATGAGCGCGGCAGCGTACCATTCACAACCGTGGTGGGAAACGGTGGTGCACCGGCCGCAGTGGAAGCGATCGATGCGATGTACGACGAAGTTCCACCATCGTTATACAGAGCGTTATACCAGAGATTCGTCGGGGGCGCCTCGTAGAAAATTCCGGAACTCACACGCAAGACCGTTTTCGGATTAATGGACCAGGCAATGCCCAATCTGGGAGCAAAATTTGCGCCCGGCGTGCGGAACGTTTGCGACCAGGGAAACAGCGCTCTTGTGTCGCCGGGAGGAGCGTCAAACTTGTCATAGCGAACACCATAGATCACGAGCAAATTGGGCAGCGCTTTCCAACTGTCTTGCAAGAACGCGTCCCAGAAGAAAGTGTGATACCAAGCGCCAGGTTCGCCAACGCTAGCATTAAAGGTGCTATACGCGAATGGATTGACGCCGGAAAGAGCGGATTGATAAGCGGCAATGGTGGAAAAACATACTGCGTATAGATATCCGCGGCTTGGGTATCTAAATTTTGCTGAAAGCCAAAACCGGCTTTTAATGTGTGCGCGCCTTTGACGACCGTAAAATTGTCATTCAGGTTGGGGATCTTCTCTTGGAAACGGTCGCCCACAGCGGTGCTCCCGCCAAAATTTGCGATCCCGCTGATAGTGATCTCGGGGCCTTTTCCGGTCAGCGGGTCTGCGATATGCTGCTCATTCCGATAGGGCCAACCAAAGCGCAACTCATTCAGAATCGTTGGCGAGAAAGTGGAGAGCAACTGCGCGCCGGCCACGTGCGCACGATCGCGAAAATCAGAAGCTGCATCCAAAGCGTACAATCCGCCGTCGTTGGTATTAAACGGATAGCGGTTGCGGAAATAGTTGTACCGAACAAAAAACTGATGCTTCTGAGTGATGCTCCAATCCAGGCGAGCGTCCACCCACTGAGCGTGTTCGATAGCTGGAGGATTCACGAGTAGACTAGGCGACAATCCGATGGCGGCGGCATTAGCAGCCGTAATCGTGGAAGGAGAAGGCACACTGCGTTTTACGTTTTCGTAAGAAGCGAAGAAGAACAGCTTGTCTTTGATAATTTTTCCGCCAGCGTTAGCAAAGTAATCATCGGCGATGGGTTTGAGGGTAGTTGGCGTAGCAAGAATCGGCCGCGCCACCAGATCTAACGGACGGCCCAGATACTGCCCTTCTCCGTGAAACTGATTGCTGCCGGATTGGGTAATCACATTGTAGATGTTGCCCGCAATGCGCCCAAACTCCGGCGAAAAACTATTGGAGACAACTTGCATTTCACTGACGTAGTTGTCGGCAATGGCAAAAAGGCGGAGACCGGTGCGGTCGCTTTCGGTATCGACTGTGCCATCCAATTGATAGTTCACGTGATCCACCAAGCCATTGGTGTTCAAAAGACGCGGAATGCCCAATTCCGGGTTCGGATGCCCACTCACGCCCGGTTGGAACAGAATAAAATTGTATGGATTGCGCGAAGTAAGCGGCAGGTTATCCGTTTCCAGATTGGTAATGATGCGGCCCGTACTAACGCGGTCGGGCTCGACAATGGGCGCGCCGCCGGTTACCTCAATCGACGTGCTGACTTCGCCAACTTTCAGTTGAGCGTCGATCGTGGCCGTGGTGCCGGCGTCAAGAACCACAGAGGTATGACGTTCAGAGGCGAATCCGCTTTTTTGAATAGAGACAGTATAAGCCCGAGTGGAAGGTTTGCGACCGAATAGTAACCATCTTCCTGGGTATCCTGCGATCGGGTAAAGCCGGTGCCGTCGTTTATGACATCTACGCGGGCTGCGGCGATGGGTGCTCCGGCTTGATCGAGTACACGCCCGCGAATACTACCGTTGATGGCTTGCGTCTGACTTATCGCACTAGATACCAGTAAAAACAACAGCGCCAGGAGGAAAGATAGGCTCGCATAGATTCACTTAGAGTAAGCGAATGTCCGCACACAG
>CAWJBS010000034.1:0-13793 GCA_963840845.1 Bryobacterales bacterium
GATGCCCACTCACGCCCGGTTGGAACAGAATAAAATTGTAGGGATTGCGCGAAATAAGCGGCAGGTTATCCGTTTCCAGATTGGTGATGATGCGGCCCGTACTAACGCGGTCGGGCTCAACAATTGGCGCGCCGCCGGTTACCTCAATCGATGCGCTGACTTCGCCAACTTTGAGTTGAGCATCGATTGTTGCCGTGGTGCCAGCGTCAAGAACGACGGAGGTATGGCGCTCAGACGTGAATCCGCCTTTTTGAATAGAGACAGTATAAGTACCGAGGGGGAGGTTCGCGACCGAATAATAGCCATCCTCTTGGGTGTCCTGAGATCGAGTAAAAGCCGTACCATCGTTTGTGACGTCAACGCGGGCCGCGGCGATAGGTGCGCCGGCTTTATCGAGTACACGCCCGCGAATACTTCCGTTGATGGCTTGCGTCTGACTTACAGCATTAGATACCAGTAAAAATAACAGCGCCGGGAGAGAAAGGGAGGCTCGCATAGATTCACTTAGGGTAAGCGAATGCCCGCAGACAGTCAACCAAAGATCGACGAAACTAGTGCGAAGTATCGCCGACCTTGAGCATCGCCTTTTCGATTTCGGCAAGCGCCTTTGTCACTTCGCCGGGTGTTTCCACATCCATGATCTTTGGACTGAGGGGCTTCAGTGTTGCCGCCAACTGATCGATCACAGGTTGCTGCATCGGCGGGCCACCGATTCGAGATGGACCTCCGCCCATTCGTCCGCGACGACCGATTCCAGCCATTTGCGCCGCCATTGGATTTACAGTGGGCAATGCGTGATACCGAAGGTAGAACACTCGGCACGGCGGCAGCGCTTCCAGCGAAACAGGATCCAAAACCTCGCCTGATTCGAACCCCACAGGTTTGGTTAACACCACTAAGAAGCAAGGATTGTCGCCCGAAGCGCGCAGAACACGGCGCACCTCCGAAACGAAATATTGTGCATCGTTTTGGCTGTCGGACAGAGAATGAACATCGATAGATGCAGTGTTCGCTTCTCCCAAGGACGACTTCAGCCGCTCCCAATCTAACTCTCGCGAATCACCTTGCTCGAACGCGGTTTTCCGTCGAGACAGGTCCACTAAGGCGACGCGTTCTATAACGGACGTAGAACCTGGCGCCGCCAGTACTTTGAGAGAAGGAATCATCGCCGCTAAGCCGCCAGACGCTCGCCGCGAAGGCGTCACATTTAGAATCACGTTCAGTTGAACGGGCGATTGCACAGACGCAGCCCACGGCACATGACCCTGAATATAAGGCAGATACCAACTTTCGGGAGAAACATCATCGCCAATAAATTCCACTGCCGGCAAAGCGTGCCACGCGTCGTTCAGCCAGCCTCGCACAGGCTCGGGCACGCGCACTTTCAATTGGCTGGTGTCATGCTGCCCGGTGGCAGTATCTACAATCGCCACGGCGACCTGATAATCGCCCGGCACAAGAAACACGCGCTGAGAGTAGTTTAGATTCGCGTCTTTGACGTTGGGGTCGAGTTTATCGAGTTCCACCACGCCGTGCTCTTGATGACGAAGTCCGCCAGAGTCCGTAATCTGAATCAGCAAGACAATCTTTCCGTCATGCCTGTGATTATCCAGATCGCGGCCGTCGAGCTCTATATCAACTGAAGAGGCCAGCCGTTGATGGAAAGAAAGTTCCGCATGTGGCACGCGCACGGTCCAATGGAAATGCAGTTGATCCGGCTCACCTAACCATTGCTCAAACGGCACCTTGACAAATTCCGGATCGGGCATCCCGCTTTGTGCCGGAACAGCGTGGGGAAATAAAGCGCACAGCAGGAACAGTGCAAAAAAGCGGATCAAGTCACAGTGTATCCCGCCGTTCGTTATCCTAGTTGTGCCCGGGACTTTCTTGTATCGGGTATTTTCATTCGGACTCAAACTTTATGACGCAGAAAACCCTGCTCACGATTTGCGCAATGCTGTTAACCGGCACAATTGCATGGGCAGATGATCCTACCCCACAACCCAAATACAACCCCGCTTCGGTGGAGCGCGGCAAACAGAATTTCGGATCCACTTGTGGATTCTGTCACGGCGCTAGCGGCAAAGGTGGTGAGAAAGGGCCAGATCTGCTGCGGTCGGTGCTTGTCTTGGATGATGAGGGCGGCAAAAGCATTGGCGCCGTTGTCTTAAACGGCCGTCCCGAAAAGGGCATGCCGCGTTTTCCGCTAACGCCCGAACAAATCACGGACATTTCAAACTTTCTTCACAACTCAATTGAAGCCGCCAAAGACCGCGACAACTATAAAATCTTGAACATCGTTACAGGCGATGCGAAAGCCGGCAAAGCGTATTTCAATGGCGCCGGCAAATGCTCGTCATGCCACTCGATAGACGGCGATCTGAAAGGTATTGCCACCAAGTACGACGCTATTCAGTTGCAAGGCAAAATGATTGAGCCGGACAATGCTTGGACAGAAGGCAATCCGGCCAAAAAAGTCTTTGCCATCAGCGTAACAGTGACGCTATCCTCCGGCGAATCGGTTAGCGGACTGCCCGTTTACCTGGACGACTTCACGGTGTCGTTACGCCAGGACGATGGCACCTATCGCTCATTTAGCCGCCGCGGCGACGTTCCTCGAGTGGAGATAAAGAATCGCCTGCAGGCCCACTTGGATCAATTGATGAGATACACCGACGCAGACATTCATAACTTAACGGCTTATTTGGTCACTCTTAAATAGCTAAGTCGCCTTTGAACTTCATCTGTTTGAGTTCAAACTTTACTTTCACGTTGAGCGGCGCCATGGTGGTGGCAAAGGTCACTGTCTTGTCGCCATCCAGTTGAATCAGTTGCGGTAAGAATCCGAAATACAGCGTGGACGTCTCATTCTTGTCAGGCTCAATGACATCTGGCGGAATGGCATCCTGCCCTCTGACTTGCAATGACGTTTGCGCTTTGAGTCCGTCGTAAGAATCGGCTGTGGAACCGTCATCGCCGCCGTGGCCGGAAACGATCGGCAGTCCACTCACGCTGATGACGTAGTGCCCGGAGAGCGAAGGCGGAAATTGGAGTTTGAGCGCTAAGCGAATCGGTTTGGCACTCGCCCAACGCACTACGCCTTGAAATTTAGGACTGCTATCGCCTGAATTGGCTCCTGCACGTCCCGTTGACTGGCTCATGGCGCCGCCTCTGCGCCGGCTACCACCGCCCGGCGCAGCACTGGACAAAGGAGAATACCCTTTGATTTGAGCAGTCACTGGCCGAGCCCACGGCGATTTATTGGTGAGTTCTTCGATCTCTTCAGGAGACCAACTTTCCGGAGCTTTGGTATTCCAAAACTCTTCTTCGGGCGATCTTGCCTGAAGCAAGGAACAATGAGCACCCACAAAGCCTGCCACTACGCACAGCACACCACGTCTCGACAAAACCATACCCTCATTGACGGTCTGTTGCTTGCGTGGGTTACCGCTGACTAGGCAATGGCCTTTCGATCGAAGGTGATGGTAAACGACACGCCGGGAGGACCGGCGATTTCAAGCGTTCCGTCAAGCTGCGTCGTCAACTGTTGCACTAACGTCATGCCCAGGGATTTGGCCGACTCCCAGTTGAAACTAGCAGGCATACCCACGCCGAAGTCTGAAACGCCCATTGAAATCGAACCATCCGTTTCAGAAACAGAGATTCGCACCGCACCCTCACCCGCAGGATAAGCGTACTTGATGGCATTTGTGATGAGTTCGTTTAAGATGAGCCCGCACGGAACGGACTGTTCGATGGTGAGTCTGGCAGACACAAGATCAAGAGCATAAGTAATGGAAGGGCTCTGCGTGTAGGAAGAAAAGAGGTGGGCTGTCAGATCGCGTACGTACTCGGCAAGATCGATGGAGCTCATGTCGTCATGCCGGTAGAGGTGTTCGTGGATCATGGCCATTGACATCACGCGGCGCTGGCTATCGGCTAGTTTGCTGACCAACTCTTGATCCACAATAGCGCTCGCTTGCATGGCTAGAAGCGAGTAAATGATCTGTAAGTTGTTTTTGACTCGATGGTGAACCTCTTGTAAGAGCGCCAACTTCTCCTTGAGCGATCGGCGCAAATGGTCTTCGGAGGTCTTACGGTCCGTGATATCAATGATGGAGGCAAGCACGAAGCTCCCTTCCGCACTGGCAATGGGATTCAAGCCTACCTCGATCGGCACTTCACTGCCATCTTTCCGGACGCCAAATAGATCTCGCAGGGTACCCATCGCCCGAGCCCGCGGCGCAGCAAAGAAACCGCGCAGATCCAAACCATGACGAAGGCGATAGCGCTCGGGCACTAATAGCTCTACCGGCTGCCCCAGAAGGTCTGCCCTTGGGTAGCCAAATAGCTTTTCCGTTTGTGAATTAATGAGGGCAATCCGCCCTTCTTGATCAACCATCACCATGGCGTTCGGCGCCGCTTCGACGACCACCCGGAACCGCTCTTCGGCTCTTTTAATCTGCTGCTGATCGCGGTATTGGTCTTCCAACGCTGTTTTGAGGGCGGTCTCTATCCGTTTCCGCTCGACTGCGTAGCGGAGGGTACGGAGCAAAGTGCTGCGATTCACTTCGCCTTTCGCCAGATAGTCCTGCGCGCCTAAAGACAGAAGACGGACGGCAAACTCTTCATCGTTCCGCCCAGTGAGCAAAACGATAGGCACGTTCGGCGCTTCATCATGCAGGCGCACAAAGGTTTCCAGGCCAGAGCTATCAGGGAGAGAAAGATCGGCCAACACCAGATCGGGGTTGAACCTGCGCAACGATTCCAAGCCCGTGGCCATGGAGCACGCCGATTCAATCTGGATTTCCATGTCGGTATGGCTTAGATGTTCGCGCAGAATAACTTGATCGTCCTCGTTGTCTTCGATATGTAGCAGAGTGGTTGGCATTGGGAGCAGTTCAAACGCTGGCTCGCAGCGCGCGGTCGTGTGATGGAATTCGGGCGACAATACCCCAGTACAGTGCGAACTGAATGGCGGTCTGCTTGAGCGTTTCAATATCGCCGGGCTTCGAAATAAAGGTACACGCGCCTTTCGCGTAGCAGCGAACCACGTCTTCGTCCCGCTCGCTCGTAGTTAGCATCACCACTGGGATGGAACTGATGGCCGGGTCGCCCTTCACCTCCTGCAGAACTTCGAAGCCGTTCTTCTTCGGCATGTTGATATCGAGCAAAACCACACCTGGGCGAACCGCATTCCGGTAAATGCCATTGCGACGCAAGTATGCCAACGCCGCTTCGCCGTCTCTGACAACGCAGACAATGTTCACCGATGGAGCATGTGCGAAGGCTTCTTCCAGCATGAAGGTGTCGTCTTCGTTGTCGTCAACAATCAGAACGTCAAGAATGCCCCGGTGCTCGCTATGGAGGGTATTTGAGATCTTAGTTTGCACTTGCCTGATAAACCTCCGGTTTGGGTAATCGCCCAAACGTAATCACGAAATCGGACCCGCCGCCTTCGCGAGCTTGCACCCAAGCCTTGCCGCCGTGCCTTTCGGCAATTTGCTTGACAATGGCTAACCCCGCGCCGGTGCCATCCACTTCACGCCCAACGGCCCGTTGAAATAATTCGAAAATGCGCTCGGCATGGCGCATGGGAACGCCGATTCCTCTATCGCGAATCATGATGCCCGGCTCTGAATCCGTATCCGATCGGTAGGCACAAATCTCGATGTCGGGAGCAACGTTCTCAGGCGTGAACTTCAGCGCGTTCGCCACCAGATTCTGAATCGCCACGCTTCCCCAAACTAACGAAACTTTCAGATTAGGAAGGTCATCGGCAATCCGGACTTGAGCACGCGTATCGGCAATTCTGGAACTGAGAACGCGCAGGGCATCCATCACGATTACGCGGCTCGAGATCGAACTCTCTGGCGGTGATATCCGCCGTGCTCTGGCCACATTCAGAATGTCTTGAACCAGACGGTCTAAACGCTCGGCGCCCCCACGCACACGATTCAGCAAGTCGCGCCCCTTATCGTCCATTTGCGGGCCATAGCGTTCCGTCAACATGAGTGAGAAGTTGCGGATGGCCCGCAAAGGCTCGCGTAAGTCGTGGGAGGTGACGTGCAGCATTGTTTCCAGATCTTTATTGCGTGATTCAGCCTCCAGTTTGGCGAGGGCCACATCATCTTCAGCGCGTTTGCGTTCCGTGATATCGATAATGGATGTCAAAACAAAATTTCCCTCAGGGCTGCTGATTGGATTCAACCCGATCTCGATGGGCACCTCGACTCCGTTCTTGCGCAGACCGTAAAGATCGCGTCCGCTGCCCATCGCGCGAGCCTCTGGCGCGCTGAAAAAGCCTTTACGCAAGTCGCCATGCGTGCTGCGGAACCGTTCCGGCACTAGCATTTCAATGCGCTGGCCAAGCAATTCGCAGCGCTGATATCCAAATAACTTTTCGGTTTGCGAATTCACCAGAGTCATCCGCCCATCGGCGCCCACCATGATCATGGCGTTCGGCGCGGCTTCCACAACAAGGCGAAACCGTTCGTCCGCTTTCTTTCGCTCGGTAATATCAATGATGGACGCCAGAACGAACGTGCCTTCCGCCAGTTGGATTGGGTTCAAGCCGATCTCGATTGGTACTTCGCTGCCATCCTTGCGGACTCCAAACAAATCGCGCCCACTACCCATGGCCCGCGCCGTCGGCGATTCGAAAAAGTGAGCTCGCAGCGAATGATGTGTGCCGCGAAAACGTTCCGGAACCAAAATCTCCATCTTCTGTCCCAACAACTCTTCGCGCTTATAGCCGAAGAGCTTCTCGCTTTGGGCGTTGACCAGCGAAATGCGGCCGTCTGCCCCAACCATTAGCATGGAATTGGGCGCCGCATCCACAACTAGGCGAAAGCGCTCCTCGGCCCGCTTGCGCTCAGAGATCTCCGCATCAAGGTGAAGCTGATGCTCTTGACCTTGCGGATGGCCGCTCAAACGGCGGACAACTAGTGAGACACCTAGCGCATCACCTTGTTCGCCGAAAACCGGAAACGTTGTTATGGTGACAGGAAATTCCCCGTGAATTCTGTGCTTGCCAATGTCCTGGCGCGGCCTTATCGAGGCGGCGTCCCGCGTCGTCTCGAAAACTCCGAGATCCGCAAGAGTTCGGCCAACCGCCTCTGCGGATGAGAAACCGAACAGCCCTTCCGCAGCACGATTCCACGCAATAATCTTGCCCGAAGGATCATAACTGATAATGGCGTCACCAAAGCTTTTGACAATGGCCGCAAGAAAGACAACATCTTGAACCGTCTCTTGCACGGGCATTTCATCCTCCTTTCCGGTGCGGCTGGAATCTCGGGCAAATGGGACTTTTACGTGGATTCTACGTTTACGAGGCGCTCCGCTTCGTTTGTTGTTAGACATCCCTAACGCAACGGCCAGGACGTCAACAGCAATCGGTGGTAAGGTTGAGCGCCATAATGAGATGGATTAACAGCTATCTCTGCATCGTAAGCGAGATATTACACAATTTCGGCCCGCTTAAGCAATAGTTAAAAGTGGAACCGACCACATGTCAGTTGGGTAATGATAGTACTTCTGCCGGTATCACCGCCACTTGTGGAAAAGAGTGAGACTAGGTCATAATTAGGTTAGTCAGATAGGTCGTGACACTCGCGCATTGGATTTGTTTGCGAGTTGAAGAGCTAACAAGTAGTCCTACGAGTTTTGGCTCTCTGGAGTGGATCCAAGACTGCGTCACAGATCCCTACCTGACATTTCTAATCAATGAACGTCCTTGCAGGTATTCGCAGGTTTGATTCATGAAGAGAGAAGGTGTTTGTGAGTCACCCGCCCAAGGTAATGGTTGTTGAAGACGAGGCTATCATCGCCTTAGACATTCAAAGGCAATTGACAACTGCCGGCTTTACAGTAGCTGGCAAAGCACAAACTGCCGAAGCCGCTTTCCGAGAAATTGAGCGGGAACATCCGGATATCGTACTGATGGATATCCGGCTTAGAGGTGAGATGGACGGCGTGCAGGCGGCGGCTATTATCCGGAGCCGCTATGCGCTGCCTGTGGTGTATCTAACCGCGCATACAGATGGAGCCACGCTCAAGCGCGCGCAGGATACAGAGCCATTCGGGTTTCTCGTGAAGCCCCTAGTTAATGCCAGCCTGAAGGCGGCCATCACCATGGCTTTGCACAAGCATCGGATGGAGCGCGAGTTGGAGAACAGCCGCAAATTGCTTTCAACAATTTTGCACGGCCTGCCGGATGCGGTTTTAGTGGCGCGGGCTTCTGGGGAACTGCTGTTCTTGAATCAAGTGGCCGAACGAATTACTGGATGGAATCTGGCGGAGGCGGCGGGACGAGACATTTTGGATATCGCCGCTATTCACACCCGGGAAGGTGTTCCTCTCAAGCTGGATTTCTTGCTCAGAGCGGACTCGGACGGATCTGTACCCATTCGCATTCCGGCGCAGAGTGTACTCACCGCCAAAGACGGCGGCAAAATCGATGTCGCTGGGCAGTTGTCGGTGATGAACGTAGATAGACGCGCGGCGGGTATTTTTATGACATTGCAGGATGTCACTTCACAAAACCGTGAAGAACAGCGAATTCGCCAAGAGCGACAGATGCTGGTCGCAGCCGAGTTGGCGCATGGCGTCGCGCTTGAGTTTTATAGCATGTTTGGGCTCGTTGATGAAGCCGTTGATGGAATTTCGAAAAACGGAGATGGAGAGGAAGTGAATCTCATCCAAACGGTGAGCGATACCGGCACCGAAATGGCAACCCAGCTGCTCGAGTTTCATGAAGGCAACGGCGCAGCCCACATCGTTAACGTAACGCAATATATTCGGGCTTCGCAAACGCTCCTGCAGGGAATCTGCGGAAAAGATGTAAAACTGAACATTTCTTCCGAACTCGATGTTGGCTACATTCTCAGCACCGGCAATCATTTCGAACAACTGGTAGTCAATTTAGTCCTGGAAGGGAAACGCCGGTTGGAAGGGCCCGGCCATCTAACGCTTGGGCTGGATATTCACACGATGGCCGTATCCGACGTGAAGGCTGGTTCGTACGTTCGCGTATCTTTGCGCGCTCGAGAAGCCAGCCAAAACGGAGCCGGCGAAAGAAGGCGCATTGCCGCCACCGAGCGACTTGCCCGGCTTGGGTTTAACGATTGTCAGGACTATTGCCTTGGCTTCCGACGGCTTTGTCCGAATCACGGAACCGGACGAAGCTTACGGTATTGATAGAAGTGTTTTTGCCACGGCATGAATCACGAATCGCCGCAGCTGCCGCCGCGAACGAATATTCGCAGGTGATGATGCTTGTCGATTTTCCGGAGAACGCCGTTCAGTCCATGCGAGCCAATCTGGATCAAGACGTTCTGCTGCTGGGCGCGGCCTCAGCGGAGGAGGCATCTTGGATTTCGGAGTTGTATGAGGGAGATATAGACGTGGTGGTTCTCAGCAAGCGTTGCCAAGAAGACGAGGCTATGGAACGGGCCAGAGAGCGGATGCGATCTCGCCGGCCGCATATGAACTTTTTTGAGTCCGAATATGGTGATGACGGTTCTGGCATTGAATTGCTCAGGCTCACGGAAAAATTCAAAAAGCTTTTGCAGGGCAAAGCCGCGGGGGCAATTCAGTCGGCGAATTAGCTTGCGGTCTCTGGCGAGCCGATTTCTGAACTGCGGCGTCGTCGATAATGTGTCAGAGATGACATTCACGCGCAGGGAGTTTGCAGGAACGCTGGCTGCCAGCATTATTTGGCCGAAGAAGCTGACGAGAAAGCCAGCGAAAACGAAAGGCTTCGTTCGTGCCGAAGGCAAGCAACTCGTTGATCCAGAAGGCAAGCGGCTCATGTTGCGTGGCATCAACTTGGGCAATTGGCTTGAGCCTGAAGGATACATGTTCCTTTTTGACGACGGCCCACAATCGCCGCGCGAGATTGAGAGTCTTTTTAACGAACTGGTGGGGCCTAACGATGCGGAAACGTTCTGGCGCGATTATCGCCGGCGTTTCATTACCGAAGCCGATATTGAGTTTATCCGGCAATCCGGCTTAAATTCGGTGCGCATTCCATTCCACTACAAGCATTTCGTGAGTGGAGAGGAAGGCTTTCATTTGCTCGATGCCGCAGTGGAATGGTGCAAGAAGGCTGGCTTGTGGGTCGTTCTCGACATGCACTGCGCACCCGGCGGCCAGACCGGTACGAATATAGACGATAGTTGGGGCTATCCTTGGCTCTTCGAAAGCGAAGAAGCGCAGGATCTCACTTGCCAAGTGTGGAAAGGCATTGCCGACTACTACAGCGACGAGACGACCATTATCGGCTACGATTTGCTAAATGAGCCGATCCCCCATTTTCCACAATTGCAGAAATACAACAACAAGCTGGAACCGCTCTACAAACGAATTGCCAGCGCCATTCGGGAAGTGGACAAGGATCACTTAATCATTTTGGGCGGCGCTCAGTGGGATACCAATTTCCAGGTGTTCGGGCCTCCGTTCGATCCCAAAACGCTTTACCAATTTCATAAATACTGGGCGGAACCGAATCAGGACGCGATTCGCGAGTATCTGGATTTTCGCGACCGTTATAACGTGCCGGTTTGGTTGGGAGAATCGGGTGAAAATACAGATCAATGGATAGAGACCTTTGTGCACTTGCTTGAAAAGAACGATGTGGGATGGTGTTTTTGGCCTTATAAGAAGATGGAGAAAACGTCATGTTTAACATCCATCAGCAAGCCTGCGCACTGGGATGAAATGACCGCCTTTGGCCGGATGCCGGGAGGCACGGGTGCGGCCGAGAAACGTATTGCTGCCCGGCCTTCGCTTGAACACGCGCAAGACGCATTGCACGATCTGCTGCAGAAGATTGAGTTTCGCGCCTGCACGGTAAACCATGGTTATCTGCAGGCGCTGGGGTTACACTGACGGCTATGGGCCGCTTCGCACTGTTTCTCTGCATCACAACAGCATCTCTTGCATTCGCCGGACAGAAACCCGCAACCGTATTGCCTCCCGCAGCGGCGCCCGGACCGAAGGAAGTGGTGCAACAACTTTTCGACGCCATGGAGGCCCGCGACGCCTTGGCGGCGAAAGAATTGTTTGTGCCGGATGCGAGCTTGTTTTCATTAACCAACACCGGCAAGGCAGTCAAGATGCCGCTGATCGATTTCCTGAATGCTATTGGTTCGGGCAAGACCCGCTGGAAAGAGCGCATGTGGGATCAAATCGTGCAGCGAGCACGGCGCAATTGCCATCGTCTGGGGGCCCTACGACTTCCACAACGGCGACACTTTCAGCCATTGCGGCTACGATTCTTTCAGCTTGCTGAAAACCGCCGCCGGGTGGAAGATCACCTATATTTCCGACACGCGAGAGACGGAAGGCTGCACCAATCCCCTCGGGCCCCCGCGTTACAGAGTGCTACTTTTTCTTGGGAGGCAGTTCGCTGCCTTCACCCGGAAAAGGCCAATTTTTATCCAGGAGCACTTCCTTTTCGCGCTCTGACTTGGGCACGTTGTTCACCTTCAAATTCTCCAGCAGGTGGACGCCAGTCTTGCCGGCCACAGCAATATCAAGATCGCCGTCTCCATCAAAATCCGCCGTCACAAATTGAGTTCCTGCCCCGGCAGTTCCGCCTACTGAGATAGGCACGCGATGAAATGTGCCCGTGGCGCGGTCGATCTTGTAGTAGTAAATCACCAGCGGATCGTACGAGCCTGGGTCCCTGCCTTCGTGCCCGCGATAGCGCTTGCCGGCAAGCAACTCCATTTGACCGTCGCCGTCGATATCAACCAGCTTGAGCACGTGCACTTGCGAGAACGATTCGTCAATGGTGTGCTTTTCCCAAGTGTGATCGGCCTTTTGTTCAAGCCAATAGAGACCATAACTGTGACCGCGTCCGTAGATGAGATCCATGCGGCCATCGTTGTTCACGTCGTAACCGACAATCGGAAAACCTGTTTCACCAAGTGTCCAATCGCCATGCCACTCCCACTTGTCGTGATCGGCATCAATATTCTTAAACCAACCGAAGGGCGTGATGACGTCGTTCTTTCCATCGCCATCAATATCGGCGATACCAACACCATGACCATCCTGATCGTGGCCGCCTAAATTATGAACTTTGGGTTCGGCGCCTGCGAAATCAACCCAAATTATCCCAGTGCGCCCATAGTGCGCCAGCGCTAAATCGGGTTTGCCATCGCCGTTGATGTCGGCCATCCATCCGCCTTCAGTGTCAACGGTATGCGCAATCAAATGCTTCTGCCACATCGCACCTTCCTTCTTGGGATTTTCGTACCACCAGAGCCCATCGTTTTGCCAGCCAACGGTTACCAAATCCATGGCGCCATCGTGGTTCACGTCAACGGCCCACTCGCCACAGTCGGCGACAAACTCGCGCACGGTATCCACCGTTCGATATTGGTGGCGCATCCATTCCCCGCCCCCGGGCCCAGGATTTTCATACCAATAGGCGCCGCTCACGATATCAAGCTTCCCGTCCCCGTTCATGTCCATCAGCGTGATGCCCTCGGCATGATCGGTACCTAAACGATGTACGGTGAAGTTGAGTTCCGGCACGTTGTTGGGGCCATTGCCTCGCTCTTTATTCAACTGCGCGTAGACGCTATACGACAAGCAGCCGAGCAGCAGCAATGATGACACGATGAAGAGTTTTCGGGGTTTCAGTGGCATGTTTTGACATTTGTAGTTTATACCTTTACTAAACTGCAATAAGTGCATCTAAACAGTTTCAAACGCAACGTTGGGGTTGGCGTTGCTTCCATTTTTATTGTTTTATTTTCAAGTTCCTGCCTGGTGCGGACGCGCACCGTTGTTCCGCGTGGACAACCGAAGAATAGACCGGCGTTAACCGCGAACCGCGAAGAACTGCTAGATCGCATTCACAAAGTGGCGGATCCGATTCAATCTTTCAGTCTCAAGGTAGACATGTCGCCTTCTGTGGGCGGCGTCTTCGGCGGCAAGGTCACAGACTATCCGACGATTCAGGGCTTCATTCTGTTTCGGCGTCCAGATCAGATTCGCGTGGTTGGTTTAGATCCGGTAGTACACAGCACGATTCTCGAAATGGTTTCGACGGGCAATGATTTCCGCGTATCTATCCCAGCAAAGAGCCTGTTCATCGAAGGCAACAACGATGCGCCGGCCACATCGAAAAACAAGTTGGAGAATTTGCGGCCCATCGCGTTCTTGAATTCCCTGCTCATTAATCCGGTGCGGCCGGGTGAAGCGGCGATTCTGGAAGATGTGAGCGATGAAACGATATCGGTGTACAAACTCATTTTTGTGGAACGGGCCGGTGATGATTTGCGCTTGCTGCGGAGCGTTTATTTTGACAGGTACACATTGGACATCATTAGACAAAGAACCTTTGATGCTGCCGGGCCATGTGACGAGTGAAACAAAATACAGCGGCTGGGCTGCGCATGGAGATGTGCGATTTCCAACCATGATTGACATGGAACGCCCGCAAGATGGCTACGAGCTACAGCTTTCTGTTACGGACTTCAAACTCAATCCGCCCGATATGACGGACGAGAAATTTGTTCTGAATCCGCCGCCAAACGCACAGATTCGGACCATCGCGAAATAGCGAAATTAGACTTCAAGCCTTGGCAGGGCTGGCAATCTGTAGTGCTTCGCGCCGAATGCCATTGAGCATTCCCTTAAAAACTACTGGCGTGAAAAGGAACAACGGCGTACCAGTAAAGCAGCCCGAAGAGTCCGCGCGGAATGAAGTTCGCGCGCTGCTCTAAAACGCAATGCGCTTCGTCGGTGGGCGAAAGGCGAAACTCAAGCAGCCT
>CAWJBS010000035.1:0-44719 GCA_963840845.1 Bryobacterales bacterium
CGCATTGCCCGGTGAACGAAGGTTGCCATGAAAGTCGTTAAACGCTACGATCTTGACCTTAACGGTCTGCCCGGAAGTACTGAAAAGTCCAAAAGATAGGATCAGTGAAATACAGTTACTAAACGCGCGAATCGCATGGACTAACAGTATAGCCGCACAAGGGAAGCTGGGGCTTTTACCAGAATTAACAAGCATTAAATCCGCCGACGATGCCGTTTCGTACCAGAGGGTGCGAGGTCACTCATGAAGACACTTCTTGGCGTAGGTGTTCTGGCAGCAATGTCAACTTGTCTCGCTGTGGATGCTACCGCAGCGACAGCCGACTCACAGGAAATTGTGGTTGAACACGCGCTCCAGATTCCAGGAGAGACGCTGCCACCCGGCAAGTATAAGCTCAGCTTGGAAGATCGCCTAAGAGGCCGAGCTATCGTGCGCATTGATAGCGGAGGCGATGGACAACATACTTTTTTACTAAGTGTGCCGAGCCTGAAAATCACGGCGAGCGAAGGTCCGGGACTGATCTTCTTCGCCAACCAGAATTCGCAGCAGATATTACGCGGCTGGCTTTGCCCTAGTTGCGCGAAGCCTCTGGAGTTTGTCTACGGCAAAGAGGAAGCGGTGAAGATTACGGGCGAGACCGGTCAATCTGTCCTGGCGGCAGATCCGGCTTACGACAAACTGCCAGCCAATCTTTCGCCCGATGATATGAAGGTGGTTACACTCTGGCTCCTCTCTCCCGAGCGAGTTTCGAACGACCACGGTGTTGGGCTGAAGGCCGCCAAGTATGTTGCGCCCGGTGGGATGCCCGCGGTTCCCACGCGCAATCAACTGCCACAGACCGCATCGGATGCTTATTCATTCCTGGCGGCCGGCTTGGCATTACTGGCCGGATTCGGAATGCTACGAATTCACCATCACAGGAGGGAGCGATGCGACTTTTAATTGTCGGCATGGTCTCGCTGGCGGGTGCGGTGCTGGGTTGGGACACGGCCGCCACGCATGCAGGTACGAATCGTATGAAGGCCGCGCCTGTGAATGTAGCTTATGACGTTACTCCGCCGGCCAGTTCAACGCTTGTAGTGGTACATGTGCCTTCGGCGGACTCAGACGAAGAGGAGCGGGCGCAAGAAGTGGCGCGGCTAGAGACGCGTAACCGGCGATTAGAAGCATTGGTGCGTGTTTTAAAGAATCGTGAAGCGGACAGGTGATCCTTGACGTGGTTGGTGAGTTTCCTTTGCGGCCGGCGATGGCTTGAATCTTTCATGTTCGTCGCCGGCTTATTTTGCTTGGGGAGTTCGCTGTGGCAGATAGGCCGGTATCAGGCGTTTGAACGGTTGCCGGCAGTTTCACCAACGCCCGCGAAACCTGGGTTAAGCAGGCTCGAGATTCCTAGACTTGGGCTCTCTGTGGTGGTGCTGGAGGGCGACACGAAAGACAATCTGGCTCGCGGCGCTGTCCACTTGACCGATACGGCGGCGCTGGGAGGTGATGGGAATGCGGCCATTGCCGGACATCGCGATTCCGCGTTTAGATTGTTGAGCGGAATTCGCGCGGGAGATGAAATCGCCATTCGTGGATCGGCGCAATTCACGTATCGAGTGACGGGTACGAGAATTGTCAACGCCCGCGACACTTCCCCGCTGGCGAGCGATGAGCGGGCGCGGCTCACGCTGATTACTTGTTATCCGTTTCACTTCGTTGGCAGCGCGCCAAAGCGGTTTATTGTGGAAGCGGCGCTGGAAAAGAAGCCTTAAAATACTGTTTTCGCTCTCTAAGGTGCTTGAGCTGCGTCTTGGCTGCAATCGCGTGCTATCGTCAAAAACAAGCCCCGTATTGCATCCATGTCGACCACTGTTGAGACCGCATTCACCGTAGAAACGCAGAAAGTCACCTTTGCGTCTCTGGCGCTGGATTGCGGCGTTACGTTGCAGCAGGTTGACGTAGCGTACGAAACTTACGGCACGCTGAGCGCGGCGCGCGACAACGCCATTCTGGTGCTGCATGCTTTTTCCGGCGATGCGCACGCGGCTGGAATCAGCAAGGAAACCGGGCAACCGGGCTGGTGGGCGGCCATGATTGGGCCCGGCCTGGCGTTCGACACCAGCAAATATTTCGTCATTTCCTCAAACGTATTGGGCGGCTGCCGCGGCACCACCGGCCCCAGTTCGATTGATCCGAACACAGGCAAACGATACGGCGCCAGCTTTCCTGTGATCACCATTAACGACATGGTGCGACTCCAAAAGCTGCTGGTGGATCACTTGGGAATTGCCAAGCTTTTGGCGGTCGCGGGTGGATCGATGGGTGGAATGCAAGCGCTCGCTTGGACGGTGATGTATCCAGAAGCTGTGACGGCAGCGATTCCGATTGCCACAACGGCGCGGCACGGTGCGCAGCAGATTGCGTTCAACGAAGTGGGACGGCAGGCCGTGATGGCCGACGTGGAATGGGCTGACGGAAATTATTACGACGGCAATCCTCCGGCGCGCGGGTTGGCGGTGGCGCGCATGGTGGGACACATCACTTATATGAGTGACGCGTCGATGCGGCAGAAATTCGGGCGGCGTCTGCGCGACAAAGATGCTTTCGGTTTCGATTTCTCGGCAGATTTTGAAGTTGAGAGTTATTTGCGGTATCGCGGCAGCCAGTTCGTGACGCGCTTCGACGCGAACTCGTATCTGTACATCACGAAGGCGATGGATTACTTCGATCTGGCGGCAGGATACGCTTCGCTAGGCGCGGCGTTCGAGAAGACGAAGACGCGGTTTTTGGTTTTGAGTTTCACATCCGACTGGCTGTATCCGACGTACCAATCGCTGGAAGTGGTGAGCGCGTTACGCTCGCGCAATGTTGACGCGGCATTTTGCGAATTGAGTTCGCAATATGGACACGACGCGTTTCTAGTGGAGACAAAAGAGCAGACGGAGATGATCGTAGGCTTTTTGAAGAGCCTGCAGGAGATACCCGCGACGCGACCCCAGCGGACGTGAAGTCTTCGATTAGCGAACGGCTGGATTACGCGATGATGGCGGAGATGGTAGAGCCGGGTTCGCGCGTGTTGGATTTAGGATGCGGCGAAGGCGAGTTGCTAGCGTGGCTCAAAGAAAAGAAGGGCGTGAGCGCACAAGGTGTAGAGATTGATGCGCGCAAAGTGCAGCGGGCGATTGCGCGCGGCGTTTCCGCGTATCAAAGCGATATTGAGCAGGGACTGGCCGATTATCCGGACGGTACGTTTGACTTTGTGATCTTGAGCCAGACGCTGCAGGAGATGCGGTATCCGCTGAAGGTGATGCGCGAGATGCTGCGGGTGGCGCGGCACGTGATTGTGGCGTTTCCGAATTTCGGGCATTGGACAACGCGGCTTTCGCATTTGTTTAGCGGGCGCTCTCCGCGAACTGAATTGTTCCCCTACGATTGGTACGAATCGCCGAATCTGCATTTCTTGACGATTAACGATTTCGTGCTATTGTGCCGTACGGAGAACTGGAAGATTGAGCGGCAGATTTTCTTGCGGCATAACGAAGAAGTAACGCGCATGCCGAATTTGCTGGCGGAAGTGGGCGTGTTTTCGATCCGGAGCGGAGCGTAAATAGGGCTTCCGCACGGCTACATCCGCCGCGAAGTGAGTTTGCGGTTTAGCAACTCCACAAAGACGTCTTCATTTTCAAGCTCAAATTCAATTTCGAGCCAATAGAGTTTGAGTCCAACCAGAGCCGATTCTAAATGATTCGGGCAGTTAATGCGGTCTTTTTCCGTGGTGACCAGCAGTTCGGCGCCGTTCTCTCTCGCTTGCTCGGCAATCGACGCGAGCTCGATGGGCTTGTAGCTGTGATGATCGTCAAAAGACCAGCGGAACACAATATCGAGCCCTATCGATTGCAAAGTGGCCCAGAAATTATCTGGATTGCCCAATCCGCAAAAGGCCGCTATTTTTTTGCCGGGTAGTTCAGGGAACGATTCGCCGGTGCTGTAATCGCGAAAAGCACGGGAGATGAGACGGGTACGAAAAGCGGGAGCGGTTGGGTTGTACTCGCGCAGGCGCTTCTGAATGAAGTCGAAGCGGAGATCGTTGGCGGCGCGCGTGACAATGAACGCACCGGCGCGGGAGAGGGCAGAGAGCGGCTCACGGAGGCGGCCTAAGGGAACGAGATCCTCCTGTCCGAAAGGATCTAAGCCATCAATAACAACGACGTCGAAATCGCGGTCGAGCAGCGCGTGCTGAAAGCCATCGTCCAGCAAGAGCACGTCGGTAGCGGGGAATTGCCGCATGAGAATTTGCCCGGTTTCATAACGTTTTGCGCCGATACCGATCGGAGCGACACCGGCACGCAGAAAGATCTGCGCTTCGTCGCCCGTCATGAGCGGCGAAACTTTAGCTCCTGGATGCAACACAATGCTTTCCGCCGGGAAGCGGCGGCCGTAGCCGCGCGTGAGAATGGCGGGCGAGCGGCCATGAGATTTGAGTAGAGCAGCCAGATAGTTAGTGAAGGGAGTTTTGCCGGAGCCTCCGACGGTGATGCCTCCCACACTCACCACGGGCGCAGGCAAAGGAAGCAAGCCGGCGGCACGCCGTTCCGACCCACTGCGTTTAAAATTGCCGCCCCACTTCCAAAGCAGAGCGAATGGAGTGAGCAATGAGCGTGATAGAAAATTACGCGGTTCACGCCAACAGGCAGTGTGATAGATGGGCCATAAGCGTTCGGCGATTGCCTCGGAAACGCCTTGCTGGCTGCGTACGAACTGTTGGGCGCGTTTGCCTAAATCGGCAGCGCGGCGGGGATTTGTGAGCAGATCATGAACAGCGCCCAGTAGATCCTGTTCTCGCTGAATTTGCACAACGGCCTGATGTTCGAGGAAATCGCGCGTGATCACCTCAAAGTTATGCATGTGGGGCCCGATCACGACTGGGACACCGGCTGCGCCTGGCTCGATGATATTGTGGCCGCCGCGCGGTGCGAGCGAACCGCCGACAAAGACAACGTCGGCGAGGGAGTAAAGGCCGGCGAGTTCGCCAATGGTATCGAGCAGAAGAATGCCCGGCAGAGTCAAAGTAGATGACTCTGTCAGTTCACTGCGGCGAAGGAACGGCACGCCCGACGCGGCTATCTTCCGCGCCACTTCCGAAAAGCGCGCCGGTTGACGGGGCGCAATAATCAGCAGAAGCTTCGGAAAATCGGGCGCAAGTTTTTTGAAAGCATTCAGAACGATCGTCTCTTCGTCAATGTGATGGCGGGTGATGCTGCCGCGCTCATTCGGGCCAACCGTGGAAGCGGCGATCCAAACCGTTTCTGCGCCAAAGGTGGGCAACGACGAGGGAGCAGGATTCGCTACGGCTTCGTACTTCAGATTGCCTAGGATGGAGAGGCGCTGGGCGGGCACATCGAGCTGGCTGTAGCGGTCGCAATCGGTGGGGCTCTGCACAATGACGCAATCGGGCAGCTTGAGAATGGGCGCGAAGAACCAGCGGAAGGAATGATACTGCGGCCAGGTGCGATCAGAGATGCGGCCGTTCACAATCGCCAGACGCGCGCCGCAACGCTTGATCTCGTAATAGAGATTGGGCCAAATCTCGGTCTCCAGAACAATGACGAGGGCAGGTCGAATGGTGCGCAGCACGCGCCGGACGCAGGAAGCGAAGTCAATGGGGGCAAAGAAAATGCCGTCCACGAGCGACGCGGCTTGGCGCTCAGCGGCTTTGCGGCCGGCGATGGTGGCAGTGGACAGGTAGAACGGAATGCCGGGTTGTTGCGTGCGCAAGCGCTGAATCAGCGGAATGGCCGATGCTACTTCGCCCACGGAGACGGCATGCAACCAAACGGCAGCGGGTCTCGTCCGAGAGAAAGATTGGGGCAGATAGCCAAGCCGCTCGCGGAAGTGGGCGCGATAGTTGCGGCGTAGGACAAGACGCGAGAGGAAATAGCAGAAAATTAAGGGATATGAAAGATACTGAATTAGGCGGTAGAGGAAGAGGGCGCGCGTGATTAGAAAGACTCGCTTCTTGTTTTTGAGTATAGCGTCAATGGCTGCGCTTTTGTTGGGGGCACGAGGCAGCGATGATAAGCAGGCGTTCCGGGCAGGCAAGGCGGCCGATTATGCCAATCAGACGTCGGAGAAGGTGCTGGTGGGCGCGAAGGCGTTTGATAACGCGGACCTGGTGGCGGATGCGTTTGGCAAGAAGACCGACCTGCTTAAGTATGGCGTATTGCCGGTTCTGGTGGTGGTGGAGAATCAGCGGGACAAGTCGATCGACTTGCGCGATATGGAAGTGAGTTTGGTGGCGACGGACGGGCGGCACGTTTCGCCTATCAGCGCGGATGAAGTTGCGTATTTGACGAAGAACGGACGGCGGCGGCCGAAAGGCCCTGGCGAGGGCGTTCCTTTGCCCATACCGTTGCCCGCGAGAAAGAATCCGTTAGCGGCGCCGGAGATTACGGGGCGGGCGTTTGTGGCAGGCATGTTGCCACCCGGCGATTCGGTGAGTGGCTTTTTCTACTTTGAGGCGGAGTCGGAAGTGGGCGACAGTCTGTATGTGAGCGGCATGAAAGATCCGCGCACTGGCAAAGAGGTGATGTACTTCGAGTTCCCGCTGAAGAAAGAGAGCGGGAAGTGAGTTTAGGCAAAGAGCACTTCGTAACCTTGTTTTTGCAGGAAGCGCGACGTTGACCAACTACGGAACAGCTCAAGCGGGGAGTAACTGCTTGCTTTACCGACAACGACAATGCAGCCGGCAGGCAGAAGCGCGCGCCAGCCGTCGCGTTGGTCGCGCGCGTAGGCAATCAGCACTTTGTGGATGGGAGGGTCGATGCGGGAGTTCGCCACGGAGTGGGAGATTTGCGCGAGCAGAGAACGGCGATCGGCGTCCGGGTGTTCGATCGGAAGCGGATAAGGGACCAGCAGCGGCGCGGCGACGACAATGTCGCCGCCAAGGTCCGCTGCGAAATGAGCGGCGGCGCGCAAGGCGTTCGCGGTGGTTTTGCTTCCATTGAAGAGAACAAAAATCTGGAGGCGCCGGACTACGGGTGAGTCACTTTCCCGCGTCGCGGGGTGAAGCAGAGGAAAGAGTGGCATGGCTCTAGACTAAGGCGCTTTGCGTAAATAATTCATAAGCAAAGGCTTTGGGAAAGACAAAGATCCAGGTATTTGGGGGCATTGAATCATGGCTGTTTCCTGAATCCTCTAAAGGAGCGATCCAACGATGTTATCGACGTATTTTATTTCTCACGGAGGCGGTCCGTGGCCTTTCATGAAAGACCAGATGCCGGGCGTTTACGACAAGCTGGAGGCCTCGCTGAAAGCGATACCCAGCGAATTGCCGGAGACGCCGAAAGCAATTCTGGCCATTTCCGGACACTGGGAGGCGGGCGACTTCAGTGTAATGGCGAGCGCTCAGCCGCCGATGATCTACGATTATTCCGGATTTCCGCCGCATACCTATCACATCAAATATGCGGCACCGGGGGATCCAGATTTAGCGCAGCGCGTGCAAGCGCTGCTTGTGCAAGCGGGCTTGCGAAGCAGCCTGGATGCCGGCCGTGGATTCGACCATGGTGTCTTCGTGCCATTTATGGTGGCTTACCCGGAAGCGAAGGTACCCATCGTGCAACTGGCTATTCGCGCAGACTATGAACCGGCTGCACACATCGCCGCAGGCCGGGCGCTGGCGCCGCTAAGAGAAGAGGGGATCCTGATTGTGGGCAGCGGGTTGAGTTATCACAACATGCTCGGGTTTGGTCCCAGAGGGGCTGCGGCTTCGCAGCAGTTCGATACTTGGCTAACGGATACGGTGTGCAACACTTCTGGCCAAGCAAGAACAAACAGACTGTTGGAATGGGAGGCAGCGCCTTCAGCGCGTTTAGCGCATCCGCAAGAAGATCATCTGATCCCGCTGCTGGTAGCTGCCGGAGCGGCTGAACAAGAGCGGGCGAAACTCATCTATCACGAAGACGCCTTTATGGGCGGAACGAGTGTGTCGAGCTATCGATTTGGCTGATGGATAAAGGCTGCATGGACTCAAGTTCACCCGGTAGCTCCTCGAGGTGGACGCCTCTGATGCCCTCGCGCCGTCTGGGGAGCAGGTCGGCCATACCGGCGAGCCAAGCGCGAAATTCCAGATCGGACACAGCGTCAGTATCCACTAGCCTGGGCAAGAGCAACGGATGGCTTCGAGGGCTAGACAAACCCGGCTTGCAAGTAGTGGCCGACAAAATTCCACAGTCGCGAAGGCGGTCCGGATATTCTTGAAAATCGAACCCGTAGGGATAGCAAAAATGAAGCGGCTCAGGCGAACCGTAGCTGTTCAGGTGGTTGCGATTGTCCCGTAGTTCGGCGACCAGGCTATCATGCGTGCGGCAAACGCGGTGACGGTGTGTGTGATACTGCAAATCCACCCCTCGTGCAATCAAGTTCTTCGCTTCTTCTGGATTGATCAGAGTCAATACGCGGTCTTCGCAGAGTTGTCTGTAGTTCAGACCAAGGCGCGCCGCCAGTTCCTCCAAAAGCTCATCCTTCTCTTGAGCGGAAAGTTTAGCGGCTATGGCAAAACGCTTAATGTGATCGACTGCGGACGCGCGGCCATCCGTGTCGAGTGTGACCGGATGCGGAAAAACCGCAGGCCATTTCAATTGCCCCTTGTCAGAACCTTTCCAAAGCAAATACGAACACATCGGGTCAAATACGGGCCGATTGAATCCCACGTAATAGGTTGAAAGGTAAAGGGTTACCGGGAATCCATAAGATTCAATCAGCGGAAAGGCGACGCTGTAAAAATCGTGAAAACCGTCATCGAACGTAATGGCAACGGAACGATCCGGCAGCGAACCGTCATTCAGTCGCTGGATGGCTTCCCCCAAAGGCAGGACGTTGCAACGAGCCTCGACCAAGGCATCCATACGGCGGCGGAGTATATCAGGAGATAGATAAAGTCCACTCCACTGGTGCTCATCGTACAGAGATATACCGTGATAGCCAAGAATCAAAAGGCGATTCCGACGCCACGAGCTAGCGGAGAGAAGACGCGATAAGCCCGTCGTCTCAGCCAAACGCAATATTGACAATTTTCCTAGCTTTAACATCCCCAAGTGCCCTTCGAAAGTCCTACCCCCTTGGGATGGACTAATCTATAACGGAGACAGTCCCCACTGCCCGCGTGTCATCCCAAACCTAGCCTCAAACCAAGCAGCCTTCCGAGGCCACACCGTGCAAAGTCTTCAAATTAGTATGAGCCAAGAAACCACAGCCCGAGCCTTATTTTATACTTAGTTGCCGCAACGAAACAAGTATTTGTAAAGCAAAACGACTTGTGGCCGTGGCGAACTGATCGGCCGGGGGCACTTGCTTCGTGAGCCGGTACGGGATGTTTCCCGCCGGCAACGATCGCGCCAGCCGATTGATCCTCGACCAGAAGGACGGCTTGGCGCTCGCTCACTCGCAGCTGTATTCGCTTGACCTTGTAGCGAACTACCGAATTGCCAAAGCAATTCCGATGCGCTCAAAGTTTTTCGGAACGACGCAACTGCAAGCTTTAAACGCCCGCGTTCCTTCGGGTGGCATGCACAAGACGCTACCCAGCGGAGCCAACCAACTGCGCCGTCGGAAACCCGATGCTGCGCTTCGGCTTAACTGGCTCCGGTGCGTCAATCAACTGCTGAATCGTCTCGAACACATACTGAACCCGACCGTCCTGCTCACTCTGCCGCCATTCCAGCTGATCGAGCCGACGAGCAAGTTCTTCGTGGGTTGCCAGCAGTTGCCGCAACCGTACGAAAGTCCGCATAATGGCAACGTTCACCTCCACCGCTCGGTTGCTCGTCAGCACACCCGAAAGCATCGCTATCCCCTGTTCGGTGAAGGCATACGGGCGAAATCGGCGTCCACCACGCGTCTCCTCCGAGTTTTTTGATATGCCAATTTGGCATCTCAAAGATTCCAGCTCTTCTAAGGTCAGTTGAAACATGAAATCTTCTGGGAATCTGCCGATATTACGGCGAACCGCCCTGTTCAAGGCGCCTGTTTCAACCTGATAAAGCGCCGCCAAATCTGAATCCAAAAGGACCTTTTGTTGTCGAATCAACAAGATCCGGCTCTCCACCAGCGCCACCGGCGCAACTTCAACAGTAGGCATCTTCGCTCCAATCCCTCCCGCTTTGAGGTTCCAATTTGCCACCTCAAAACCTCAACCCCAATAATTCCTATCCAAATTCCTGAACTGCACCGCCTCCGCTATATGTTTCGACGCCACATTCGGCGAATGATCCAGATCCGCAATCGTCCGCGCCACGCGCAGCAACCGGTCATGCGACCGTGCCGACAAATTCATGCGCCGCATCGCCATTTCCAGGGTCTTCTCGCCGGTCTCATCCAGCGCCGCAGATCAACCGCAACTGCGCTGGCGGAATCTGCGAGTTATAGAACCCGCGGTCGCGTTGAAGTTTACGCGCCGCCTCCACCCGCGCCCGAATTTCCGCCGACGAAACGCCCGCCGTCTGACTCCGCAGCTCCTTATAGGCCACGGCAGGAACCTCGATATGCAAATCAATTCTGTCCAGTAACGGCCCACTCACCTTCGCCAAATACCGCTGAATGATCCCTGGCGTACACCGGCACTCCCGCGTCGTATCGCCATAAAACCCACAAGGACACGGATTCATCGCCGCCACCAACATAATCCTCGCCGGAAACGTCAGCGTCCCATTACTCCGTGCCAGGTTCACCGACCCTTCCTCCAGCGGCTGCCGCAATTGCTCCAGCACCCCGCGCGGAAACTCCGGCAACTCATCCATAAACAAAACGCCTTGATGCGCCAGACTCACTTCCCCCGGCCGCGGACTCCCACTCCCGCCGCCAATCAGTCCCGCATCCGAAATCGTATGATGCGGCGCGCGAAACGGCCGCTGGCGCAAGATACCAATGCCCGGCGGAAGCACACCAGCCACGCCGTGAACCTGCGTTGCTTCGAGCGCCTCCCGAAACGTTAGCTTCGGCAAAATACCCGCAAAGCGCCGCGCCAGCATTGTCTTGCCCGAACCCGGCGGCCCAATCATCAACACGTTATGCGAACCTGCCGCCGCCACTTCCAGCGCCCGCTTCGCCATCGTTTGTCCCCGCACATCACTAAAATCGGGAAAATTCGGATCGGCTTCTGCCTCTTCGGGAATGCGGGGCACCGTAGGGCTGAACGCGGCCGGCTCGTTGAGAAATTGAACCACTTCTGCCAGATGCTTCAGCCCGAAAACCCGAATGCCCTCCGCCACCGACGCTTCCGCCGCATTTTCCAACGGCACAATCAAATTGCGAAGCCCTTTGCGAGCCGCACACACGGCAATGGAAAGCGCGCCGCGAATCG
Source organism: Bryobacterales bacterium (assembly GCA_963840845.1). Taxonomy (GTDB): domain Bacteria; phylum Acidobacteriota; class Terriglobia; order Bryobacterales; family Bryobacteraceae; genus Bog-105. The sequence goes on from CAWJBS010000035.1 coordinate 11,342, forward strand.
GGCGCAAGCTGCCATCGAGCGACAACTCTCCCACCACCATATACTCTTCCATCGAACCGAATAAACCCATGGCGCCCAGCAACGCCATCGCCATGGGAAGGTCAAAACCGGCACCCTCTTTACGGAGGTTTGCCGGCGCCAGATTGATGGTCACAGACTTGCTCGGATAGCCAAAGCCCGAATTGAGAAGCGCCGATTTAATGCGTTCGCGGCTTTCTTTGACGGCCGCATCGGGCATGCCCACCGTGACAAAGTCACGCTGCGTGCCAGCCGGATACATGTCCACTTCCACGTCAACTACATGCGCGTCAATGCCCTGAATGGCGGCGCTAAAAGTGCGAAACAAAGCCACACAGTGGTAGTAGGTGCCCGCCCTTGTCCGTCTCACCTAAGTTTACGGGGATCAACCGCGTAATGCTTGCGTCATCCTTCGGCGGTATGATGAAAGGCAACATCGGTGCGTCCCTGGCCTCTTCGGCCATGCCTGAAGGAGAATAGCTGCTGACTATGCACGAGGTGACACAGTTTGAGGGTCCCTTATTCAAACACAAGGCCGGCGAGCGGATCGGCAAGTATTTACTTGATAAGCCGATCGGCTGTGGCGGCTTCGCGGAAGTCTGGCGCGCAGTTGATTCAGGGACAAACCGAAGCGTAGCGTTAAAAATTTTCTTCGACCGCGTCATCCACGATCCTACACTCTGGAAGGCCATCCGCGAAGAGCCAGCCAAGCAGCCCGAACACGACCGCATTGTCCCCATCTACTATTGCCATCTCGATTCTGACGATGGCATGGGCCCTTACTACGTCGTGATGAAATTGATGTCCGGTGGCACGCTGGAAGAACTGCTACAAAGCCGCGGACGTTTACCAGCGTCGGAAGCGATTCCGATTATTCGCGACGTGGTCGCGGCGCTCGACTTCGCCCACACCAGCGGCATCATTCACCGCGATTTAAAACCCACTAACATCCTATTCGACGCCAACGGGCGGGCGGCGTTGGCCGATTTCGGCATCGCCAAAAACCTCAACAAGTCAACCACCAGTACCGTCTTCGGCGGCATTGTCGGCACCGTAGCGTATATGAGTCCGGAACAGGGCGAAGGTTTGCCGGTAACCCGAGCGAGTGACATTTATAGCCTCGGCACGGTGTTTTACGAGATGCTCGCCGGCAAGCTTCCGTTTAATGGTCCCACCGATACCGCCATCTTAATCGCACGCAGCCGCCAGGATCCGCCGCCTCCGCGATCACTGTTCTCCGACATTCCCGATAAGGTGGAGACGGTTGTGATGAAGATGCTGGCGCGCGATCCGGCCAACCGCTATGCCAATTGTCCATCCGTGCTGGCGGCTTTGGAACAGGCAACAGCACCACCACCCGCAACGGCACCACAACAGCCACAGACACGAGTTGCGGCGAACGCCACGCCGTCATCTACCCAACCCCGCGCAAACACAGGGAAGATGGTCGGGTTGGCTGCAACTGCCGTCGCCCTTATCGCCGGCGTTGCGTTTTGGATGACGCACAAGGACGCGCCCAGCAACGCCGAAGATCTTTCAAAGATCGATTGGAAAACCGTCGCTTATAACGACCGGCATTTTTCGGATTGCCAGGCGTTCGCTCCATGCATTGATCGCAAGGCGCACGCCGACGATTTGCAGAAAACGAATTGGGACGCCGTCCATTATGACAATGCGCTTTTACTGGACTGCATGGGATATCAGCAGTGCGAATCCAAAAAACAACTCGCCGATCGGCTCACTGCTAGCAAAACTTGGTCTGCCACGGCGGATTGCATGGGTTTCGCTCCGTGCGAAGAGTCCAAGCGGAAGCCACCGTCAATGGCCCATGCTCTGCTCGCCGCTCCGGTCGCGGCCAAAACACCCAAAAAGCACGCGGATGACCAGGAAGATGGCCGCCAAAAGGACAATAGTCCCCAGATTTTTGAGCAAACAAAGCGGCCTCAGTAATTTTTTTTTGAAATTTTGCACGGATTGACTCGTTTTTTGCGCAGTCTATAACGAAGCCCTCTTTTGGGGCGGAATTGGGTATTCATGACCTTGTCATCGGATCGCCCACAACAGTTCACTCTTTCAAAAACAACGAGGAGGTCACAATTGCGACAGATCACGAAACTCCTGCTGGCAGTTACCATATGTGGTGCGTCGGCATGGAGCGCGGAAAGTAGATATTTCGGGGGCATTGATTTAGGTTCGAAGGGAACCAAAGCGGCGCTCTTTTCGTTTATCCAGGATGCCGACGGCACCGATGAACGAGTGGTGTACGGGCGGACGATCAACACGAAACTTGTCAGCTCCATGAAAGACGGCAACTTCACGGACGAAGGTATCCAGGATGCGACCGACGCCGTTAAACAGCTAGTGGACGAGATGAAAGCCGAGGCTGGGAAAAAAGGCTTGGCCAACGTGGAATACTTCGTCGTGGGCAGCAGCGGGGTGGCCAAAGCCGCCAATAAGGAATCGCTGGTTTCTTCCGTGAAGAAGGCCACCGGTATCGATATGGATTTTATCGATGCCAAACGTGAAGGTTACTATGGCCTACTATCATCGGTCCCCCCGCGCCGCAGAAACGCCTCCATGTATGTCGATATCGGCAGCGGCAACACCAAACTGGGGTGTCTCGTCGGCGGTATTGATCTGGGCAGTTTCCGAACCGCAGAAATTCCATTCGGGTCCGTCACAGGCCGCAAGAAAGCAGGCGAAAAGAGTCCCACCGATATTACGATGGGCATCCAAAAGGTCATGGCTGAAGACGTAAAACCGTCTTACGACAAGGAAAGCATGGACACCCCTTGCCTCCGAAATCGCCAGCGCCTTTACTGGACCGGCGGCGCTGCTTGGGCCACCGCCACATTCACCCATCCCGAACGAGCCTCCCGCCCTTACGTCGTGATTACGAAGAAAGACTTGGATGCCTTTCTCGCCAAACTCACAGATGGCAGTTGGAGCCAGAAGAATTTGGAATTCAACTTCGCCGCCGACGTTCCTGCCGCCCGTCAGAGGGAAATTCGCGAGAAAGCGGAAAAAGACAAGAACGACGTCATGAACACCTTTGTCCGGGAAGATCTTCTCTCCGGTGTTTCCATCATGAAAACCGTTCTCGAATCCAGTAACCCGTCCGCTATTCTGCAATTCGTAAGAGGCGGCAACTTCCTTTTCGGCTACGCCATGGAGAAATTTAAAGAAGACCGCGACGGTGATGAATCTTCCAGCGGCCGTTGAAACCTAACACTTCAAAGAATAAAAGGGCGTCAGGATTGATCCTGACGCCTTCTCTTTTTAGGAAGACAAAAAGTTATTGCCAGTACTGCCGATTGGTTGTACTGAATCGCATACACGCTCATCAGCAGGTTCGTGATGCTGTGGATCAGAACGCACGACCCCAGCGACTTGGAGCGAACCATCCACCAGTTCCAGAGCGCTCCCGTCAGCAGCCCGACGTCCCAGTAAGGGCCATGTTCCGCGCCAAACAAAAGAGCCGTGATCCAGAACGCTGCTGGCGCATACGTGCCCAGCTTGACTTGCTGAAAATCGCTGTTGATCAGCCAGCGCATAAGCCAGGCGCGCCAGAACAATTCTTCGGCAATCGGAACAACCGTGGAAGCGCGTACGGTACGCCAAAAAAGAACTGAGCTGCTTTTCAGCGCCTCTGGCCTCATCGACGATCCCACCGCGCCTACAATCGCGTTATGAAACAAAAACAACTGGCGGTAATGCGGATAGATCACTTCTGGACCGATCCACAACAAGAGGGTGGCGATACCGATGACGACGCTCATCAGCCAGTGACTGGGCCGGAGCGAGGCATCTTTCGGCCAAGTCAAAAAGCAGACTAGCGCCACCAGAAAGACCTGCAAGGGCCATTCCCAATAAATGAGTGCTTCGGGCACCGGCAGCGCATGCAACAGCAAAACAGATACAAATGGCGCGACGTACCCCAGAGAAGGGTATCTATCGCGCCATGTTTGCAGTTGATCTAAGGGCACTAACGAAAACGCCGGGCTGCGGCTAACCGAGTGAGCTCAAGAAAGAGGAAATGCGATTCTTCTCTTCGGGAGTCGTAGCCGACTGCATAGCTTTCGTCGCCTCATCCTTCGCGCTTTGCTTATCGCCGGATTTGGCCAGCGCCATAGCCAGGTGAAGGCGGAAGGTCGTGTTTTGCGGATGGTCCGTCGAAAGCTGGCGGAAGATACGCAAAGCCTCTGAGTTCAGATCCTTTTTGTAATAGACGAAACCAAGGGTATCTGAGACGTCTGGGCTATCCGGCGCGCGTTTTTTAGCGCGTTCCGCATAGGTGAGCGCTTGGTCCAAGCTGGAAGCATTACCGCTATCGGCGGTCATGTAGGCCAGGTTATTCAACACCAAGGCATTATCGGGGTCGATCGAAAGAACCTTGTTATAGGCATCCGTCGCCTCTTTCTTCCGGCCCAGCGCTTCGCAAACCAGCGCCTGATTCAGGAACGCGGCGATGTTTTTCGGATCCGCCGTACCAGCTTGTTCAAACGAAGCCAATGCCGCATCGTATTGCATTAACTGGCGCTGCATCACCCCCAAACGCAGCCAAATCTCAGACGAGTTCGCGGTCGTTTTCAGGATCTCTTTGTAATTGTCCGCCGATTTCTGCAGTAGTTCCTTGGAACGAACTTGATTGGTATTCCAGTCCAATCCCGCCAGGGCCGCCTGGAAGTTCGCCAGTTCATAGCGGTACGGAAGAACCGTCGGATTCTTGTCTACCAAATCCTGCATCGTAAGAATCGCTTCTTCGCCTTTACCGGTGTTCATCTTCACGGTTTGCAAACCAATGAAACCCCGGATGTCGGGCGGAGTGGCGCTATTCAGAATTTCGTATTGCTCGCGTGCTTTGTCGAAGTTCTTCTGGCTGAGATAAATAGATGCCAGTTGTAGGCGCGCGTCGTTCAGTTTCGGATTGGTTTTGACCAGATTCTCCAAATCGGGCAAAGCCTTCTCGGACTGATTGGTCCCAATCAAGGCGCGGTCGCGGATGAGCATCGCATCGGGGTTTCCGGGTTGAGCCGAGAGGATCGAGTCCGCCAGTTCCATGGCTTTCGAATGTTGCGCCCGGTCCTCATAGATACGGGCCGCCACGGTTTGCGCCGGAATCAAAACGCCCGCACGCGGACTTGCCGATTTCTGTTCCGTATGCGAAGCTTCTAAAGCCTCAGACAGCGCTTTATCCTTATCGTTCACGCTAAAATAAGCGCGCGCCAGATCAGGTGCAATACCGGATCGGTCGGATTCTTGGCTACCAAGCCCTTCAAAGACTCCAGCGATTTGGCGGCATCTTCCTTTTGACCGGTTTGCAGCAACACCGACGCGTACATTTCGTTTACCGAAGGATCTTTAGGATGTTCTTCCGCCAATTGCTTTGCTAACCGAGCCGCTTCTTCCGGATGGTTGCGAAACGCCTGCAGCGCCACTAAACGCTCTTTGTAAGTGACCGCGTCTTTCCCGTTTTCGTTGGCGCCGGTTTCGTATTCGCTCGTGGCTTTATCAAATTGCGACGTCCGTACCAGATAATCGCCCACCATCAGACGCGCATTCGGAAACGCCTTCGGGTCGTTCAGAGTTTGGCGGATCACCGCCTCGCCTTCGGGAATCCGTTTGCTCGCTGCCAGGAAATTGGCATAATTCGTGACTGCGGTTTCGCTCGTCGGATCGTTCTTAGCGTTGTCTCGCAGAACTTCTTCGGCCTTTTCTCTATCGCCCAATTGGCCATAGTACACAAACAAAAACTGATATCCCTGTGCCCAAGTTTTGTCGTGCGCAAGCATATCTTTCACAATCGCGATCGCTTTGTCCGACTGCTGCGCTTGCCGGTACGCTTGCGCATACCAGCCAATCAAATCGCGTGAATACGGCTTGATCTTGTTAGCTTGTTCAAAAATGGGTAACGAATCCTCAGCCTTACCTTCCGTCAGCGTTGTTAGCGCTTTAATCCGCAGTCCGTCAAACGAATTTGGATCCTTCGCCAGAATCTTATTATCGAGCTCTTTTACGTCTGGCAACAGCGACTGGTAGCGCTTCGGATCGGATTGATAAGCCGCCAAGTAAATTTCCGCTAGCTTTGTCGAAGCATCCACATTGCCCGGCTTGAGATCCACCGCGCGGCGTAGATAGTTCACTGCTTCCGATACCTTTTTGTCATCTAAAAGGTTCAGACCTTGGCGGTAATAGGCCTCGGCATTCAGCTTATCTTTCGAGATGGCCTTCTGATACAGGATCGAGGCCTCTTGATACTGCTTTTTGTCGTGATACTTGTTGGCAGCGGCCAACAGCTTCTCCGAGCTCTGGGTACAGCCAGTCAGAACAAAAAAAGCACAGACTAAAACGCTTGCAAGAACTTGCTTCATAAATGTTTGGATGAACGCTATCACCATTGTAAGGAAAGAGGGGGATAGTTATCAATCCAATCAGGGGCTTAGGCCTGAGGATAAATCCGATTTAGGCCTCTACCCGCCCCCAACACGCCCGTTCCGCACACCTCAATCAGTGCCCGGTGGGAGTGCCCGAAAAGTCAGTCACAGATCTTTGAAAAAAATTATCTAGCTTATTCTTCAACACTTTAGCCATAAAAAACCGAATGGGGCGAAAGTCGGCCAAGCTACAACTGGAGCAGGAACGAGATGAAATTGAACGCTTCTGTAAATCAAAGAAAAACGGGGCAGGCGGCCAGCTTGACTCCCAAAAGCCTGAGGCGCCTGCTCATCGTTGGGGGCTTATTGGTCTCAGCGGCCCGCGCCCAAGACACATTTTCGGTGACGGGGACCCGGATTCCGTCCGACGTGGTGAAGGTGAATTACGGCAAGATGCCCAAAACGATTGAGGCGTTCGACCTCAATATCTGCAACCAGAGCGCTGAGAAGCACGCCGTCACCGCCAGCCAGATTTACCAGGCGCTCGCCGCAGGCGTCGATTTACATCCGCTCGGCGGCCAGATTATGTTGGGAATTATTTTGCAAGACCAGCAGCGCTCTTTAACCACTGTCATGACGGTGGCGCTGAACTCCGCCGTGGGCGTGCTCTCCGTACTCGGCGCCTCCCGCACAGGGATTTCCGTTCGCACTCTGGCCAGTGCGGCTCTTGGCGCGGCGGTGGGACAACAATTGCTTCACAACCTAAAGCCCGTGCTCACCGCCGATCAACTGGCTAGATATCAGACCCAGGTTTTGCCGTCAGCCTTAGTTTTAGACAGTGGAACTTGCGCGGAGAAAACAGTCTTCGCATTAACGACGCCCAGTTCCAAAAGCAAGATTCAGATTTTGACATTCCACGTTCGTTAGTCGGAAAGTTCCCGACGCATGCTGGGCACATGCGTGAAGGGTTGGCAGCTTGGGCGGCAGTCAACTCCGTGGTTGAGCTACCGGCGTTTCGGGCGAGCGTGGATAGGTGCCGGTTCGGCTTTTACCGGCACCGACTTTCAGGGTGGGCGCTACACACGGAAGCACCCACCCTCTTTTTTGAACTGAGTTTTTTTCGAGAACCCACATCCGTGAGTCGGAAAAGTTCCCGCGCGTGCTTGGAAACACGCGTCAGGATTTGGCAGCTTGGGCGGCGGCCAAATTCCATGGTTGAGCTACCGGCGTTTGCAACGGATGTGGCTAGGTGCCGGATCGGGCAATCCGGCACCGACTTTTCAATGTGGGCGCCATGCCCGATGGCGTCCGCTTATTTGCAGTTGAGTTTTTTCGAGAACCCACATTCGTGAGTCGGAAAAGTTCCCGCGCGTGCTTGGAAACACGCGTTAGGATTTGGCAGCTTGGGCGGCGGCCAAATTCCGTGGTTGAGCTACCGGCGTTTGCAACGGATGTGGCTAGGTGCCGGTTCGGGTTTGCCGGCACCGACTTTCTGGGTGGGCGCTATACACGGAGGCGCCCACCCTCTTTTTAAACTGAGTTTTTTCGAGAACCCACATTCGTGAGTCGGAAAAGTTCCCGCGCGTGCTTTGGAAACACGCGTTAGGATTTGGCAGCTTGGGCGGCGGCCAAATTCCGTGGTTGAGCTACCGGCGTTTGCAACGGATGTGGCTAGGTGCCGGATCGGGTTTGCCGGCACCGACTTTCTGGGTGGGCGCTATACACGGAGGCGCCCACCCTCTTTTTAGACTGAGTTTTTTTCGAGAACCCACATTCGTGAGTCGGAAAAGTTCCCGCGCGTGCTTGGAAACACGCGTTAGGATTTGGCAGCTTGGGCGGCGGCCAAATTCCGTGGTTGAGCTACCGGCGTTTGCAACGGATGTGGCTAGGTGCCGGATCGGGCAATCCGGCACCGTTTTCCGGTAGGGCGCCTCATCGCGGCGCCCTACCAGGAATTCGTGTCAGCCCCAAAGCCGTTCGTGTCAACATACAACTTGAACCGCTTTTCCAACCGCTTGGCTTGGTCAACATCCCAGAACCCTTATAGTTTCATGCTGGCCGACAAACGTCGGACGGGTATCCGCTTATGCGATCTGACCATCTCAAATCCCACAGAAGCCTTCGCCGATTATCCTCACGCCGATATCGCTCACGCCTATGGCGCCATCCCCAGCTTTCGTTATGAGCCTGATCCCTTGGGCATGTGGTCAGCCCGCGAAACTGTCGCGCGCTGGTACCTCGATCAACAAATCCCGGCCAGACCGGAACGGATTGCACTCACGGCCAGCACCAGCGAGGGCTATGCCGTCCTCTTCAAACTGCTATGCGACCCGGGCGATGAAATCCTGATTCCCTACCCTTCCTATCCGCTCTTCGACTATCTGGCGCGGGCCGAGACCGTGAAGACCGTGCCCTATCCGCTCACTTATGACGGCGCGTGGTTCATCGATTTCGTCAGCCTCGAAAAATCGATTTCACCGCGCTCGAAAGCCATTGTCGTAGTCAACCCGAACAACCCCACGGGTTCGTTTTTGAAAACCTCTGAAGCCGAGACCTTGGCGGCTCTCGCGCAAAAATACGAACTGGCCCTCATCTCCGACGAAGTCTTCATGACGTATCCCGCCGTGGAAGATCAGGCCGGGCGCTTTCGCACCTTCATCGGCCACGATGACGTTCTGAGCTTCTCTATGAACGGACTCTCTAAGGCGGCAGGTATGCCGCAGATGAAACTTGGCTGGATTGCCGTTAACGGTCCCGCCCAACAAGTGACTACGGCTCTGGCTAAGTTGGAGTTGCTACTCGACAACTATCTCTCCGTCGCCACTCCCGTTCAATGCGCGTTGCCCGAACTATTGCGCATCGGCTCCGGTATTCATACCCAAATTCGCGCCCGCATCCGCCAAAACCTTGAAACCCTCAATGCCCTCCGCAACAGTTCGGTGGCAGTGCTGACCGGCGAGGCTGGCTGGTCCGCTATCCTACAGATCCCCAACGTCTACGCGGAAGACGAGTGGATTGCTAAGCTACTTACTAACGATACAGTTGTGGTTCAACCTGGGTACTTTTACGACATGGCCAAGGAAGCCTTTGTAGTCGTGAGCCTGATAACGAACCCGGTGGACTTTGCCGAAGGGATAGACAGGCTGAGAGGCCTGGCGGCACGCTGTTGAGAAACGGCGAAATGGTACCCTACACGAAGGTTGCCCTTCCATTTTCGGGAATTTGAATGAGGCTACGATAATACGTGCGAACAGCACTCGCTTTTTTTTTAACTCTAATTGTTTACGGGCTTTTGGTCATAGGCTTATCTTTTCTGCTGCCTCTGCGCCTTAGTGAAATTACCCAAGCGGCGGCTTTCCTCCATTTTGACTGGTCTAATTTTTTCAAATGGATTGGCCAGACACCCGCTGGCGCGCCTTTGCACTATCTCGCGGAATTACCCTTGGCGCTCCTGGCCCCCGACACTAAATCGCTGTTACGAATTCCCGCTATTGTTTCGGCGCTAGGTTCCGTATTTGCGTTTTTTGCCCTAACCAAGAGGGTTCCCCTCCAGTACCCTTTGCTGGCTCTTTTGCTCTTCATTGCCGTTCCTACCCACTTAATGTATGCCACCCAGGCGCGGCCCTATGAAATGGCGCTGTTCCTTTTGCTGCTGGCGACGTTGTCCTTCTTTTCACTCGTGGAGCAGCCAACATTCGGCCGCGCACTCATCTACGGCATTCTGTTGATTGCTTGCCTCTTCACCCAGGCGTCCTCTTACCTTCCCTCGGTGGGTTATGCCCTTGCGCTTTTAGGATTTGCCAACGACCGCACCTATCGCCGCGCCCTTTGGTACGCGCTCGGCGCAACAGCTCTTCCAGTGGCCGCTTACGCTCCTTATTATCTTTGGGCGGTCGGCCACCGGCGCGCGGAATGGCTCACTGAACAATTCCCCGCCTTCGCCATAAAGCTTCCCGGCGTCCAGGCGTTCATGAGTTTAGATCCCGGCTCCAATCCGTGGTTCGGCCCAGCATTGATGACACTGCTGCTCATCGGTCTGATTGGCGGCATGGCCAGCACGCTGCCCTTGGCTGCCTATCGAGAAGGTGCGCCGCCACCGCCCGCCGGCTTAGTCAAAAGGCGTGCCGTGATCTTCTGTTTGGGCGGCGGCGCATTACTGACGCTGCTAGGCGAAACGGCGACCAGCGGTTGGATGGGCGTCGTGTTCTGGCCTTATCAGGCCATGTGGGCGCTGCCGGCTCTCGTCATCGTTTTTTGTGCCGCGCTCGATGCCTTTGTACGTTTGCCGATTATCAAAACCCTCTCCTTGATCAGCCCTGCCATTGTCATTATTGCCATCTTCCTTTGCATCCCGGGCGATCTTGAGTACGTCAGAACCCAGCCGCCCGATATGGCCCAACTCACTGCCCTCGTGCGGCCCCAACTGGGAGGCGACACCTGCGTCGTTTTCGTTTCGCAGCGGCTCTCCCGTTATATCTTCGGTGTGTATGATCCCGATTTAGCCAAATACGAATGCCAGAATTTCTTCCACAAGCGCGTGATCCTGGCCATTCATCCCTACGTCAGACCAGAACAGGAACGTGAAGCCCGCATGTTTTTCCGCGGACTTGATTTCGAAGAAACCCACCGCGACGTGCTCGGCGATGGAAAAGTCATCACGCTCGATTCAACACGTTAGCTCCTACTCAATCGTGAACGTGCGCTTCAACTGGTAAGTTTGCGATCCTTTGACATCGTGTACGGTCAATACCAAAACGTATTGGCCGCGGGGAGCGGTGCGTGTGGTCGTGATACTCAGATTGCTCGGCACAAACGCAATCGGATAAAAGCTCTTGTCCGTTAACCGCGCGGCGTTGGGCTCATTTAAATAAGCTTTGCCGTCGGGCCGGTTTACCGTCAAGCCATAACTCAGTTGATACTCGTTCCCCTCGCCCAGGTGGAACCCAATCATATTGAAGTGCGCATAGACGGTGTCGCCAGGAGCGTAGGCGGGCACATCCAGCGGCTCGTCGTCATCTTCTTTGCGGGTGAAGTGAAAATCCTGCACGCTGACTGAGTCGCTTGGCGTCACCACCGTTCCGCCCACGTGGAATAAAAGATCGCGCGCGGTGGAGGTGTGGCCAACCAAGTCTTTTACCACTAAATGGAGATGAAAGTCCCCCGCCGCTATGAACGAAGGAAGCAAAAACGCAGCGCGCCGCTTGGGTAGCCAATTCTTATCCTCTGCCCCAAGTTCTTCCTGAATCGCTCCGCTCACCGGCGCGGTGAGCGCGACGCCCTTTTCGTCCTCCGGTGTGATCTCGTACGTCAAAGAAATCTTGCGCACTTCGCTTTCTTCTTTTTTCACTGCCGCATAGCCCGAAATTTGAAACTGGCAGTACACATAGTCGCCAGGTAAGAATCGGTAACTAGCAGCCACAAAAGGAGCGTCTTCTGAGGTTTCCACTCCGGCCGACACAATCTGCAATGGGTTCTGCATCTCCTGGCCCGCAAAAATCGGCACGCCAACTGTTACTAAAGCAACAATTAAGCGCAGAGATGCGTCTAACCAAAAATGAAACGGCAAATGCTGGCCTCTATCGGGCTGATCCTGCTGCTGGGCAGCGCGGGCAAAATCAAGGCGCAAGGCGTTCATCCGGTAACGGGCCGTCCTATTGCGCCAGTCATGGGCGTCGGCGGCGCCGAATGGCTTGATCGAGAAACGCGCGAAAAAGAAGAAGAGCCGCAGAAGGCCATCGCTCAATTTCATCTTAAACCCGGCATGATGGTCGGCGATGTCGGGGCGGGCACCGGCTACTACAGCATTCGTATGGCGAAACTGGTAGGCCCGGAAGGCATCGTCTATGCAAACGACATTCAACCAGGCATGCTCCAAAGGCTTACCGCCAAAGCGAACACTGCGCACGTCAATAACATCGTTACGGTTCTCGGTACCGAAAGCGACCCAAAGTTGCCGGCCGAGAAGCTTGATTTAGTGATTCTCGTCGATGTTTACCACGAATTCTCAAGGCCACAGCAAATGCTGGATGGCATTCGCGAAAGCCTCAAACCCGGTGGCGAATTGGTGCTTTTGGAATACCGCAAGGAAGATCCAAACGTGCCCATCAGGCCCGAACACAAAATGAGCGTAAACGAAGTGAAAGCGGAAGTGCTGCCGGAAGGTTTTACCTTCGAGAAGGTAGTGGACAAGCTCCCCTGGCAGCACATCATCTTTTTTCGCAGACCTGAGTAATCGAGGTTATGCGCGCACTTGCAACCCCGCCAGAACACCGCGCATATACGCAAAGCTCTTGATCATGCCCGGCATCGGCGCGTCGTCTTGAATCTCATATTCCAGATTCACGCAGCCGTTGTACTTGATTTTGATCAGTTGTTCGAAGATGCGCGCAATCGGCAGCTTGCCATCGCCTACGGCCACCTGACTCTCGCGTACCTTTGGATCAGCCAGATCCTTCGTATGCATATCGAGCAAGCGCGGACCGGCTTCTTTAATCGATTCCACAATATCCACGCCCGTGCGAGACGTGTGGCCGATATCCATGCAAAGCCCGCAACGCGGATCCATACCCTTCACCGCTTTCAAAACACTCTGCGGCGTAGGGAAGTGTTTGTCTTCCGGCCCATGATTGTGAACCGCGATTTTGATGTTGTATTCTTTGACGTACTTCTCAAGCTTGGGCAGCGTTTCCTCAGTCGGTGCGCAAACAATCAAAGGGAAGCCGGCGCGTTTGGCGTATTCGAACTTGCTCTTGAATATCGGCCTCGTCATCTTTGGCAAAACTGACATTGCCGCAGCCCACTAGAATGATGCCGGCATCGGCGAACTCCTTCTTGGCCGCGTCGATTTCTTCGGGCGATGCAGTCCAGTTTCAGATGGAAATCTTTTACGTTCAGATAAGGCGTGCCCAGTTCCTTCGCCATCTGGATCGCTTGCGTCCGCGAGAACTTGCGGAAGGAATAAGATGCAATGCCGAGTTTGATGTCGGCGCCGCGGATTTCGTATTCTTGCGCCTGCAGGCTGCCCGCCAACGCAGCGCACAGGAGCGGACGGCGAGCAAGGAACGGCGGCTTAATTTCAAGTCAGACATAGCTTTCAGATCGACTCCAATTCTTCTTCCAGCAACTGCTTCTGGTGCAGGTCGGCATAGTAGCCGCCTCGTGCCTGCAGTTCGCTGTGCGTACCAATTTCTACCACACGTCCTTTGTTCAAAACGACGATGCGGTCGGCATTCTTCACGGTCGAGACGCGGTGTGAAATCAGGATCGTCGTGCGGCCGTGCATGAGACCCGCCAGTTGGTTCAGAATCTTTTCCTCGGTGACGGTGTCCACGCTCGACAAAGCATCGTCCAGAATCAAGATGCGCGGATTACGCAAAATGGCGCGCGCGATAGCGGTGCGTTGTTTCTGCCCACCCGAGAGCGTGAGGCCGCGTTCGCCAACAACGGTGTCCAGTCCGTTAGGGAACGATTCGATATCGGTGGCCAGCCCCGCCACATCCGCCGCCCAGGCGATCTCCTCGCGCGTAGCTTCCGGCCGGCCCCAAGCGATGTTCTGGGCCAGCGACGCGCTGAAGAGAAAGGTCTCTTGTGGAACAAAACCGATTTCGTGGCGCAGTTCCTGCGGATCATAGCCGCGCACATCGACGCCGCCCACCTTAACCGAACCCGCGCGTGGGATCAAACAGCCGAGGGATCAGATTGACCAGTGTTGTTTTCCCGCTGCCAGTCTGGCCAACAATCGCTACTGTCTCGCCTGCGGCAATCGCCAGGCTGAGATTGCTCAATGCCTCACGACTGGCGAACGCTACCGTTACTCCCTCAAAACTAATATCTGCGGGATGGGATCCTGCGGTTTCAACCGGCCCAGCCGGGCAGGCAATGGTCGGTTCCTGGTGCAGGATTTCATTGATGCGGTTCAACGACGCGGTGCCGCGCTGCATTAAATTGACCACCCAGCCAAAAGCGATCATCGGCCAGATCAGCATGCCCATGTACATGTTGAACATGGCGAAACTGCCAATGCTGATTCGGTGCGCCAGCACCTGCCGGCCGCCACTCCAAAGCACCAGCACGAAGGTGAGGCCGATGAAGGCTTGCAGCAACGCACTAAAGAAACCCTGCAAACGGGCCAAGCCGACATTCTCGCGGATGTATCCGAGATTGAGTTGCTCGAACTGCGCTACCTCCGCTTTCTCTTGCGCATAAGCCCGCACCACGCGCACGCCTGCTAAATTCTCCTGCACCCGGCTGCTGATATCGGAAAACATGCCTTGGATATGTTGAAAGCGCTTGTGTATGCGGCGGCCAAAAAAGATGACAGCCAGCGAGACCAAAGGCGCGGGCAGCAAAGCCATGAACGCCAAGTGCGCATTCGTACGCAGCATCACGGCCACGGACAGCACGAAGGTCAGGCTGGTCTCCGCCCAGTACATAATGCCCGGCCCCAACATCATACGGACCGCGTTCAAGTCGTTCGTGCTGCGCGCCATGATATCGCCGGTGCGGAAGCGCGCATAGAAATCCTGCGACAGCACCACTAAGTGGCGGAACAAGTCGTTGCGCAAATCGAACTCAATATCGCGCGAAATGCCGATGATAATCACGCGCATCCAATACTGGAAAAGACCCTTCAGCAACGCTACAGCAACTAAAAGGGCGGCGAACCAGAGCACGCTGGTAACGCGGAAGCCGGCGCTCAGCGAGTCGATGCCTTGGCGCGTCACCAGTGGCAAAGCGCAAGCAAGGAGCGCCTTCATGATCAGCGAACCGATGCCGAGACTCAAGCCGCGGCGATAGCGGCGCAAGTAAGGCCAAACTGTAGACAGAGACTTCAGCATCGTCTCAGATCCCGAGATTGACCGAAATGGTCTTCATCCATTCGTAAATAAAAGTCTTCTCGCCCGGGCGTGTTTTCCACCATGTGCTGGGCGTGAAGTACGGGTCAATCGAAGGAATAACCGTCACGGCGATCTGCGGATTTTCTCGCGGAACAGCTTGGCCGCGCGTTTCGTATGAAAATTACTTGTAACCAACAGGATGCTTTTGACACCCTGATCACGCAGCACCTTCCCCACAAATTGCGCCTCGGTGCGCGTAGACTCCGCCTCTTGCGGCAAGTGGATCGCCTTAAACAAAGACGCGGGATAGCCTTTCATCCCGGCAAACTGTATTTCGTCGTCGGGCTCAAAGCCCATCAGCCGAGGCGGACCGCTGACGAAAACGAGCGGGGCATAACCGTCTTTGGCCAGTTGGGCCGCTTTGAGTGTGCGGTCGCCATACCGATCGCCGCCCAACACCAAAATGGCATCGGCTTTACGCGGCCCGTCGTCTTCAATCAGGAAGCTTCCCAGGGCGGTGAGGATGGCGTGGCCGCCAGATAAGAGCCAGCCACAATCACTAGTAAAAGCAGAAGGAAAAGAGGAAGACACCCGCGCTTACGGCGTGCGGCCCCAAAGGTTTGTCGCAACGGCCAGTCTTAATCCTTGTCCTTGGGATTCGGCGAGTCTTTAGAAGAGGTACGCGAATCAAGCCGGCCAACGGTTTTTAACTTCTGATAAAGCCGTTCGATTTCTTCTTCGTCTTCACGGCTAAAAAGATGAACGGGCGGTACGGAAGCGGGCGGCAAAGCCGGACGATCTTCCTCACCGGCAGGATCGTTCCACATCCAATAATCGCGGTATGGCACGCCGTCGAAACTGGCCAAGTGCGAATGCTTGCGCAACATCTTGAGCAGGCGCTCTACGCGATCGGCTTCGCCCGGATAGACCAACAGCCGAGAGCGCCCGTTGGTAAGTTTCATATGCAAAATCAGCGGCGAGATAAAGCCGGCGTTATTAAAGCGGCTGCGATTGATTTCGCGCACTTCCCGCCAGGCAACGCAACGCTCGCCAACATTGAACTGGGTTTCACCCAAACGGATGGGCGGACGCGCGGCCAGCCAGAAAATAGCGGCGGCGGTGAAAATGCACAACAGTGCAGGGATAAAGGCAAGCGGTGCGCCAAAGCCGCACAACACGCAAACCACGGAGCCAGCTAACGCTGCCCAACCGAAGCGCGCATACTGGCGCGACGGTATAAATGTCTCTACGTTAGGCTCCATGATTTTAGGCTACTCTTCCACACTACTCCCGTCAATCGTGCACCTAGGGTTTCTAACCCAGTCTTCCCCTATTGTGCCTCAATCTTTTCAAGCGCGGGGAGTTTGCGCCATCTGAATTCCAAGCCGAACATAGGCGAGACCGCTCAAAAGCGTGAAAATCGCGGTTAAGATACGCCCGTAATTTTCAGCCATTCAATGAATTGATAAGGAAAAGCGGCATAGACGACCGCCAGAAGTGCCAGTACGATCTGGAAAAAGGTGCTAACCTTACCCATCATCGATGGCTTGAATTCGCGGCGGTTGCGCAAAATGCGCAGCAGCAAAGCGCCCGTCACAATCACCAAATCACGCACCACCACCATGATGAACAACCACCAAGGAATCAGGCGAGCAGACCCAGACTGATAAACACCACCACCATGAGAACCTTATCTGCCAGCGGATCGAGAACAATGCCCAGATGATGATCATGCCGAGCTTGCGGGCCGCATAGCCATCGAGCCAATCGGTTAGCCCGGCAGCGAGCAACAAGAACAAGGCCTCGCGAAAACGGCCGGCGTAAAGAAGCCACGCCACAAAGGGCGCAGCCACCAGGCGGAGGAGCGAAATCAGATTGGGCAGACGGAGCAAGGGTTGCTCAGTAGGCAGGCGCCGTCATGACACTTTGCGGGAAGCGCGCGGCTGGCTGACGCTCCAGAGTCACAACTTCATAAAGAGACGGGTCGGACATAATCTGATTCACCAATTGTACGTGCAAGGCGTGGCCGGCTTTCTCAGCCACCACGCAGCCTAGTAAAGGACGGCCAATGAGCGCTAGGTCGCCGATCAAATCAAGCGCCTTATGGCGGCAGCATTCATCGCGGAAACGCAAACCACCCGGATTAGCGACGCCATCGCGGGTAAAACAAATGGCGTTCTCGAGCGATGCGCCGCGAATGAGACCCTGATCGCGCATCTGATCGAGTTCATACTCGAAGCCGAACGTGCGCGCGGGAGCAATCTCACGAGCGTAGACGTCGGGCGTAACATCAATTTCTAAACTCTGTTCACCTACGAGCGGATGCTTGAAAAAGTTGCGGCAGCGCAGACTGAAACGGTCGGACGGCAAGATGGCGACCGATTTGCCACCGGATTCCAACCGCACTTCCTTAACGATCTTCATGTAGCGGCGGGGGCGGCGTGATTCCTTGCGACCCGCCTTCTGCAAGAGTTGCACGAAGGGCAATCCGCTGCCGTCAAGAATGGGCAGTTCTAAATTGTCGAGTTCGATGAACGCGTTATCGATGCCCATGCTGTACAGGACACTGAGCAAGTGTTCGGTGGTGGAAATGAAAATGCCCTTAGGATGCATCAAGCTGGTGGCATAACTGACGCGCTCAACAAATTTCCAACTGGCGGGGATCGCCGTGTTATCCAAATCGGTTCGTATAAATACGATGCCCGTGGCTGGGGGTGCGGGCTTCATCTTTAACTTAACGGGAGCGCCATGATGCAGGCCAATCCCTTCCACTTCTACGGGTCTGGCAATCGTAGTTTCGTAGGGCATGTGATGCCCTCCCAGCATATCAGGATTTGGATTCAGCAAAGCTAATCATTTGATTCCAAAGAAGTTGGATGGGTTTCGCTGTTGCATATTTAACACAGTTTTGTAGGGCGTGGCGGAAAACTGTGGTGACTTGACCGCAGTGACCCTGTTATTTTTACTTGCGACTAGGATTTCAATGTGACGGTACGGGTACCAAACCTGTCATCGAGCCAAACTTTGAGCAGGTTTGTGCCGTCTACGAACGGGGCCAGGGGCGCACAGCAAACGGCTAAAAACCCCATGAGCGAGCGCAGCATGGCGCGGCCGAGCGTCAAAGACTTCTCTTGCGCAGGCAAAACCTGATAGCCGAGCAAGCAGGCACCGGGAGATGGCCGTGCGCAGAGAATCGGGACCGCAAAGTAAAACAATAAAGCGCCGAAGAGCACGAGGCCGGCAAAAATCGCCACCGGGATATCGGTGGCGGCGCGCGTGGTGCGTTCAAAAGACCAAACGAAATGCCCGGTGTGTTTCGCTTCGAGAAACACCGGCAACAAACCGATGACAGGAGAGACCGAAAACATCGCCCAGACAAAATCGATCCAAAAGGCAAGCCAGCGCTTAAAAACGCCCATGACTGGCTTGCCCATGCTGGCTTTCGTGGCTTTCATCAATGCGGCGTACAAACACAGATTCAGCACCGCCATTCCCAAACTCCAAACGCTGCTGCCGGCGGCAAACTGGTACGCTTCGTTGGCCCACTCAGCGGACACGCCAAGCCCGGCGCCATTCGACAAAAAAACGCCGAGCAGCAGTTCGAGGATCATGACTCCTCCCAGCAGCCAGCGAAAAGCATCAAGGCTCATAACAACGATCATCGCGCGTTGAGGGGCGCGACATCTATAATTAATTAACCGATCTCGCCGTGTTCGCGCATCGCAACTGTTCATCCAGTCAAAGTCTTTGGTAGGAGGAAATTTCATGCGGAATCAAAAACTCTTTAAAGGCCGAGGTCGAATCCTCGCGTTTTGTTTAGCCGCGCTGCCATTCTGCGCGCCAGCCATCGCCCAACAAACCTTGGGCGCTATTACCGGCACCGTGAAAGATATCTCGGGCGGTGTCATTCCTGACGCCACGGTTGTGGCTCACAACATTTCCACGAACCTGGAAATCACCGAACATACGCAATCGAACGGTTCCTATTCAGTCCAAAACATCCCCATTGGCATGTATGAACTGACCTTCACGAAAGCCGGCTTCCAAAAAGAAGTACACACGCAAGTGATGGTGAATTCGGATCGCACCAGTACCGTCGATTCCACTCTGCAAGTCGGCGCCACCGTCAACACAATCGAAGTAACCTCCACTCCCTTGATGAACCAAGTGGACACGACGAATGGATACGTGGTTGATCAGCTCACGATTCAGCAAACTCCCCTCGGCACGGGCAGTTTCACGCAGTTGGCGATCTTGAGCCCGGGCGTTCACGCCGATTTTCTGGCCGGCGCAGGGAGCAACTCAGGCCTTGGCAACCAAGCTATTTTCTCGAATGGCCAGCGCGATACGAGCAACAGTTTTTCGCTGAATGGCATCAGCACCAACAACCTTTTTAACGGCAATTCCACCAGCCAAGTTGGTGAGAATCGCTTCGTTCTCAACACCGGCCAAAACTTCGGCGCGGGCGGCAGCATTCAGACCAGCACCTCCGTGTACTCCGCGATCGGCCAAGCGCTACCGACTCCACCGGTGGACGCGATCCAAGAAATCAGCGTCAACTCAGCCATGTACGACGCCAGCCAAGGCGCTAACAGTGGGGCGCATATCGGCGTGATCACCAAATCAGGCGGCAATGCGATTCACGGCACGGCCTACGAATACTTTCAGAACAGCGTCATGAACGCAGCGCCGTTTTTCTACAACGCCTCACCTGCGATCACGAACAAAGACCCCTACCTGAACCGCAATCAATTCGGCGGTACGGTGGGCGGACCTATTAAGAAAGACAAGCTCTTTTACTTTCTTTCGTACCAGGGCGTGCGGATTGCCGACGCTTCCGATTCCACAAAAGATGTCACCGTTCCGCTCGGACTCACCAACGACCGCAGCGCCACCGGCCTTGTAGGCGCGATTAAGAACACCTTCGGCACGACGATCTCGGCGAGTCAGATCAGTCCGGTGGCTTCGGCGCTACTAAACGCGAAACTGCCCAGCGGCCAATACCTGATTCCCAGCGCGCAGATCACCAACGCGGCGCAAGCACAGGCGCTCGGTTACGATGCAGTGACACAAGGCCCGAATGCCACGTCCAACGTGGATCAAGGCATTGCCAATTTCGACTACGTGGTCAGTGAAAAAGACCGGGTAAGCGGCAAATATTATGTGCAGCAAAATCCCACCACCAATCCATTTGGCGCAGTTGGAACCTCGCTCGGCTTTCCGCAACAATTGTCCGCGGGCAGCCAGGTTGGTTCTATCGATAATTCGGTCATTCTAACGCCCAGCCTCACGTGGCAACAGCACATTGGCTTTACGCGGATGGAGGCATATTCGCACACCGGTCAAGCGTTTACGCCGTCCGATTTTGGCATGAATCTACTGGGATCGAACACCTTCCCACAGATCGAAATGACAACGGCGGATCCGACGATCGCGAAGGGTTTGCAATTCGGCAGCAGCGTTAGTTTCGGCAATGCCGGCATGTATCAAAATCAGTGGGAATACGGTTCAACCGTGAACTGGGTGAAGGGTAAACACACGATCGCCATTGGCGGGCAGTGGGACCACACGCAACTCAACATCATCAACAACAACACCTCCGACGACACGATCGATTTCAAAACGTTCGTAAACTTCATTGAGGGAGCGGTAAGAACCGGAACTTACTCAGCCGCGTTTTCCGGCTCGGCCGACCGCTACTACCGTTCGGATACGATTGGCGCGTTTATCAACGATAACTACAAAGTGAAGAGCAACCTGACGGTTACGCTTGGCTTACGTTGGGACAACGACGGCGCGCTGTCTGAAAAATACGGACGACTGACCGGCTTCAATAATAGCCTGTATTCCTACAATGCGGCTACTGACACGATCACCGGTTCCGGCCTTGAGTTCGCCGGCAATAACTCCCAGTTCGGCACTAAAGGCGCGAGCGACACGTTAATGACGAAACCCCAGTGGATCATGGCTCCGCGCATTGGAGTAGCCTGGACTCCGCTGAAAAAGATGACCGTCCGTGGCGGCTTTGGTTTATACGCCGATCGAGGCGAGTTCTTCTCGTATCTATCGCCCAGCGCGGGCGGCGGTTTCAACGGACCATTTGGCGTTACTTTAGCGCCACCATTTGTCACTCCTATCTTTGCGGCTAAGGGTGCTACCTTTGCCACTCCTTTCGGGACCACAGCTCCGGCTGCACCTCCTGGAAGCCCGGCCGCGTTTCAGGCGTTGTTGCCGAACTTGAGCCAGACCGAATCGGGCGATTTCCCGGCCGGTAACCTATTCGGGCCGTTCCTGTTTGGCGGCTACGACATCAACAACAAACTGCCGTATTCGGAGAATTGGACGTTCGATATCCAATATCAATTAAGCAACAGCCTGTTGCTCAGCGTTGGCTATGTGGGAAACCACGGCATGCACGAAGTGTTGCCTATTCCCTTCAATCAGCCGAACATCGCTACGGCTACGAATCCAATCAACGGCCAGACCTCCTCTTACGGCGGCGTTCTTTACGACACGCCGGCCGATGAGCCCATTTCCACTAACGAATACTCAGGCAATGCGCCCGTTCGTGTGCCCTACATCGGCTACGACATGAACTCCGTTCTGTATAAAGCGGAAGGCATTTCCAACTACAATGCGCTGCAGCTGCAGGCGCGCCAGCGTCTCTCGCACGGCCTGCAATACACAGCCTCCTACACTTACTCACACGCTCTGGACGAACAAAGCGGACTGGGGCTCTTCTTCACGGGCAACAATCCACTGTATCCGCGCTCGAATTACGCGTCGGCCGACTTTGACCAGACGCATGTTCTGTTAGTGAACTTCACTTACGACCTCCCAAAAATGACGACGAACAAGATGCTCGGCCAAGTGATCAACGGCTGGCGTTTGGGCGGCCAGACGGTGGCACAAAGTGGGCAACCTTATAGCGTTTACGACTACTCGGGCTCTGTGGGCAGCCTTTACTTCGGCACCGATGATGAGATCGGCAATCCGATTGTGCCACTCAAATCCGGCGTCAGCGCTTCGCAAGCTCAACTGCAGGGGACGACGGGTGTGAACGCCGGCAAGCCGGTTTTAAACGCCAGTGCGTTTGCGCCGACGTTTGTCACACCGGGTACCAACGGTGTGCCGCTGGACGATCCGTACGAATCGGTTTACGGCAATTCGGGGCGAAACTTGTTCCGCGGTCCTTTCCAATTCCGCTTCGACACGAGCCTCGCGAAGGAATTCGCTATTAGCGAACGCGTTCGGCTGCGCTTCAACTTCGACGCTTTCAACCTGTTCAACCACCCGGATTTCGATACGCCGAACAACGACGTGGTCTTCTTTGCCGGGTACAGCGCGCCTCCCGTTTACCCGCCCCAGGGAAGCTTGGGCGTGATTCAACACACGATCGGCAGTTCGCGCTTCTTGCAGTTGGCGCTGCACTTGTCGTTCTAACAATCAATCAGCAGAGGGCCGGAGTTATAGTGCATTTATGACTCCGGCCGATCTTTCGTCGCTCACACGTTGTCAAGCGGGACATTTCGTTCTTGAATCGGGGTATCACAGCGACGTGTGGTGGGACTTGGAAACACTGTGCCACCGACCGGCGGCGCTTTCACCCTTTATAGCTGCGTTGGCCGAGCAGGTGCGCGAGTACAAACCAGACATCATCTGCGGGGCGCTGGTTGAGGGCGCGTTCGTGTCACTGCTGGTGGCGACGGAACTGCGGTGCGAGTTTGCTTATGCCTTACGGTTCGCCACGAGCGCGAAACAGGGGCTGTTTCCGATTTCGTATCAACTTCCGCCAGCGCTTCACGCGGCGGTGAAGAACAAGCGGGTAGTGGTGATCAACGACGTGATCAGCGCCGGGTCGGCGGTTCGCGGGACGGTGGAACATGTGGACCAACTGGGTGGAAACGTGGTAGCTGTTGGGTCGCTGGTGCTGCTGGGCGATACCTTCGGGGCGTTCTGCCAATCGCGGCACTTGCCGTTGCTTAGCCTGTTGGCGCAGCACCATCATGTATGGCTGCCGGATGTTTGCCCGTTGTGCGCGGCGGGCGGGGCTCCAGTTTATCTGGCGCATAATTAGCGATCCGTCTCCCCGGAAGAGTCGGGTTGGCAACCCGACGCAGGTTGGCAAGCTGCCCCACATAAACGCGGCTAGTGCAAGAATAGTAGGGGTCATATTTATGTCTCAACTCACTCTGATCCTGAACCGAAAATTCCTCTCCGCTTCAGCCCTGTTGCTTTCCGGAGTTTTGATCATGGCGCAAGAGAAAACCGATCTTGCCGCTATCAACCGCATCAAGGCTGAATCGCTGTCCAATTCCAAGGTGATGGACACCATGTTTTACCTGACCGATGTCTACGGGCCGCGACTTACTAACTCGCCGAACCACTACGCGGCGGGCGAGTGGGCGGTGAAGCGCCTGCAAGAGTTCGGACTGGTGAATGTACACATGGAAAAGTGGGGCCCGTTTGGCAGAGCCTGGTCAAACAAATATTACGAAGGGCACATGGTGGAGCCGCGCTTCGCTTCACTGAACGGCATTCCGCTGGCCTGGACGAGCGGCACGGGCGGCAGCATCAGCGGCGAGCCGATCTGGCTTCGATCCGGACCGAAGCGGACATGGAAAAATTCAAGGGCAAACTGAAGGGCAAGATCATCATGGCTTCGGAGCCGCACAACTTTACTCTGCCGATGGAGGCCGAGGCACACCGGTACAGCGAAAGTGATTTAGCCGCCGAAGCCATGGCTCCGGACCCGAACACGCCGACACGTTTTGGCGGGCCGCCGGCCGGGCGCGCTGCGTATACACCGCAAGCGAGAGAAGAGCGCATGCGGCTGCAAGAAAAAATCGTACAGTTTATGAAGGACGAGGGCGTCGCTGATGACCATTTCCGAAAGCCCGAACGGCGACGGTGGGACGATCTTCGCGGCGTCAGGCGGATCATACGATCCGAAGAAGCCACTGGCCCTGCCGGCTGTAGGTTTGATGCCGGAACAATACAACCGGATTGCCCGTTTGCTTGAGCACAACATTGCGGTGAAGCTTGAATTCAACATAGAGAACGATGTGGACGACAGCCACCCGGATTGCTTTAACGTGATCGGCGAGATTCCGGGCACGGGCAAACATAAGGACGAAGTGGTCATGCTGGGCGCGCATTTCGATTCGTGGCACGGGGGCACGGGCGCGACGGACAACGCGGCAGGCAGCGCGGTGATGATGGAGGCGGCGCGGGTATTGAAAGCGGCCAACCTGCCGCTGGACCGCACGGTGCGGGTGGCATTGTGGGGCGGCGAAGAAGAAGGCCTACTGGGTTCGCGCGCGTATGTGAAAGAACATTTTGGCGATCCACAAACGATGCAACTGACGGCGGAACAACCGAAACTGGCCGGCTATTTTAATTACGACAACGGGACGGGTAAAATCCGCGGCGTGTATCTGCAAGGCAACGACATGATGCGGCCGATATTCGAAGCGTGGTTTGAGCCCTTCAAAGACATGGGCGCTTCGACCATTTCGATTCGCAACACGGGCGGGACCGACCACCTTTCGTTCGATGCGGTGGGGATCCCGGCTTCCAATTTATCCAAGACCCAATGGATTATGAAACCCGGACGCACCATTCGAACATGGACGTGTATGACCGGATTCAAGGCGGCGACTTGATGCAGGCATCGACGATTATTGCCGACTTTGTTTACAACACGGCGAACCGGGCGGAGATGCTGCCGCGGAAGCCGTTGCCCAAGGCGCGGCCGGAACGAGGGACGACGCCCGCAGCGCCGACCAGCGCGGCGACGGCTAGCCGCTGAATTGAAACCAGTGAGGAAGGCAGGCGAAACCGCCTGCCCCATTACTGCACTACAGTCTAGAAGAGAGGGCCGGAGGAATTGGGCCCGATCTTGCCTTTCATGGGGAAGGCGCTAGCGATGTAATAGCCCAGAGCGTCGCTGGTATGCGTACGGTCTTTGGAAGATTTATCGATGTCGGAACTGGGGCGACCATTGGCGTCGATAGCCCAGGTGACTTGCTCCAAATCTTTGATGAGTTCGCGGCATTTCGGATCAATGTAAAGATGCACTTGGTCGTTAGCGCTTTTCAGCCGGCTGTTGACACAATTAACGCGGTCGCGCACAGACGGGTTGGAGTGGCCGGTGCGTATTGAATGCATATATTGATTGGGAAATCTGCTGAAGAAGTCTTTGATGATAGCCCAATCCGTGGCGGCGGCGGAAGTACGCTGCTGGTGGCCGCTGGCGTCGCCGTAGATTTCCACCTTCATTTTGTTGGGATTGAGATCGCGGGTTCGGCGAAGAAACGCTTCACAACCCCTTTCGGTATTGGCGTCCGGCTTCACAATGATTTCATCAAACACATAGGTTGACTCGGCACTGCGCTGCATGAGAAGCATGCTCATGGGATTGACGTTGAAATCGATCGACCAGATGAGAGGCTGATACGAATCGAAGGCAATTTCCTGCAGGTGCAGTTCGGGAGAAAATGCGTAGTACACGCGATTAGAACCGGCTGCGGTGAAGACGGCTTCAAACTCCTGGCGGAAAGATTCCTCGTCAAGATCTGCCAAGGCGGAAGCAATTTCACTTTCGCGCACGTTGCCGCCTTGGGAAGTAGTGAACTGAAAGGCTGCCCATTCAGGATCGGTGAGCGCTTTTTTGTAAAGGTCGTAAAAGTGATTACTGCCGGCGGGCGTGCCCAGAAAAAGGGCACGCCCGAGACGATCACTGAGTGCGGGACGGATGACCTTGTGCCAAACCGAAGGCTGCATGGAAGCGAATTCATCCATGACGGCAAAATCGAGACCGTTTCCGCGAATGGAATCGGGACGATCGGCACCGCGCAGGGAGATGGTGCTGTTGTTCCTCAGGCGAACGGTCAGTTCCGTTTCCATGGGGCGACCATTCCAAAAAGGACGCGTGATGGCCTTGAGGCGATCCCAGAGAATGCGTTTAGCTTGCTCATAGCTGGGGCCGATGTACCAAATCTTACTGTTATCTTTCTGCGCGGCCCTGATCATTTCGAGAAGCGAAAGTTGCGTTTTGCCAAAACGGCGGCCGGCCACGACAACGCGGAACCGAGCCGGACTGTGATAGACGGCGAGCTGGTTAGAGCGAAGCCCGAAATTCTCGCGGCTGCCGGTTTCGTCGTTTGTCATGTCGTTAGTAATCAAAGTTAGGTTCTCCGTCGTTGCAATAAACGTCAAATTCGATCGGTTTGACATTTTCGGGAGTTAGCGGTTCGTTGCGCTTAGGAGACCGATTCGCCGGCGTTTCCTTGGTTTCGGGAGTACGCAGAAGATCGGCGCACATATTCTTAATCCAGAAGATGGTGGCCGCGGAACACTTTTCAGAAGTTGCCATGGCGTGTAGAGACGCCAGGACGGCCTGGTGAGATTCAGCTCGGCTGCGGCGATTTCCGGACCGCATGTTTTCAAGAGATGGTCAAGGGGGACGTGTAGACTTTCAGCGATGGCATCCGGACGGATGGCGATACCGGCCATTCGGCGAATTTTCTCCAACTGCTGCGCGTTGGGTGGAGGTAAGAAGGTGGCGTTTTCACCGTCCATTGCTGTTTGTGAGTTATCGACGTTGCCGGCGTCGAGATTATTTAGTTTTGATTCCATATAAGTGCCCAAACATCCTAAGAATTGAAGTAAGTACGGGCCCGAAAAGGGGTCCGCGAATTCAGGTTAGGCTTCAGCACCTTCAGGTAAATCGAAAAAAAAGCTGTAAGTGACTGAGAGCATTGAAAAAACTTTTTTTCAAAGTTTTGTGACCGAAATTTGGGGTTTGGGATGGCTGGGAAGACGGGCAGGCACACGTCGGGTTTGCTCTTGCAGTACAAGCCATATCTGGAGGCGTTTTTTTCGGCTTTAATCGGGCCGTTAAGGCCAGATGGGAGCCGATTTGCTCTTCCAGGTGCGGTCGAAGACGTCCAGATGCTTGTCGTTGGTCTGTTTTGCGAATTCTACGCGTGCGACCAGGTAGGCATATGAAAAAACAGACCCGACGGAAGGGTGTATGGGGCCGGTGAACCCGACCTTGATGCTCGCCATGGCGATATCACGCTGCGCGACTTCGACAATTTCCCGTTCGGCGCGCATTTTTTCAAACTGCTTGATGCGTTTCTCCATGTTGCGCTGCGCGCGGGACACTTGGAGAGATAAGTTGGTTAACACCTTTGAGTACGTTTGCTGGACAACGCCCTCGATGATGACAAAGCGAACGTGCTCATCGGGATCACCCTTCTCGAGGAGCATGTATTCGTTTTCGCGGCGGCCATTGGCCATGATGCCGTTTTCGTAGACGTTGGCTTTATTGAGTTTCCATTCAAAATCGGCCACGGCTTGAATGACTTGACTTTCGACCGGGCCTTTGGGATTGTAGTATTGGAAGATGGAAGCGACTAAGCTATCATAGGCTGGTTCATCTTCCAAAGCTACTAAGTTCAAGGGACTGGTTAGTCCGTGCTTGCGGGCATTTTGAGAAACTCTCTGCTTGCCTTCGGGCGTGACAGGCCCCTGACTTTTTGCGCCATTTTCCCTGCTGGCGTTTTTCTGCTCTTCGGATCTTTCTTCCATTTTCAAACCCTTTTTTCTTTAAAGAAAACCTTTCGTGACAACACAAGTAACTTGAGATCTTGCTCAGAACGTTTTCAAGTTAGCTTGCGCGGCTTTTGCAGAAATGCGGGAAAAGGGTGTAAGTGGTTGAAAGCAAGGAAAATAACTTTTTTCAAAGTTTTGTGACTAGAAAATGGGGGAGTTTGCGGCGGGGATAACGGCTGCGCCTGGGGGAAAGAAAACGGGGACACCACTGCCACATGTGATTCCCGGTTTGCGGCCTTTGTTGACAGGAAATCCGTGATGTCCCCGTTTTCTTTTTGGTTTGGGGAGGAGAAGATGACGGCTGCGCCTGACGGTTAGCAGTCGATGAATTGGATGTTGAATAGCTTGGCGACGGCGTCCCAATTGGGTACGGCGGGGTCATTATGGGACAGGAAGTGGTTCAAGTTGGATTGCGTTCCTGATGACACAGGGGTGCGGGCGTCGTCTTCGATGGCGGCATTGGTCCAGGCTTCCCACTGCTCGGTGGCCCAGGCGGCGATCTGGCAGCAGGTGTAAAGGCCAGATTCGAAATGGGTTTGCAGGCCGAGGGCAGCGGCGTCAACGAGGGCTTCGGTTGGGGTGCAGCCGCATTTTTTGCAAGTGTTCAACATTGGCGAGGGATACTCCTGCGTAGAGGTAGAGCACGGAGGGGGCCAGAGAGGCTCATCACTAACACGAGTGTTATGCTGAGGGGCAAATCCGATATGGCCTCTCTCAATTTGGAATCAGCGAGCAAGTTTCTTAGTTATGTTTTGCGGCACGAGCCGGAGGCGATTGGCTTGGTGCTTGACCGGGAAGGATGGGCGGATCTTGACGAGTTGGTGGTTAAAGCGCGGGCGTCGGGAAAAGCCATTGATCGAAAGATGATCGAGGAAGTTGTGGCGAGTAGCGAGAAGAAGCGCTTTTCGATATCGGAAGACGGTTGTTCGATTCGCGCGGCGCAAGGGCATTCGACTAACACGGTTGCGATTTCGTATGCGGCGGTGGAACCGCCAGAGGTTCTGTACCATGGCACCGCTACGCGATTTATGGCTTCCATTCTGAGTGAGGGATTGAAGGCGGGCGCACGGCAGTATGTGCACCTTTCCGGGGATGTTGAGACGGCGCTTGCGGTGGGGCGGAGACATGGGAAGGCGGTGGTGCTTCGGGTGGCGGCGGGGGAGATGTTTCGGAAGGGCGGAACGTTTTATCGGGCGGAGAACGGGGTTTGGTTGACGGAGGCGGTGGGGAGGGGTTTATTTCGGGGGAGATGGGTAGGTAGGAATTTGTTGGGCTTGTGGCGGGATGAGGGCGAGACGCGTTAGATGGTTAGGAAGGCACGGCCACGGAAACTCGAGAGAATTCATTCAGTGGGTTCATTTTGCGTGCCTCAGGGATTTTGGAGCGCCAAGCCGGCTTGGGAGGATCGGTGCTTGCTTGCCGGGGCTGCTTTTCACACATCTGGTCTGTAAGTCAATAGACGATCATCCGCTTTGTATTTTTTCGCGCTGTCGCACGCTTGCCGTTGCTGTTATCGGATGAGTATTCACGACCGAGAGCGGCATGAGGTCGGCAGCAGTGTAGCTAAGCTGACCGAGTACGCCACTGGTCGGGTCTGGTCCAGGCTATCTCTGTAAACGGTCCGTGAATCAGGCCTTTGTCGCGAAGGTATTCGAAAACCTCAGCGGGATTCCATTGGCGTTTCGAGAGCGCTCGATTGCCTACGGCGTTTACCTTTCTGGATAATCCCTTAGAGAACGCTGGTCCGTAAATCAGGATTTTAGATTCAACGGAATGCTTTTCAATCCAAGGCGGGAATAGATTTCCCGCTGTTTGTTGTCGTAGGCATACTTGGTAGTTGGTGACATATCGAATATCGTTTCTTTGTGAGAAACTACGAATTCAAAGTAGCGACTGGCAAGGAGCGCCAAGAATCCCAGCATGCTCCCATCCGCGAGCACTTCCTCTATCGTCTTAGTTTTTAGGTCATGTTGTTCGCTGTACGCCTTTATCTCGGATCTTATTGAATCGAAGGCGGGCGGATCTATCGCCTCCGCCAATATGCTTAGTGCCCTCGCCGTACCGTCTCTATCAACGTAGCCAAGCGTCAAGCCGAGCGGATCATACCTTTCCGTGCCAATAGTGAGCTTGTGGACGCCATCGGATAGGACCAACTCGTCGTCATCGTTGTACATTGTGGTGAATCCGAGTTGGGAGATACCAGCCGATTGTTGGTTTATTGCGGATTGGTAAGGTTCTTTCATAAAATCATTTCTTAATCATTTGGCTCGTGGATTCGTGGTGGACATATCCGTTCTGGTTTAGGTATTCTATTCGCCGTCCGGAGCCCGTGACCTATTGGGTTTGGACTCACTGTAGAGGGCCTTCGAGGTTTGCGGGGTTCGGCCCTCATAGCTTGATGCCGAGTCTGGCAAAGGTGGCGGCGGATGCCTCTAGATACCTCCGCCAAAGGTCTGCTGAAGGGTTGAATATCTCATCGAAATGGCGTGAAAGAAAATCGGACGCGAACGCGAGAGCTTGTTGGAGGTATTCCCGAACCACGGGGTCTACTCTCATTTCTGGATGGTTAGATTTCTTAGCTTGTGCTTTTCGATGAAACGATTTGCGAATTCAACTCTTTCCCTTTTGTTATCCGGTTCTAGAAACGTATTGCCACGGTGAAATAGCACTTTTTCTACCCTGGCTGTCGATTAATCCGATTGTTATTTCCATGGGATGGTGACAGATTGGTGCCGATCGTCACCGAACGCATCCAGTCTCCGAAAGTCATGCCAATTGGGACTCTCCTCTATCCTCGAGAAACCCAACTTGGAGAAGCTTCAGCTCTGGTTCAGTTCCAATATCTGCCCGAGTGGACCTACCATTTTTTCTTTCAAGGTTTCACCATCTGACTCGTCGCGCTGTCGTAAACATATCCTTGTTGCTGCAAATATTGGATTTCGCGTCCAAAGCCAGTTAACTGACCTGTGTCTGCGTTTTCTCAGGCCGATGTTGTTGGCTCGGTGGCGAGGTCGGATTGGATCACCGCGTTCTATTGCCTGATCCAGAAAGGGTTCTATTGTGATTACTTCCGAAAAATCGCCGGTCTTACCGTGGGGACGTTCAGAACGTTATAGCCGTCCGGTTTTCGCCCGAAGTCGGTTGTCTTGGGATTGTCCGGTTGATTGCCGATGATGTCACTCATGTCGGTGCCATATCTTCCGAGACAGGTGGTTGTCTTACCCGGCGTCGGGTGCAATCCTCGCCGCTGGATGTCTTTATTGTGTCAGGCGCCTTCCCGAATTTTCCTGGACCGCTGGAAGGAGATTTCTTTGATTCCGACGGCGACGAGTTTTCTTCAGGGGTGCCGGTTGGTTACCTTTCTCGCGCTTGAGCTTTTCCCAGTCCTTGCCCTCCTTTGGAAGAGGGGATTGATCACCGCCCAGCGATCCCTTGATCTTTCCGCCAAGACGGCGGAGCTTGGCCACGGCATTCTGAACGGACTTCGTTCTTTTTGGAGGGTTTCAGCGGCCCGTTCGGCGGCTTTCTGCCGGCTTCTACAACTGAAGCGGCCTGGCGGCTGGCGGCCGCTTGGAGAGCGCGGGCCGCTTCCACGGCCTCATTTGCTCGGGCGACACTGTAGACACGTAGAGTCGATGCCCTGGAATGGTGTTTGAGTGTCTTGGCACTAATTGTCCTACAATTCCCCCCGGGGGTAAGGCACCTCTTGCCCCAGGCAAAGAACCAAGATAATACCAAGGGCGGTCGCGCGCCTAGGCATCGTATGACAGTTGTGGATATCCCTAGCTAACTGGGGCTTGAGTCATCGGCAACAATCGGTACGTTGCTCGCGTGCGTTAACGAGGCTGGAAGAGTCGAACTCGTTAATGAGTTTGAATTCAATCAACGGAGTCAACTTTTCCGCACCTGCTCTTGCAGGGAGATGACTTCTTCTTGCCCGGGAAACGGCTTCGTGCTTCGCCAAAATATCGTCCATTGCTGCGAAGGTGACTCGCGTGAAAAACCACGGCTCTGGGCTCCTGGTTTTTCGCGGCCCTACAAGCAAACCTTCAGAGTATCTTCCCCTCATGGAGATCCCATCCGATATCCAGGCAGCAAGCTCGTTATCTTGCCGGGAGTGGCTTCAACAATTCTTCCAGCTTGGCCACCAACGCTTTTGCTTGGCGAAGGACGAGGCGCACCGAGTCATTCAGGTTCGTTTCCATTATTTATCCAATGGTATAGTAGATTCCGATTTACTTATTCCAGGGCGTTGGCATAGCTCCACGAGAGCCATTTCCCCCAGGATTTTGGATAGTTCCTCGCAGGATTGAAGAATTGAGCGGATCGCCGAGACGAGGAGTTGTTTGTCTTAGTTTTTCAGGTTTTAATTGTTCCATGGAGTCGGTGAGG
Source organism: Bryobacterales bacterium (assembly GCA_963840845.1). Classification (GTDB taxonomy): domain Bacteria; phylum Acidobacteriota; class Terriglobia; order Bryobacterales; family Bryobacteraceae; genus Bog-105. The sequence continues at coordinate 43,584 of CAWJBS010000035.1, forward strand.
GCGGTCCGTCGGGGGTAATTGTGCCTCGCGGCACCCAGATTTGAGTATCGCCGCCTGGGAGGATGGAGCCTGGGGTCGCGGCTGACTGGGGAGCGATCGGTCCGCCCCTACGCTTTTTCGAGTTCGCCATTCTCTCGTTCGCAACCACACAATTTCAGTAAATTCACCGGCAAGAAGCCCTAGGTTGCGAAAATGTTCGAAGAGTTCCGCAGGGCTCCATTGAGTGCCCGCGAGAAAAACAGAATTCCTTATCGCGAAGCGTGTTGAATAGCCGGGCCTTCTCAGTCTCGCTCGGCGCGGTAATGCGGTACTCACTCTCCGTTAATATGGAGAATCCGAGATCAAGTAAGTCTTTGGAAGCTTGGCTATCTGATGTCAGCGGTTGCCAACAGGAGACCGTCTGCTTTTCTGTACGAATGCGGGCCGGAACCTGGCGTTTTTCATACTTTCGGAGTCGGCGACATGAGGCCAGAATCTAGGGGCGTTTTTTCCGAGCGGGTTGAGAAATGAAGCTGATCAGGACTGTATTTGAGTGTCCTAGCACCAATTACGACATCGATTCCCCTGAAGTGGCCCCAATTACCTATGGCTCATTAAAATATCATTTGAGTTTTTGCTAGTGACAATTCCACTGATTATCTGATCCCGAGCCTCTCAAGAGCGGACTTATCTGCTTCGTGATATTTATGCTTAAGGTCGTCAGATGGATCAAATATTTCGTCGAAGTGCTTGGCAATAAAATCGACAGTCCAATATACGCGCGAATAGCGGAGCAAATTCGGGAAGGCTACCGTCGCGCATCGTTTCGGCAACGGCTCTGCGGGTAAGCCCGTTCTCGTTCCAGACATAGTCCGAGCGCGTGGACCTTCTGCTCGTGGCATCCCACTCAAGCAGGTTTTCCAGGAGCCAGATTGCACGATTCGTTCCGTGGACATCGGTAACGCCAATTGTCATCTCGGCCGGGTTTCGCAAGTCGGTAGAAATGAAGGTGAATCGCGCGCCTCCCGTCGCTAAAAACAACCGAATCGTCCCGATCTTCTACGATCTGGAGACCGCGGGCTGAAAGTTTTGGGGTGAGTTGCGGATCAAATTACCGTCTTGTATGGCTCTATCATCGTTCTTTCCTTTAGGGTTTC
>CAWJBS010000036.1:0-20610 GCA_963840845.1 Bryobacterales bacterium
CTGTAGCCCCTGAAACCTGAGCTCACACGGCCCTCGGGATCCATCATCGCAGGCCTTCGAGACAAGCAAGCGCGCAACGCCTAGCGGCTCTGCAGGACGAGGGTGAGCCACGACGCGAGCGTGGCGCGCTGGTGGACCGCCACGGGTTGCGAACCGCTGACCTGCGCCGTGCAAAGGCGTCAGCCTATTCGCCAGTAGGTTTCAGGCAGTGCCACTGAGTGCCGTGCTGAGCGCGGGGATTCCGGACCTGAATACCATCGAGTGGCACCCAGTGACAGAGGCTAGCGCGTGCGCTCGTTTCTGCGGGACTGTTTGCACGCGCTCCCACATCACCCATCGACTCGGTCGATTCAGGAGACACCACACCCGGCGCTCTGCCCCATCTCCGCCGTGCGAGAGAGTCGGCGCGCGACCAGATGCCCGGGATCGCACGCTTCGCTAGGCTCACTTTCGCCTGACGGCCGGCTTTCTGTGCGCCCGCTTGAATCACCGGGCAATGCGGCCAATGCGCCGGGAGAACCAGCGGTCAAAGTGGGCGGAGCCGATTATTTAGCCGCTTACATCGCACAGCTCACTAGTCTCAATCGCAATCACATTGTCGTCAGTGCCGGCGATGTGGTTGGTGCCAGTCCCCTTGTCTCAGCTGCCTATCATGACGAAGCAACGATCGAAGCCATGAACATTGCGGGGATGAACATCGCCTCGGTCGGCAACCACGAGTTCGATGGTGGCCCCACAGAACTGCTTCGCAAGCAGCACGGTGGTTGTCTTGCCAATGACCCACATACTTGTCTCGAGAAAGGCAAATTTCCCGGCGCGAAGTACGAATATCTGGCGGCAAACGTAAAATGGACAGCCACTGGTAAGACACTCTTTCCTTCTTACGTTGTGAAGAAATTGGGAGGTGTAAAAGTTGCCTTCATTGGCTTGGTACTAAAAGATACTCCGTCGATTGTTTTGCCGAAAGGAACCGCGGGTCTCTCATTTCAAGATGAGGCGGACACCGTCAACGCGCTGATTCCGGAACTGCATGCAAAACACATCAACGCGATTGTGGTGGTAATTCATCAAGGCGGATTTCCAGCGGCCTCTGCGGGAACGCCCAACTCCATCAACGACTGCGCGGGACAGTTGGGTACGCCTGTTGATTCGCCCATTCTCAATGTAGTCTCCCGGCTCGATGACGCCGTAGATCTGGTCATTTCCGCGCACACCCATGTGGCGTATAGCTGCCGCGTCCCTAACAGCAAAGGTCGCCTTATACCAGTCACCCAAGCGAGCGCCTTCGGGCGGATGCTCAGCGATATTGACCTCACAGTCAATAAACACAGCGGCCATGTAGAAAGCGTTGTTGCGCGTAACTTGCTCGTGAGTCAGCCCGAAGCCGATAACTCAACGTCGGCGGTGCATCCGTTCTTAGCCTCCGCGCCAGTCAAAAAGATTCGCGGCCTTCTCACTGACTATGAAGCGGCCATCTCAAAGGTGACCAGTCAGGTGATCGGCAGCATTGCCGCGCCACTGACCGATTCCCTCGATCCAAATGGCGAGCAACCCGTGGGAGATCTTGTGCAAGACGCGCAACTTGCCGCCACCGCGGGGGCGGACGCCGGCGGCGCCCTTGTCTCCTTCGGCAATTCCAGCGGCGTGCGCGCCGGCTCAATCCTGCCGGTGTCACCTATCCGTACAACGTGACCTATGGCGATGCCTTCTCCGCGCGACCCTTTGGAAACACTCTCATGACCATTACGCTCACGGCCCAAAACCTCAAAGACTTTCTGGAGCAGCAGTTTGTCGGCTGCATGGGACAAACTGACTACAGCCCGTTGGAGGTGTCACAGGGATTCCATTTTGAGTGGAGCGCGTCGGCGGCTCCGTGCTCAAAAATTGTCAATGCGACTTTGGGAGGCGAGGCGATCGTCGCGAACGGAGTCGTGCAAAACCCGACCAAGACTTACCGGGTGACAGTGGATAATTTCCTCGGATCGGGCAAGGGCAATTTTACAGTGCTGTTGAAAGGGACCAATGCGCTGCTCGGCGTTCAGGATATTGATGCCGTGGTGACATACATGACCACTCAACATGAAGCTCCCAATGCGCCCTATTCTGTCCAGCAAACTCCGCGCATCGTAAGGCTGCCTTAGGCATCGGTGTCAGCCGTACCATTAGAATTCAGACATAAACCATGCGCAAACTCATCCTGCTCTTGTTCGCTGCAGCTTCCCTCGCCAAAGCAGCCGATCCATTCACCCCGCTCTGGCTCTATAGCGGCACATGGCAGGTCACTCACAAAGATTCGCCGCCTGAAAAGTTGGTGAATCAATGTTCCGTCGTAGGCCACTTTTTTACCTGTGAGCAAACGGTCAACGGCATTCCCGGCAATCTCTTGATCTTTATTCCCATTCCCGATAAGCCGGGTCACTATTACACGCAGAATGTGCGCCCCGAAGGGCGAGCTTCCGCCCGCGGCGACTTGGAAATCCAAGGCGACCGTTGGGTCTTCAGAACGACTTGGGATCAAGGCGGCTCGACGATTTATTACCGCACCACCAACATCTTCAGCGGTCGTAACAAGATTCAGTACGAACAGGCCGAATCCACAGACAACAAGAACTGGACCATCAAGAACAGCGGCGAAGAGACGCGCACCGGCGCATCCCGGCGTTAGCGCGTGACCTGTTCCAGCAATCGCTGGCTGGCTTCGGCTATTTCGCGAACGGCTTTGTCAAAGGCTTCTTGATTCACTTTTGATGGTTTGTTGTAGCCGCTGATTTTTCGCACGAATTGCAAAGCCGCCTGCGAAACCTCTTCTGGCGTGGCCGGTTCTTCGGGCCGTCTTAAGACTTTAATGCTTCTGCACATAACCCTTCATCGCAAATGCTACAACAAGCGCTATCAGACTCACCGCGAATCCTGCTAGCACGTCGGCAACGTAGTGATAGCGCCCGTATACCGTCGCTAGCGATACGCTAATCGCGTAAATCAGCATTACGTTCGCCAGCCAGCGTCTCGTGTGGAAAGAGAAAGTATAACGCCCACACGGCGGAAAAGGCCGACGAGACATGCGCGCTCGGAAAGACTCCTGAATGAATGGTGGCGCCCTGCAAAATTGCCAAATTGAAAGTTCGCACGATCGTGATCACCTGTGGCGGTTCCACCAAAACGAACGCATAGCGCGGAGGCAGCGACGGAAAGTAGGGGAATAGCGCGTAGGCGGTGAGCGTTCCTGTGAGATAAACCGCCCAGAAGTAATCAATGGCCCGACGGTTTTTCAGAAACAAAATGCAACTCGAGCGAAAACACTGCCAGCCCATAGACGAGCACGTAGCAGAACTCAAGGTAGAGAGGCAGCGCCGCGCCAGAGCGTTCAATCAGCGCGCGCCAGCCCCAATCGTGCAGCACTAGCTGATCAAGCTTGATCCAGCCACGTTCCAGCGCTAAGTCATATCTGGCCGGAACAAACAGTTCCATCTCGCGAAACGCGATGAAGAGAAACACAATGGGTAACCAGTCGCGCAAGATGGCGACCGGCTCTTTGAGGCGGCCGCGTTGCAACTTGATTCAGGAGTAAAAAAACGGCCGCCGATCCAACAAAATAGATGAACGGCTGGGCGTGCAGATTGGGACGATCGCGGAACAAGCCGCTAAGCAGGACAATGTACGCGAAATAGCTAACGAACAGCCACTCAGACAGTCTCATTCGTCGCGGCCGAGGAGGCTCGTGACTCAAAGAATAGCGCGAGTCCCGATAAGACGCCAGCCCAAATCGCCCACTGGCTCAACCAATGTTGGCCAATTAAGAACCCGGCGAGCGGCGGCGCCACAATTTGCGCAACAGAGGTGAGCGATTGCGTGAGCCCCAAAATCACTCCTTGTTCACGCCGGCCCGCTTGTTGTGTCACAAGACTGGTCAGCGCCGGACGCAAGCCAGCGCCCACAATCGCCGCGAACGCCATAACTACGATCAGTTGCGTGACGGTATAGGTAAAGCCCATAGCCGCGTAACCCAAGCAAGTACCGAGGAAGCCGATCTCTACCACCCGCTTTTCGCCGAAGCGCTTTACCAACCGGCCCACGACCCCTCCCTGCATGATGATGCCGATGAAGCCGTTGAACGCGAAAATATAACCGACCTCGACCACGCCCACTGCGTGGCCATGCCATTGATACCGGCGTTCCGCAAATAGCGCAAAGCCCGAGATGAATGTTGCAAACGACAGCGCGAAGCAACACCATTGGATGAGCAAGCGCGACATTCCCGGCGCCCGGAAGTACTTGGTGTATTTGCCCCATGAGATCAAAGACAAGCGTTGTCCGCCGGGTCCCGTTTCCCCTTCTACGTTCAGGTGAACCGGTTCTTTGCGCGGCAGCAAGAAGAATGTAAAGACGATGCTGGTGAACGATAAGGCCGCTGCGGCCCAAAGCGGCGCCTGCAGGCTATAGTGCGCTAGAAATCCGGTAATGCCGGGCCCAACCAGAAATCCTAAGCCGAAAGCGATGCCGATGAGGGCGAAAGAACGCGCACGGTCTTCGGGCTTGGTCACGTCGCTGATGTAGGCTTGCGCGGTGCTGAGGTTGCCCGCGGTAGCGCCGTCAATTGCGCGCCCCAAGAACACCATCCATAGCTTTCCCGCAAAGGCCATGATCAGAAAGCCGGCGAGCGTTCCCGCTTGACTCACAAGCAGGACCGGTCGCCGGCCAAAGCGATCTGATAATTGCCCAAGAATCGGCCCCGAAATCAATTGACAGAGCGCATACACCGTCACCAGTGTTCCTACTACGGTGGGTGTCGCGTGGAGTCGTTCGGCGTAGAAGGGGAGCAAGGGCAGGACGATCGTGAGGCCGAGGACATCTACGACGACAATCAGGAAGATAGGTAATAAAGGCGACGCGAATCGTGATGCCGGTTGCGCCTCGTCAGCACTCAGCTGCGGGGTGTTCACTCTATGATCTTAGCGGTTACCTGGTTGAAATTGCGCGCTCCTGGTGATTTTGACACCCGTACTTTTCCGCTAAGTCGAACAAACGGCGGCACTTGATGTTTGGCCGATATCGTGCTCTACTGGTACCGACTATGAAGGTTTTAACCTGTTCCTTAGCAACACTTCTACCGCTCATCGCGTTCGGCCAAAACGCTGCACAGACACCGGAGATGCCGACGCCGATTTTTAGAGTTGAGGCGGTTTCGCGGTCTATTGCCGCTGTCAGCTATCGCAACCGCAGTGGTTGGACAAAAATCGATCTGCAAGGCACATCGCTCGCACCACAGGCAAAGGGCTTGGCGGAAGTGAACAGCCGTCTGGGCCACATGGACATTAAGTTGAGCGTGAAAGATTTACCGGCTGCCAACTCGTTTGGTCCGCTTTTTCTCACATACGTACTGTGGGCCATCACGCCCGACGGCCATGCCGACAACTTGGGTGAAGTAGTGGTGGACAAAGATGGCAACTTCAAGGCCGAAGTGACCACTGAGTTGCAAGCGTTTGGTTTGATTGTTACTGCGGAGCCTTATTTCTCAGTTCCCCAACCGAGCGATGTCGTAGCGATGGAAAATGTTGTCCGTGCTGATACCACGGGCAAAATCGAAACCATCAACGCCAAGTACGAGCTTCTTCCGCGCGGCCAATATGAATATCATGTTCCGCAAGCTCAGTTGAAGCCGGTTGACCTGAATTCGAATAAGAAGAGTCCCCTTTCGTTGTATGAGGCGATTAACGCTGTCCAGATTGCTAAATACGCAAGAGCCGACGAGTTCGCCTCTGATACTTATAACGAAGCGCAACAACTTTTGCAAAAGGCGCAGGAATATCAAGACCGCAAGCAGTGGAACCCGTCTATCATGACTTCGAAAGAGGCGGTCCAAAAGGCGGAAGATGCGCGCATCGTTTCGCTTCGCCGCCAGCAGCAGTTGGCTCTGCAGAAAGAACGGGAAGATGCGGCTGCGCGTGAAGCGGCTGAAAAGCACAAGGCTGAAGTTGAAGCTCAGCAGCGAGCCCTAGCCGAAGAGCAAGCGCGTCTGGCGGACGCCAAGGCGCAGTCCGAAGCGCAACAGCGAGCGGCTGCTGAACAGCAAAAGTTAGAAGCTGATGCCGCCCGTCAACAGGCCGATGCCGCCCGTCAGCAAGCCGAGTTAGCGCGCCAGCAAGCCGATGCGGCGCGTGCCGATGCCGCTGCGCAGGCGCAGAAGGCGCAGATCGCCGCCGCAGAAGCGGACCGTTTGCGTGCGCAGGCCGAAGCCGATAAGAATCATCTCCGCGAACAGCTTTTGCAACAATTCAACGCTGTTTTGCCGACCCAGGAAACGCCCCGTGGCTTGGTTGTGAAGATGCAAGACGTTCTGTTTGATCTGGGCAAATATACCTTGAAGCCCGATGCGCGCGAAGCCTTGGCCAAGATTTCGGGCATCGTCATTTCGCATCCGGGTCTGAACCTGCAAGTGGAAGGCTATACCGATATCACCGGTTCGGCGGAGTTCAACCAGAAGCTTTCCGAACAACGCGCCAATACCGTCCGCGATTATTTGATGAAGGAAGGTATCGATGGGCAAGCGATGACCTCCGTCGGCTATGGTCCGCAATTTCCTGTGGCTTCGAATGACACTCCGGCTGGCCGCAAGCAGAACCGCCGCGTAGAGCTTGTAGTGTCGGGCGAAGTGATCGGCGTCAAGATCGGCACTCCTCCGGCAATGGGCGCCACGCAGCAGTAGTAAGCTCAAAAGTTGGACAAGACCAACTTTTCGATTGCGCTGATTCCGGGCGACGGAATCGGCAATGAAGTAACGTCAGTAGCGTTTGAAGTGGCGTCTAAGGCTGCCCAGGCCTCAGGCGCCACTCTCGTTTCTACGGCGTATGACTGGGGCACGGACTACTATTTCAAGCACGGCGCTATGGTGCCGCCTAATGCGATTGACACTCTGCGTAAGCATGATGCCATTCTGCTGGGTGCCGTTGGCCACCCGAAAGTGCCCGATCACGTCACGCTGAATGGTTTGCTGTTGCCTATTCGTCGGCGCTTTGATCAGTTCGCCAACGTGCGGCCCGCGGTGCTCTATCGAGGCGTAAATTCGCCTCTAAAAGGCATGAATGCCGGCGATATCGACATGGTCGTGGTGCGCGAAAATACCGAAGGCGAGTACGCGCAAATTGGTGGCTTCGTTCACGAAACGCACCCTGCCGAAGTGGCCGTCCAGACCTCGGTGTTTACCCGTCACGGCGTTGAGCGCATCATTCGCTACGCGTTCGAACTGGCTACCAAGCGCAAGAAGAAGAGCTTGGTTACGTCCATCACCAAATCGAACGCCCAAGGCTTCAGCATGGTGCTATGGGATCGCGTGTTCCAAAGCGTCGCGGCCGAGTTCCCAGCGATCAAAACGGAATCGCTTTTGGTGGACGCGGCGGCGATGAATTTTGTGCGCCGTCCGCAATCCTTCGATGTGGTGGTGGCGTCCAATTTGTTTGGCGATATCCTGAGCGACATTTCGGCGATCGTCTCGGGGAGCATCGGTTTGGCGGCGAGCGCGAATATTGATCCCACGCACCGCTACCCTTCCATGTTCGAACCCGTGCATGGCTCGGCGCCGGATATTGCCGGGAAGGGGATTGCGAATCCACTGGCCGCGATCGTATCTGCGGCCATGATGCTCGATCATCTTGGCCTCAGTGCGGCGGCAAAGAAGATGGATGCTGCCATTGAAAGCGTGTTAGCTGAGGAGAAAGTACGAACCCCCGATTTAGGCGGGACGAGTTCAACCGCCGACGTGGCTAATGCGGTGTTGTCGAAGGTGGCATAAGTCAAACGTCATCGAGCGAGGACAGCTTGGACTTCAGGCTCTGTTTCTCCCTCTTTTGATTCGCCACTCTCATCGCTTCATTGATTTCGTCCTCCATCGGACCGAACAAGTCTCTCCACTTTGACCTTTGCGCTTCAAACATTGCCACTCTCTTATCCGAAATTCTTCATCCTTTGATCGAGAAGTTTTCGGATGCTGGCTTTCAGCGAGTTCGCCACATCGGCCCAAGCTTCATCGCGGTTGGGCCAACTGGTGAGTGCGAGGGCCCCTGACGGAAGCGCTTGGAGATGTGCAAAAGGCGCGTCGCTCCAATCGCAGGCGCGCACGATAATTGGGACAACCACTGCTTCACCTTTTGCTTCACGCTCCAAAGCACGCTTCATCTCCTTGTTCCAGCAGTAATCGGAGTTTAAAAAATCAGCGCTGACAAACAATACAATCATATCGGCGCGGTTCAGGTGCTCATTGATTTCGCCTGCCCAGTGATCGCCCGCTAAAATCTGCCGGTCATGCCACAGTCGAATCACATTCAACCGGCGCAAACCCGCCACACATGATTCGAACTCTTGGCGTAGTGGCTCGTCGCGGTGAGAATAGGAACAGAACACATCAACGCAGTCGATCGTGGCTAGCCAGTCCAATACACACAGCATTATAAAGCAAATTTAGCCTTCCGCTGTCGAAATCCTACAAGTTGCGAAGGCGGTGGGTTTCCCCTCCCACGCGGACCGCGTAAAAGCTAACCGTTTCGCTGCCGAGATGGTGTCCTTGCGCAGTGTGCCAATGTCTGTGGCGGCGACGGACGCACCGGGATGGCCGATCGGGTAAAACGGCCTAAGCGTTTGCCTTTTCCCGCAATTTGCGAGGCAGCTTGGCGAAAACCAAATCGTACGATTCGCGAATCATGGCTCGCAACTGCTTATGCGGTAAAGCGTCTTCGCTTTCAAAGGCGATCCACTTGGCGCGCGCCAGATACGGTGCGGGCACGATGCCCGGATATTCCAGCATCTCGTCGAACTTTTCCGGCGCGCACTTGATACTCAGCAGATGCTTCTCCGGCTCAAGCGCGGCAATGGCGAAAATCTTCCCCTCCACCTTGAAGACTAACGACTCCCATTGCATGGCCTCGGTGGCGGCGGGGAACGATAGGCAATAAGAACGAACCCAATCGATCATACGATTTGTTCTGTTGTCGGCTCCCAGTGCATAGTGCGGCCCTGCCGGTAACTTTCGACGGCCATGCGGCAGGCGATGGAGACGCGGAAGCCGAGATCGAACGGGCAATTGATTTCTTTGCCTTCGCGAATGGCGTCGATGAAATTCCGCATGTGGGCGGCCGGGCTTGTCGGTGTGGTTCCCGTGAGCGCTTCCGCCTGCGGGGCGTTCATTTTTTCCGGCAGGAAGCGGACTTGCGGCCCGCGGGTGATGGTGCCATCGCAACCTAGAACTTGCTCCGTCATTCCCAAGCTAGAATTGCCGAAGCCCGAGACCCAACTGAACAACAGTTCTTCCGGTTGGGTCATGCTGACGTTCATGGTGTCGGGCACTTCGCGGCCGTCTTTCCATAAATACAATCCGCCTGTCATGGTGACGGAAGTAGGGACCTGCAAGTTCATTACTTTGTACCAGAAGGCAACCTGATGGCACATGTTTTCGTAGACGTTGCCGCCTGAGTAATCCCAAAAGAAGCGCCAATTTTCATAACGATTGGCGTCGAAGGGGATTTTTTGTGCCTCGCCCAGGAATTTATTCCAGACAATATTCTCCGGATTCATGCCGGCGTTCACAGGCCGGTACCACTGCGGTTTGCCATGCGGCGTGTTGCGGTACATGGTGGCATCAATGGCGGTAATCTGGCCGAGTTTCCCCAGAAAGCTTTGCGCATCTATTACGTGGCCGGACGAGCAGGCTTGATGACCTACCTGCACGACCTGCTTCGTCTTTACCGGCTCGTAAGCGGCGCGCATCCGCTTGGCATGTTCCACGGTGAACGCCATGGTTTTTTCCTGATAAACATGCTTGCCGGCATGAATGGCATCGACGAAGTGTTCGCAATGCAAATGTTGCGGCGTGGCGATCAGGATGGCATCCAGATCTTTATCTTCGAGCATCAAGCGATGATCGATATAAGTTTTTACCGCTGGTGCGATGGCTTTGGCCCGCTCGCGCTGTTCGGTATAGATATCGCAAACGGCTGCAAATTCCGTGTTGGGACAACTGAGCGCATCGCGCACAATTGCCTGACCGCGGTCCCCATAACCTATGACGCCGAAGCGTACCTTTTCGTTCGCGCCAAGTACGATGCCACTAATACTAGTGGCGACCTGTCCAAGGAATTTGCGGCGGGAACTCATACTAGAAAGTTTCCTCCACCATGAACTGTTCGAATTTGCCGTCGGGCATCACGTATATATTCAAGGCGACCGTGTCGTGTTCGAAGCGCGCACGGTAGGAGAGGTGCGTCATGCCACCGCGCAATTGGCTGCTTTGGCGGGTCAGCACTTTTAAGGCGCCCAGCGGGGCTAGGGACGTTTGGATGTCTCTGAGGCAGACGGGCGTGAAATAGTCGTTGGCATTCTTGGTGAAAAGCGAACGTTTGATTTGGCCATGCGCCAGTCCTTCGAGAATGATTTGCACTTGGGCATCCTGCGCGGTTGTTTCGGCGTTGCCTGGCGAAAAGAGGACGGCTGCCACTTCGCGCGTCACCGTGGGAACCAGGTTGACACCGTCCTCATTTGACAGCACGATGATGGCAGTATTCTTGGTCGGAAAAACGGTATTCGAAGCTAAGAAGCCGGAAACTTCGCCGCCGTGACTAATGGTGGGAAGGTTTTGCACTTCGCCGATGCTGAGTCCCAAGGCGTAGTGGGTGGGCTTGCCATCGAGGAGCTTCGTTTCTTTTGTAAACTCGGCGTAAGAATCGGCGGAAAGAATTCCCTTTTTTAAGAAATTGATGTCCCACTTAGCGAGGTCGGAAGGGGTCATGCAAAGTTCGCCGGCAGCGAAATACCAACCCGGGCCTTCGCGTGAAACGACGCGAGGCGGACCGAGGGCGAAGCGCGTATAGGCTGTGGCGTCATCCGTGCTGCGCGCATCGCAATCGCCAGCGGATTTCATCCCCAAGGGATTGAGAATATGCTCTTGCAAGAAGCTCATGAGGCTTTGGCCAGTGGCTTTTTCGAGAATCTTGCCGGCGATGGTGTAGTTTGTGTTGCTGTATTGCCAGCGTGTGCCGGGATCGAAATCGAGCGGCTTCTTAGCCCAATGGTCCATGATGGCTTCGGGCGTGGTGGGCTTGGCCCAGTCTTCAATCATATAGTCTTGCGGGGCGAAATCCTGATAGCCGGAGGTATGCGAGAGCAATTGGCGAATGGTGACTTCATTGGCGCGGGTGAGATCGGGCAGATATTTGCCGACCTTATCATCGAGCGACAGCTTGCCTTGCTCTTGGGCTAGAAGGATGGCCGCGACCGTGAACTGCTTGCTGATGGAGCCGACGGCGTAACGAGTTGAGGTTTCGGCGTGGGCGTGTTTGGCAAGATTGGCATACCCGAAAGCCTTCGCATAGCTGAGCGAACCGTCTTGGACGATGGCGACGGAGACGCTGGGTGCGCCATAGGCGGCGAGCGTGGCCGAGATCTTTTGATCGAGTTCCGGCGTAACCAGCGCCGCGAGAAGAAGAGGGAGAATAAGCATGATATTAAGCCATTCGACGGACTAGGACAATGGTGAAATCGTCAGTGAAAGAGGACGCACCGCGCCACTTGCGCATGTGTTCCACCAAACGATTGACGATATCTTCACAACGGGCGGATTTGCCGTCGGCGAGGAATTCGGCCAAGCCTTTCTCGCCGAATTCGACTTCGGCGGAATTGGCAGCTTCCGTCACGCCGTCTGAATAGAGAACCAGCATGTCGCCTGGGGCGAGTTTCGTCTTCTTAATTTCATAGTGTACGGCGGCGAAGAGGCCCATCACCAAACCATTGCCGGTGAGCGTTTCGACAGTGCCGTTGTTGCGCAAGATGAGCGGGTAATTGTGGCCGGCGTTGCTATATTCAAGCGCGCCTGTTGCCGGGTCAAGTAGGGCGTAGAAGAATGTGATGAACTTGCCGAGCGGGCAGCGTTCAGTGAGGCTGCGGTTGAGGGTGCCGACCGCTTGGCCAGGCGTGGGATTGGTCTCACGCAACATCTGTACTTTGGCCTGCAAGCTAGACATGAGCAGAGCGGCCGGGAGACCTTTGCCGGAGACATCACCCACGACGACAGCGAGGCGGCCATCTTGATAAGGGATGAAATCGAAATAATCGCCGCCGACGGTGCGGCAGGGGAGGTTGAGACCCGCTAACTCCCAGCCCTCATAGGCGGGCGGCTCGGTGGGCAACAAGGAGCGTTGGATCTCACTGGCTTGGGCGAGATCGGATTCCATGAGCTTTTCCGATTGCTCGACTTCCGCCAAGCGGGCGTTTTCAATGCGGATGGCGGCGACGTTCGCCATGACCGTCAACAGATCTAAATCGTCTTGTGAAAACGGGCGGAGAATGACGCCGTTATCGACATAGATGATGCCAATGACGTTCTCGCCGGTTTGCAGGGGCGCGGCCATGATGCTGCGGACACGCGAGAGGACGATGCTTTCTTGTTTGCTGAGCGCATCGTGGCGCATGGCGTCACTGACCAGCATGGATTTCTTTTCGCGCAGCACTTGATCGCGGACGAGAGTGCTAATGGCGAAGCCGTCACCCTGACTGGCGCGGACTTGCAATTCGCCTTCTTCGAGGGTGAGAATGACGCCACGTTTGGCTTCGACGGCGGAAAGAGAAAGCTGCAGAATGGTTTCAAAAAGCTGCTGGAGCGGCTGGTGGGTGACTAGTTCCTGACCGGCGCGGATGAGAGCGCTGATCATACGGGCGGAGGCTGAGGATTCGCGGGACGGGCGGGGTTCGCCCGTTTTGCCCAGCACTTGATCGAGGCTGGTGAAGAAGGTGGCTTCGTGAGTGCTGCGGTCATCTTCGCTACGCGGAATGAAGGAGATGACGGGGCGCTGCACATCGGCCGGGCGCTCGCGAATTTCGATGTTGAGGTGTCCGGCGAGAACCTTGTCGCCGGCTTTTACAGGTTTGGCTTCTTTGATACCCGCGGCATTGAGCAGCGTGCCATTGCGGCTTTCACAATCGCGGACCCACCAGTTTTTGTCGCGCTGTTCGAAGCATAAGTGATAGCGAGAGAGCCAAGGATCATGCGGGTAGGCTAGGTCGTTGTCCACACTGCGGCCCAGAGTGAGTGGCGATTTGCGCAACTCCAGACGGGCCGGCGGACCGTCGGGACCGGAGATGAATAGCTCTAACAGAAATCACTCCCCCAAATTTTCCAGTGGTTCAGGTTTGCTGGTCAGCTTGTTCGCAGCCACGCCCGTGATGAGACGAGCGCCGCGATTGAACGTGAGGTATAAGAACCCCCATTGGACTAGAACAAGGATACGGCTTTGGAATTCCACAATGTACATCAAATGGATGAAGAGCCAGACGAGCCAGGCCAAAAAGCCGGTTACGTGAATGCCGAAGATGTTAGCGACGGCAGCGGCGCGGCCGATGACCGCGAGATCTCCTTTATTGAAGTAAACGAAGGGCGGAGGAGCGGGCTTGCCGGCAACCTTTTTGGCGATGGCTTTTGCGGCATAAGAGCCGCCTTGCATGGCGACTTGCGCCACGCCCGGCAAGGGTTTGCCGTCTTTGCCGTTGATCATGGCGAGATCTCCGACGACGTAAATATCGGGGAAATTGGGGATGGTGAGATCGGGCGCGACCAGGATGCGGCCGCCTTTATCTGTGGGAGCTGAGGTCTTCTTGGCGAGAGTGCGCGCGAACTCGGTAACGGCGACGCCGGCGGCCCAAATTACGGTGTGGCTGGCAATATGATCTTCGCCGGTGGGTGTTTTGAGGGTGACGCCATCTTCGTCAACATTGGTGACGGTAACGCCGGTGCGAATGCGGGTGCCGAGATCATGAAGCTGTTTTTCGGCGCTCTTCGATAGGTCTTCGGGATATGTGCCAAGAGCGCGTTTGCCGCCATCGACAATAATGATGCGAGCGTCTTTCGGATTGATGGAACGGAAATCGTGCTTGAGGCTGTGGTTGGCGATTTCGCCGAGGGCACCGGCGAGTTCGACACCAGTTGGGCCCGCGCCGACGATGACAAAGGTGAGCCAAGTGCAACGTTCGTTGACATCAGTGCAGCGTTCGGCTGCTTCGAAAGCGAGCAGGATTTTGTGGCGAATGGTGGTGGCATCTTCCACGGTTTTGAGGCCGGGGGCCCAAGTTTTCCATTCGTCATGCCCGAAGTAACTGCCTTGCGAACCAGTGGCGACGATCAACGAATCGTACGGGACTGAGGCTCCATCCTTCAAGACCACATGCTTGGCCGCTGGATCGATATCGATCGCTTCGCCGAGAAGGACTTGGGCGTTCTTTTTGATCGCTCAGGACGCTACGAATGGGTGCGGCGATTTCACCGGGCGAAAGCGAGCCGGTTGCTACCTGATAGAGCAGCGGTTGAAAGAGATGGTAGTTGCGGCGGTCGATGAGCGTGATATCGACGGGCGCATTTTTAAGGGCCTGTGCCGCATAGAGGCCAGCAAATCCACCACCTAAGATAACGAGTTTGTGAGCATTAGGCATGGTAGGTTACCGTGGGTAAAAATTCCGGCTTGCGGCGGGCTTTGCGAATTTGCTCAAAGGCATATGCCACTTTGATGAGTTTCGGTTCGCTCCAAGCTACACCAAAGAATGAAATGCCCAAGGGGAGACCGAATTGAGAGCCAGCGGGCACGGTGATATGCGGATAGCCGGCGACAGCGGGCGGTGAAGAACAACCGCTATCGGCATGATCGCCATCGACCCAATCGGTGAGCCACGCAGGGCCGGCGGTTGGCGCGACGATGGCGTCGAGATTATGGTTAGCCATGATGGCGTCGATGCCTTCGGTGCGAGTGAGCTTGAGGTTATTGGCGAGCGCGTCGAGATAGGCCTTTTCCGTGAGGGGACCTTTGGCTTGCGCTTGCTCCATGAGTTCCTGATCGAAGTACGGCATCTCTGTGGAGCGGTGGGATTGATTGAAAGCAATGCAATCGGCGAGAGATTTGACAGGGAGTTCGCGGGCGGCCAGATAGGCGTTGAGGTCGTTTTTGAATTCGTAGAGCAGAACGGTTTGTTCAGTGTCGCGCCAGCCTTCGTTGGTGGAGAAATTGACTGGGTCAATAATATTGGCTCCAGCCTGGCGCATGGCGGCGATGCATTCTTCCATAAGCGCGGTGACGAAGGGATTGATGTTGAAATACTGGCGGGCAATGCCTAAGCGTGCGCCGCGCAGACCGAGCGGATCGCAAAAGCGCGTGTAGTCAGGGAAGCTTTTACCATCGCTGGCTTGGGTAGCAGGATCGCGCGGATCGACGCCGGTTAGGATGCCGAGGAGCAAGGCAGCATCCCAGACGGTGCGCGCCATGGGGCCGGCGGTATCTTGACTGTGCGCGATGGGAATGATGCCAGCGCGACTGATGAGGCCAAGCGTGGGTTTGATGCCGACGATACCGCACATGGATGACGGGCAAACGACGGAGCCATCTGTTTCACTGCCGATGCCGACAGTGGCCAAGCTGGCGGAAATCGCTGCGCCGGTGCCGGAACTGGAGCCGCAGGGATTGCGATCAAGCGCGTAAGGATTTTTTGTTTGGCCACCGCGACCGCTCCAGCCACTGGTGGAGTGAGTGGAGCGGAAATTGGCCCACTCGCTGAGATTGGTTTTGCCTAAGATGATAGCGCCGGCTGCGCGCAAACGGGCGGCGACCCAGGAATCCGCGGCGGCCGGTTTGCCGACCAACGCGAGTGAACCGGCAGTGGTTTGCATTTTATCGCCGGTATCGATGTTGTCTTTGAGCAAGACGGGCATGCCGTGGAGCGGCGAGCGTGGACCTTTGACGCGAAATTCGGCGTCGAGCGCACGGGCGAGGGAGAGCGCATCGGGATTGAGTTCGATGACGGAATGAAGAGCGGGGCCGGAGCGATCGATGGCGTCGATGTGCGCGAGATAGAGTTCGGTGAGGCGCTCGGCGGTGAGCAGTTTTTGGCGCTGACGGCTTTGCAGTTCGGGGACCGTGACTTCGTCAAGGACACCGGCGGCGACTTGGACGCGATTGGGCGGAGGGGGCGTCGTGGGCGCGGCGTTCTTGCCCTTTTTCTTTTTTTTCTTGCGGCGGAGGATGGCCGCCATGCCAGTGACGGAAGAGAGGGAAAGGAAGTGACGGCGGTCCATAAGGTGATTCTCCAATTTAACAGTGAAGGGCTGGTGTGCGGGAATTTTTACGGGGGTCCCGGAGAGTTGACACACGAAGGGCGCTTGCGTGGTAGAGCAGTTCATGTTGGAGGCTTTTAGGCGGCCATTTCGAGGCCGGGATCGGTCAGATCCGGCTTCGTGGCTGGCTGATTTCGCCGTTCTTGCGCCTCCTTTTTCATTTGCACGACTTCTTTTTTGAGTTGGAACTCTTCTTTCTTTAAATTCAGCGCTTCGGCGGCGCGGGAATCGGCCGCCTTTTTGAGGCCGTGCGATTCGAACCCAATTTGCGAGTTTTGTTTTTGTTTTCTTAGGTTTTGCAGCTCGTTTACGGCCTTGTAGAAGGCGCGCTCATGCGTGGTTTCATAGCGGATGAAGAGCGCGAGTCTGGCGAAGTCGGTATCTTTGAGTCCGAACACCAGGCAGTCGGCTTGCAAGCGGATGGCGCGGGCGCGCAACCAGGCGGATTCGGCCATGTGGCGAACCATGATGAACTCGGTTTCGCATGTTGGCTGGTGGTCGTGGCTGAGCTGGTTGAGAAGTGCTTCGAATTCTTCCTGACTCTCGTCCATGAGAAAGCCGAAGTGTTCGTGTGTTTTGACAGCCAGTCCGTGACGCCAGTTATTAAAGGCGGCCTCGTCGGAGGAAATGGGGCCGGTTGAGTGTTGCGCGTTTGCTCTGTTAGCGGCTTTTTGCTTTTCGGTAGCCATGATTGATTCCTTTCAACGGTTGATGTATGCGCGCGACAACGGCGGCACAGGGGGCGTAAAGAAGGCCTTTTACGCTCTATCTTTTTTCAGGGTAATTTGGGGAGCCTGTCGTCGAATTGATTTTTGGCTGGGAAGTGGTTGAAAACAAAGATAAAATTTATTTTCAACTTTTGAACTGGGGAGGGAGGATGTCCGGATTTTAGTTGAAACGGCGATTCAGGCGGGAGCCATGATAGGCTCCCGCAAAACCTTAGTTCTCAAAAAAAAGGAAAGTCGCAGTGAAGATATTCACTCGCTTTTAGTGCCTTCGTACCTGCCGATTCTCCGACATTCCTGCTGAGGTTTACAAGGCGCTTTCAGACGATCACAGCTTAAGGAAATTTTTTTTCTCCATTGTTTCCAGGCACTTAGATCAAAAAAATCGATTCGTCCGAACGGGCTCCATACGATTCTGAAGCCGGAAAGAACTCTTATGGAGATTCAAAAGACAACTAATCCGCCGTTAGCCGCCACTCGTCAAAGTGTCACCGCTGACTCCCAATTCAACCCTTGCGCCGCTGCGCCGAGAGTTGCATCCGTTCCGCCGGAACTGTACAACCCGATGAAGCTTTTCAAACGCGAAGACCGTGATGAGCAAATCTTCGATACGGACGGGACCCTGTGGGACGTCAAGGAAGCCCGCGCCACCAAATATGGTTTCGACCTGCTGTTCGGCCTGCCCGCTAACACCGGCCTCGGCAGATTTATCGGTCCGAAGCGTCTGATTGCCACGCCTGCTCTGGTCGGTTTCTGGGAAACTCACCGCACGGACGAGGGCTATGTTTACGATTTGCCGGCTGGCCGCAGCACTTTAAAAAGAGTGCGCAGCCGACTTCGTCTCAACTATGTAAACGATCGACGCGAGCTCTGGAAGAAACGCAAAGACGATTTGCAAAGGCTACCGACCTTAGAATTCGCCGAACGGTACAACGTCACTAAAGAGAGGACCAATGACTGGCGCTTTCTGCTCGTTGGCCGTGCGACTCGTCCGGTCAATTGGTGGCAACATCCGGCTGCGCTCGCCGTGCTCCGTAAGCCGGGCGCCAAGCTGCGCGAAATTGCGAAAGCCCTCAACATCGGCACCAGCCATGCGAATCGGTTGCGCTTGCGCGCTTTGCAAGTCGATCCCACACTTCTCGAAGGAGCGGTGGCAGCCGGACCGATTCCGCAAGTCCCCTATGAGCGCAAGCCCACAGTGCCGAAGCTGGGAAGTCCTTTTCAGCAATCAAGCAAACAAGGGCAGATGTTTATCGGCTCGCCTTACTGGCGGCGCAAATCGCCAGCCCGGCTGGTTAAGGAAGCGGCGGCAGTTGCTGCAAAGCCCAAGGGTCCGGGTGGTTCCTGCCAGCACTCGCATTCCAAGAGGACAGCCCAGCGCATCGGCCAAATGCTGCTGCCGTTTAACCCAAAGCCAGGGCCGGAAGCCAAGCCAGTGCTCTTTCAAGTGCAAGACTTCCAAGGCACCTTTTATGACGTGTACGAGACCCGTGCCACGCAGCACGGCTTCGATTTGCTTTTCGGCTTTCGCGCCAGGGCGCACCGCCATCTCTACACAGACAAGGGAAAGCCTGGCCTGATTGCCACGCCAGAGCTTTTCTCCTATTGGAAAGCGGGTGGCAATTTGGATCTGCCCGCCGGACTCACCACGCAAATTCGCCTACGTTCGCGCTTCGGCCTCAGCCGCGGCGCAGTCGCCGGCCGCTGCCAGTCAATCAGGAAAAGGATTAACGATGCAACAACAACATATGAGCCCGCTCGACGATTTAAGAACCCTAGCGGTTTGGGAATTCGCCGAACGCTACGAAGTGCCGACCAGTGATGCCATTCGCTGGCGCGCCTTCCTGCTCGACCGCAGCAGCGGCCGGCAGCGAGGCGCAAAAGACGCGAATGTCCGAGCCATTCTGCGGTCAACGCTCAACACACGCCAGTTGAGCCAATGCCTCTGCGTTACGACAACGCACGCCCGGCGCATGCGCCGCGATCTGCGTGCACAGGAATCTTATGCAACCACCACTAGCTAATGAACAACTCGCCGCCACACGGGAAAGTGCCGGCGATTCGGGCGCCGCTGCTTCGCCGGAACCCCTTCATGAACAAGTTCTCGACGTGGTCGGCTTGCTCTGGAATATCCGCAGTTCGCGCCCTACTAAACATGGGTTCCCGCTGCACTTTGGGTATCCAGCGGTTACGCCCAGCTACCTGCCGAAGCCCGCAGGCAGTTATCGCCTCATTGCCACACCGGCGCTCGTGGAGTACTGGCGGACCTGCGAACAGAAGAGCCAGGTTATTTTTGATCTGCCCGCCGGCGCCAGTACCCTCGCTCGGCTGCGCCAAAAACTGAGCCGCAAATCCGTTTCAACGCAGCCGTCGCTCCAGCGCCAAACGGAGCCCCAAGCGGCCATGCGTGCCATACGAGAGTTCGCGGCGCGCTTCGACGTGAGTCTCGAAGTGGCGCAAGACTGGCACTTCTTCCTTCTCGATCCTTTAACGCGGCCTCTTCAGTGGTGGAAAGAGCCGGCGGCCTTGGCCGTTTTCCGTTCTTCGGTCACCATTCGCGAGATGGCTGAAACACTACGCATCTCGGAAGGCCGGGCGAGCCGCCTGCGGCTGCGCGTCCTGGCCCTTAAATAAAGGAAATTATTATGGAACAACAAAAAACTGAAACACCACAAGCCACTTGTTCAAGTGACAACAGCCAGGTACTCGACCTTCGCGCTCCTTCCGGCACGGAGTGGCGCGCCATCCGCCGTGGCAATCGCGAATTGGTTACCGACGTGACGGCGTCGAATGGGAAGTGACGGAAAGCCGCAGGACGCGACATGGCTTTAAACTGTTGCTAGGTTTACCCACGCTACGCCGAAATGTCGAAACAGGTGGGCGCGACGTCATTCGGACGCGAGAACTCTTCCAATACTGCGACCAGCACCGGACCGTGCGGGACGCACAATTGATCTCCCCCTAAGCGTTTCCGCCGTTCATAAGCTTCGCCGGCGTCTCGGGCTAAACTACTCTCGTGATCTCCGTTCACTGTGCGAGGCTCACGCGGAAGATCTCAAACTTCTTCCGCTTTGGGAGTTCGCCCAACGTCACAACGTCTCCGGAGTACAGCTTACCGCTGGCGTCGAAAAATACACGGCGGCGGCAGCCGGCGTCCGAGAAACTGGTGGCACTGCCCGCCGTGCTCGAAATTCTGCTTTCTGGCCTCACACGCCCTGAAAAAGCCTTCAAGCTCGGCATATCCGCATCGCACGTTTTCGGCCTCAGTCTGCGGGCGCGTGACCTCATGAATCAAAAGCTGCGTGAATGATGTGCGAGCATAAACGGATTTATGAAGGTGATCCAGGTTGCCGTGATTGCTTGCGCGCTGATTTTTGCAGGGGCCCTATGGTGGATGCTGCGCAACTCCTGGCGCCGCTAAAGTGGAGCCACTGAAACCACTCAGTGCGGAGCAAAACGGACTCGAGCCGCCCCTGCGCGCGGACATCCATTTTCTGGCGGTCGATATCGGCGAACGTAATGTGTCCGGCCATCCGCGACAACTCGCGCAAGCGGCCCACTTCATCGAAGGGGCGCTGAAATCCGCCGGTTATGCGCCCGAGTCGCAGTGGTACACCGTTGCCGGTACACAATGCCGCAATATCATCGCGGAAATGAAAGGAACCGATCCGCAGGCCGGCATCGTGGTCGTGGGCGCTCACTATGACACGGTGCCGCGCAGTCCTGGAGCGGACGACAATGCCAGCGGAGTGGCCG
>CAWJBS010000037.1:0-32956 GCA_963840845.1 Bryobacterales bacterium
CTCTGAGCGTTTAACCAAATCACTTTGCCCCAATCCTCGCGCGCAATCGGTTTCCTCGCCGCCGGAAATAGCGCCAGCGTTGCGAAGCCAATGCAGATTCGCAAAAACGTCACGCCATTCGGATCAACCGCGCGTAACCCCTCGGCAATAAAAAGAAAGGATGCGCCCCAGATGAGCCCAGGGATGATGAGGAGCAAGTAGGCACTTTCCAAACCTTCTTATCTTGGCACGCGCCGCGTGCTATAACGAGGGTTCTATGCAATTGAATTCCTCGATTACTGAAGAGAAGATGCGGCGCTACGCGGCCGGAATCAAAGTCCTTCTCATGGACGTAGATGGGGTGCTCACCAACGGGCGCCTCTATCTTGTCCCGGGGCCCGACGGCAAACTGGTCGAGACCAAAGGCTTCGATTCGCAAGACGGAATCGCTCTCCGTTGGTTGAGCTGGTTCAACATTCGACCGGCGTGATCAGCGGACGTGAGTCTCCGGCCACCGCCGAGCGCGCCAGCCAAGTTGGCATGACTTGGGTCTTCCAAGGCCACATCGAAAAGATTCCGCTCTTCGACCAAGTCGTCGCCGAAGCGCAGGTCGATCCGCGCGAAATCGCCTACGTCGGCGACGACCTCACGGATGTCGTCATCATGCGTCGCGCGCGGGCTCTCCTTCGCCACAGCCAATGCCCGCCCCGAGGTGAAGCGATGCGCTTCCGCCGTCACCGAGTGCCGCCGGTGGTTCAGGCGCGGTGCGCGAAGTCGGTGAGCTAATCCTGAAAGCACAAGGTCATTGGGATGGCCTCCTTAAGAAGTATGAGGTCAATACGTGAGCGAAGTGCTTGAGCGGACAAGCTCGGCCTGGTGCTTCTCCACTAAAGCCGCGCCCGGCGTGTTGCATCAATTGACCGGCGTGATCGCCAAACACAACGGCGATATCCGCTCGGTCTCCATCATTGAAGATCTACCCACCGATACGCGTATCTACTTCGAACTTGATCTGCCCGGCCCGGTCGATGAGCTTGTGGCCGAATGCGCGCGCTCGAAGTGGTGCGCAACGTAACGCTGGTTCAGTCGCTTCAGAAGATTTACGGCAAGCGGATCATCATTATGGGCGGCGGCGCGCAGGTCGGCCAAGTCGCGCTTGGGCGCTATTTCCGAAGCTGACCGCCACAACATCCGCGGGGAACATATATCTGTGGATACCATTCCGCTCGTCGGCGAACAGGCCCTCGCTGCCGCGGTCCGCGCTTGCCGCCGGCTCCCACGAGTTCGCGCGCTGGTTCTCGCTGGATCGTTAATGGGTGGCGATATCGAACTCGCCGTGCGCGAAGTTCGCGCTGAGGGATTGCTTGTTGTGAGCCTGAACATGGCAGGCAGTGTGCCCGATGCCTCCGACATTGTTGTCACCGATCCCGTGCAGGCCGGTGTTATGACGGTAATGGCCGTCGCCGATACCGCCAAATTCACGGTCGGGCGCCTCAACCGCCGCGTCTTCTAGCAAAAATCCTGTAGGGCTATGTAGTATTTTGCTTCGCCGCTCGATAATCCATTGAGCGCATGCAGAGACAAAAACCGTCAATTGCCTACTGGCTGACTACGTTTGTGGTCCTGTGTCTCTGTTCCTGTAACTCCCTGACCCCGGATCAGTCAGCTCCAACGATTGCCGAAATCAAATCCGCCTTTCATGGCGATCATGCCGGCCGCGTCACGTTTCGGGGCGTCGTCACGGTGGAAAATCCGAATTTCGGGATGATCGTGGTACAAGACCAGACAGCGGGCATCAGGGTCGAACTTACCCACTTCATTGATGACTCAATTACCGGTCATAAGGTAGAGGTCAGCGGCTCTTTGCCCAGCGGATCCGGCACCGATTCCATTTCGGACGCCACCGTGCGCGATTTGGGTCCCGGCACCATGCCTGAGCCTGTGCTGATAACGGTGCGCGACCTAAAATCGGACGCACTGGATGGCAAACTCGTCAGCCTGTTTGGCACCGCTCGCTTAGGCACCGTCGATGCTTCGGGCCAATTGGTGCTGCCTTTGCGTTTAGGAGGGTTCGAGGTCACGGCTCGATTCACGGATGATCGCGGATTAGACCCAGATCGACTGGTGGACGCCGAAGTTCGCATTAACGGCGTAGCCTCCACGGGCGTTGATATTCACGGCAACCTAACGGATTTGACAATCTTAGCCACTGATAGTAAATCGGTAACTCAACTTCGCCCTCCGCCTGATCCTGCATCTCTGCCGGTGCAAGACTTGCAGTCTGTAATGGGCCATTCTGGCAGTCTGGACCACCGCGTTCGCTTGCAGGGTCTGATTGAGCACGCTGGCGATGCGCAAGGGTTTCGTTTTAGCGACTCATCCGCTTCCGTCGCGATTTCCGATTTGGAAGGCTTCGACCTGCAGCCAAGTCAGCAGACCGATATTGTGGCTTTTGTTGACCATTTCGATAAGGGCTTGACCTTAGGCAATGTGGAACCAGCGATTAGGGCAAGCAGAGCTATAAAGCAGGACAAGTCTGCTTTGATCACTACCGTTGCCGCTTTGCACGCGCTTAAGCCCGAAATAGCGGCTCTTCAGCAATCCGTTTTGCTCGATTGCGTGCTCACCTATTACGATCCAACTTGGCAGATGGCCTTCGTCCAAGATCGAACTGGCGGCGTTTACGTATCGCTGCACGGTTCAGTGAATGGCAATGTCGCACCGCGCGCCTTGCGTGCTGGCGATCACATCCGCCTGCGTGGCTTGAGCGGCGCAGGCGATTTCGCGCCGGTTGTTCAATCGCCCAGCTTTGAATTTCTTGAACATTCCTCTTTGCCCGCGCCCTCAACAACACTGGCCGAAATGATCCTTTCCGGCCAAGCCGACAGTCAGTGGGTCGAATTGGAAGGGATTGTGCAGGGCTTTGGATTCGATGGCAATCATCCTTCCGCCAAGCTGTCTTATGGCTCGCACAATTATAAAGTCATCTTTCCGGCTTCCGTCAAATTAACACCAGAATGGATTGACGCGCGCGTGAAAGTGCGCGGGGCTGCTGGCACTATCTTTAATGGAAAACGTCAGGTTTTGGGCATACAGCTTTTTGCTCAGGATCTTTCTCAATTAACTCGGCTACCCGATCCGGTCGCAGTAGATGCCGGCCGCACGGAGCAAATCACACCCATCAACCAGCTTTTGCGGTTTCAGCCGAATCAAATACCGGGTCACCGCGTTCATCTGCGAGGTAAAGTGCTCGCGACCAACCCGCAAGGCCCAACCTGGATCAAAGACGATTCAGGTGCGGTTGCCATTCGCGAACACAGTGAAATTGTCCTCGAAGAAGGCGACGTTGTGGATGCCGTGGGTTTTGCTGTCGCGGGAGCGTTTGCTGTGGAAATCCACGAAGGCGCCTTGAGCAAGCGTTCGAACGGAGCACCGGTCACGCCGATCGATGTAACTCCGGAACGAGCGCTTTTTCATGGTGTCGATGGACAACTGATTCGCGTTGAAGGCCGCCTCATAAGTGAATACCAAAATGGCCAGGAACAAATCTTGCTCCTACGGAATGGCAAGGCAACGTTTGCCGTTCATGGAATGGGGAATCTCCCTGGCTACGAAATTGGCGAGGTTTTACGCTTCTCCGGTATTTGCAGCGTCAGCGCCAAACGTTTTCGCGGAGTACTTGTTCCCGTTTCTTTTGAAGTTGCCGTAAATTCTCCATCCAAGGTCGAGCTTTTAGAAAAGGCGCCTTGGATGACACAGCAGCGTGCTTGGCGCGCGTTGTCGTTGACCTCTGTGCTGATCGCCTTGGCCCTTGGCTGGGTTTTCATGTTGCGCCGTCGTGTTGGCGCGCAGACACGCCTCATCGAACAGAAGTTGATCGAAGTAGAAAAACTCAAGGCAAAAGCGGAAGCTGCAAGCGAGGCGAAGAGCCAATTTCTCGCCAACATGAGCCACGAAATTCGCACGCCGATGAACGGTATTTTGGGCATGACGGAATTGGCCATGCAAGCCGACTCGGTTGACGAACAGCTTGAATGCCTGACGACGATTCGTTCATCGGGCGACGCTCTGCTATCCATCCTGAACGATCTTTTAGATCTATCCAAGATTGAAGCCGGCAAATTCGAGATTCAGGATGCTCCGTTCTCCCTGCGCGAACTGGTCACAGAATCCGGCAAAGTTTTTGCCTTCCGCATCAAGGAAAAGGGCTTACATTTTCAATCGGTGGTCGCCGACACCCTTCCAGACATGCTCATCGGAGACGGCTGGCGTTTGCGGCAGATTTTGCTAAACCTTCTCGGAAATGCTGTGAAATTCACCGAGCAGGGAAGCATTTCTATGAGCGCTGACACCAAGCGCGATGGAGACCAAACATTCCTTCGTTTGGCAGTGCGCGATTCCGGCATAGGCATTCCCGCCGAAAAGCAGGCGCAAATCTTCGAGGCCTTTCGCCAGGCGGATCTTTCCATCTCTCGCAAGTACGGTGGTACGGGCCTAGGCCTTTCTATCTGTCTCAAACTGGTTTCTTTGATGGGTGGAAAAATCGAACTCGAAAGCGAAGCGGGGAAGGGAAGCACGTTCTCTGTGCTCCTCCCGCTGCGGGTTTCCGAAGTTCAAACGACCCACATTCCAGCCGCAACTAACGGCGCCCGAGCAGATTTGGCCTCATTGAATATTTTGCTGGCAGAAGATAATCCGGTGAACCAAAAAGTAGCCGCCCGACTTTTGGAGAAGCAGGGCCATCGAGTGACCGTCGGGGCCAACGGCATCATCGCTGTTGACCAATTTAAAAACGGCGTGTTCGACTTGGTTTTAATGGACGTTCAGATGCCGGAGATGGATGGTCTCGAAGCCACCCGCGAGATTCGGCGGTTTGAAGCGAGTCGCAAGACTCGCACCCCCATCATTGCTATGACAGCGCAAACCATGAACGGCGATAGAGATAACTGCTTCGCGGCCGGAATGGACGGCTTTATTTCAAAACCAATCCGTTTACCGGAACTCTGGGCCGCTATTGACGCGGCCCGTATAACTCACTAAAGCGTTGGCAAACTCGTTCTACAGGGTCCATTGAGCGTCAAGGGCAAATTCCCTTAACAAAACGCTCTCTGTTCCTGCTTGCGGCGGCGAATATAGGCGCACGAAATGTGGACCGAATTTGGTGATACGGGGGAGCGCGACATCTACATTGTCATGCCGAACGACGGAGATACCTTTCCAAACAATTGTGCCTTGACTATCGGCTAATTCAACTGCGACGGTTCCCGGATTCAAGCCGGCCGCATTCAGATGCATATGAAGCGGTCGTCCTTCGGACACGATGGCCGTTTCGGCTCCGCGATACGCCGTGATGGTGACGTCGCGCGGAATCGAAAAGAAGAGTACCCCTGCCGCCGCAGCTAAACCAGTTGCGGCGAAGGATAGTCTCGGGATGGTAAACCAGCTGCGCCAACCGCTTGAAGTTTCCACAAGACTTTTCGGGTCCGGTCGATTGTCAAGCGCTTGAAGAGCTAAGCGGGTCGCGGCGATCTGAGTTTCGAGAGTCTCCAGTTGCTCGACGCAATACCCGCAGGCGAGTATGTGCGTTTCCACCGTTTCAACCTCTTCCTCCGACGACATGTTGAGGAGGAATCTCTCTAATGCTTCTTCACTCGGATGCTCGCGATAGGATTCATTCATAAGTTAGTGCGGATTCGGATCCGCTTCTCCATATAGGAAAAGTCCTTTTATCCTGCCTGCGCTCTCACAAAAACTGAGAAAATTCCGCTCGCCGCCAGCTTTTTCTTTCCGATTTCTCCGAATTTAGCCTTTGCTCTCGATTTTAGGAGCCTAAACTGGGTTTCCGTCAGGTCCATTTCGCGGCAGATCTGTTCTTGAGGCTGTTCTTTCAAGTAGAATCTCACCAGAATCTCCCTATCCCGATCGGACAAGGCGGAAAGGGCGCTCTCCATGAGTTCGGCCTTTTGCCGAACCATCGCTTCCTGTTCCGGATTCTGCTTGCGGTCGGCTACGGTGATACCTGTCTCTAGATCAGCTTGCTCCCGGCGATTATGTACGGCTTGCTCTATGTAGGCGGCCACTTGGCGGCGGACAACGGTGCGCACGAAACCCATCAGGCGTTCAGGTTCGCGCAAATCACCGCGGCGAACGGCGTTGACAACTATTAAAAACGTATCGTGAACTTTATCTTCTAGTTCCTGTGGCCCCAGTTGGCGGCACAGGTAGTAGCGAATGCCGCGACTAAAGAGCTTGTAAAGTTGCTCCATGCCGGTCTCTTCGCCGGCTTTGATTTGAGCGACCAGAAGTCCCCACTCTACTGGTGAATATCCGGGCCTCGAGGTTTTGTCTCTAACCTCTTGCGTCTGTTGTTGCGGCTGACTGCCGTCGTGAACGGGTGCTGGGCACAGTTTGGGTTGCGTTGCCACCATGAATCTCCGACTTACTCCTTGGAAATAATTGAATAAGCTGCCCAATACGTGGGGGAGCTGCTATAGCCTCGGCTCTGCTGCAATTCCACTTGTGTCTGCGCCAGGGCAAATGCTGCCCGCTGGCTCAGCGTACCGGTGTTTACAGTCCGCAAATGGCTATAAAATAATGAAAAAAAGTGTCCTGAATCGTCAGGGGTCGGCCAGGAACTGACAATGACCGCCTCGGCTCCGGCAAGGAGCAAAGCGCGGCTCAGACCCAGCAGTCCTGCGCTGGGAACTGGTTTGCCCTGGCTTGAAGAACATCCACTTAAGACAACCAGCGTGCCGGGCAGGCGAAACGTCGCTATGGCTTCCGGGGTCAACAGTTCGGGCACTCCATCACTATTGAGGCTGAGTGCGAGCGCTGCTTCTTGCGGACGGCCGGGCGGACTTACGACATGAACTGCGAAATGTAGAAACTCCGGCGCCACCGCTAAAGCCTTGCGCAAAGATTCGGCAGTGGCTTGCGCCCCGTCCAAAACTTGTTCATCGGCCTGTCCGCTCTGCTTGGCGGAATTGCGAATCTCCTGCCCACTGCCGGCTGAAACGTGCCAGCGTAATAGAACTTGCTTGCACCGGCGGCGTATCCCACCCTCTTTGGTGCTTTAGCCGAGTATCGGCGAGATTATAAATAGGATCGCCGACGCCTACGAATCTCGGCAACGGGCTTTTGCTCTTCGGCGCGAGCAACAACAACTCGCTTGGCAAAATTCGAATGCTATGTTTTTCAACAATTGACCTCGCACTATCGTTGGCAGTCTCAGGCAACGCCGCAAACGGAACCCCGCTCAGTAACGCTCCATCGGCGACAATTAACCATTCCTTCTTCTTCAGCGCCCGCTGCGGAAGCTGCCCAAAAAGAGCTTGACCGAGGGAAGCGCCTGCATCTTGAATGGAGCTTCCTTCGCGCGCCGCTTTTGTCAGCAGAGTTGCTTTGGTTTCGAGTTTTCCCCGGGCGTCAATCTTATATAGGTTCACTTGATCTCTGGTGATTGCCCACAAATACGACTTTGTCTCTCCAAGAGAAAAACTGAGTAGTAATTGTTCTGGGTCTAACCTGTTCCGAATATCTCTAAGTGAATTCCTGCGTAAAATTTTCTCGTCGGAAAAATAGTTCTTTCCATTTTGAACCGCGAGTCTATTTTCGAATTCACTGATCTCAGTGCGCATCTTCACAAGTTCAGCTTGATCGGCCTTATTGTTGCGCCCAAGCGTAACGCGTGCTTGCGCCGCTTGGAGCGCGGAGAGTTTTTCAAAATAGCTGTCCGGCGTCTGCGAATCTGTTGCCAGCACACGCTTTAGTTGTTCACGCAAACTCGCCGCGCGGTTAGAAGCAAGAACTTCTAAGGCTTCATCGCGCAATACCGGATCATTGGTCTCCAGCGAAATCTGAGCGGCCAGTTGTGCGAAGTCCTGATAGACCTCGTGAAGTAGTACTACAGTTTGTGTATTGGTGGTGTCCCCTGGAAGTGCGCCTTGTCGCCAGACATCGGCGGCCGCCACAGCGCGCCTGAATTCCTGTAACGCCTTTGCTCTTTCTCCAGAACGCAAAAGAATCTGCCCGCGAATATCAATCAGATAATATTGCGGCATGGCCAGAAAGAGGGCACTGTGTGATGCCAGTGACTCGTCCACCAGTTTCAATGCCTTCGCGTAATTGGGCGATGCTCGTTTCAACTCCAACTCGGCTAGGTTCTCTTTGCTGAAAGGTAGGTTGTCCTCATCGTGCAAAGATTGACGAAGATTGAGCGCCGTAGTCAGTGCCTGTTCGGCCGGCCCTCAAGTGATTTGCGCGCATCAATAGATACCCGCGAACATCCCACAAGTTTGCTTCGAGCGAAGTTTGATGAAGTTTCTGGGCTAGAGCAATAGCCTGCTGAAAGAAGCTTTCACTTTCTGCGTCTTTCCCTTGCATCGCTGCAAGAGTGGCAACCAGTTGCATGGATTTCAACAGAAAATTTTCAGTGGTCGGATCGTTCTGTGGAGCGAGCCTTAGTAGATCAACGGCGCGCCTCGCCTCCGCCTCGGCGGTTTGAAAATCGCCCAGCAACATATAAATGTTGCTAATGGAAGCGCTCGCACCGCCAGCGAACTGATTATTACCTGCCTTGCGCGCTGTATCGAAAGTTTCTCGCGATGCCGCCAAAGCACTTCGATATTGATACGACATCACTTCCGCAGCCGAAATTAGCATCAGGCTCTGCAGAGTGGCCCGCGTGTTGTTGCTTTGACGCGCCAACGATAAAGCGCGGTTGTACTCACGCAACGCGTCGGCAAGTTTTCCTGCCTTGCGCAAGTCCTTCCCTTTAGCCAGTGAGGCTTGAATGGGATCGTTCGATACTGAGTTGCGTTGAGTTTGGTCTGCGGCAAGCAAACCAGAATGCAAAAAACTGAGCACACTCAACGCGGAAATTACCGCATACAGCCACTCTACGAGTGCCTGGACGGCTCGCCTCGGGGGTGGCAGAGTGATGTCCTAAATTAAAGCTCTCGGAAAACATTACTCTACCACCATTCGGGATATATCGCCAGATTATTTTTTAAATAACTGACGCTTTAATCAGCACAAGATTAGAATCCAAAAATTGTGCGAATCACCGCAATCAGCGGCTCAAGAATCACTGGTGGTAATGCTAAGAACATTGTTCTTTTCCTCCTTCCCGGCCACCAATCTCCCAGCGATGGTGTTCAGGCTGAACGAAAAAAAACTGACAAGATATTGAAAATAAGGAAGAAAAAAAATCTGCTAGATCTGTGACTGAAAAATGCAGCGCGGAAAAGCGTGCATACTTTGTTGTGCAGGTGAACGCACTTAGGCTTTTAATTTGCCACGAATGTGGCGAGCGAGTTTCTCGATTTCTTCGGTTTTTCGTACAGATGAAACAGCAACGACATATTCCCCAGAATGCTTTAGTTCATCGCGCAAATCTTCGGCCAAATGGATGAGTGATTCCACATCTTTAAGTGCATCCTCATGCGCTTGTTTAGAGATTGCATCCTTTTGCGACTTGCCATTCGGTAGACGTGTGTCGTCGTCTTTCTCAGAATCTGGAAACGTCTGGCGGTTGTCTGGCTGTTGTTGTTGCGGCGCCACGCCTGACACGGCAGTTGGCGCGAGAAATAGGACAAAGGCATGGCGGCGCGTGGTGCTCATTCTGGTTGCTATCATAAGCCACGGATGAGCCTTGTTCAAAACGTGGGGAGAGTAGCCGGGTGGAAGTAACGGTAGGAATTATCGGTTTGGGGAATGTGGGTTCGGGAGCCTTACAGATTCTCACGGAGAACGCAGCCAGTATTCAGGAAAAATTGGGTTTTCCCTTGCGCGTGAAATCAGTCTGCAGCCGTAGCGTTCAGCAGAAGAAGTTGCCCCCTCTGGCAGCGAATGTGTGTCGTATCACAGACTGGCGTGAGGTTGTGTCCGATCCGGAAATTGACATCGTGGTCGAACTCATCGGCGGCACAAGCACAGCGGGGCAAATTCTCGAAGAGTCCCTCAAGCAACATAAATCGGTTGTGACGGCGAACAAAGAATTGATGGCCTTACGTGGTGCTGACCTTTGGGCCGCGGCCAGCCGAAACGGCGTTAATCTTGCCATGGAAGCAAGCGTCGCCGTGGTATTCCCATCCACACCATCTTGCGCGAAGGCATCGCCGTGATAAAGTGGTGGCGCTCTACGGCATATTGAATGGCACCAGCAATTTTATATTGACCGAGATCGAAAAGAGCAATGCTAAATTTGAGTCGGTTCTGGCCGAAGCGCAGCAACTCGGTTACGCGGAAGCCGATCCCTCCGCGGATGTAGATGGACTCGACGCGCGTTCGAAACTCGCTATCCTTGCTGCTCTCGCCTTTGGTGAAAAGCTCACGCCTGCCGACATCTATACGGAAGGCATTCGGCGAATCCTACCGATCGACTTTGAATACGCCCATCAACTGAAGCACACCATCCGGCTCGTTTGCCTGGCGCGGCAAAATGAAAATGGGCTGCTTCTTTCGGTGCGACCGACGCTGGTACCGCAATCGGCCATTCTTTCCCAAGTGCAAGGTGCCTACAACGCGATTTGGATTCGCGGCACCTATGGCGAAGATACGTTTTACTACGGCCGCGGCGCCGGCGCGAAACCTACTGGCGTGGCAGTAGTGAGTGATTTAATGCGTGTCGCGCGCGAGATTCGCTATGGCAGCCCCGAACGTGTGAGCCCATTCGCGCATGAACGTTTGGGCGCCTACAAACCTCTAAATGTAAGCACGCAAGAGCTGCCGTTCTTTCTGCGTTTTCGCGTAGAAGATAAGGCCGGCATCATTGCCACGTTAGCGACGATCTTGGCGAAGCATAAAATTGGCATCGACGCTGTTTTGCAGTTGCCGCGCGAAGACTGGCGCGATTTGCCGTTTGTCATCACCACCGAACCGGCCAAAGAACAATCGTTACGCGAAGCGCTGGTGGAAATTCGCGAGGCCGACTTCCTGGTGGAGCCGCCCTTTGCCATGCCCATGGAGCGCGGCTTCTAACCATACACTACAGTAGATAGCCGATGCCCAAGCCGACTAAGACCACCATTTATATTCCAGGTTCCGCTCTTGTGGTTTTGGTCGGCATCGCCGGGTCCGGTAAATCAACCTTTGCCAGCGAGCGCTTTCGTTCGACCGAGATTTTATCCTCGGATCGCTTCCGCGCCATGGTCAGCGATGATGAAGGCGACCAGGAAGCAACAGACGATGCGTTTGCGATTTTGCACACAGTCTTAGAAAAGCGTCTGCGGCGTGGCCGGCTGTGTGTGGTGGACGCCACAAACCTTCAACCGAAGCATCGCGCGCTTCTGCTGGCGGCGGCCCGCTCATATAAGCGCGCGGCCCTCGCCCTGATTTTCGATACGCCTGAGGAAGTTTGCATCACGCGAGCAGAACGACGAAAGGGCCGTCTGGTGAGTCCGTCCGTCATTCATGATCAGGCCGGCAAATTGGCGTCGCAGACAGATGAAGCACTGCTGGCTGAAGGTTTTCGCAAAGTGGTGCACCTCAAGCCCGAGGAACGTGTGGAAATTCGCCGTGCCATGAGCGCTTCCGCCTAGCTTTAAACAGCACCCCGCTGTGTTCGTTTGCCAGTGGAACCCCGATCTGATTGCTAAACTAAGGGTTTAAGCCCCAAACTGGAGATCTATGCCTGCCCTTGCCCGCCGTAAGTCTGTCGCTGTCAATATCGGAGGTGTCAAAGTCGGTGGCTCGAACCCGATCGTGGTTCAGTCGATGACCAACACTGACACTGCCGATACCACCTCTACCGTCAATCAAGTGATGCAACTGGCGCGCGCCGGGTCGGAACTGGTGCGCGTGACGGTGAATACCGAAGATGCGGCGAAGGCAGTGCCCACCATCGTGAAGACGTTGCGCGATTTCGGCGTAACCGTACCCATCATTGGCGACTTCCATTACAACGGACACATTCTGCTTAAAAAATATCCCGATTGTGCGCGTGCCCTGGATAAGTACCGAATTAATCCGGGGAACGTGAATATCGGCAAGAAGCAGGACGATAACTTCAAGATCATGATTGAAGCAGCGATTGAATATAATCGCCCGGTGCGCATCGGCGTGAATTGGGGATCGCTGGATGCTTCGCTGCTGACGCAGATGATGGATGATAACGCCAAATCCGCTGAGCCGCTGGATGCCATGGAAGTGACGCGTCGCGCTATTGTGGAAAGCGCGTTGCGCAGCGCCGAACACGCGGAAAGCTACGGCTTGGGCCGCGACAAAATCATTCTGAGCGCCAAAGTCAGCAATGTGCAGGACTTGGTTTTGGTTTACGAAATGATGGCGGCGCGCTGCGATTACGCGCTGCATTTGGGATTGACGGAAGCGGGTATCGGTTCCAAAGGAATAGTTGCCACGAGTGCCGCTCTCGCTGTTTTATTGCAACAAGGAATTGGCGACACCATTCGCGCCTCGCTCACCCCGCTGCCCAACGGCGACCGCAGCGAAGAAGTGATTGTGAGTCAGCAGATTCTGCAAGCGCTGAACCTGCGCAGCTTCACGCCGCAAGTGGCAGCCTGCCCTGGTTGCGGCCGCACCACCAGCACCTTCTTCCAGGACATGGCCGACCAGATCCAGACCTACTTGCGCGAACAGATGCCCATTTGGCGCGAGAAATACACTGGCGTAGAAGAAATGAAAGTCGCCGTCATGGGCTGCGTTGTCAACGGGCCGGGCGAATCAAAACATGCCAATATCGGCATCTCTTTACCAGGCACGTTTGAGACCCCGGTGGCGCCGGTCTATATAGACGGCAAACTCTCCACTACCTTGCGCGGCGACCACATTGTTGAAGAGTTCCGTGAACTACTGAACAACTATGTGGCGCAGCGTTACGGAAATCCCGTGCTTGCCGGTAGCGCGGTTTAATCGGCGCGTTTATTCCTGGCCCGCTGCTTCGGCCAAGTGAGCGAGTTCGTCATCGGAAACACCCGGATCGAGCAGGCTCACGGCTTGCCTTTCGAACGCCGCTGGCACTGTCACCGCAATATAAGCGGGAATGCCTGCTTTCTTAAGCTGCGCTTGGGCGTTGGCCGCATCTTCCGCAGATTCGAACTCAACCACCGTTATCAATTTCTCGCCGCTGCTCAACTCAGGCGTTTCGGGTTCGTCCGCGTCTTCCGGCACGAGACCGCGGTGGTTCATTTCATGCTGATACGCGGCTTGCGCGGCCGGCGTCAGATCAGCCTCATGAATTTCCATCAATGCCTTATCAGACAAGCTGGAAAAATGTTCCTGTAAATCCTGTTGCGAGGATGCCATGAACTTTATTTTCTCCTATCGCGAACGTCGCGGCGCTCAAGCATGGGTCGGCTGTCAAAATTAGACTATGCAAAGTGTGCAAATTTTCGGAGTCAAGAGTTCGCAAGATACGCGCGCCGCTGAACGTTTCTTCAAGGAGCGGCGCGTGCCGATTCACATGGTGGATCTAGTGCAGAAGCCCATGTCGCCCGGTGAGATCAAGCGGTTTGTGGATAAGTTCGGGTTGCTGGCATTGGTGGATACCCAGGGCAAAGCGTACGCGGATGCGGGGTTGAAGTATTTGAAGGTGTCGGAGACGGAGTTGTTGCGGAAGATCGAAGAGCAGCCGAAGCTTTTGAAGCTACCGCTGGTGCGGAGTGGGAATAAGTTCTGTGTGGGCCGGGATGAGAATGGTTGGGATGGGTTGTTGGCCGCCACTTAGTTAGCGCTACAGGGCAGGAAAGTGGGGAAGGCTAAAAACGTTGAACGACCAAAGCTCTGGGCATTGCATTCCCAGTGCGGACGGTCTTTCGCGATCAAGCCACAGGAGTGCCGAATGGTCTCATTGCCTTCTCGAGAACCGTCTGCGGGAACTGGTCGGTGCCGCAAAATGAAGGAGCCAAAATCCTTGTACCAATCCACCGCAGGAGCTACGGGTTCGGTCTTGACCCATTCTTGAAGCGCAGGTTAGCGAATTGCATCTTCGGCAAGCGCAGCCTTCCCGAAGATCGCGCGAACTAAGTCTTCGCCCGCATCGGCGGATTCGCATCGAGGGGGTTGAACTCGCGACTCAACGCCGGACCCTGTCCTTTTGCGCATCTCTTTGCACAATGATGACTGGAACAAAATTCAAAGGATCGCGGAGGTTTTGTAGTTCTCTATAGAAATAAAGCGCGGAAGGGCGTCTTCCGTCGAAGCTGAGTCTGGATAAGAAACCACGCTCTGCGTCCGTAATACCGGCGCTCAGCTTTTCGTCGTTCAGAAAGCTTTCCAATCCTGGTTCCACGGAAGCGGCTGGTTTCGGTTCCTCCTCTTCCTGAAAAGACAACTTTCGCAACGGCCGCCGCGCGAGTTTGGGGTTCAGAACGATCTGCATGCGGAAGCTGCCGGATTCTGCATCCCACTGTTCGATCAACAGGTCCAAAAAAGGGAGGCAATTTTCAAGAGAGACATGGAAGCCATCCATATCCAGAAATTTCAAGAGGGCAGCCCGCGCCTTCTCCGCGCTCTGTCCATAGGCCCGCGCCACTCGCTGCAGCCATTTCGGATCTGCCCATTCTTCTTTCACGGCACGCTTGCACACATCAAGGAGTTGGTGCGCGACAAACCGTTCCATTTCGCCAAACGGCTCACGCTCAAAGATATTCGTCAGCCGCTCTTTCTGATCCGCCGCGCATTTGCCCAGAATCAGTTCGCGAAAGTCTTGGTACAACGGCTGCGGAGGTTCACTCACTTTGCGCCGCAATTCTTCACGCCGGTGCTCATCCGCCACCTTCGCTAACTGCTTGCCGGAGAGCTTGAGCACCCTGGCAATCTTTTCGTAGATCTCCGTTCTGTCAGGCGCCGGAGGCGTTTTCTTCTTCGCCAGCAGTTGCGAGATATAAGATTCGGTCACGCCGGCGGCCAAGGCCAATTCGCGTTGTTCCATGCCCAACTCTTTGAGACGCTGCCGGATGATTGCTGTAATGTCCAAAGAAGACTTTCTCCGCTTAACTAAAAACGCTTAAGCACAGCGTTTATGATACCCGCATTGCGCTTGACAAGCAACTTAACTTAACCTATACTAGTTAACGACTGAGCACTCCCGCCCACTCTTTCGAAGGTTGAACTAAGTCAGCCGCCGGAACCCTCCCCTTAGCGAACAGCAGCACGCCCGATTGGAGATCTCCCTATGAATATTCGACCGCTTCACGACCGCATCGTCGTGAAACGCATTACCGTCACCGATGAAAAAGTCGGCGGGCTCTTTATTCCCGACAGCGCCAAGGAGAAGCCTCAAGAAGGCACTGTGGTGGCCGTTTCTAGAGGGAAGCGTCTGAAAGACGGAACCATTCGCCCGCTCGACGTAGCTCTGGGCGATCACATTCTTTACGGCAAGTACAACGGCAACGAGATCAAGTTAGCCGGCGAGGAATTTCTCATTCTGGGCGAAGATGACGTGCTCGGAATACTTGAAGGCGCGCCGGCGCTGGCAGCGAAGTAAGGGAAAAGGACAAATCAAATGGCAGCGAAACAGGTTATTTACAGCGACGGTTCACGGCAGGCGATTCTGCGTGGCGTCAATCAACTCGCGGACGCAGTGAAGGTCACTCTCGGCCCAAAAGGCCGCAATGTAGTGATTGAGAAGAAGTTTGGCGGACCCACCATCACCAAAGACGGTGTGACCGTGGCCAAGGAAGTGGAACTGGCCGACCCGTTGGAAAATATGGGTGCGCAGCTTGTCAAGGAAGTGGCTTCCAAAACGAGTGATGTGGCCGGCGATGGCACCACCACCGCAACGATTCTGGCGCAAATCATTTTCCGCGAAGGCGTAAAGTCAGTCACGGCGGGCGCTAATCCCATGGCACTCAAACGCGGCATCGAAACTGCCGTTGAAGCCTTGGTAGGGGAACTCAAGAAGATTTCGACCACTGTCGAAGGCGGCGAAAAGATTGCCCAGGTAGGCACTATTTCCGCCAACGGCGACACCACCATCGGAACCACCATTGCCGAAGCGATGCAAAAGGTCGGCAAAAGCGGCGTCATCACGATCGAAGAATCGAAGACGATGACCACCGAGATGGTCACCGTCGAAGGGATGCAGTTCGACCGAGGTTATCTCTCGCCTTATTTCGTCACCGATCCCGACCGCATGGAAGTTGTCCTTGAAGAGCCGTACGTCCTCATTCACGAGAAAAAAATCTCGAACATGAAAGACCTGTTGCCGGTGCTCGAAGTTGTGGCACGCTCAGGCAAACCGCTCTTAGTCATCTCCGAAGACGTCGACGGTGAAGCGCTGGCCACGTTGGTCGTGAACCAGTTGCGCGGCACTTTGAAGGTCTGCGCTGTGAAAGCTCCCGGCTTTGGCGATCGCCGCAAATCCATGTTGGAAGACATCGCCATTGTCACCGGCGGCAAATCCATTGCGGAAGAAACCGGCATCAAGCTCGAAAAGCTCGGCTTGGAAGATCTGGGCCACGCCAAGCGCATCACCGTTGATAAAGACAACACCACCATCGTGGATGGCGGCGGCGAAGCGAAGACGATTCAAGGCCGCATCAAACAACTCAGCGTGCAGATTGAGGAAACCACCTCTGATTACGATCGCGAAAAGCTGCAAGAGCGTTTAGCCAAATTGGCGGGTGGTGTGGCTGTCATCAAGGTGGGCGCGGCCACCGAAATGGAAATGAAAGAGAAGAAGGCGCGCGTGGAAGATGCTTTGCATGCGACCCGGGCCGCTGTTGAGGAAGGTATTGTTCCCGGTGGTGGTGTGGCTTTGTTGCGCGCGGCCCGCGTCCTGGATTCGCTCACGCTCACCGGTGACGAAAAAGTCGGCGTCGCCATTATTAAGCGCGCTTGCGAAGAGCCAACGCGTCAGATTGCCAATAACGCCGGCCACGAAGGTGCGGTTGTGATTGAGAAAATCCGCGCGAACGGCGAATCGAATTTCGGTTTCAATGCGGCTACTGGCGTGTACGAAGACTTAGTCAAGGCCGGCGTGATTGACCCGACGAAGGTCACTCGTTCCGCACTGCAAAACGCTAGTTCCATTGCTTCACTCATGTTGACCACCGAAGCAATGGTCTGTGAAGTGCGAGAAACCACTGATTAGCTGCCGCGTTTTTTAAGGAAGTGGATGGCTCACTATGACAAATGATATCCAGACCGGCATGCTGTTCATCGAAAATGGCGCCTTTACGCCCGACATGGTTGAATTTGGTAGTGAGCCCTCTCCAGCGGGCTGGCGGGCCATCATTAAGCCGACCGTCGCCGAACTTGGCAAAGATCTAGAACGGACAGGCTGGACTTTCTTCTACGTGGCCGGCGGCGTGCACGCCACTGGCCTCGGTTTTAATCGGCAATCACGCACCCGGCGAGCCTTGGCCAAATTGATCAAGCGCTCCGAACAGGAGAATTGCAACTGTTTGGAAATTACCGAAATCCGCCAAAAATCGTTCCTCGGCATTCCCGTCACCAGTTTGGCTGGCCGCTGCCGGCACATTCAGAAAAGCCGGAGCTTTGAAAAGGTTTGGGCTACATCCATTGCTCTATAGCGCAACGTTTAGAGAGGCTTGAAAATGCAGATTACTTTATTGGGATTCAAACAAGACACTAGCTTCCGCGTATTTTCCTTCGAATGTATGGCGGATGATCGTACAAAAACCGCCCACACGATTCGGGTCGATCTGGCGCTTTCGCGCAAACACGGGATCGCGCTGCAAGAACTGCCTGTGCTGTGCCGTTCCGCTCTCGAACAGAATTTGAAAGCTGGGCAAACAGACCTAAGCACAAGCACATTCACGGAGAGCGAGATGCTTCTGCATGCCCGCGTCGCTGCGGAGGCGAGAGAGTCGGCTCTGCTTAAGAAAAAAGCCCCGCGCCGGCGTCCGTTGCCCTCCACCGTTGATACCGGCAACGGCTGGCGCGGATCTATGGTGAGCAAGGTTGC
Organism: Bryobacterales bacterium; assembly: GCA_963840845.1. Taxonomy (GTDB): domain Bacteria; phylum Acidobacteriota; class Terriglobia; order Bryobacterales; family Bryobacteraceae; genus Bog-105. The sequence goes on from CAWJBS010000037.1 coordinate 17,870, forward strand.
CCCTGCCCAATTCCCTCCGCCGTTTGGAACAAGTTAGCTTATGCTCATACCCCAGTGTCCGCATTGCAAATCGATTCACTATCGAAGCGTGGGCGTCAGAAATTTAATGGAACAGGCGGTCCACTGGCTGTTTCTGCCGTTCCGCTGTTCTCTCTGCGGACACCACTTTTTTCTGTTGCGCTGGCTGGCGCCAAACGTAGCGGAAGTTTAAGGGAAAAAGCCATGACTAGAGTTAAGTGTTGTGAGAAGCACCTTGTCAAAAAAGGTCACGGGAAAATGGTAAAGGGTGCGTACGTCAACAACGCTGCTTGCCGCGATGGTGAAGTGGAGCGTTGTGGCACCTGCGGCACTCGGTGGCAGCACGTCTGTCACGAAACCGAGGGCTGCAGTTGGCGCAAGGCGTAAGCGCGGGCTCCACATCCATCTCAAAAAACAAACTGGTCGTCTACTTTGGTGCGGATGAGAGGACTTGAACCTCCACAACCTTGCGATTACTAGAACCTGAATCTAGCGCGTCTGCCAATTCCGCCACATCCGCACGATGGGTGAACCGAACACCATTGTAATCTACTCGCTGTTGTAATCTACCCGTGTGGACAAATTCACTCTCGCCCTGTGCCGTGCTCTGCTCTTCTTGCTCTTACTCCCAGCCGTCCAATGCTTCGCCGCCGAACCGGTTCGCCTCATTCTCGATACCGACATGGGCAACGATTGCGACGATGCGCTCGCCCTCGGTATGATCCACGCGCTTGAAAACCGCAACGAAGTGCATCTACTGGCGGTGACGATCACCAAGGACAACCGCGCGGCCGCCGCTTACATCGATTTGGTCAACACTTTCTACGGACGCCCAGACGTCCCCATCGGGCTCGTGCGTAACGGTAAGACTCCGAACGATACGCCCATGTTGAAAGTGCCCGTCGAACAGCGCGATGCGCAAGGCAAGTTCGTTTATCCGCGTCGTCTGCGTGATGGTTCCGACGTTCCCGAAGCCGTTGAACTCCTCACCCGTGTCCTGAGCGAGCAACCGGATGGGTCCGTCACCATTGCGCAAATTGGTTTCAGCACTAACTTGGCTCGCTTGGTAAGCACCCCAGAAGGCCACGCCCTGGCCGCCCGCAAAGTGAAGGCGCTCTATCTCATGGCCGGCAATTTTGAGAAGCCGCAACCCGAATACAACGTTTTTACCGACGCGCCGGCTTTCGCCGATCTCATGAAGAACTGGCCTACGCCCATCATCTTCAGCGGCTTCGAAATCGGTTTGGTGATCACTTACCCAATGGATAGTATTAATCGCGATTTCACTTGGACCGCGCACCATCCCGTCGTGGATGCCTACAAAGTCTATGTCGGAAAACCGGAAGATCACCCCAATTGGGATTCCACCGCCGTCTTAGACGCTATCCGCCCTGATCGTGGTTATTTCGATTTGTCTCCGCCGGGTAATGTCACTCTCGACAAGAAATCGGCTACTGTCTTCACACCCGACGACAACGGCAAATGCCGTTATCTGATTCTCAAACCCAAGGAAGTGGGCCGCATTCGGGAGTTAATCGCCACCCTTGTGAGCGAGCCACCACAAAAAAGCCCAGCCGTCATGGCAGCCCAGCGCGTGGCATTCTGAGCTTGGTTCTCGCGGCGGGATAAAGCGAGCACGATAAAATGAAAAGATGCCAGCAAACGCGGTAACCGCTCCCGAAACTGCGCCTTTGAAGTCGCCGATTCTGCTCATTCCTTTGTCCTGGTTTGTACCAGGCGCGGGCCATTTTCTGTTGGGCCGCAAGGGGCGTGCCGCCATTGTTTTCGGCACCGTGCTTCTCACCTTTCTGGTCGGTGTCGCCATGCATGGCCGGCTTTTCCACCCCATCGATAACGGCGACGTTCTTTCACGTTTGATTGAGTTCGGCGGCTATCTGGCCGACATGGCTTCTGGCGTCTTCTATTTCGCCGCCGTGTTCATGGGCTACGGCCCGCCCGACGTGGCCGGTTACGCGCCTGATTACGGCGCCAAATTTATTGTGGCCGCCGGTTTGTTGAATATTCTTGCCATTGTGGACGCCTACGAAATCTGCACCCGGCAAAAGGACTAAGTCATGAAACTCGACCATTTTGAAACTACCGTCTTATTTGCACTGGTGTGCAGCGTCATTCTGGGCCTGGTCACCAAAAAGACTGATCAGGAACGCGTGCGCTACGGCTTGTATTGCTTTGGTTGCTTTATGGCCGCGCTGTTTGGCATTGGCTGGGCCATGCGTCTCCTTCATGGATAAAACAGCGCCAACCGTGCTGCCGGAGGTTCAATGAAAACGTTCTATATCGAAACTTTCGGCTGTCAGATGAATGCCCACGATTCGGAAAAAGTCGTCGGTACGCTGCTCGAAAAGGGCTATCAACAGGTAGACGATGTCGAAGGCGCCGAACTGGTGCTTTACAACACCTGCAGCATTCGCGATAAAGCCGAACAGAAAGTGTTCCACCGTTTAGATCAATTCAAGCGGGCAGGGAAGGGCAAAGTGTTCGGCGTCCTGGGTTGTGTGGCGCAGCAGGAAGGCGAACGCATTTTTGAGCGTGCGCCCCATGTGAGCCTCGTGGCTGGTTCCGCTAGCTACACTAAGCTGCCGGAGATGCTCATCCAACTCGAAGCCGGCAACCGCCGAGTAACCGGCTTGAGTCTCGATACCGCCGACACGTTCGACACGCCGTTCACCGCGCGCGACAATCCGAATCGCGCCTATATCACCATCATCGAAGGTTGCGATAAAGCCTGCGCGTATTGCGTGGTCCCATTTACCCGCGGCCCGGAGCGCAGCCGCACCAGCGAAAGCGTCTTGCGCGAAGCTCGCTCGCTCGCCGAACTGGGCTATAGCGAAATTCAGTTACTGGGACAGAACGTAAACAGCTATCGCGATCCATCGCCTGCTGGTTGGGATTTCGCCAAGCTGCTCGACGAAACAGGCAAGATCGATGGCCTGAAACGCGTACGTTTCACCACCTCTCACCCTCGGGATTTCGGCAAATCGATTATCGATGCCATCGACCGGAACGAAGCGCTCTGTAATCACGTCCACCTTCCGGTACAGTCTGGCTCGGACACGGTGCTGGCGCGCATGCAGCGCCTCTACACCCGCGCCGAATACATGCAGCGCGTGGAATGGATGAAGAACGCCAAGCGCCCCATTGCCATTACTACCGATATCATCGTGGGCTTCCCGGGCGAGACCGAAGCCGAGTTCAACGAAACCGTACGCTTATGGACGAGGTGGAATTCGACGCCATCTTTATCTTCAAATATTCCAAGCGTCCCAATACGTCCGCCCTGCAGTACGAAGATCACATCCCGGAAGAAGAAAAAACGCGCCGTTTTACGCTGCTGCAGGAGCGGCAGCGATCTATTCAGATGCGCATGCACGCGCGCTTTGTCGGCAAAATTGAGCATGTTCACGTGCAGGGTTATAATCGCGCCACAAACCAGTGGATCGGCCATACCAACCAGCTGAAAACTTTGAATTTTACCGCCGCGCATTTACCCGCGCCCGAAGGTGATAGAACTCTGGCTGGCCAATATTTGGATGTGCTGGTCACCCGCGTAGGCCCAAATAGCTTGGCCGGCGAATGCGTTTAGGAGTAACTTGGAATTAAGGGACTGGAGGTTCTTTTGGAAGTAGAAATGAAAATTCGCGGTCTCATGATGGATCCGGTAACCAACATGCCCATCGTCGTCCTCAAAGATATGACCGGCGACGCGGTCTTGCCCATCTGGGTCGGCATCTATGAAGCCAATGCCATTGCGCTCGAAATTGAAAAGGTCACCACGCCGCGTCCCATGACGCACGATCTCATCAAAGTCTTGTTGATGGGGCTCGAAACGTCGATCAAGAAAGTAGTCGTGAGCGAACTCAAAGACGAAACATTCTATGCGCTGATTTGGATCGAGCGCGACGGGCGCCTGATGAGCGTCGATTCCCGGCCGAGTGACGCTCTCGCGCTTGCTCTGCGTCACGACTGCCCCATTTATGTGGATGACAAGGTTCTGCAATCCTCGAAAAACTCCACCACCGTCTCCGAAAAGGTGAACGACGAAGAATTGCGTAAATGGCTGGAAGGCCTGAACGACGAAGATTTAGGCCGCTATAAAATGTGACGGCAATGCTTAAAGGAAAGGGCCATGGAGAATTTCTTCTCCATGGCCCTTTTCCTTTTTCAAAATGCCCAAGCTTAACGCTTTTTGTGGGTCTTCGGCGGCGGCGGCGCCAACTGCACGCCCGGGATATCCGGATCTTTGAACGTCAGCATGTAGGGATCCTTGGTGAAGCTGTCCGCCACGCCCGTGAAATCCACCTTCTCGCCAACTTTGATTTTCGTCAAAGCGGCTGCCGGAATGGCGTTCGTGAAAAGCAGCGTAGCATCGGCTTTGGTCGGATCTTCAATGCCAACCGTAATCCGGGTCGGCTTGTCTGCCGGTTCCACCGTCAAAATGGTACCGGAGAATGTCTTGATGCCGTTCGCGCCACCGGGCAATTCCGCGTCCTTCACATTGCTGGCGAAGTAGGCAGGGCCGTTGTCGCTCGTCAATTGCTGCTTGACCGAATACCAAAGGCCAAACGCTGGGTCGTTCTTGATGCGGTCGTTAATCGCCTGAACCTTAGAGTTTTCCGCATCCTGCAAGCTCGAAATCGTGAAGCCAGCCGGCGGCAAAGCCGAGGTTTTAGCCTGCGCCAAGACTTGATCCTTGCCGTCATCACTGCCATGGAAGTTCTTGTAGGTCTTGTTGAAGAAGTCCAAGGCCGTTTGCCGTCCAGCCGGCGGCAAGCTTGCGCCCGGCCCGCTGTATTGCCCAGCGCGCGCATATTCAAACAAGGCTTCCGGATATTTCTTTTCTTCAAACAACAGTTTGCCGAATTGCGAAGAAGTTGGCCCGTCTTCCGGGTTCACTGTTAAGCTTTCGCGATATTCGTTTTCCGCGCCCGCCATGTCTTTCTTCGAAATGTCATCCCAAGCCAAAGCTTGGTGCGCCCGCGCCACGGCCGATTTCTTGGCATTCGCCCAAGCTTCGTCGGTTTGTCCCTTTGGCTTCTTGTCTGGGGAGAATGCATCGTCCGCGCCGGAGATCAAGCGCGTGCGCGGCGGAATCCACCTGCGCCTGCAAATCCGCCGAAGGGTTCGCGCCACCCGTGATTGGTCCCCACAGGCAGATCATATAAAGAGTATTCGGGTTCTTCGGGTCGGCCTTCAAAGATTCTTGGGCCTTATCCAGAAGCTTCTGCCGCATGCTCGGGTCCGTCCCGGCCAACTTGGAATAGGTATCCAAGTAATATTGATTCCGCATGCCGATGAAGTCCGAGGTCGGGTACTTGTCTTCCCACGCCTTCAGGGCTTCCAGCCGGGCCTTGGGATCAGTCGTCTGCTGAACCTTCGTGAACGCGTCGTATTCGTCGCGGTCCTTCCAATTCGGCTGCGCCGCGGCCTGCGCCTTAGCGCTTGGCACCACTACGAAGCTCGGAACAAAAGCAAGAGCGCTGGCAACCAGGATGATCCGGCCGGCCCTTCGAAAGCAAAAATCCACGATAACCTCCCCAGAGGAATTCTTCATATTTAAACTCTTCAAAATCGAATGCTTCTGCGGTTTTCTCTTCTCGCCGAAGTCTAGATTACAGTTGCTTGCAACTTGGCATTTAAAACTTGAGACCATGAAAATTTCACTTCAGTCACAAAGCCGGAGTATAACGAAGACCGCTCCGCCCTGCAACTCTATCTATCATATTTCTTGTTCTTTGCTCTTTTGGATGGTGCTCAGCCCTGGCCAGTTCCAACGCCGACCGTTAAACTAGCGTAACCTACCACGCATGCTATCATCCCCGTGTCCCGATTTGTTGATCCAGATTCTCTCTCATCCATCCCTTAACCATGCGTATAGCCGACTTGGCGGTCATCGTTTGCTATCTGATTTTCATTACCTGGTTTGGCGCCCGCTTCAAAGAGCGTAACGCATCGGTTAAGAATTACTTCCTCGGCGGGAGAGGCGCTCCCTGGTGGGCCATCGCGTTTTCCATTGTCTCCGCTGAAACCAGCACACTCACCGTGATCGGCACGCCCGCTATCTCTTTCGCCGGCACTTTTGTCTTTTTGCAATTGATTCTCGGCTACTTGCTTGGACGCCTTGTCATCTCCGCATTGTTTCTCCCGCATTATTTCCGTGGCGAAATGTATACCGCCTATGAGTTGATGGGCCGCCGCTTTGGCTCCCATATCCGCAAATTCACCGCGGGCATCTTCCTGATTTTGCGAGCCTTGGCCGAAGGTGTCCGCGTTTTTGCCGTTTCGCTCGTCATTTCGGTGGTTTTGGGCAAAAGCCTCAGCGGTCTTCTGCCAGCCGCCAATGTCGAGGTGATCTCTATCGCCATCATTGTTTGTCTCACGCTTTTCTACACGTTCGAAGGCGGCATGACGGCCGTCATTTGGACCGACGTCGTGCAAATGTTCCTCTACGTCGGCGGCGCCCTGGTCAGTTTCTTTCTCATCCTGAACCTGATTCCCGGCGGCTGGCCGCACGCCTACGCCTTAGGCGATGCCGCCCACAAATTTCAGTTCTTCGATTTCCATTTTTCTCTCACGCACGAGTTCTTCCTAACAAAATATTCTTTTCTGGGAGGCCTCATCGGCGGCTGCTTCCTCACCACTGCCAGCCATGGCACCGAGCAGTTGCTGGTGCAGCGTCTGCTCGCCGCGCGCGACCTGCGGGAAAGCCGGCTCGCACTTTTCTCGAGTTGGGCCGTTGTCTTCTTTCAATTCGCGCTTTTCCTCTTGATTGGCGTTCTACTATTTGTCTACTATCACGACACCGGCCAGCACGTTCCGCAGATCACTTGACCGCGTCTACCCCGAATTCGTTTGGAACCACTTGCCGGTGGGCCTCTCTGGCTTGGTGATTGCCGCCATCTTAGCGGCTGCCATGTCGAATCTCAGTGCCGCCCTCAACGCGCTTTCATCCACCACCATCATGGATTTTTGGCGTCCCATGCGCCCGCAAACTTCCGAAGTGCGCCTCCTGCAACTGGCACGCTGGGCCACCATCGCGTGGGGACTCATCCTTTTCACTGTCGGTCTGGCGGCGCGCCATTGGGGCAGCGTTCTCGAAACCGGCCTCTCGATCGCTTCGGTGTTGTATGGCAGCTTGCTGGGCGTCTTCCTGCTCGGCGTGCTCACCAAAAAGCCTGGCGAATGGGCAGCCATCGCTGGCATGGGCGCCGGCTTCATCGCGACGGTTCTTTTACGCAATCAGGTAGCCTATACCTGGTACGTCCTCATCGGCTCGGTGACCACCTTTGTAGTTGGCTACTTAGCCAGCCTGATTTTGCCCAATCCGCAACCTGCAACAGCAGATCAGATCACAAATAACTCTTATGGCAAACCCTAACGAATCTTCGTCGCCGCACCTGCAGCGCGTTCTTGGCCTATGGAGCGCCGCGTCTATCGTTGTCGGTACCGTGATCGGCAGCGGCGTCTTCCTGGTTCCCACCAGTATGATCGCCAAACTCGGCTCCGTCAAAATGTTGTTCGGCGTTTGGATTGTCGCGGGTCTGTTGAGCCTGTTCGGCGCCCTTACCTACGCCGAACTCGCCGCCGCCATGCCCGAAGCTGGAGGCGAGTACGTTTACCTGAACGCCGCCTATGGGCCGTTCTGGGGCTATCTCTATGGTTGGACCCAATTCTCCGTCGCTAAAAGCGGCTCCATCGCCACGCTCGCCGCCGGCTTCTATACCTATCTCACCGTTTTCCTTCCTATACTCGGGGAACCCGTGATCGTCACGCCCTGGATGATCGGCCCTAACCACACCCGCTTCGAAATTCACTATGGCCAGCTGGTCGCCATCGGCGTCATCCTGATTTTGGCGGCTGTCAATTACATTGGCGTGCGCGTCGGCGGCAATTTGCAAGTCGCCGTTACCGGCGTAAAAGTGCTTCTCATTTGCGGCATTATTGCCGTCGGGCTTTTTTCCGGTAAAGGCGATTTTTCGCATCTCAGCCAGCACATCCCCAGCGCCGGCGGTGTGGCCGGGTTTGTGGCCGCCATGGTCAGCGCGCTTTGGGCTTACGACGGCTGGAACAACGTCAGCATGGTTTCTTCGGAAATTAAGGAGCCGGGCCGCAATCTCCCGCGCGCTCTCATCCTGGGCACGCTGGGCGTGATTGCCATCTACCTGCTCATCAACGTTGCGTATTTCTATGTCCTCACTCCCGCCGAGGTGGCCGGTTCGGAGCGCTTAGCCGCGAACATGATGTCGCATCTCTACGGCCACGCTGCTGCCGCTGCCGTCTCTATCGCGGTACTGATCTCCATCTTCGCCGCGCTCAACGGTTCGATCTTGTCGGGTTCGCGGGTCCCGTACGCCATGGCGCGCGACGGCTTTTTCTTCAAAGCCGCCGCCAAAGTACACCCCAAATTCCTCACTCCCGGCAATTCCGTTGTCATGTTATGTCTCTGGTCGTCGGTGGTAGTTCTCAGTGGTTGGTTTGATGACCTTTATAATTTCGTAATATTCGGCAGTTGGATTTTGTACCTAATGACCGCACTTTCGGTATTTGTATTACGCAGAAAGCAGCCCGATTTAGTTCGTCCGTACCGTACTCTGGGTTATCCCTTCGTTCCAGTACTCTTTGTCGCCGTAGCCGCTTTCTTACTGGTCAATACTTTGCAGAACCGCCCCAGAGAATCCCTTATGGGGTTGTTTTTAATGGCCTTAGGCGTTCCGCTCTATTATTATTGGAAACGCCGCCTGGCGCGCAGCCTAAATTCCGAATTAGCGTGAAATGCATCTTTAGTTCTAGGACTAATATAGTTTTTTAAAACTACACTTACCTTGAAATGCATACCCTACAAACTGTAAACTTCGTCTAAATCAGGTGGTTTGAGTTCAGTGGATTTTTTCCGCTAAAACATTCGCCTATCCGTAGTCTATTGGGTTACTGGGAGGTTTGATTGGACGTCGATAAAATGCTCGCCGAGCTTCGGCTGGAGCGCGAACAAATCGAAGAAGCAATTCTGACGCTAGAGCGTTTGGCCCGGGGTCGGGGCCGCCGCCGTGGCCGTCCACCTGCTTGGCTGAAAGATCCCGCCAACGCTTCACTCATCCTGGAAGAGGGCTTAAATGACCTCAACGGCAACGGACATAGTGCCGAACCCAAACGCCGCGGCCGTCCTCCTGGCAGCAAAAGCAAGCCGGCTGCCGCTGAAGCGCTAGCTGCTGAAGCGTAAGCAGAACGCGGCTGGAAGTTAGATGTATGCGCCTGGCAGCAGAAATAAAGGACACTGCTGCCAATCTTGATTCTTGATTTGTGGCGGATCGGACCCATTTGCTTCGACATTTTGCGGTTCAAAATAGGCGCCCGGATTTTTCACCGATGGTTGGAGCGCGCGGGCGGGTTCGAAAAAGGCCTCGCAGGCTTTGGCAGTGTCAGTCACGGTAGCCCCCGTTAGCCGAGCGACAATACCGATGGACGCAAGAATCTTATATTGGCTAATGATTGCTCTAGTTGGCGCCCCGGTCCCCCTACTGGCTTGGGCTTGGTTCAATCGGGAGGCAAAACTGAATCCGTCCTTCTGGATCGTGCCCCTCGGGAGCGTCAGCGTCGCTTGGGCGATCTTTGGCTGGAACCTGCCCTGGGCGCTAGGGCCAACATACAGTGCTCTCCGCTACACGATCATTAACGGTCAACTTTTTTGCCATGTTTGCATGCTCTGTCATTGCATTTCGCTCAAAAGCTGTTGGTCTGGGAATAGCAGGAGTGGGCTGTCTCGCGACAACCCTACTCTGGGGGCTTGTCGCTGCAGTTAACAGTGTCGCCTAGCCGACGACTCCCTTAATTCTTCGGTCCCACCGTCTCCGTGCGTCCTGCCAGCGGTTTAACCGTCGGCCCGCCGCAGACCCCCACGCCAGTATTCAACAACGCATTCAGCAAATTGAAAAACACCGCATACACCACCTGCTCCGAAACCGGTTGTTTGCCCGGCATTCGAAACGTGCCCGGCAATTCTTTCGCAATCTGAACCCGGACCGAGTGGTTCATCACTCGTCCGGAGCGATCCTTCTGGTTCGCGAGCCAAAGCGGCGTCTGTAAAACGCTGCCCGATTTTCCGTCCACATAAAACTGACAGCGCGAAAACCAACCCAGATTCCCCGGGTCGGCCGCATCGAATAACAGCAGCGGCGCCTGCCTGTCTGTGGCCGACAACTCCACCGAGAGCGCGCGCCCGCGATCGTCAATCTTGAAATCAAATCCCACTTGACGCGCGATGGTGCCAATGGACTCTGGATCGAGCTCCAACAGCAAATATTTGTTTTTTCCCGCTTCGAGAACTTGCATCCTGCACCTACATTCTAGCGGGAAGCCGCGCCGGCCATCCCAGATTCCATCTTGCGGGCGCGATCCACGTACTTTCGGTGGTCGTTCGCCCCAAACTGCACCAGCTTCACCAGCTTCACCGTGCTGCCCTCATGCGCGTTCAGCCACGCCACCACTGTCGCCAGCGCCGTGTCGGCGGCCTCCTCAAACGGATAGCCATACACACCCGTGCTGATCGAGGGAAAGCTGAGCGACACTAACTGCCGCTCATCCGCCATCTCTAAACAGGTCCGATAGCAGGACGCCAATTTCTCCCGCTCCCCCAATTGCCCGTCGCGATAAATCGGCCCCACCGCATGGAACACAAATTTCGCCGGCAGCAAACCGGCCCCTGTCGCCACTGCTTGCCCAGCCGGACACCTGCCAATGCGCTTGCGGATCTCACTCAACTCCCGCATGATCTCCGGACCGCCCGCATCATGAATAGCGCCATCGACTCCGCCGCCCCCCGCCAAAGCGGAGTTCGCCGCGTTCACCATGGCATCCACCGCAATCTCGGTGATGTCGCCTTCGAGCAACTGTACTTCGCCCGAACCCGCCTTCAGCGCAAACATCACTACACCGAAGCCGCAATGGCATCCAACAGAAACTCCGCTTGGTCTTCTGTCGAAAGCGGCCCCATCGTGCCAATGCGTAAAATCTTTCCGGCTAACTTCCCCAATCCGCCCGCGATCTCAATCCCGTATTTGTTCATCAGCTTGTCGCGTAATTGGGCTTCGTCCACATTAGTCGGCGGCAGCACCACCGTCAAATGCCAAATGCGGTCGCTCGCGTTCTTCACCAGCGGTTCAAAACCGAGCTTCTCCAGTTCCGCCGCCAGTTTCTGCCCCACCATGCGGTGCCTTTCCCAGCGTTCCCGCAAACCTTCTTCTTCAATCACCGCCAAACCCTGATGCATCGCGTAATACAGCGGCGGCGAAGGCGTGTGATGGTAAACATGCGGCTCTTCGAAATATTTCCCCATCAACTTCAGATCCAAATACCAACTCGTCGGATCATCCTGGCGTTTTTCTAGCCACTCCCAGGCGCGCGGCGAAATCGAAATCGGCGAAAGTCCGGCTGGACAACTCAAGCCCTTCTGCGCGCAACTATAGGCGATGTCGATGCCCACCGAATCCATCTCCACCGGCATCGCACCCATCGATGTCACACAATCCGCAATCACCAGCGCGCCTGCTTGATGCGCCGCCGCCGTGATCGCCCTCCCCGATTGATACGCGCCCGTTGACGTTTCCGCCTGTACAAAGGCCACCACGTCGGGTTTCTCACGTTCCAGGAATTCCGCTGCTTCCGCTTGCGTAAAAACTTCGCCCCATTCCTTTTCGCAGCGCACCACTTTCGCCTTCTGGCGCAGGCCCATGCTGGCGATCCGGTCCGCGAAATGTCCGGCCGTGAACACCGCAAACTTTGCGCCCTCTCGCACGAAGTTGCTCACCGCCGCTTCCATCGCGCCCGTGCCGCTGCCTGGTACTAAAAACGTTTTTTTGTTTCTAGTACCCAGTACCTCCCGCAAACCAGTTTGGATTTCCGCCATCACCGAAAGAAAATACGGATCGCGTATGCCCGTCAAGGGTTGGCCCATTGCCTCGTAGGCCCGTGGATCGATCATCGAAGGTCCAGGCCCAAAAATCAGCCGCTTAGGCGGCGCAATACGTTTCATAGCAGTCGTCGTCAACATTAATTCAAAGTACCAGGATTCTTGCCAAATATTTTTTCGCCAGAGTGAAACGCTTTGCCCTTTTCCATCACTAGACAGGTACGGAGGAAGCTCGTCATCCCACAATCCCGGTGGGAGAGATCCGCAAAAGGGGGTGAGCAGTCTCGGAGCTGCTTACCCAACCCGGCCCGCCCGCTGTAACGCTTTACCGCTTTAAGGCACTACTTGGCAATTGCATCGCAGCGTAAAGGGCATGACTGCTTGTCCTTTGCGCCATCGCTGGGGGTCACGGGCGAATCTGTCTCGGAGCAATTCGCTCGCCCCTCCAGAATGGTAGGATGAAGCTGTTTTTCTTACATGCCTACTCGAAAACTTGCGGTACTCGCCCTCACTCCGCTCCTCATTCTCCCCTTAATTTCTAAACCGAAAATTGTGGTACCCAAGCTCAGCCAGCGCTCTGTGCAAATCATTCACGTCGCCGGACTCCCCTTCAAAGACCTAGACAAAAACGGCAAACTCGATCCCTACGAAGACTGGCGCAAATCTCCCAAAGATCGCGCCGCCGATCTTCTGCAGCGCATGACCATCGAAGAAAAAGCCGGCGTCATGATGCACGGCACCGCTCCTACCAGCGGTCCCGTCGGTCGTGGCGCGCATTACGACCTCGCTCAAGCTGCTCACCTTATTCGCGACGCTAAAGTCAATTCCTTCATCACCCGCCTTTCCGGCAATGCTAACGATCTCGCCGCCGACAACAACAAGCTCCAGGAAATCGCCGAAAGCGAGCGCCTCGGCATCCCGCTCACCATCAGTACAGATCCGCGCAATCAGTTTCATTTCACCGTCGGCGCCGGTGTCTCCGCCGGCAGCTTCTCGCAATGGCCCGGCCCGCTTGGCCTTGCCGCGATTCACGATTCCGCCCTCACGCGCAAATTTGCCGATATCGCGCGCCAGGAGTACCTCGCCGTCGGCATCCGCGAAGCTCTCTCACCGCAAGCCGATCTCGCGACAGAACCCCGTTGGAGCCGCATTGACGGCACGTTCGGCGAAGATGCCGAACTCGCCAAAGAAATGGTGGAAGCCTATGTCGAAGGTTTCCAACACGGCGCTCATGGGCTGAATCACGAGAGCGTCCTCACCGTCGTGAAGCATTGGGTCGGTTATGGCGCGCAGAAAAACGGTCTCGATAGTCACAACGCCTATGGCCGTTACGCCGAGTTCCCCAGCGGCAGCCTCGATTATCACATCCTCCCGTTTACCGGCGCGTTCGCCGCTAAAGTCGCCGCCGTGATGCCCACTTACTCTATCCTCGAAGGCGCTCGCGTCGATGGCAAACCCCTTGAACAAGTCGGCGCCGGCTTCAATACTCAGTTACTAACTCTCCTTCGCCGCTCTTATGGCTTTGAGGGCGTCATCTTAAGTGACTGGGCCGTGACCAACGATTGCAACGATATCTGCTGGAGCGGTTTTCCCGCCGGCCAGAAACCTAACTTTTCCGCCATTGGTATGCCCTGGGGTGTCGAACACCTCTCCAAAGAAGACCGCTTTGCCAAAGCCGTCAACGCCGGCGTCGATCAGATCGGCGGTACCGAAGACTCCTCCGTCCTCCTCGCCGCCGTCCACTCCCATAAAATCTCCCAGGAACGCATCGACGACGCCGTCCTCCGCATCCTCACTCAGAAATTTCAACAAGGCTTGTTCGAAGATCCTTATGTCGATTCCGCCAACGCTGTCGAAATCGTAGACAATTCCAAGTTCCAAGCCGAAGCTCTCAACGCCCAGCGCCGCTCGTTCGTCCTACTCGAAAACAAAAACAAAATCCTCCCGCTCGCCGGGGCAGGGAAGCGCTTGTTCCTCTATCAGGTTGACCCTCGCGTGGCCACTGAGTACGGCTTTACCGCGACTGACAATCTCGACCAAGCCGATCTTGCCCTCATCCGCGCCTCCGCGCCTTACGAAACGCTGCATCCCAACTATATGTTCGGCTCTATGCAGCACGAAGGCTCGCTCGATTTCGCCGACGATAATCCTGAATGGCCGTCATCAACCGCGCCATCGCCAAAGTGCCCACGATTGTCACCGTTTACCTTGACCGCCCCGCCATCCTCTCGAAATTCAATGCTCGGGTCGGCGCCTTGCTCGCCAATTTTGGTGTCAGCGACCGCGCCCTCTTCGACGTCATCACCGGCAAAGCCAAACCCGAAGGCCGCCTCCCGTTTGAACTCCCATCGTCCATGTCCGAAGTCGAAGCCCAATCCGGCGAACTCCCCCACGACACCGCCCACCCCCTTTACAAGCTGGGCTCCGGCCAGACATATTGAGCACGCACGCACGGGGCGCACGCAACGCACGCAACGGGGACAGACGATGTTGACATACTCCCCCCACCAACACACCCCACCACCACCCCAACAGGGACAGACGACGTTGGAACGCAACCCGTCTAATTCCTATTTCCTCAAGATTTCGCCTATCCAACTCCCAAATGCGTCTGTCCCCGTTGGGATCCCCGTTTCGCCCACCCACCGACAGGCCCCCACCCAACAGCACCCAACAGAGCACCCAACAGGGACAGACGACTGCACTGCGGTGAGATTTGAGACAGTCGAATCAGGGGACAGTTACCGTTCGCTGAAAACAATTGGCGAACGGGAGGTTAATGGTTAAGGATGAGGATAGCAGGGGAAGCGGAGGCTGGCTCTGCTGGAGAGCAACCGGCCAAGGAATACCCTGCTGGAGACTCATCCTGATGAGACAGCGGAGAGCGTGTAGGCTCTCCGCTGAAAAGCCAACCACTCAGACATCAGGGTAGATCTCCTCATGCCTGGGAAAACTCAAAGCCGCTGGCGGTGGAGAATTCCTCCAGGTTTGCTCGAACTCGTCCGGGGAAAGATAGTCGAGCGCCGAATGCAGCCGCTCGCGGTTGTAGAACACATCAATGAATTCTGCGATGTTCTGTTGCAACTCCTCCATCGTCGAATAGCGAGTGCAAGAGATTTGCTCTTTCTTGAGTGTGCCGATAAAACTTT
>CAWJBS010000038.1:0-10947 GCA_963840845.1 Bryobacterales bacterium
GCGATTCGCTCGCTCTTCCGGTGAATTTGATTGTCGCTATAGTACTGTCTGTTATTTGCCGCCGTTGGAAACAAAAACTGCCGTCGTAAGGGCGGGGACGGCCGCCGTTCCGGTGGTTCCGTTAAACGTAGACTGCCTCACGGTTGCATCGGCTGATCGCGCTTGAAGAGGATGCAGTTGCAGCCGCAGACCCTTTAAGCGATTGTCTTGGAAGTTTACAGCAGCCGTAGTGGCGTTGAACACAACCAGGATTTGCGAGTACTGGCCGCACTGGCCGGCGGCGCCGTTGAGAGCCATCACAATCACGCCCGGTATCTGCTGGGGACCAGTGTTTAGGAAACGCAGGTTCGCTTGCACTTGCGCCAAGGTTGCCATGCGGAAAAGACTAGAACTGGCACGGATGGAAAGGAACTCTTGAAACACTTGGCGTGAAAGATCGATGTTGGCGGGTGCAGGCTTGAGTGCGGCATTGGCGAGTAGCGGCTGCATAATGGGCCAATTGCTTTGATTCTCGCTGGCAATGGGCAACCCGGTGCCCCAATTGTTGGTTTGGAATGTGAAATCGATATCGTTAAACCAATCGCCGGAATTGTAGCTGTTGTTATCCATGTCTTTCGAGCGGAGTAAATCATCGCCGGCTTGGAAGAAGGGTATGCCTTGCGCCAAGGCAATCAAACTATTGGCCACAATTTGACGACGAGTTCGTTGCGCCATTGTGTCCGCGTTGGTGGGTGTGATCGTACCAGGAATGGCGCTCTTCAGTTGCACCGCATCGAAGAGCGTTTGGTTGTCGTGGACTGAGGCATAAGCTACGTTCTCGAGCGGGGATGCCGTGTAACCGACGGGTTGTCCGCCGTAGATGAGTTGGTTGGCCGCCACTGTTTGGCCGGCGCTATCGACGAACGTGAAGTCGCGCATGTTGCCGGCCAAGCCGGCTCGTACCCAATCCGAACTTTGCAACAGCGCTGTCAATTGATCCGCGGTAGAGGTGTTTTGGGTTGTGTACAAGCTTGGGTCGGTATATAAGCCAGTGGCGAAGCCCTGCACCCGTTGATCTGAAAAGGGTCCGCCGCCGCGCACACCATCGCGAATTCGGTCGTTAAACGTCCCGATGCCGGTGCCATACATATTGGTTTGGCTGGCATTCGGACCGAGCGCATCGTTAGCTGTTTCGCCCGTTGTCCAGCCTTCGCCGTAAAGATAGATTTTCGATCCGTCCACGCCATCTTTTTCCAAAGTGAGCGCTGACAGCGCGCTTTGGATGTGGAGCATGTTGTAGACAAAATGGAAACTCATCAAATCGAAACGGTAGCCGTCGATTTTGTATTGACGGGCGTTGGTGACGACGGTATCGATCATGAGTTTTTCCATCATGCGATGCTCACTGGCGGTATCGGAACAGCAACTGCCGTTTTCGACGTTGCCATCGGCGTCGAGCCGGTAGTAATAGGCAGGAACCAGTTTGTCCAGCACTGAATTAGCAGCTTGGCCGCTTGAATTGGTGTGATTAAAAACTACGTCTTGAATCACGCGCAGACCCGCATTATGGATACCTTGCACCATTTCGCGGTATTCTTTGACGCGATTGTCTGGGTTGTAAGCGTAGGCACCTTCGGGAGCCAAATAGTGGACCGGGTCGTAACCCCAGTTGTAAGCGTCGTTGTTTTGGATGGCGGTAACGGCCGCTTGCTGTTCTTCCGAATCGGGAGCGTAGCCAGAGAGGTTGGGTGTAGTTTGCCAGGTTGTTTTATCTTCGTTGATGCTGGCGATGTGGAACGTGGGTAAGATGTGAAGCGCCTTCATGCCGGCATTGGCGAGGTTCTGCAGGTGGCGCATTCCATGCGTGGTTGGATCAGTGAACGCTAGGTAGGTGCCTCTATATTGCGCTGGGACGCTCGGGTCTTTGCCGCTGAAATCGCGCATGTGCAATTCGTAGATGGTCAGGTCGTTGAGTGAATTGAGCCGCGGCGAACTGCTTTCGTCCCACCCTCGGGGCTTCTGTGCGTCGCTAGCAAGATTCGTCAGTCTTGTCTTTACGCCATTCAGCGCCAAATCCACTGAGTAAGGATCAGTGACAACGTTCTCAACAATCTCATGCAAACTGGGAACATAGACCATGGTGTCGAGCAAATAGTATTGGTTAGTCCACGACGAATCAATTTGCGCGCTCCACACGCCGTTGGTTTCCGTCATGGGAAGAACACTGGCAGGTGTCGTGTCTGTGGCGTTGTGGAAAAGCTGCAGCTTCATCCACTGCGCGGTAGGCGCCCAGACGTTTATAGAGATCATTCCATGGTTCGGGAAAACCGCGCCGAGCGATCCGCCGTAATAGAACAAGTCATCTAAAACTCCAGCGATTTGGACGCCAGTTAGGTACTTCAGGGCACTGCTCGAATCAGCCGCAGCGACGGCCAGTTGGCCTTTCAGGGCTTGCTTCAGCGTGGGAACAGCTGACGGAAGCCGGTAATTTATAAACCGCATAGCCGGCCAATTGTGGATACTGCTGCAACTGTGCAGCAGTGAGACCTGATGACAGCAGAGTAAGCGGAATGCTGGTTCCACCGGTGAGGCCAAAGGTAGAAGTGATTTGCAAATTGGCAGTCGGCGAATACACGAGCGACAAGGTCCAGCCACTTTGAATATTTTGCGCCGGTACAGCCACCGTGGCGCGATCGATCCAGAAAGCCTGGAGACGTGAGAAGCCGGAGGATAAAATCTGCCCCGCCGATGGTAGAGAGGTATAAACAGTCGAGTCGCCGGAGATAACCCAGGCCTCCTTAAAAGTATTGACAGCGAGGTGCATATCGGGGCCGGGGTCTTTGACGCCGGTGCTGGTGTTATGGACAATAAAGCCTAAATCGTTGGGGCTGGTGATCAGCTTAATATCGAAGAATGCGCCGTAAGAATCGCTACCGGTTTGGAATACCGGACCGTCGTTGAAGTTCGACGTCGGCTCTTCTGTGTCGTTAAAGGAGTATACGCTCCAATTAGCGTAGTTGCCGTCTGGACGGTAATAGTGGATGCGCGCATAGCCGGGCAAAAGCAATGCGGGCTCATTCGCCGGTACTGGTTGTGAAGTGTAGAGGGCATCCACTCCAGAAACAGCCCAATATTCGTTGCCTTGCGTGGACGGATCCACAAATTCGTTGGGGCCAGGATCTTTAAGATCTCCGCCGGTATGGGTTGGATTGTGGATGATAATGCCAACGCTATTGGCGCCGCTGGTAACTCCCACATCAAAGTAAGCGCCATAACTGTCAGTGCCAGTGACCGCAACGGGCCCGCCGCCATAATTCCCCGTGTTTTCGGTGGTATTCTCAAACGCGTAGACCGTCCAGCCCGAATAGTTGCCGTCGGGCCGCGAGTAGTGAATACGAATGTCACCGGCCGGAATCTGGGCGAATAACGGGAGAGTGCAGAACGCGAGAGCGGAGAAAACTGCCAGTTTCTTCAACATAGAAAAAATTAATGGACTGGTCAGAATACTATCAAAGGAGAGATGACGGTATCGATGCCCAAACGGTATGTGCTCTTAGCGATCTGCGCGATAGCGGTGTGGCCTGTTTGCGCGCTCGATTCCAGCAAGACTCTCACCCAGTATGCACATCGCACATGGGGCCAAGAAGAAGGTTTGCTGCAGCCCACCATTTACTCGATTTTGCAGAGCCACGATGGCTTTCTTTGGTTGGGGACGCAGGATAGCTTAATTCGTTTCGATGGCATTCATTTTCGCGAGTTTGAAAGCGCGGCGGAGGCGGGGTTACAACGCACGCTGATTCGCTCGTTAGCGGAGGATATTGACGGCAATCTGTGGGTGGCCTCGTTGGGGAGTGGAGCGGTGCGCATTAGCCCGAATCATCAAGTCAAACGTTTTACCCAAAAAGAAGGATTGCCGGCTGATGACGCGTTTTGTGTGGTGCCCGATGCCACGGGTTCAACTTGGGTTTGCACGGCAGTGGGTTTGGCGCGCATTTCGCGAGACGGCAAAATGCAGCTTTATTCCAAGGCTCAGGGGTTACCGAGCAACCAAATTCGCGATACGTGCGTTGCGGCGGATGGAACGCGCTGGGTGGCCGGACTTGATTTCGGTTTAGGTTCGTGGGATGGCGCGCACTTTCAACTTGTATCGAAAGAGAATCTCAGCTCGCTGGTTTGTCGCGAAAAGCGGCTCAGTTTGGGCGGGAACGGCAAACGGCGCGCTAGAAATTACCAAGGGTAAAATACGCCGTTTTACCAGCCGGGAAGGCTTGGCTGATAACGAAGTCCTTTCGCTAATTGAAGGGCCGGACGGAACGATTTGGATTGGCACTAATGATGGCGTTACGCGTTATCGAAATGACGAATTAAGTGTTTATCGGACGCGCGACGGCCTTTCGCACAGTGTGGTGCTGTCTTTATTTGTTGATCGCGAAGGGAGTTTGTGGGCCGGTACAAAGGATGGACTAGACCAATTCACAGACGGGAAAGTAACTCCATATTCAACCAACGAAGGATTGCTGAGCAACGAAACCGGCCCGGTGGTGGAAGACAACAACGGGCAACTTTGGGTGGGGACGCTCGGTTTTGGCCTCAATGTTTTCGACGGGCATCATTTTCGGGCGCTGACGAAGAAAAACGGTTTGCTGGACGATTATATTTTAAGTTTGCAAATTGACCGCGGTGGCGATTTGTGGGTTGGTTCGCGCGCTGGACTGAATCGGCTACATAACGGGAAAGTGGTTGCGTCGTATGCGGGGCCGGAAGTGCGTGCGCTTTCGGTGGATGCGCAAGGAGATTTGTGGACGGGGACAAGCCGTGGATTAAATCGTTTTGACGGAAAGCGTTTTTTGCCGGTCTCGACGGCTTCGAAAGGCGGGATTGTTTCGCTCAACGCGGGGCGATCGGTGCGGCTATTTATTAGTACGGATGCGGCTGGATTTTCTTTTTTGCGAGATGGAAAAGAGACGGTGTATTCGCTTGATATCACTCATCCGGTGGTTTGTTCGTTTATCGACGTTGAACGCAAAGAAGCTTGGTTAGGAACCAACGGTTCGGGTTTGCTGCATTGGAAAAATGGCGTGGTGACGCATTTGCGGGTGAAAGATGGTTTATTCGACAACCGCATTTACGGAATTTTGCGCGATGATGCGGGCAGCTTTTGGATGGCGTCGAGCAAAGGAATTTTTCGCGTGAGCGAGCGGGACATTGACGATTTCACGAATCATAAAATCCATTACGTAACGAGCATTCCTTTTAGTACCGGGCAATTGCGGTTTGAATGCCGTTCGGGTGTGCAGCCGGCGGCGTGCCGAACGCGTGACGGACGATTGTGGTTTTCGACAACGAACGGGCTGGTGGTGCTTGATCCGCACAGGCTGGTGGATAACACCACGCCGCCGCCTGCCAATATCACGTCGATCATCGTAAATGGACAACGGCGGGATGCGGTAGACGGATTGGATTTGCAACCGAACGAACGGAATTTAGAAGTTCGCTATGCGGGGCTAAGTTTTGTGTCGCCAGAGAAGATGACGTTTCGCTATATGTTGGACGGTTTCGACAAAACGTGGACAGAAGCGGGAAGCCGGAGGGAAGCGTTTTTCACAAATTTGCCGCCGGGACATTTCAAGTTCCGGGTGATTGCGCGGAACGCGGACGGGGTGGCGAGTACGCGAGACGCGGCGTTTACATTTGTGGTCGAACCGCAACTTTATCAGCGAAGCTGGTTCTTTCCGTTATTGGGATTTCTGGCGGCTGGCGCGATTGTCGGGGCAGTCCGGCTGCGGATTGCTCGACTGAAACACCGGTTCGACGAAGTTTTAGGAGAGCGCAGCCGGATTGCGCGTGAGTTGCATGACACTTTGCTGCAAGGACTTTCGGGCATTACTATGCAATTGCAGGCGCTGTGGACGAAACTGCCGGTGTCGAAAGAACGAAACTTGTTAGGCGAAATTATCCAGGATGCGGCGCGGTGTTCGACGGAAGCGAGGCAATCGCTGTGGGGATTGCGGACGATGCCGACGAGTGGTTCGATTGAGTTCTCGAGCAAGCTCCAGAAGCTGGCGCTGGATGCGGCGGACAAAGGCAGACTCGCGCGTGTGGTGCGTGTGGATCAGGTATCGCTCGCAGGATCGCCAGAAGTTGAGTATCAACTGCTGAGGATTGCGCAAGAAGCGATGAATAATGTGGTGAGGCATTCGGGCGCGCGGCGGTTGGAAGTGCAACTGGAGCAATCGCCGGAACAGATTAAGATGTTGATTAAAGACGACGGGAGCGGTTTTGATGCCGAACGACAGCGGTTTGGGCATTTCGGGATTGTCGGCATGTTCGAAAGGGCGAAGGAAATAGGGGCCAACTTGTCGATTGATAGCAAGGAAGGGCAGGGAACTACGTTGTCTGTCGTGATTAAGCCACGCGCATGATACGGATTCTTTCAGTTGACGATCATGATCTGGTTCGCAAAGGCATCGCTGCCATTTTGTCTACGGAACCGGATTTGGAACTGGTGGCGGCGGCGAGCACCGGGGCCGAGGCGATTGCGCTGTTCCGGCAACACAAGCCCGATGTGACGCTGATGGACCTGCGTTTGACGGACATGAGCGGACGCGAAGTGACGGCGGCAATCCGGCAGGAGTTTCCGGAAGCGCGGATCATTGCGCTGACTTCTTACGATGGCGACCAAGACATTTATCGGGCTTTGGAAGCAGGGGTGCGCGGGTACATTCTGAAGGAAATGGTACACACCGAGGTGGTGAGGGCGATTCGGATGGTACACGAGGGGAAACGCTTTATTCCGGCGGAAGTGGCACAACAACTGACTGGCTTCTTTCCGGATGTGGCGTTGACGCCCCGCGAGGTGGAGGTGTTGAGTTTAGTGGCGCGCGGGCTGGGGAACAGGGAAGTAGGCGACGTTTTGGGAACCGCGCCGGGCACGGTGAAAGCGCATGTGCAGAGTATTTTGAGCAAGCTGGATGCGAAAGACAGAACGCACGCTGTGACTATTGCGCTGCAGCGCGGGATTATCCACCTACATTCAACTACGCCGAAACAGTAGCGTCTTCGCGGACGCCGGTTTCCGCGTTTTGGAACTCCGACGGAAATCGGAGTGGCGGGAATTGAGTATTTGGTTTTCAAGGAACTGTTGGTAACGCTTCGAACACCTTGCGGTGAGGAAGAATCGGACAGGGTTACTTTAGCTCGACGGCCCGTTGGGCGAGATGGGGCGCAGTAGGTGGGTTTTACGGGAAGTGACGGAATAGGCGGGAGTTAGCGTTCGCGAAAAAAGGTGGGAAGACTTGTAACCGGTCGGGGCGAACTTTGAGTCTGCCCCGCAAGGTGAATTGTTAGGCTGTGACGGGGGCTTCTTCGGGGACGCCGGCTTCTTTGCGTTTCTTCAGGAAGGGCATCATGGAGCGCAGTTCGGCACCGACCTTTTCGATGGGCTGATCTTTGGCGGCTTCGCGCATGGCGAGGAATTTCTTGCGGCCATCACGGTTTTCTTGCAGCCAGGTTCTGGCGAATTCGCCGGACTGGATTTCGCTCAGAATCTTCTTCATCTCCGCGCGGGTTTCCGCGTTGACGATGCGCGGGCCGCGGGTGTAATCGCCGTATTCGGCGGTGTCGGAGACGGAATAGCGCATGTAGCCGAAGCCGCCTTCATAGATAGATCGACGATGAGCTTGAGTTCGTGCAAGCATTCGAAGTAGGCGATTTCAGGGGCATAGCCTGCTTCGGTGAGGGTCTCAAAGCCGGCGCGGATGAGTTCGCCCGCGCCGCCGCAAAGAACGGCTTGTTCGCCGAACAGATCACTTTCGGTCTCCTCCTTAAAGGTGGTTTCGATGACGCCCGCTTTGAGGCAACCGATGCCATAGGCATAAGCCAGTGCGTTTTCGAGAGCCTTGCCGGACGCGTCTTGCGCGATAGCGACGAGGCCGGGAACGCCGACGCCTTCGGTGAACAGTTCGCGAACGCGATGGCCGGGGGCTTTGGGGGCGATCATGGACACGTCGATATCGGCGGCAGGCTTGATTTCGTTGAAGTGAATGTTGAAGCCGTGCGCGAACATGAGGGTTTTGCCCTTGGTCATGTGCGGGGCGATTTCGTTCTTATAGGTATCGCCTTGCACGTGATCGGGGACGAGGATCATGACGACATCAGCGGCCTTGGTGGCGTCGGCGATGCTGAGCACTTCGAGGCCCGCGCCCTTAGCTTTGGCGACGCTCTTGCTGGTGGCTGGTAGGCCGACGACAACGCGGAGGCCGGAATCGCGCAGGTTTAGCGCGTGGGCATGGCCCTGGCTTCCATAGCCGATGATGGCGATGGTCTTCTTTTGGAGCGGCGCGAGGGAGCCGTCTTTTTCATAAAATCTACGTGGCATAGTTTCCTTTTGGGTTGGGGATTTCGATTAAAACGTTAGTCGGCACCTTGGAGTTCGAGGACTTCTTCGGCGGAGGCGCCGAGGGGCACGGGGGCCGAGAGACGGAGCTTTTTGTTGTCGAGGGACATAGCGACCATGCCGGAGCGGGTGACTTCGATATCGCCGTAGCCGCGCATGACATCGACAAATTCGTCGAGCTTTTCGGAGTCGCCGGTGGCTTCGAGGCAAAAGCCCTCGGTGGTGGAATCGACCACGCGGGCGTGGAAGATTTCGGCTTCCTTTAAGACCGCGGTGCGGTTCTGCTGAGTGGTGCGGACGCGGACGAGGAGCAGTTCGCGGTTGACGGCAGGGCCGTCGGTCACATCCGTCGCTTGCAGAACGTTGACGAGCTTCGACATCTGCTTGATGACTTGGGCGCGGGTGCTGGGCTCCACGTCAACCATGATGGTCATGCGGGAGAGTGTGGGGTCGAAGGTGCGGGCGACCGTCAGCGTTTCGATATTATAGCCGCGCTGGCTGAGCAACCCGGTGACGCGCATGAGGGCGCCGGGTTTGTTTTCCATGAGGATTGAAATAATCTGTTGCATTGTTGTTTACACCTCCACCGGCTGGGGAGTTCTCAGGACCATTTCGTTGATGGCGCCACCGGCGGGGACCATGGGGAAGACGTTTTCAAAGGGCGAAACCATGACGTTCAAGAGGAACGGACCGGGCTCGTCGATGGCGGCTTTGAGAGCGGCGGGCATTTCTTCGACAGAGGTCACGGTGCGGCCTTTGAAGCCATAAGCGGCGGCGAGCTTTTCGACGTCGGGGAACGAAGTGAGCTTCACTTCGCTCAAACGGTTGTTATAGAAGAGTTCCTGCCACTGACGCACCATGCCCAGATAGCCATTGTTCATGACGATGATTTTGATGGGCAGCGATTGGTTGACAATGGTGGCGAGTTCGGGGATGGACATCTGGAAACCGCCATCGCCCACGATGGAGAAGACGAGCTTATCGGGACGGGCGAATTGTGCGCCGATGGCGGCCGGGAGGCCGAAGCCCATGGAGCCGAGGCCGCCGGAATTGATCCAGAGGCGCGGTTCGTTGAAGCGAATGAGCTGGGCGGACCACATTTGATGCTGACCGACGTCGCTGGTGACGATGGCGCGGCCACCGGACAACTTGTCGATTTCGGCCATGAGGTGCTGCGGCTTGATTTCGGTATCGGACTTGACGGGAACGAGCGGATTCTCTTCTTTCCAATCTTGAATCTGCTTCCACCAGGCTTGGCGCGCGGCGGCGTTTTTGGCCTTCATGGTGGGCGCGAGATCGTTGAGTTCATGCAGCAGTTTCGGCATGACCTTCTTTACGTCGCCCACGATGGGGAGATCGGCGGTGCGGTTCTTGCTGATTTCGGCGGGGTCGATATCGACGTGAATGACTTTGGCGTGCGGGGCGAAAGCGGAGAGGCGGCCGGTGACGCGATCGTCGAAACGGGTGCCGAGGGCGATGATGAGATCGGTACCGGACATGCCCATATTGGCGGCATAGCTACCGTGCATACCGGGCATGCTGATGAAGTTGCGATGTTCGGAAGGCATGGCGCCAAGACCCATGAGAGTGCAGACGGCGGGCGCATCGAGAGCTTCGACCAAGGCGCGGAGTTCGGCACTGGCGTTGGCGGCGATGATGCCCCCACCGGCGTAAACAAAGGGGCGTTCCGCTTCCCACATCATTTGCGCGGCGCGGCGGATTTGGCCCGCGTGACCTTCGCTATAGACTTTGTAACCGGGTAAATGAATTTCAGTGACGGGCGCGTAGTGAGCTTGCGCTTGGAAGGCGTCTTTGGTGATATCGACCAGGACCGGGCCAGGACGGCCGGACGCGGCGAGGTAGAAGGCTTCGTGAATGACCTGCGGCAGGTCTGCAATGTTTTTGACGAGGAAATTGTGCTTGGTGCAAGGGCGCGTGATGCCGAACGTGTCGGCTTCCTGGAACGCATCGGTGCCCATGAGCTTGCTGGAGACTTGGCCGGTGATGGCGACGATCGGAATGGAATCCATCATGGCGTCCACGAGGCCCGTGATGAGATTTGTTGCGCCGGGACCTGAGGTGGCGCAGCAAACGCCTACTTTACCCGTGGCGCGCGAATAGCCTTGCGCGGCGAAAGCAGCATTCTGTTCGTGGCGAACGAGGACATG
Source organism: Bryobacterales bacterium (assembly GCA_963840845.1). Lineage (GTDB taxonomy): Bacteria > Acidobacteriota > Terriglobia > Bryobacterales > Bryobacteraceae > Bog-105. The sequence continues at coordinate 10,543 of CAWJBS010000038.1, forward strand.
CTTGATGGGGTAATCGTAGAGGGCGTCATATAAAGGGATAGTGACGCCGCCCGGGTAGCCGAAAATGACTTCGACATTTTCCGCGGACAAGCACTGCAGCAGGATTTTAGCGCCGGATAACAAGTTGGATGACATATTTTCCTATTTTCTGACTTTTAGAAATAAAAAGGGCCACTTGGCTGATGGTGATCTCTGCCAGGTGGCCCTCGATTTCAACTCGTGAGGCGGTCCTAGGCAGAGCCCGTAACGACTGGGCCGAGGAGCACGACGACTGTGGAAAGCCGATTCATATCACGGAGCGACGGTGGGTTTGCGGACTCCGGTAGGAGGAAGCAAGACCGTACAAAAACAGCGTACCCTAGAAGGGATTTTTATGCAAGGGAATGAAAGTATTAAAAATAATAA
>CAWJBS010000039.1:0-15561 GCA_963840845.1 Bryobacterales bacterium
GCCTCTGGGGGTAAAGTTGTGACTGAGATTTGGCGGATGGGTGGTTTTGAAGGGTCGCGGCGTAACTTTTTTAGTTTGTGGTGGTTACAGCGAAACCAGAGCGCCCTCACAGCGCGCGAATCACCCGACACGGATTTCCAGCCGCAAAACAACGTTCTGGAATATTTTGGTAACGACGATGCCAGCACCAATTGTAGATCCGCTTCCAATCTTGACGCCGGGCAACACAATAGCGCTGCCGCCGATCCAGGCGCAGTCACCGATTGAGATGGGAAGAGCGCGAGTCACTAACGTCTTTGTGTTTACTGCTCGTCCCAAACAATTCGCTCGTCCGCTGAAAGAGGATGACCGGCGGTATAAAGCTGCACAGCAGGACCGATGAGGACAAAGGTTCCAATGGTGATTTGGTGACTGTCTAAAAAAACACAATTGTAGTTAATGAAACAATCGTCGCCAATGTGTATGTTCACTCCGTAGTCACAGGCAAACGGGCTTTCAATCCAGACTATGGACCCTACAGAGCCGAAGAGAGAACGTAAGATTTCTTGTTTGCCGGCAGTGTCTGTTGAGGGGGCGCCAGCGAACGTTTGAAGAAGCGCCTTTGTGCGGTGATAAAGCGCCAGAAGTTCGGCATCTCGCGACTGGTAGGGCTCGCCGGCGAGCATCTTTTCCCGCTCAGTCATAAAGTGACCTTTCGACGCCAGAGCCGCAGCCTTTGAGTTCTTCCACTCACTCGCTATCTTAACGAGGCAGACTCGAACGTTCGGCGATTTTGGAAGATTGATCGGCTGGCTGCGGTGATGAGAGACAGAAGAGCGGCCGAGGCGGATTTTTGGAAAGTCGGGCATTGGTTTATGCTGCGCCTCGGAATGAAAAAAACGTGACACTGCTGCTACAGGTGATGCCTGGTTCGCGGCATTCGTGACGCAAAACCGCGATGTCCCCATTTTTTCTAATTTTCTTTCAGGGATTTACTTTGCGCGCGTTCCGCGGCTGAAGGTTTTTGAGTATCGCCTCGGCGGATGGGAGAAGCGGAACCTGTTTCAAAGTTCCAAACATCAAGCGAGTGGATAGGGCGCCATCGATGACGCCCAATAGCGCGGCCGCAGCGGCCTTTTTATTAGCCGCGTGGGGCTTTAAGAGTTCGGCAAGATAATCGCGTAATTTGTCTTTGTGTTGAATCGCCCGGCCATGGAAGGGATGGGCGGTGTCCGGGTATTCAGAGGCGATTTGAAGGAACGGGCAGCCGGTTACTTCGGGGCGGTTCACGAGACGTTCGATTCTGAGCAAGGCTTCCTGAATGTCTTGCGGGGGAGCGGGGCTGAGAAGATATTCCCAGAATGACCGGTCGCGCTGATCGAGGTAGGCGAGCACGAGGGCATCTTTGCTTTCGAAATGCCGATAGAAGGTGGCCTTTGCGACGTCGGAGACGGACATAATTTTCTCGGTGCCGGTCGCGCGGACACCCTCTGCATAGAAGAGGCGGTTGGCCACGTCAAGGATTCTTGCGCGCGGATCGGTTTTTTCGATAGTTTTCATCAAAGGCCCGCTTGACAAAGGACAGACGTGTCTGTCTATACTCAGCGTATAAGAGACAGACCTGTCTGTCTTTAGTCAATCAGCCTCACAAGGAGAAAAGAAAAATGTCAGATCGCCTCATCAAGGCTTTAGCGCTGTTCCTGGGAGTTGTGATGTTCATGTTTGGATTGCTCAAATTCTTCCAGCCGATCCGTGGATGGTTTGATATCCAGATTCAACAGAGTCATCTACCGCACGAGGCGATTCTGGCGGGCAAATTGGGGGAGATGGTCACTGGGTGTCTGTACCTGTTGCCTTGGCTGGGCAAGTCGTTGGCCCCAAAAAGGAGAGATCAAATCCTGTTGATTGCGTGTTTGATGCTGGTTGTTCAGATGGGCGTGGCCATTTATGTACACCTACAGCCTGAGGTGCCTGCGAGCGTTCTTCCTCTTGGCATCAAGGCGCCGGTGATTCCCATCTTCGTTCTGATACTGGGATTGCTTACGGCTTTTGGTGTTTGGAAGACTTATCAAGAGCACACCGCCCTGTCGTCGAGCAACAATAGGGGCGCAGAATGAAAAAGCTCTTCGTTTCTTCGCGACCATTGGGGAGTATGTCTGCTTTGTCGTCTCTTACACGCTGGGATTATGTTGTCATTCCGTGCATGGCGCCAGACCAGGCGGGCAGTGGCAAGCAGTGCGAATCCCATCATGGGTCCGGTTGTCATGCCGATTGAATCACACTCGCAGGAGGAACGGCCGGGCGCGGACGAGAATCCTCGCAGACGAAATCAAGGGTCTCCCATCAGCCCATATCTCCTTGCACTCAGTTGTCGCCGGGTTACTTTATTGGAGCGCCCCCGTATACCGTTGCTAGACTGAAGAAAGAAAGCGTTTTTTCCCGCAATTAGACCGCACTGGAGCATGGCCTCGGTGTTCGAACACCACTATGTGGATCGTTAGACTTGCGCTAGCCCGCCCGTACACGTTCATCGTGTTGGCCATCATCATTATCTTGGTCAGTCCGCTCGTCATTCTTCGCACTCCCACCGACATCTTTCCGAACATCGATATCCCCGTCGTCGCTTCCGTTTGGACGTACACAGGAATGAACCCGGAAGACATGGAAGGCCGCATCACTTCCAGCGTCGAACGCGGCATCACCACCGTGGTCAGCAATATTGAGCACACCGAATCTGTCACCCTTCCGGGCCGCGCCATTATCAAGACCTTCTTGCAACCGGGCGCCAGCATCGATACCGCCAACGCGCAGATCACCAGCATCTCCCAAACGCAGGTTCACAATCTTCCGCCCGGCACGCAACCGCCCTTCATCCTCTCGTACAGCGCATCTACTGTGCCCATCCTGCAACTCGCCGTATCGAGTAACAGCCTCTCGGAAGCACAGCTCAACGACTACGATCAGAACTTCATCCGGCCCGACTTGGTAATTGTTCGCGGCGCCGAACTGCCGTATCCTTACGGCGGCAAACAGCGCCAAGTCAACGTCAGTCTCAACACCGGCTTGCTTCAGTCAAAGGGCCTATCCGCCTCCGACATCGTAAACGCCATCGGCAGACAGAACATCATTCTTCCTTCCGGTACCGCCAAAATCGGCCAGTTTGAATACGACGTGGAACTGAATTCCACTCCGCTGACCGTGCGTGAATTGAACGATCTGCCTATCAAATTGTCGGCCAACAACACGCCCATCTACGTGCGTGACGTGGCTACCGTTTCCGACGGCTTCGCGCCCCAGACCAATATCGTTCGCCTTAATGGCGAACGTGGAACCCTGCTGACCGTACTCAAGAACGGCGACGCCTCCACTTTGAGCGTCGTCAAGGGTGTACTCGATGCGTTGCCGCAGATTCGCAAAACACTGCCGCCTTCGGTCAAAATCGAGCCGGTCGCCGATCAGTCGATTTTCGTGCGGGCTGCTATTTCCGGGGTTTTGCGGGAAGCGCTCATCGCCGCGTTCCTCACCGGGCTCATGATTCTGGTCTTCCTTGGGAGCTGGCGCAGCACCATCATCATCGCGGTTTCCATTCCGCTCTCAATCCTGGTTTCCATCATCTGCCTGAGCGCGATTCACGAAACCATCAACATCATGACGCTCGGCGGCCTCGCCCTGGCCGTGGGCATTTTGGTGGACGACGCCACCGTCGAAATTGAAAACGTGAACCGCAATCTGGCGCTCGATAAGGAACTGCGGCAGGCGATCCTCGACGGCGCCCATGAAATCGCCGTTCCCGCCTTAGTGGCCACACTTTGCATCTGCATTGTTTTCCTGCCCATGTTCTTCCTGACCGGAGTGGCCAAGTTTCTTTTTGTGCCCCTCGCCGAAGCAGTCGTTTTCGCCATGCTCGCTTCCTATTTCCTGTCGCGCACGCTGGTGCCTACCCTGGCGCTCTACTTGTTGAAACCCCATGACTTTCAACTGCGACCCACCCGCAATCCGTTCATCTTGCTTCAGCGCAGCTTCGAACACGCCTTCGAGCGAATCCGCGTTGCCTATCAACTCCTACTCACCACATTCGTCTACCGGCGTCTTCTTTTCGTGCCCGGGTTCCTGGCCTTGTGCCTGTGCGGGCTTCTGCTTTTCCCTTGGCTCGGCCAGGATTTCTTCCCCACCAGCGACAATGGCCAGTTTCACTTGCACCTGCGCGCCCCCACCGGCACCCGCATAGAAGAAACCGCCCGTTTGAACGACTTTGTCGATCAATCCATCCGCGAAACCATTCCGGCTTCCGAAATCGACAATATTGTCGATAACATGGGCCTGCCTTACAGCGGCATCAACACTACCTACAGCACGAGTGGCGTCATTGGTCCGTCCGACTCCGATATTCTCGTTTCGCTCCAACAAAACCGCCGCTATCCGACACAGCACTGGGTCGAGGCTCTGCGTGCGAAGCTCAACCGGCAGTTCCCCGGCGTCCTGTTTTACTTCTTGCCTGCCGACATGATCACCCAGATCCTCAACTTTGGCCTGCCGGCCCCGATTGACGTACAGGTGGAAGGTTCTAATACGGCGGCCAATCGCGATTTCGCCGATCGTCTGCTCAGTCAGATTCGTCAGGTTCCGGGCGTGGTCGATCTGCGAATTCAGCAGGCTTTCAATCAGCCTAAACTGGAGATCAACGTCGATCGCACCAAAGCCGAACAGGCCGGTTTCACCCAAAACGATATCGCCAGCAGCATGCTCGTCTCTCTCAGCGGCAGTTTTCAAACCACGCCATCTTTTTATCTGAATCCCAAGAACGGCGTCACTTACAACATCGTGACGCAAACCCCGCAATACCGCATTGATTCGCTGCAGGATTTGCAAAACATACCGATTAATTCCAGTACCGCCTTGCACCCGGAAATTTTAGGCGATGTCAGCACCATTACCCGAGCCGACACCTTGGCGGTTGTCAATCACTACAACATTCACCGCGTTATCGATATTTTTGGTTCCGTGGAAGGCCGCGATCTTGGCTCGGCCGCCAGTGATATTAATCGCATCGTCAATGCCAATCAAAAAAATCTGCCGCGCGGATCTAAGACCGTCATCCGCGGCCAGGTTTCCACCATGAAAGAATCCTATAGTGGTTTGGCGGCCGGACTGGCGGTGGCCATCGTCCTCGTGTATTTCCTCATCGTTGTCAACTTTCAGTCCTGGCTTGATCCGTTCATTATTATTAGCGCCCTGCCGGCGGCCTTAACCGGCATCGTCCTGTTCCTGTTCTTCACCGACACACACTTGAGTGTTCCCGCTTTGATGGGTTCGATTATGTGCATGGGTGTCGCCACGGCCAATAGCATCCTGGTTGTGGCTTTTGCCAAGGAACGTTTGGCGGCGCATGGAGATGCTTTGCGGGCCGCTATTGAAGCCGGCTTCACCCGTTTCCGCCCTGTCGTGATGACTGCGCTCGCAATGATCATCGGTATGGTGCCGATGGCCATTGGCATGGGCGAGGGCGGTGAGCAGAATGCACCCCTTGGCCGCGCCGTTATCGGCGGATTGATCTGCGCCACCGGAGCCACTTTGTTCTTTGTCCCGGCGGTGTTCAGCCTTTTTCACAATTTCCTGAATCAGCGGAGAGGACAGCCGCAGCCACACGAACGTCTGGAACCCGCTCGCTATTAACCCATGAAACTCAACGAACCTGAAGAGTCTTCCGTGAACCCAATCGTGGGCGATCCTCCCGACGCGATGCCACCGCCACGCGGCAGATTGTCCGTTGGTCTGTTGCTTGGGCTTCTCGCTCTCGGTTTGTCCGCACTCGCCATCATCGGCTGGTTTGTGTACAAGGGTATTTCCACCCGTGTCCTCGCTGCCAAGGCGCTGGTTGTGCAAACTCATGAAGACTCAGTTCTCACGGTCTCAGTCACCCACCCCACGCTGGGAGCCGCGGCTCAGGATTTAGTGCTGCCCGGAAACACCCAGGCCTTTATCGACGCGCCTATCTACGCTCGCATTAGCGGATACCTCAAAAAGTGGTATGCCGATATCGGCACTCACGTTCATAAGGGCGATATCCTCGCTGAGGTCGAAGCACCCGAAGCCGATCAACAACTCCGCCAGGCGGAAGCCGACCTTGAAAGCGCCAAAGCGAACTTGAGTCTCTCGGAAGTAACCGCCACCCGCATTCTCAACCTACAAAAGAAAGGTGTCGTCGCCCGCCAGGACGGTGACAACGCCACCGCCGACCTCAACGCCAAGAGAGCTGCGGTCGCATCGGCCGCCGCCAATGTAAAGAGACTGCAAGACCTGCAATCATATGAGAAGATCTACGCGCCTTTTGATGGCGTCATCACGGCGCGCAACACCGATATCGGAGCGCTGATCGACGCCGGATCGAACCCGAGCAGCGGCAAGGAACTTTTCCACATTTCGGCCATTCAGAAGCTCCGCGTGTTTGTCAGCGTGCCCGAGGATTACGAACAGGCCGCCAAAATAGGCTCGCACGCCACCCTCACACTCAACGAATTCCCCGGCCGCCGTTTTCCCGGCACCATCGTTCGCGATGCCAACTCCATCGACATGACATCCCGCACTCTTCTCGTGGAGGTAGACGTTGATAATCCCACCGGCGAACTCCTTCCCGGCGCGTATGTCGCCGTTCACTTGAAGTTTTCCGGCACCGTCGCCAACGCCATGACCATTCCGGTCACAACTGTGATGTTCCGTTCCGAAGGCATCCGCGCTGCGGTTGTTCGCGATGGCAAAGCGGTCCTCCTGCCCATCACCGTCGGCCGCGATTTTGGCGATTCGTTAGAAGTCTTGTCCGGACTGCGCCCGCAAGATCAACTGATTGTCAATCCCCCCGATTCGCTCATTTCCGGTACCCCCGTGCGCATTGCCGCCGGCGAGCCGTCTGCCCACTCATAAAGAGACGGCAGGGGCCAATGCTCAGTGACGGGAGTCTGACAAGACGACCGAGGTTTCGATTTGGCGGTCGGGCACAGTCCAATATTTCTTCAGTAAACGATTTTTTTCTTCCGGACCAACAAGGTGGAAGCCGTGCCGTTCGTAAAAGCGGATGGCCCAGACAGCGGCGGCCCAGGTGCCGATGAGGATAGGCGTGGTGGCTTGGGCGCGCAGATGAGATAGAAGTTGTGCGCCGATGCCGTGCTTCTGGTGAGTGGTGCGGACGTAGGCGTGGCGGATGAGGGTGACGTCTTGCACGGGTTGAATGCCCATGACGCCGACTAGCTGACCGGAATCTTCGTAAGCGGAGAACGTGACCCCGGCGGCGATTTCGTGCTGGAGTTCGTCGCGCGACATGTAGGGATGGCGCAGACGATCAGCGGGGATGATGCCTTGGTATGCTTTGGCGCCGTCGTTGATAATCGCGTAGACTTGGTCAAAGTCTTCAGGGTGGCAGGGGCGGATCATCTACGACTTTTCGAAGCGCTTGAAGATGAGGCAGCCGTTGGTGCCGCCGAAGCCGAAGCTATTCGACAGCGCGTATTCGATCTCCATCGGGCGCGCTTTGTTGGGCACGTAGTCGAGATCGCAATCGGGATCGGGGAATTCGTAGTTGATGGTGGGCGGGGCGATTTTGTCGCGAATGGCCAGGACAGTGACGCCTGCTTCCAAACCACCGGCGCCGCCGAGTAAGTGGCCCGTCATGGATTTAGTGGAACTGACGGCCAGTTTCTTAGCGTGGTCGCCGAAGGCGGTCTTGATGGCGAGTGTTTCGGCTTTGTCGCCCAAGCCGGTGGAGGTGCCGTGGGCGTTGATGTATTGAATGCGCGCAGGTTCGATGCCGGCATCCTTCATCGCATTGCGCATGACGCGGAAGCCGCCGTTGCCATCTTCGGGCGGAGCGGTGATGTGATGCGCGTCGGCGCTCATGCCATAACCGACGATTTCGGCTAAGATGGGAACGCCGCGTTTTTGGGCGCGCTCCAACTCTTCCAAGATCAAAATGCCGGAGCCTTCACCGATGATGAAGCCATCGCGTTCCTTATCCCACGGACGCGAGGCGCGCTGCGGCTCATCGTTACGAGTAGACAACGCTCGCATAGCCGCGAACCCGCCAACGCCCATGGGCGTAATGCAGGCTTCGCTGCCGCCGCAAATCATAACGTCGGCATAGCCGTGTTGAATGAGGCGGAACGAATCGCCAATGGAATGTGCGCTGGTGGTGCAAGCAGTGGCGGTGGCGGAGTTGGGACCTTTAGCGTTATAGCGGATGGACACATAGCCGCTGGCCAAATTGACAATGCATGAGGGAATAAAGAACGGCGACATACGGCTGGGGCCGCGTTCCAAGAGAATCTTATGCTCGCGCTCAATGACCTCGAACGCGCCGATGCCGCTGCCGATGTAAACGCCCACGTTTTCGGAATCGGCTTCGGTCACTTGGAGTTGAGCGGATTTGACGGCAAACTCGCTCGCCGCGATGGCGAACTGAATGAACCGCCCCATCTTTTTCAGTTCTTTTTTATCGACGTACGCGAGCGGGTCAAAATTTTTGACTTCGCCGGCAATACGGGCTGCGTAATCTTTCGGGTCGAACTGAGTGATGGGACCAATGCCGCTTTCACCACGGAGTAGAGCTGACCAAACTTCCTCGGTCCCTGAGCCTACAGAGGAAATCAGCCCTACGCCAGTAACAACTACTCTTCTCTGCGCCATCGGATAGGCAGTGGTTATTTCTTGCTTTTCGACTCGATGTAGTCGACGGCGTCTTTCACAGTCTTAATCTTTTCGGCGTCTTCGTCGGGGATATCGAGACCGAAGGCTTCTTCGAAAGCCATGACGAGTTCAACGATGTCGAGGGAATCGGCGCCAAGGTCATCTACGAAAGATGCGCTAGGCTCAACCTGGTTTTCATCGACACCAAGCTGTTCAACAATGATCTGCTTTACTTTATCGGCTACTGGCATTTAAATATATATCTCCTGTGCTCCTGGGGTGCGCTGGCAGGCGTTAGCCGCGCAAGGCGGAACCCCACTCACTATACCCAACACACTAAGCTAGCGCATCGGCAAAAATCGACCGACCCTGGCGCGTGATTCGGTAACGCGGGAAGGCTCTACCAGATTCTAGCGAATCGCTTTGCCTAGAATGAAGACTTGTTGACGCAACGAGTGATTTATCTGCATGGATTCGCTTCGAGCCCGAACTCACGCAAGGCGCAATTTTTTGGCGAAAAGCTTTCGGCGCAAGGATTTAGCGTGGAAACGCCGGATTTGGCGGCGGGCGATTTTGAGCACCTGACGCTGAGCGGGCAGTTGCGCATTGTGGATACATTGCTCGCGGCGGGGCCAGCGGTGGTGTTCGGGTCGAGCATGGGTGGCTATTTGGCGGCGCTAGCGGCCGAACGGTATCCACAGTTTGGTGGAGCGAGTGGTCTTGCTGGCGCCGGCTTTTGGTTTTTATGACCTGTGGCGTAAGGAATTAGGCCAGGAAAAGCTGGAGACGTGGAGAAAAAACGGGACGGTTTCGGTCTTTCATTATGGAGAAGGCAAAGAGATGCCGCTGGATTTCGGCTTGATGGAAGACGCGGCGCGGTTTGAAGCTTTTCCGGAAATTCGCCAACCCGGTTTGTTATTTCACGGGTTGGACGATCCGCTGGTGCCGATTGAGCAGTCGCGACGTTATGTTGCGGCTCGGCCAAACCTTCATTTAATGGAATTCAAATCCGGGCACGAGCTAACAGACGTACTGGAAGACATGTGGAAAGCCGCTAGCAGCTTTCTTTTAGAGGGCGTTTAGTATAGTTTGTAAACGTTTGGGTAAAGAGTACTTAAGAAAAGGGCGCGCGGAGCAAGTTGCTATGCGAATTGGGTTAGACTAGTGGTACTGGCATGAACAGTATTGCAATATTCTTTGCAACTGTGAATTTCGGTATCGCGTCCTACCATTGGGCATAGTGTGCCGCAAATTGGAAGAGCGGGGTGTGTCTTTGAGCAGCATGGTAGAAGATAAGGAATCGGCAAACAGACCTATGGAGCCCAGATCAGTTCCGTCAGATTCGCATTTGGATAATCTCCTGATAGCGACGAACATTGAGCTGCCTTGGTACAAATCGATATTTAAGAATATTGGGGAAGCGCTGAATCCGCCCAAACTGCCGCCGTTGGAATTGACGTCGCGGCCGTTAGAGGGTTCGGAATTAGGCGATATTTCCGATATCGAGCAGCCTTGGTTTAAGTCGCTCATTGGCAATATTAAAGACGCCATCAACCCGCCCAAACTTCCTCCCCTGCAAATTACTTCGAAGGCCGTAGAAGTTCCCGAAATTTGGGGAGCCTATGGTGGCGGCCAGGGCCGTTCGGGAGTGATGTCGGTTGCCATTCACGCGGGTGTGGTTCTGTTACTGCTGTTTGCGTTCCAGACGCCGGCGGTGCAGAAGAAGATGAAGCAGGTGACCGACCTATACTTCCAACCGCTCCCAGAACCGAAACTCAAGCTGCCCAAATCTTCGGAGAAAGCGGGCGGCGGCGGTGGCCAACATGATCTGAAGCCCGCGAGCCACGGTGAGGCTCCGAAGTTTGCACCGAAGCAATTCGTCCCCCCGACCATGGCGATTCCACAACCGAAGCTGCCGATGGTTCCGACCATCACCGCCGAGATTCCAAAGATCGAAGCCGATCAATATGGAGCGCAGAACAGCTTGCTGAATGAAAGCAGCCTTGGCAACGGTACCGGTACAGGCATTGGTTCGGGCAACGGTAACGGTTATGGTCCTGGTAGCGGCGGCGGAGCGGGCGGCGGCGCTTATCACATTGGCGGCGAAGTTTCGGCGCCCACGCTGATCTCGAAGACCGAACCTGAGTATTCCGAAGAAGCGCGCAAGGCCAAGTATTCGGGCAGCGTGCTGCTTTCGATTGTAGTGGGCGTGGATGGCCTGCCCCGCGACATCAAAGTGGTTCGGCCGTTGGGCTTGGGTCTAGACGAGAAAGCTATTGAAGCGGTGATGAAGTGGCGCTTCCGGCCGGGCATGAAGGGCGGACGAGCGGTACCTGTGCAAGCGCAGGTAGAAGTCAGCTTCCGCTTATTGTAAGAGAGGCTCAGGCCTCTCTTTTGCGCGACATTCGGGACACGGGCAAATTTTGCGCAGGTGATCGTAAGAGTAGATCCCGGTGCTATGCCCGTCATTCCAGTGAATGCGCACGGCATATTGGCCCACCTCTTCCACTGAATTCATTTTGAGCGTGGGTTTGTACATCGGAAACAGTTCCTGTTTCCGGTAATTCGTCTTTTGGGGTTCGGTACCGTGCGCGCCAGTGCAGGTGGCACAGGGGCATTCGTCGCGCAAATAGCCATTTGTGTAATCGCTGTGGTGGCCGTCGCGCCAATCAATTTTGATGCCGGTGGATTTAGAGATAGCGATGTGTTCGGGATCGAGTTCTGCTTGAATTTCCATGAATTGGTTACGAGGCGCTTTGCATGCGTTCGATATCGCGCACGCCAGGAATGCGGCGGAAGGCGGTGATGACGCGTTCTAGTTGCTTCTTGTCTTTCACGTCCATGGTGATTTCGATAATGGCGGTGTCGTCCGTACGTTTCTCGTCGCCGCGCGCTTCGAGGGTGCGGATGTTGCTGGATTCGGCGCTGAGGATGGACGTGAGCTGGTGCAGGATGCCTGGCCGGTCGTCGGTGTAAATCATGACGCGCACGGGCAGCGGATCGCTGGCGCTACGAGCCCATTCCACGGCGATTTTGCGCTCGGCTTCGTACATCAGCTTCTGAACATTGGAGCACTGCACGGAGTGGACGGCGATACCTTTACCGCGCGTGATATAGCCGACAATGGGTTCGCCGCGCACTGGGTTACAACATTTGGCGCGATAGACGAGAACGTCGTCGGCGCCTTTGACTTGAATGACGAGATCTTTGTCGCCGAGCGGTGAGCCGTGGGGTTGGGCCGCTGCCGCCCCGCCCTTCTGCGAGGGGCGGCGGAGTGAGCGGTTCTTCGGCGGGCGCTTGGCGTACTTCTTCGGTACGTGCCAGTTTCCGCAACACCTGGCGTGCGGAGAAACGCCCGAAGCCGAGAGCGGCGTAGAGATCTTCGGTTTTGCTGACGCCATATTCGGAGGCGAGCGATTTGGAGATCGTGATCGGAGATGCGGCCTAAGCTGACACCGAAGCGGCGCGCTTCTTTTTCGAGTGACTTCTGGCCGATTTCCACGGCTTTGGCGCGTTCCACCGCGTTGATGACATGGCGGATTTTGTTACGCGCTTTAGAAGTTTTGACAACCGCCAGCCAGTCGCGACTGGGCTGATGGCCAGTCTGCGTGAGAATCTCCACAACATCGCCATTGCGCAGCGCCGCTTTCAAAGGCTTCATCGAGCCGTTCACGCGCGCGCCTACGCAGGTATTGCCGACGTCGCTATGAATGGCGTAGGCGAAGTGACGGGGTGGCATCGCGCGGTAAAACGATGACGCGGCCGCGCGGAGTGAAGGTGTAAACTTCTTCTGAATAGAGATCGACTTTGAGCGTGGAAAAAAACTCGCCAGAATCGCTCATGTCACGCTGCCACTCTACGAGTTGGCGGAGCCAAGCGATGCGTTGATCGTCTTCGTCGGGGCCCTTGCTGCCTTCTTTGTATTTCCAGTGAGCGGCAATGCCTTCTTCGGCGATCTTATGCATCTCTTCGGTGCGGATTTGCACTTCGAATGTCATGCCGCCGGGGCCAATGACGGAGGTGTGGAGCGATTGATACAGATTGGGCCGCGGCATGGCGATGAAGTCTTTGATGCGGCCGGGGATCGGGTGCCACTCGTTGTGAATGACGCCTAGCGCGGCGTAACAATTTTTTACGGAATCGGTGATGATGCGAATGGCGAGGATGTCGTAAACCTGATCGAGCGTGATGCGTTGGCGCTTGAGTTTGAGGTAAACGGAATAGGCGCGTTTGACTCGCCCCTGCACGCGTGCGGGAATGTCTTCACGCTGCAGTTTATGCTCGATGTCGGCTTTAAGTTCGAGCAAATACTCTTCGTGCTTGTGGCGCTTGGTGTCGATCTCACGCATGAGATCTTCGGCGGCTTCGGGCTGTAAAGCTTGGAAAGAAAGATCTTCCAATTCGCCGCGGACTTTACCCATCCCCAGGCGGTGCGCGATGGGGGCGTAAATATCGAGTGTTTCCTGAGCGATGGCCTCGCGTCTCTCGGGCGCCATGGATCCGATGGTCCGCATGTTATGGAGGCGGTCGGCCAGTTTGACGATAACGACGCGGATGTCGCTGGTCATCGCCAGCAGCATCTTACGGAGGCTTTCGGCTTGCCTGTCTTCGCGGTTGGCAAAGCTGATTTAATTTGGTAACACCGTCCACACAGCGGGCCACGTCTTCGCCGAACTTCTCGCGAATCTCTTCGAGCTTGACGGGCGTGTCTTCGACGACGTCGTGCAGTAAACCGGTCTCGATGCTGACCAAATCCATTTGCATGTCGGCGAGGATGTGGGCAACGGCCAGCGGATGGGTGATATAAGGTTCGCCCGATTTACGTTTTTGTTCGCGATGTTGCTGGGCGGAAAAGCGGTATGCTTGGTCGAGCGAAGACAGATCTTCCTTAGGCCGGAGGGCGCGCACCTTCTCTTCGAGAGTGCGGTAGAGTTCCTCGACTTGGGGAGGTTCCAGAACGCTGGTAGACATGAAGCTTACCTACCAGTGTAGCGGGGCTTAGAGACAGATCTCGTGATTTTCCCACTAAAAAAGTGATATGGGAAAAGTTGAAAGGAATCGTAAGCGAGATCTGCGCTGCACCGCAGCGGCGAAGGGATCGGCCGGAGATAGCGTCTTCGGCCTTTCAATCTTACTTCCCGTAGGAGGTGAGGTTAATGCTTCACTTTATACTGAAGATAATCTAAAAGAAATTGTGGACTATCGTCTTGGAACTGCGCTGGCCCAAAAACCAACGTTAAGCTCTAATACGAAAAAGGGCGGCAACTTACGATTGCATCCTTTTTTCTCCTTCAGTTTAAAACACACCCGCCACATTCCACCATACCCCACATAGTTTTTCAGACTAATCCGAGAGTCCGCTGGTCCGGTTTCTCAATTTAGAGGGTGGGGAACGGCTCCGCTACCGGCGAGTCACAAGTCTTGCTAAAAAACTTCACCTCTCACAAACCACACAAAACAAAAGAGATCTTTGATATTTCCAGCATTGGACCGAGGCTCGGCAGAACGGAGTTTGGCGCGTTGCGGCCTATCTTTAGGTCGTGAACAAGAAACAACTAACCCAAATTTTTGCACGCGTCTCCCGGCGTTCTCCGGCACGCGCGGCTGATGAGATTGACGGGCTCGTCTACCGAATGCTGAAGGAATTGAAGCGCCCGTTTACGCGCCAGACCACTAAGGAACGCTCCACTGCCGCCGGTTCTACCGGGAGCAAGCAGGAGCGCTAGTGCAATCGCAAACTTCAGATAAGGCTCTTTTAGAACTCATTCACCGCCAATTGGACGAAGGAGCGTCGATCGAAATCGGCGGCATGGGCTCATTTGAACACGACGGTAGTGGCAAGCTTGTATTCAGGCCGAGCGGCGAGCCACTGGTGTTTCTCGGCTACGCACTCGAAGACCGCGCGAAAGTTCAGAAGCTGTTCCGGCAGTTGAAGAAAGCCGGACTGCAGCCGTGGATGGATTGCCAGAAGCTGCTGCCAGGCCAGAATTGGCCGCGTGCCATTCAGCAGACGATTGAGATCGCGGATTTTTTTCTGGGTTGCTACTCAAAGAATTCGGCATCAAAGCGCGGCTACTTTCAGAGTGAAGTGTGCGCCGCCTTAGAAGAGGCTACCCAATTCCCGCCGGATGATTTCTTTTTTGTGCCGCTGCGGTTGGATGAGTGCGAACTGCCGAAACACATCGTGAACTCGACGCACTATATCGATTTGTTCCCGGATTGGAATGGCGGGGTAAAGAAGCTCGCCGCTGCGCTGAAAAAGCAGCACTCGGGAAGGAACCGTAAGGCCTAACCCAGCGTGCGTTCGAGCGAACCTTCATCAATTTGAATGAGCGTTGGGTAATGGCCGGTGTAGCACGCATAACAGAATTTGCCGGCGCGATCATGCACGGCATCGCTCAAGGAATCGAGTGCGAGGTACGCGAGTGAATCGGCCTCGACGAACTCGCGGATTTCTTCGATGGAATTGTTCGCGGCTATGAGTTCGCGCTGCGAAGGCGTATCGACGCCGTAATAGCAGGGCGATACGGTAGGCGGACACGAGATGCGCAGGTGCACTTCTTTGGCGCCGGCGCTGCGCACCATGCGGACGATCTTGCGGCTCGTCGGTGCCGCGGACAATAGAATCGTCCACCAGGATGACGCGTTTGCCTTCCAGCAGATGGCGCACGGGGTTGAGTTTGAGCTTTACGCCGAAATCGCGAATGGCTTGCGACGGCTCGATAAAAGTGCGTCCAACGTAGTGATTGCGGATCAGCGCCTGTTTGTACGGGATCGCCAGATTCGGCCGCGTAGCCGATAGCAGCAGCGACACCCGAATCGGGCACGGGGACCACAACATCGGCCTCCACCGCGTGTTCGCGCGCCAGCAATCGGCCCATACTTTCGCGCGACTCCGCGACGGCCTTA
>CAWJBS010000040.1:0-7036 GCA_963840845.1 Bryobacterales bacterium
ACCGGGATTTTCGGTGTGGACTTTTTTGGCACGTTGGCTTGTAAGTTGTTGATTGGAAGCGGGTTGCTGGCACAAAAATTGAACAGGTACTATTTGACCTTGTTCAACATCAAACCGCAAGGAGATTGGACTAACCATATGAAGGCTGTCGTTTTGAACGGTTATGGCGGTGTGGAGCAGTTGGAGTACAAGGATGTGCCGGATGCAAAGGCCGGGGCCGGTGAGGTTCTGGTGAAGGTGTTCGGCACGAGTTTGAATCCGCTGGATTGGAAGTTGCGGGCGGGCTATTTGAAGGATGTGATGCCGCTGCCATTGCCGGTGATTTTGGGGAGCGACGTGGCCGGGGAAGTGGTGGCTGTTGGGCCGGGCGTGACGCGATTCAAGAAGGGCGATCAGGTTTTGGGCAAAGTGGACCACGCTTATGCGGAACTGGTAGCGGCGAAGGAAGATACCCTTGCGTTGGTGCCGGATGGATTGGCGATGGACCAAGCGGCGGTGATTCCCGTAGTGGCTTTGACTGGGGCGCAGATCATTGAACTGGGCGTTAAGCCCAAAGCCGGCGAGACGATTCTGGTGACTGGGGCGTTGGGCGCCGTGGGGCGGAGCGCGGTTTATGTGGCGGGCCTGCACGGAGCGCGGGTAATTGCGGGCGTGAAGAAGAGCCAAAAGCAAGAAGCGCAGCTGCTGGAGGCGGAGCGCGTGGTGGCGATTGACGACGATGGCGAGATTGCGGCGCTGGGGGAATTAGACGCGATTGCCGACACAGTGGGCGGAGCGACGATTGAAAAATTGTTGCCCAAGTTGAAGAAAGGCGGAACGGTGGCGACCGTTATCGGGCAGCCCCCGGCGGGCGCGGCCAAAGTGGGGGCGAAGGTGGAATTGGTTTTCATGCAGCCGGATGCGAAGCGGTTAGCGGAACTGGCGGAGGATGTGAAAGAAGGCGATTTAGTGATTCCGATTGGCGCGCGGTTTAAGTTGAGTGAGATGAGAGAGGCGCATACGGCGGGACAGAAAGGCGCAGGCGGGAAGGTTTTGATTACGGTGTAGAGACCGCTCGGGAGGGCGGCGGCATACGCCGGCCCTCCCAATGATGCTTGAGCTAAGCGATGTCGATTTCCATTCCGCCGACACGGGCCGCGATCAGGTTATAGAGCCAAGCACCGATCCAGGCGAAGATGAAGCCGATGGCTCCGTAAAAAATGGGGAAGATGGTGACTGCGCCAATGCCCAGGGCGGTGCCGATTATGGCGCTTTGACCGACGCCCATTTGGGTGCCGGGCAGAGCCGCCCCAACGAGAGCGAGCAAAGAGAATAAACAGCCTAACAGTAATCCCATGGCTGCGTAAAGGACGCCTGCGATTTTGGCGCATGAGGTAGGACCCACTCTATTGATTGTCATTTGGCTGGGATGATAGTACAGGAAAAAGGAAGATGAGGCAAGCGGGAGGGTACTAGAGGCGCGAAGCGGGTACTGGCGGAGAAAAACATGGAGAGCGGAAGTAGCACGGGGTGTGAGACGGCGTGGGGGTAACTCCGTCCCACATTGAAATCGCGGCACGCTAGTCGCTTCGCCGCAGCGACTGTAGGTAGTCGCACACCGCGGGCTGACCAAAGAAGGCAGCGGCGCTTTCGGGCGTTGAGTTATAAAGGTCTTCTTTCAGCGACAAATCGGCGCCGCGTTGAACGAGGAACTTCACCATGGGCATGTGTCCGTTCTGTGCCGCAAGATGAAGCGCCGTGATCCCCTGGCCGTGGGTGAGGCCGCCGAAAGTCGCCTTCTGGTTGACATCGGCTCCATGATCCAGCAGCCAAGCGGCGGCCTCGATTCGATTGCAGAACGCTGCCCAAATGAGCGGAGTACCTCGATAGGGATCGGCATCAACGCGGGCTCCGGCGCGGAGTAAACGATCAAGCACGGCGAGCCGATTGCTCTTGCACGCCCACACGAGCGCTTCGTCGAGGATTTCCTGGGGATCAAGGGAAGGCTTCCAATCCGGGAAGCCGCTATGAGGGCGGTAGAAGCCACGCGCCGCGCCTGCTTCGGGGCGCAGGGTGCGCTCATCAGAGAAGCAAGTCTCCAGCAATTCCAGGTTGCCGAGACCGGCTGCTGCCCGCAAGTTCTTCGGCGAAACACCATGGCCTGCGATTAAGTCCGCGGTCTCTCGATGTCCCCAAAATAGAGCGGCGATCAAAGGCGTACCTCCGGCGCCGTGGGCTTCGGCATCGAGCGCCGCACCATGGTGAATCAACAGCGCAGCCACTTCGCTTTGGTTCGAGTAAGCCGCCGCATGCAAGGGTGTCCACCCGCGATCATTGGCTTCGTTTACATCCGCACCGGCCTCCAACAATGGCGCCATCAAATGGCATTCATTGTGATGTTTAGTTGCGGCAAGGCTCACGGCGAGATTGAGCAGGGTGTTCCCGTTGGTGCCGCGCTCCTTTACGACCTGCGGATGGTCGCGCAAAGTTGCTTGCAGGCGGGCCGAGGTCGCCTGATTGCAACGCCTCAAAGGCCGCGCGAAATGGCTCGTCGCGGCTGTCCTTGCTCTGGGCAAGTGCGTTCACCCGGTTCAGCAGGTCGGCCCAGGTGTCGAACCCATGTTCGCGGGCGTAGACGAGTTGTGCGTCCTCTTCGCTGAAGGGTGCGTCGAGGATTTGTTGATCGCTCGAATCGGCGAAACGGGGATGCCATTCGCGGATTTGTTCCAGCGCGGCCGGACCGGCGGAGGCGCGCGTGCGGAGGAGTCCGTAGACACGATCCGTGAGCCAGCCAGCGTCGGCAACGAAAATTTTCGTGTGGCGCGCATGCGGCGAGGGCTCCGCATAAGCCTTCAGCTTTGGCCAACTGGCAAAGCCTTGCTCGCGAGCGAGGACGAATTGCGCGTCGTGCAGAGCGGCGAGTTGGCGAATGACGCCGTCGTCTACTGCTGCCCAGCGCGCGTGGTGGAGCCGGAGCCGAGAAAACGCCTCTGGGTTTCCCGATCGGATGGCGCGCAAGAGCTCGCGGGCTTGTTTTTTCTGTTGTTCCAGATTCAAGACTGCCTCCTTCGTGTGCCTGGTCCGCATGACAGGCGAAAGAGGGTCAACAAAAAGTGATGCCTCAGAGGAGCAGGTGGGCGCGGCCCTTTCCGCGGACAGGACGCGCCCTGCACGCGTCTGGAAAAGAGTTTATCAAAGGAGAGGGAAGGAAACGTGGATCTGAACTTTTGGCAAAGCTTACAGCGGCGAAGGGCGGCAGGACGGGATTGATAGCGTATTCAAGCCAGTTTGCGATACCGCCAATAGAAGCCTGCGGCGAAAGCCAGAATCGAAACGCTCAATACGGGCCACAGCGGAACGCCTCCGGCCACTGCTCCGATGCCTGGGGTGGGTGACCTCATTATAGAGGTGCCAATCAAAACAGCGGATACAAGAAGTAAGGCCAAAATCAGCGCGGACAAACCAGTCAGAATGCTTTTCAGATAGATCATTAGACTACTAGATTATCGGAAGAAATCGCGACGGTTGTGCTGAGGGTCGGAAGGCCTCTATGGGACGATTCCCGTAAAGTTATAACGTGAAAGAGGAGACGCCCATGAGCAAACGTTGAACAAGTGGAGAGTCAGGGGCTTCAGCGCCGATCAACTGAGGGCCTTTCGCAACTGGTTTGCGCAGTTTGACGCGGAGGCTTGGGATCGGCACATCGAGGCGGATTCGAGGAACGGTGCGCTGAATTGGTTGGCGGACCGCGCGCTCGCAGGCCGCTCCACTACCTAGGCTTAAAACTTCAAACAGATTTTGCCGAAGTGCTGCTGGCTTTCCATATAGAGGAGAGCTTGTTTGAGTTCGGCAAAAGCAAAAGTTTTATCGACGACCGGTTTGACCTTATGCAGTTCGATGGCTTTGTTCATTTGCTCAAACATGTTACGGGAGCCGACGAAGATGCCTTGGACGCGGGCGCTGAGAACGAGAAGTGACGTGGGTGCAATGGCTGCGTCGGCGCCACTGAGGACGCCGATGACACTGATGGCGCCGTGGACACGAAGGGCTTTCATGCTGAGGGCGAGGGTGTTGCTGCCGCCCACTTCGATGATGTGATCGACACCGATCGCCGCCGGTGAGTTTGCGGGCGGCTTCGTCCCAAGCGGGCATGGTTTTGTAATTGATGGTTTCGTCTGCGCCGAGTTTGCGGGCGTGGGCGAGTTTGTCGTCGCTACTGGAAGTAATGATGGTGCGGAAGCCGGCTAACTTGGCGAATTGCAGAGCGAAGATGGAAACCCCGCCGGTGCCTTGCAGAAGAATGGTATCGCCCGGGACGTTGCCGGCGTGGCCGAACAAGGCGTGCCAGGCGGTGACGGCGGCGCAGGGGAGCGCGGCGACTTGTTCGTCGCTGGAGAAGTTGGGGGCCTGGACTAAAGCCTCTTCGGAGAAGACGGCGTATTCGGCTGCCATGCCGTCAACGGAACCGCCGAGCGCGGTGGCGACTTTCTCTTTGAGGGCGGGCCTTCGATCCACTTAGGGAAGAACGAAGCGGCGACGCGGTCGCCCTTTTTTACACGCGTGACACCTGCGCCGACTTCTTCAACGACGCCGACACCATCGGAGAGAGGAACGAGAGGGCGTTTGAGGCGCGGGTTATAGGCGCCAAGCACCATCATGTAATCGCGATAGTTGAGTGACGCGGCGAGCATGCGCACTAACGCTTGGCCGGAGCCGGGAGTGGGCTGAGGACGATCGACAAGGGCAAGCTTATCGATGCCGAATTCCTGGATTTCGAAAACCTTCAAGAGGCGACCTCATGCTGGAGACGAGCGCTGAATTCGATGAGCTTTTCCAGTTTGCGGCGGGCGGCGCCGCTATCGATGGATTCGATGGACATGGCGACGGCGGTCTTCAAGTCAATGGCTTTCCGCGCGACGAAGAGAGCGGCGGCGGCGTTGGCGATGACGATGTCGCGCTTCGGGCCGGGCTCGCCTTCGAAAATTGCGCGGATGATGGCGGCGTTGGTTTCGCTGTCGCCGCCTTGCAGATCTTCGAGAGGCGCGGCTTGCACACCGAAATCGGAAGGCTGCCAGCGGCCTTTTTGCACGCTATTTTCTTCCACTTGAAAAACGGTAGTGGGGCCGCTGATGGAAATTTCGTCAAGGCCGTCTGAGCCGTGAACGACGAAGGCGCGGTCAATGCCGAGTTTGGCGAGGGCTTGGGCCATCATCTCGGCAGCGCGCACGGAATAAGCGCCAATGAGTTGGACGCGGGCGCGAACGGGGTTAGTGAGCGGACCTAATAAGTTGAAGATGGTTCGCCCTTTGAGTAACAAACGAGCTTCTTGCGCGTGTTTAACGGCGGGGTGGAGAAGCGGCGCGTATAAGAAGCCGATGCCGGTTTCGCGAATGCAATCGGCAACCTGTTCGGGCGGCAGGGTTACGGATACGCCTAAGGCTTCGAGCACGTCGGCACTGCCACACTGGCTGGAGATGCGGCGATTGCCATGTTTGGCGACACGCTGCCCTGCCCCGGCGACCACGAAGGCTGTGGCGGTTGAGACGTTGAAAGTGTTGCTGCCATCGCCGCCGGTGCCGCAGGTATCGATCACAGGATCGTCTTGCTGCTGCAGGTCAACCGGATGGGCCATTTCTTGCATGGCGGAAGCGAAGCCGACAAGTTCGGCCACGGTCTCGCCTTTGCGGCGGAGATAGTGGAGGACTTCCGCGATGCCTTCGGTCTCCATGCTGCCTGAGAGCATACGGCGCATCAGGTCATGCGCCTCTGCTTGCGTGAGGTGCACGGAGTTGCGAAACGGGAGATGAAAAAGAAGCTGAACTATTCATTCGATTACTAGCCACTGCCGGGGACGAAGCGCAACGCCACCAGCAACGTAACAGCACTAACCACAGATCGGAGCGGCGGCGATGTCCCCCAAAAAGACTACCACTTCGATCGGCCGCCGAACGGCGATACAGCTAAGCCGGTCAAGACAGGCAACAAGTTGTTGTGCGCGTGTGCACAACCACCCTTATTACAAGATAGCGCGAGGGCGGATGGGATTGGACTGGGACAATTGGGAATTGGAACAGAGAGCGAAGATTCCGATTATTGTGGTGCCGGGCACGTTCTGGAAAGAAGTTGCGAGTTGGGCAGAGACGTATGCGCCGGGGAATAAGCCGATGAGGGCGGTGGCGGCGATTTTCGGAAGTAAGCCGATTTTATTTGAGTGGTCTGGGGCGAATTCGGCGAGTGAGCGGCATGCGGCGGCGGAAAGGCTGGCGGCGTTTATCGGCGGGACTGCTCCGCTGGTGCATTTGCTCGGCTTCAGTCATGGCGGGAATGTGGCAAGCGAGGCGGCGGCGATGATGGTAGAAGCGCGCGTGGATACGCTGGTGACGATTGCGACGCCGGTCACCGGCCATTACAAAACGGGCGGTGCGCGACGGCACATCAATTTATATAGCCCGCAAGACCGGATGCAGATTTTGGGCGGCGAAGGGCCACTAGGATTGCCCGCGCTGGCTGAACGGGAATTTCCAGAGGCGACTAATCTTGCGGTTACGGGGATTCCGAGTACAGACATTACGGGGTCGCACGGGAATATTTTATGGAGCGATGAGGCTTGGCGGGTTTTGGGCGAGGTGTGCGCGCAGTCACGAGCGAGCGATTTATTGGAGAAGTAAGACGCTACACTAACGATTGGCCTCAAAACGCGAGTTTGCGAGGCTGAATCCATCTATGAAAATTCACGAGTATCAGGCAAAAGCGATTCTTGCCAAGTACAACGTCCCCGTGCCTCGGGGCGAGGTCGCTTACACCGTTGAAGAGAGCGAAGCGGCTGCCAAGAAGATTGGCGGCAGCGTGGTGGTGAAGGCGCAGATTCATGCCGGGGGCCGCGGTAAAGGCGGCGGCGTGAAGGTGGCCAAAGACGCTGCGGAAGCGGTGGAAGTGGCAAAGAAGATTCTGGGCATGACGCTGGTAACACATCAAACCGGGCCGGAAGGCCGGCTGGTGCAGCGCCTGCTGATTGAAGAGACATTGCCGATTGAGCGTGAACTCTATCTGGGCATTG
>CAWJBS010000041.1:0-9460 GCA_963840845.1 Bryobacterales bacterium
GAACGGTGTGAAATGTTACTATTGGAACGCATGAAGAAATGCAGAAGTTCCAAGCGGCGTTTGATAAGGTTTACGCGTAAGCCTGGCGTAAGCGTTAATCAGCAGTGAAATCAGGGAGTAACCCCCCTCATTTTAATTGTGTAGCGGCAAGGGAGAAGAGCCCGCGGTTGCCTCTTCTCCCCGAACCGCAAATAGAGGCCTTCCATTGAAACCGTTGCGTTTTCGTTATAGCTGGAAGTTGTTGGCCGGCGATTTCGCCGGCAGCTCGATTGCGGCACTGATTGCCCTACCGTACGGGTTGGCGATGGCAAACATGATGGGTTTGCCGCCGGTGTCGGCTTAGTTACTTCGATTTCGACGGCGCCCATCACTGCTTTGTTAGGGCGCAATCCGGTGTTAATCGGCGGCACGGCGAGTGCCACCGTTCCTTTTATTTCTCAGGCCGTGCATTCGCAGGGCATGGGGGGCGCCGCCAAGGTGTGTATTGTGGCGTCGGTCTTCATGCTGGTGTTTTCGTTTTTGCGATTAGGCCGCTTCATCCACAAGGTGCCGCAGCCGGTGGTGACCGGGTTTTCGTGCGGGATTGGCGCGATGATGTGCTTGTCGCAACTGGGCGTGATGCTGGGGGTGAAGGCGGTGGTTGACCGCACATCGAACAACATGCTGTACCAGAGCTGGCAGGTGCTATCGCATGCGGCGGAGACGCAATCGAGCGCGGTGATTATTTCAGCTGCGGTGATTGTGGGCGCCTTCGTTTCGGCGCGGTTTATTCCGCGAGCACCGGCACCGTTGATTGGGATACTGGCGTCGGTGGCGATCGCGTTGACTTTTGGCTTGCATCAGAGAGAAGTGGGCAAGCTGCCGTTGGAAATTCCACCTTTTGTGGGTTTCTCGTGGTCGCCGACAGATGTGTTGAAGGTGATTCCAGACGCGTTAGGTTTGGCGTTTGTGTCGAGCGTCAATATTCTGTTGACGTCGCGCGTGGTGGAGCACTTTCGGGGAAAACACAACCATTTGAAAATTTCCGACGCCGACGGCGAGATTGGCGCCTACGGCATTGCCAATATGGTGGCAGGCGTTTTTGCGGCACCGATGAGTGTGGGCATTCCGGCCCGTAGTTTGGCGAGTGTGCGTTGCGGCGGCGCGACGAGGATGTCGAACCTGTTCCACGGATTCTTTATCCTGGCGTTTGTAGTGCTGGGGAATCAATATATTTCGCACATTCCGATTCCGGCACTGGCTGGGGTAACCGCGTACATCGGCATCTGCTTATTAGAGTGGAGCACCTGGCGACGGCTGAATAAAATGCGGCGGGTGGATGCACTGGCGTTTTTATTGACGGCGACGGCGGTTTTGGTAGTGAATGCCGTGTTGGCGGTGGGAATTGGTTGCTCGTTGTATTTGGCTCGTTATGTGTATCAGAAGTTCGCCACAGGGAAACAAACGGCGAATCTGGTGGCCATGCAGAACGCGCGCTGACGTTGATTCGCCTTTTGTTCTGTTAGTTTCCATTCAAAACTCTTATTTCACAGAACTGTGAAACGGTGATAACCTAACCGTAATTGTCTCAGTGACTACTTGCTCTTCGTTGTAGCAGTACCCGCCAAGTTTTGCGGAGGCGCGCCGGCGTGAAGGCCGGCAAAAGCTTTACACAAAAAGGTATCGATACTAAGGGAGATCTACAAAAAATGCTTCAGACGAAGTGGAAATCAGGAGCGGGGGTCGAGGGTGATGCCGTTAGTGGCGTTGCTGGCCGCCGCGAGTATAGGAGCCTGGGGGCAGTCTACCCAGGGCGGAGTGCGCGGAGCCGTTACCGATGCAACCGGGGCGGCCGTTGCCGGCGTGAAGGTGGTGCTTATTAACCAAGGCACGAACGTTCCGCGCGATACGGTCACCAATGGTTCTGGAATTTACGATTTTTCAAACGTCAGTCCGGCGACATACGAGGTCACGGCTGAGAGCCCGAGTTTTAAGAAATTCGAACGGAAGAATATTATTGTCGGCACGCAGGAGTTTTTAACCGTCGATGTGCAATTGGAAGTCGGCAAGGTTACGGAAAACGTTTTGGTGACGAGCAGATGCCGTTGGTAGAGTCGTCAAACGCATCGCAGGGTCAGGTGCTCGATAACCAGAAGCTGGCTGAACTGCCGAACTTGGGCCGGAACCCGTTCATGATGTCGCGGCTGTCGCAGAACGTCGTGCAGGTGGGACCGCCCGCTTACAACCGCATGGAAGATCAGAGCGGTTCGTCGATGATTTCCATTGCAGGCGGCCCGGTCCGCGGCAACAATTATTTGCTGGATGGCATTCCGATCACGGACGCCAATAATCGTGCGATCATCATTCCAACTTTGGAGTCGGTGGAAGAAGTAAAAATCCAATCGAACACCTATGACGCCGACATGGCTCGCACTGGCGGCGGCATGTTAACACGCTGATGAAATCCGGCACAAACGACATTCATGGCAGCGCGTACGGCCACATTCGCAGTACAAATATGGACGCGAATAACTTCTTCAGCAACGCCGAGGGCATTCCGATCACCAACCAGCCCAACAAAACCTGGGGCGCCAGCTTCGGCGGCCCGATCGTGATTCCGCACGTTTATAACGGACACAATAAGACATTCTTTTTCCTGGGTTTTGAGCATTATGACGATGTGTCGTCCGACTCGTCAAATTTTGCCTTTCCTACGGCGCTGGAACGCGCTGGGAATTTCAGCAAGAGCTTTGGGACGTTGTGAACGATCCGCTCACGGGCTCTCCGTTTGCGGGCGACGTAATTCCGACATCGCGCATCACGGGCGTGGGTCAGAACATCGCGAACTACTTCCCGGCCGGGACGACCGCCCCGACAAGTTTTGGCGGCAACGATGTAACCGTGGCATCAACCATCAAGGCACGGGCGGTGCAATATACAGGCAAGATCGACGAAGATTTCACCAGTTGGTGGCGTGCCACATTGAGCTATGCACGTTATTATTCGCTCGAACCGGGTGACACTTGGTTTAATACTGCATCCACGCAGAGCGGTTGGCGTCTGCTGCGCCGTGTTGACGCAACGGCGATTAATAGCTTTTTTGCCATCAACCCGACGACAGACATGGCGTTGCGATATGGGTTTAACCGTTTCCCCAACTTCGATTACAACAGCTCCCAAGGATTCAACGTTGGCAGTTTGGGGTTCAGCCCGCAGTTCACGTCTTTAGTGAGTGGCCCCGCGGCCGAGTTCCCAGCCATCAACATGTCAACGTTTAGCAGCTTGGGCGACTCCGGTGATTGGGACTACTACGACGAGGCTTCGCATAATTTCTCCGCGGTGGTGGATAAAGTAGCGGGCAAACACACGCTTAAGGCAGGTTTTGACTACCGGCATTTGGCTACTTCGGGCGCTGGTTTGAACTGCCCGACCGGCTGCTACAACTTCAACGGGACCAATACCGGCGTTGACTTGGGCGATCTTCTGCTTGGCTTACCTTCTCAACGTCAGGCTGATACCGCTTCTACTCTCACGGACAATATTCAATACTATGGTTTCTTTGCGCAAGACAATTTCCGCTGGACCAGCAAACTGTCGGTAAATTTCGGACTGCGCTTCGAACATGAAGGTGGCGTGACCGAATCGAACAACGGATTGATCACGAACTTCAACACCACCGGCAATACGCCGATTACTGTTCCTGGGCTGACTCCGCTTGGTTACGTGGAGTACGCCGGTAAAGGTGCACCGGCGGCCGTGGGCGCATATCCCGCAATCAAACTGGGACCACGCGGCGGAGTTGCATATACATTGAATTCCAAAACTGTCCTGCGTGGCGGCTACGGTGTTTTCTATGCCCCGCAGATCGCGCTTGGCGGGCCTCTGGCAACGCCTGGTTATGCCAATAATACTTCGTATTCGGGCAACTACACCAGCGATGTTTTGACGAACCCGTTCCCATCAGGATTGAGCGCACCGGTTGGCAACACGTTGGGCACCGCGACCGGCATTGGTAACGGCTTTTCGCTGGTGACTCCGTCGGCAAAATCGCCGACGATTCAACAGTACTCCGTTGACGTTCAGCGGGAAATCGGGTTTGGCGTGGCGCTAGAAGTAGGCTATGTTGGATCCCATTCGACGAATTTAGCTTTGGGCGAACCGCAAATCAACATCAATGCGTTGCCGACGGCGGATCTGCCAGCGGCGGCGGCACAAATCAAGAACAACACGCTTGTGAGCAATCCGTTTTACGGCGTGATCAGCACTGGTACGCTTTCGCAAAAGACGATCAACCCGTTTTTGTTGAGCTTGCCATATACAGCCTTCAGCAACATCGACGAAACGTGGGGTCCTACGAACCACGCTTCTTATAACTCGATGGTCGTAAAGGCTCAAAAGCGCTTCAGCAGCGGGCTGACTTTCTTGAGCGTGCTGACTTTCTCAAAGAACATGGACGAGAGCAGCGCCGGGCCGGGTAACTCGCTAAACGGGGGCGCGCAAGGTGCTCCGCAGAACCCCTACAACATGGCTGCGGAGTATAGCGCTTCAAACGTAGATACCCCGCTTCGCTGGTCTTCGTCTTTCTCGTATGAGCTGCCGGTTGGCAAAGGCAGGCGGTTCGCCGGTAACACGAACAAAGCGTTGGATTACGTAATCGGCGGCTGGGTGATTAATGCGGTGACCGTTTATCAGACGGGCTTCCCGCTGCAAATCTATCAAACCGATTTGAACGCACCGTTCGGCTACGAAGCGCAACGCCCCAATATGACGAGCGTGGCGCCTGGAACCAGCGGCAGCGTGGAACAGCGCATCAACGAGTACATCAACCCGGCGGCATTTACTTTGGCGGCGCAAGGCACGTTAGGGAACACCCCCCGAACTCTCGCTTCCCTGCGTGGACCGGGCCAAAAGAATTGGGATGCTTCGATCTTCAAGAATTTCTTGATCACCGAACGCGTGAAAGCCCAGTTCCGCGCCGAAGGACTGAACGCCTTCAATACGCCGCTCTTTGCTTCGCCGAATACTAATCTATCGAGCGGTACTTTCGGCCAAATCAATACGCAGTCGAACTTTTCTCGCCAGATGCAGTTGGCGATTCGCGTGACCTTCTAAGAATCAACAGCAGTCTGTTGTACAAAACGGGGCCGTCAGTCTTCTATGACTGGCGGCCCCTTTATTTGGGATGGCGCTGCAAAACGGTTAGGCGAACACTTAGTCGTCTGAAATGTGTAATGAGGCAGCACATGGCCGCAGCGGTTGAGCCCCTGTTGATGACGGTCGCGCAGGATCGGGCGTAAGTCGGGGCAATCCGCTGTTTCCTACGAACGCGGATCGGAACTGCCGTTGCGTTTTATTTGGTGCTGGAGTGCTTCCGGCGGCGGAAATTTTTCCGTAAGGCACCACGCGAATAATACCCCTACAGCCGATTGCGTGCCTTGAGATTTTTCCACTAGATTCTTTGGTTCGCGCGGGATGGCCACCACGTAGAAGTGGTGTATTCTGGAATTAGGCATTATGGGCTTTGCCGTCACTACTCCGCGGTCTTTGTTTATTGAACAGCCATATGATTGCTATTCCGAAGAGAACCACGAAGCGTGGCGGCGTTTATATGCGCGGATGGTGCCGAAGTGGGAGCGTTACGCGAATCCGCATTTCTTGAAAGGGATTCGGGCGCTGAGTTTGAATCCGCAGCGGGTGCCGCGTTTAGAAGACGTCAACCGCTTCCTGCAGCCGCTGACGGGGTTTCGGGCGAAAGCGGTGAGCGGGTATGTGCCGGCGTTTCAATTTTTCGATTGTTTGGGGCGGCGTGAGTTTCCGACAACGGTGACCATCCGGCGGTCGGACCAATTAGACTACCTTCCCGAGCCTGACATTTTTCACGACATCGCTGGGCATGTGCCGATGCATACCGACCGGCATTTTGCGGAGACGCTGGTGCGCTTTGGCGAGTGTGCGCGCAAGGCGGCGCGCTTGGATGTTCCCGCGGAACAATTGAGCAGCATTATCCGGGCGATGGCGCGGTTCTTTTGGTTCACGATTGAGTTCGGGCTCATGCGCGATGCCTCACGCGGCGGCTTGAAGGTTTACGGGAGTGGGCTGCTGAGTTCTTACGGAGAGATCGAACACGCGCTTGAGTCAGACGCGGTGCAACGTTACCCGCTGCAATTGGAATGGGTGATCCATCAAAGTTTTGAGATCGATCATTATCAACCGCTCCTCTTTATTGTTGATTCTTTCGAACATTTATACGGCTTAGTGGGGGAATTAGAGAGCTGGTTGATGGCTGGGCGCTTGGCGCACGTAGCGGGAGGCGAGCCGCTGGTGCGTGAAGAGGATCTGCTGAGTTTCCGTAACGCCTAAGTGTTGTTTCGTTCCTGTAAACTAGTTGAGTAGCATTGCTAGGGTGGATGCTGCTTCGCCCCGTCTGCGAATCTGAATTGTTCTTTGGAAAAGGATTCACATTCAATATGACGACGGAGACCGCCAGTACCGTGGAATCGACCCACGTGTTGACGCTAGAAGAGATCGCGAAGCTTGCAGAAGAGACCGGGCAGCCGGCCGAAACGCTGGCGCATCTTGTCGAATTGATTAGCAAACGCTTTAAGACAGACGTTTGCTCTGCCTACCTGTTAGAGCCGGATCGGGCCAACCTAGTGTTAGCGGCAACTGTTGGGTTGCGGAAGCAGGCTGTGGGGACGCTACGCCTTTCCTTACAGGAAGGGCTGGGCGGCTTAGTGGCTGAACAACTGCGGCCCGTGGCGGTGGATCAAGTCAAGAAGCATCCGCGCTTTAAGTATTTTCGTGAAGCGGGAGAGGACGAGTATCAATCGTTCTTAGGCGTGCCGGTGATTGACCGCGGCGTGTTGCAAGGCGTGCTGGTGGTGCAAACCAAAGATGCGCGCGTTTTTTCGGAAGACGAAATCAAGTTGCTGAGCGATGCAGCGAGCGAAGTGGCGCCGGTGGTGAGCCAGGCGCGCATGCTAGACCGCTTTATTGCGCCGACGCAGGAGCGGCTTTGGACGCTGGCGCGCAACCTCTGGTGGAGTTGGGATAACGATTGCGTGAGCCTGTTTCGCGATTTGGCGCCGCAACGATTTGCGGAGTTGAATCAGAATCCTGTGGCGTTGTTGCATGAAATGCCGCTGAGTGCAATTGAAAAGCGGGCGAGCGAATTGATGCTGCACAGCCGAATCAATTACGCGTACCGGCGGCAGCAAGAATATTTGCAGGCGGACCGTACGTGGGGCGCGACGCATGCGAGCGTTTTGTGTCCCCGGCCGGTGGCTTATTTTTCGGCTGAGTTTGGGCTGCACGAATCGCTGCCGATTTATTCGGGCGGTTTGGGCGTGCTGGCGGGCGACCATATCAAGAGCGCGTCCGATTTGGCGATTCCGTTAGTTGCGATTGGTCTGTTCTACGGTCAAGGCTATTTCCGGCAGCGGCTGGACCGAGAAGGGCTGGCAGCAGGAAGAGTATCTGCAAACGGATGTCAGCAATCTAGCGATGGAGCCGGCAATTGGCAAGAACGGCGAGCCCGTCACCGTGCAGATTGATACGCGGCATGGGGCGATTCGGGCGAAGGTATGGCGCGTAAAAGTGGGCCGCATCGATTTGCTGCTGTTGGATTCGGATGTAGAAGGGAATGCGCCGGAAGATCGGGAACTGACGTCGCGGCTGTATGGCGGGGACGGGCGTGTGCGCATCCGGCAGGAACTGTTGCTGGGCGTGGGCGGCGTGCGGGCGTTGAAAGCGATGGGCGTGACGCCGAGCGTACTGCATTTGAACGAAGGTCACAGCGGTTTCGCGGTGCTGGAAGCGATTCGCATGCGCATGGAAGAAGAGGGCATGAGCTTCGATAAAGCGGTTCCGCGCGTGTCGCGTGAAGTTTGCTTCACGACGCATACGCCAGTGCCGGCCGGGCATGACCGTTTCAGCTATGACCTGATTGAAGAACACTTGGGACCGTTGCGCGAGCGCTTGGAATTTCGCCGGACCGGTTGATGTCGATTGGGCGCGAGAATACAAGTAACCCGAGCGAAGATTTCTGCATGACGGTGCTAGGTTTGAAGCTGTCGAGGCGGGCGAATGCGGTATCGGCGTTGCATGGTGAAGTGTCGCGCAACATGTGGACAGGCCTCTATCCGGGCAAGGCGGAGGATTCGGTGCCGATTGGGCATATTACGAATGGCGTGCATATGCCGTCGTGGTTGGCACCGCAGATGTCGCGGCTGTACGACCGTCATTTAGGAACGGGCTGGAGTGCGCGCAGTGCCGAGCCGGCGACTTGGGAAGGCATTGAAAATATCGACGATGGCGAGCTCTGGGAAACGCACTTGAGTTTGAAATCGCGATTGCTGGAATTCATCCGCACGCGGGCGGTGGCGCAATCGAAAAAGCGGAGTGAATCGGCGGCGACGCTGCAGAAACTGTCGCGCCTGCTTTCGCCGGACGCTTTGACGATCGGGTTTGCGCGGCGCTTTGCGACTTACAAACGGGCGAACTTACTATTGGCCGATATCGAAAGACTGGCCGCGATGGTGAACGACGCGAACCGGCCGGTGCAATTTGTGTTTGCCGGTAAGGCGCATCCGCGCGATGAGCCGGGCAAACGCGTGCTGCAGCAGATTGCGGAATTAATGCACGACTCAAAATTTTCAGAGAAGT
The DNA here is from genome assembly GCA_963840845.1 of Bryobacterales bacterium. Taxonomy (GTDB): domain Bacteria; phylum Acidobacteriota; class Terriglobia; order Bryobacterales; family Bryobacteraceae; genus Bog-105. The sequence goes on from CAWJBS010000041.1 coordinate 8,644, forward strand.
TCGTGTTCATTGAAGACTACGACATCAACGTCGGGCGCTTTTTTGTGCAGGGCGTGGATGTGTGGCTGAATAATCCGCGGCGGCCGCTGGAAGCGTCGGGCACAAGCGGCGAAAAAGTTGTTCTGAACGGCGGGTTGAACTTGTCGGTGCTGGATGGCTGGTGGGCCGAGGCTTACGACGGTCTGAATGGCTTTGCCATTGGCACGGGCCGTACGCATTCAAATATGAATGTGCATGATACGCGCGATGGGGAAGACCTATACCGCGTTTTGCATGACGAAGTGATTCCGCTGTATTACCAACGCGACCGTGACGGATTGCCGCGTGGCTGGATCAAACGCATGAAGCGTACGATTCGCACTTTAGGCTGGCGCTTTAACGCCGACCGGATGGTGATGGATTACACGACGAAATGCTACGTGCCGGCCGCGGGCGGCACATCCAGTGACATGAGCGGAAGATGGTAACCGGAAACGAACGCGAAACAGAACTCATTCGATACATCAACTTGAAGCTGGCGGCGCTGGGCCAACCGGTGAGCGACGCTACGGTTGACCCACACTTTTTAGAGATCGCCGGGCCGCTGTTGCGCAACCACTACCAGAAAGACCGGTTGCTGGGCGAGCGGATGTGCCCGGTGGATACGCGCATCCAGACGTTTTTGAACGATTATTTGGGCAAAGATGCGCCTCAGTTGCCGCTGCATACGCTGGTGCTGGATCGGCCGGGTTTGGCGCGAGTAACATCGTTGCCTGCGGGCGAAGACAGGATTGGTTCGCCTTACTTACAGTCTTACAGGCTGAAGCAGGGGTGCTGC
>CAWJBS010000042.1:0-19615 GCA_963840845.1 Bryobacterales bacterium
GCGTTGGAACTGGCGGCATCCATAGCGGCCATGCGGGCGGCATGATAAGCCGAAAGAGATTCGAGCATGGCGCGGAAAATCGACATTTCGACATAGCGCGGCAAGAGATCGCCCAGGATTTCTTTGGGCGATTGTTCCCAGATGTAGTCGATTTGCTCGCCACCTTCGCGGGCAGTTCAACCGGCAGAATTTTCTTGAGAACCAAGTTCGGCGCCATGACGCTCTTGAACTCGTTGACAGCAAGATAGACGGCATCGACTTCGGCTTTGCTGTACGACTCGATCATCTTAGCCGCGATTTCGCGAGCCTTTTCGATATTGGGTTTTTCAACGATGCCGACGTATTCGCCGCTCACGGTGAACTTACGCTTCTTGAAATAGTCGCGCGATTTGCGGCCGATGGTTTCGATGCGCAAGTCGGAGCCGCTATGATCGTCGGCGAACTTCTGAGCCGCGCGCAACAGGTTGGAGTTGAACACGCCGGCCAAACCGGTATCGCTCGATACAACAATCAATTGAATGCGCTTTTCGTCGCGGACCTGAAGCAAGGGAAGTTCGGTGACTTCTTCGTTGCCTTGCGCAGCCGCAGCAATATTGGAGAGCATGCGCTGCATGATACGCGCGTAGGGCCGAGAAGCCAGGGCCTTTTCCTGGGCGCGCCGCAGTTTGGCCGCCGAGACCATTTTCATGGCCTTGGTGATCTGCTGCATATTCTTGACGCTGCGAATGCGGCGCCGGATGTCGATTAAACTCGGCATCTACTGAGCCGTCGCCGGCGCCTTTCCAAAGCGAACCTTGGCTTCGTTGATAGCCGCTTTCAGTTGGCCCTTGATCTCGTCGGTCAATTCTTTCTTGTCGCGAATGGCAGCGAGCAGCTCGGGCTTGCTGTTATCGAGGTAATGAAAGAACTCAGCCTCAAAACGGCGAATATCTTCGACGCGCATATCGTCCAAGAAACCGTTACCGCAGGCATAGATGATGGAGACCTGTTTTTCGACGGGAATGGGCGAGTAGGGACCCTGTTTCAGAACCTCGACCCAGCGTTTACCGCGGTTGAGCTGGTCTTGCGAGGACTTGTCAGATCGGAACCGAACTGGGCGAAAGCTTCCAGATTGCGATACTGCGCGAGTTCGAGACGCAGGGTTCCGGCCACGGAACGCATGGCTTTAATCTGGGCGCTACCACCGACGCGGCTGACTGAAAGACCGACGTTGATGGCAGGGCGGATGTTCGAGTTGAACAGGTCGCCTTCGAGATAGATCTGACCGTCTGTAATAGAAATGACGTTGGTCGGAATGTAGGCGGAAACGTCGCCGGCTTGCGTTTCGATGAACGGCAGAGCGGTGAGCGAGCCACCACCACGTTCGTTATTGAGTTTCGCGGCACGCTCCAGCAAGCGGCTGTGAAGATAGAACACGTCACCAGGGAACGCCTCGCGGCCTGGCGGGCGGCGGAGGAGCAACGAGATTTCGCGATAGGCGGCGGCGTGCTTGGACAGATCGTCGTACACGCATAACGCGTGGCGTTTGCTGTCGCGGAAAAATTCACCGATGGAGCAACCTGCATAAGGCGCGATGTATTGCATGGGCGCCGGGTCGGACGCAGTGGCGGCGACAACGATGGTGTAAGCCATGGCGCCGTGCTGTTCCAAGGTACGCACCACCTGCGCGACGGTTGAACGCTTTTGACCAATGGCGACGTAGATGCAGATGACGTCCTGGCCCTTTTGGTTGATGATGGCGTCGAGAGCGACGGTGGTCTTGCCGGTTTGGCGGTCGCCGATGATCAATTCGCGCTGGCCGCGGCCGATGGGCACCATGGCGTCGATGGCTTTGATGCCGGTCTGCAAAGGCTGTTTCACCGGTTGACGATCGACAACGCCAGGAGCGAGAGTTTCGAGCGGATTGAAAGCGGTGGTGGCGATGGGACCTTTGTCGTCGATGGGCTGACCGAGTGCGTTGACGACGCGGCCGATCATGGCATCGCCTACCGGAATGGACATGATGCGCCCGGTGCGCTTGACTTGATCGCCTTCTTTGACACCGCCGTAATCGCCAAGAAGCACCACGCCGACTTGATCTTCTTCCAAGTTCAGGGCAAGACCGACGGTTTGCGGACCAAACTCCACGAGCTCTCCGGCCATCACATTTTCAAGGCCGTAAATACGCGCGATTCCGTCACCAACACTGATGACCGAACCCGTTTCGCTGACGTTGGCAACCGCATCGAAATTTTCGATTTCGGCCTGCAAGACACGCGAGATTTCATCTGCTCTAATCTGAGCCATACTTGTTCCCAATCCCTCTAAAATTTCTAATGCCGGAAGGCCAAGCGCTGACGCATGTTTTCCAGCTTGCCCTTGACCGTAGCGTCGTATTCACGAGAAGCAACTCTAGCGCGAATACCGCCGATCAGAGCGGGGTCCACTTGATAAGCGGCCCGAATCGATTTGCCGAGCTTGGCCTGAATGGTGCGCTCGATGTCTTTCTTCTGGTCATCGCTCAGGTCTTTGGCCGAAGCGATTTCCGCAGGCACCCAGCCGAGACGTTCATCTACCGCGGTTTCGAACGAGCGCCGAATGGCCGTGATTTCACGCGTACGCCGGTGCGTAACGACTACCAATAAAAAGTTATGAATGAGGCGGTGCAGGCTCATTTCGGTGGCCAGTTTCTCAATCACCGTCTTCTTGCGCGCCTTGCCCACAGCGGGCGAAAGCAAGGCATGTTCAAGCTGCTTGGAGCCGGTGAGGAGCGACTCCGCCAGACGAAGTTGCGCGATAGCGTCTTCCGGGGAAATGCCGGCGTTGGGTGCGAAGACAGCGTTTGCGAGGGCCGCCGCGTAATGGACGGAAAGGGAGTCGGGCATTTAGTTCTTACCCCTTTCGACCAGTTGCACGAAATCGTTAAACAAATCTTTTTGATCGCTGTTGGCGAAGCGCTCGCGCAAACGGGCCTCGGCCATGGCAAGCGCTTGATGGGTGGCATGGATGCGCAGCCGATTGGCTCCTTCGCCGCGCAACGCCTCGATTTCGGCCGCAGTATTGCGCTGGATGTAGGCGATCTCTTCCTGGGTTTGGGCGATGAGCCGCGCGTGTTCGCGCTCCATTTCGGCTTGGGCCTCGGCACGTAATTTGCCGACTTCCGACGACAAATTTGCCATTTTTCGATCGATCTCGGAATAGCGCAAATCGGCGTTCATTTTCAAGCCCGTGGCGTCTTGAATGGCCTTTTGGATATCGGCCGAGCGGGCGTTGAAAAAAGCGGGGCCGAATTTGACGACCGCATAGCCGATGCCTCCGGCGAAAATGGCGAAGTTAACGACTTTCCAGACAAAATTGTCGTCTTCGGGAGCAGCTTCCGCCTTAGCGGGCTCTTGTGCGTGCAGAAGGCTCAAACCGGCTAGCAAAAAGAGCAAAAGAAAACGGCGAGGCATTAGGCGGCTCTCCGTTTCAATAGAGAGGCTTCGATTTGAGAACTGAGTTGCTCGACGGTGGAGGCCAGTTCACCCTTAGCGGCTTCAATTTCGCGGGCAATATCGATACGCGCCGCAGCCACTTTCTGTTCGGCAGCTGTTCGGGCATTGTCTACCAGTTGTCCCTGTTCGTCGGCCCATTCGCGGCGACGCGCTTCGTTTTCTTGCAGAATTTGCGCGCGCACCATTTGGATGGCCGTGTCAAATTCAGACGATTTCTTGTCAGCGGCTTCGTGGGCGCGCTGCGCGAGATCCTTCATGCCTTCTGTTTGTTTGTGCCGCTCTTCCAGGATTTTGCCAACCGGAAGAAAGTAGACACGCTTCAAGAAGTGCGTGAGGAAAACGAAAAAAATAACGGTCGGTATAGCTTTAACAGCGAGGGCGGCGAGCGCCTGTAACGTGGCATCCATGCTGACAAATTTCTGGCTGGGAGCGAAAAGAAAGGAAGACCGTCGTTCGAACGCAGTACGAGCGATGGCGGACTTGCCCTTAAGAAATACGCTAGCATACGTGCTAGTCAATATTCAAGATTTGGGGCAATGGGGGCTTTTTGCGCTTCGAACCCATGAGAGGCGTGAGGAAGGAGATTCCGAAAAACGAACCCAATTGGGTTTTGCAGGGCGGCTGAAGGCAGGAAGGGGAGGGATTTCGAAAAACGAACCCAATTGAGGGCAGTTTTTACGCTTCGAAGCCAGGGGGGACATGTTGAAGAGGTTCGAAAAACGAACCCAATCTGGTTTTGCAGGGCGGCTGAGGGCAGGAAGGGGAGGGATTTCGAAAAACGAACCCAATTGAGGGCAGTTTTTACGCTTCGAAGCCAGGGGGGACACATTATTGAGGAGGGTTTCAAAAAGGAACCCAATTTTGGCGGATCGGAGGACGTTTGGGATTTGAAAAAACAAAGCCATTTGTTGGTGTCACTCCTTTTTTATCTTAGGCTTGGGGTGCTAAAAAGAAAAACGCCCGGAACCTCGGCGGGTCGGGCGTTCTTGAAGATTTTAGGATTTCTGGCGGAGGGTAGATCTCTACCAAAATTAGAGGATAGCACGAGTCGCTTGCTACGCGCGCGGGTAGGGCTGAAGTCGGCTGACGTCCGCCTGCAGGTTGAAACCGCCAGAAACCTGGGCCACACGTCTTAGGCGCGGTGAGCCTAGGCGGCAACTTTGAGGCTTTCGGTGATGCGGGCTACCAGGCGTTCGATTTCGCTAGCGGATTGGTGAGTGCGCTGCGAAGCCACTGTCCCAGCTTCGGCTGAACGCGCCAGATCTTCAATAGAACTCAGGATCCGGGTGGCGTGCGACGAGGCTTCGACGGTGTTTTGGCCAACAGAATTGGCCGCCGTCAACTGTGAGGCGGATACTTCGGCGATGGTGCGAGCGTGTTCACTGATCCGCGCGACAAACTCCGCGACTGCTGCTAACTTAGCCGCGACGATTTGCGTTCGTTCTTGAACGAGGGCGGCATCCCGTCGAATATCCGCACTCGATTCCTGGGAAGCACGAGCCAAGGCGCGAACCTCCTCTGCGACCACCGCGAATCCGAGGCCGGCTTCGCCGGCGCGTGCCGCCTCAATGGAAGCGTTCACAGAGAGCAAGTTGGTTTGCCAAGCCAGCGTCTGAATGGTTTCGATGACACGGTCAATTTGCTTGGAAGAATCGACCAGACCGCTCATTTCCGTGTTGGCGAGCGTTACCGTTTGAGCGCTCTGTTCGGCCAGGTTTGCCGCTTCCGCGGTTCGAGCGGACACGGCATTAGCCGATTCCCGCATACGGTCAACATTTTCTGAAATGGAATGCATACTAGCGGCCACAGCTTGGGCGCGGACGAGAGATTCCTGGGTTTCCTTGTTGACCGTACGAGCGTTGCGATCCATCTCGCTGCTGACGGTGTTGAGATCATGAGCGGCCGATAGCAACTGGGTTGCGCCCTCACCACTCGTTTCGACAGCGACCCTAAACGCACCCGATTGCGTAGCCATCAAGCGAAGTTCGTTGTTTCCTTGAATACAGGCCCGAATGAGGAAGATATCTTCCCAAATCACCCACCATGCATGCTCCACGATCCGGGGAATATTGACGACGTCTGTTCCGAAGATGGAGGCGGGCAGCCAGACTCCGCGCACAAGATGATCAACGGCCGCGACAGCACTGGCCGTAATCAGCACACGCCAATCGCGAAAGGCGGCCAGCAAAGCCAGCGCCGTGAAGTACGCAAAATGAGTCTCGATTCGGCCGTGAGTGGTGTGAACCAGGAGCCCCATCAGCAGCATTTGCGAAACGGCTACCAGGTGGCTGGTCCAAACCTTCTCGGTATTGATGAGCGCCACAATGCCAGGCAAACCACCTACCAGGAAGCCGAGAGCCACCGCCAGCAATACGTGCGGGTGGATATACGATTGCGAACCGACCCAAGTACGCGGTGAGACAAAAAGTGCTACCACCACAGTGGCGAACCACTCAAAAATGAGGAGCTTGCCGTAGAGACGATTGCAGGAACGGAGCAAGGAAATGCGCGCGTCCTGGTATGTCGTAGTTATTAAAGATGCCTGTTCCATGTCGTTAAAGTTGAAGCGAAAGAAGAAGCAAACCCGCTCGAATCAGTAATCGGACAGCCGAACACGGGCAGTTGGAGATTCGTACTTCGGTTAGCGTTGTTGATGGCTTTTATGATCTGCCGCAAGACCGGCTCGCCTCCTGCCTCGCCGCGAAAAACGGTCATTCCCCCGCTATACATAACCCGGCCGTCCTCGTCGTACACGAGGGTTTGTCCCGAAGTCTTGGCGCCGAAGATCCGCGACTCAGCCCCATCGCGATCTACAAACAAGGCAGCGACGCCGACCTCTTTGTGCCAGTCGCGCGTGCTAGTTGTTGCGGGACGGTGCCAGAGAACGACTCGCATGTCTATGGCGTTACCCGTTAGTTTCTGTAGATTCCTGAGTTGTTCCAGGCTAGCGATACTGCAGGTACATTCCGGATGGACGAACATCAGGAGTTGTTTGCGCCCCGCTACGCGCGCAAGCGAACTCTGTTTGGGCCAGCGAGCGGGAGCGGACGCCGGCACGCCAGGAGTGCTATCGAAGGCCATTAGTTGGTAACCCAAATAGCCAATGGCGATACCCCACCCTAGAAGGGCGGAAATAAGTAGAACTCTTTTCTTTCTAAACACTTTCGAAAGACTATCGGACGAAATTATAGAGCACTTTAGGGGCTTTATTTAGGTACGAAAAGAGCACTCTGCGTGCTAAAGTCAAAGTTACCGCCCAATTCAGGGAACATTAACCCTCAGGTTTCCGTCTGAGAGTTTCAGCCGGGGAGATCGCATTTGAAAAAGAAGTGGAAATTTGTCATCGTATTGCTGCTGCTCGTCCTTGTGGGCGGGGGTATCTTTGCAAGCATAAAATACAGTGAGCGCGGCATTGTCACCGTTCAAACGGGGAAGGTCAGCCGAGAAGATCTAACCGCGATCGTGACGGCCTCCGGCGAAGTGAAGCCGAGAAATTACATCAATATAGGGGCCAATAGCCAAGGGGCCGCGCCCATCACCGAAATATTGGTGAAAGAGGGCGACCACGTAAAGAAGGGCCAAGTTTTGGCGCGCTTGGCGGCCATCCAACCGAAGGCGGATTTGAGCGCGCAGGAAGCGTCTTTGAATTCCGCGCTGGCCGATTCCAACGCGACGGAGGCCGGCGTTAAGGCGGCTGACGATAACATCGCCGTGGCGCAGGCGCAGGTGGAACACGACAAGGCCGATCTTGATCAAAAGAAGGCCGACTTGAAGCGCGCGCAGGAATTGTACGACGGCAAGCTCATCTCAGCGCAAGATTTCGAAGCCAAAAAAGTGCTGTACGATTTGGCCGTGAGCACGTTGAACTCATCCATTACGCATGTACGCCAAGCCGAGTCGCAACGAGCGCAGACCGCCGCGCAGCTTTCGTCTTCGCAGCGCAAGGTGACGCAGTTGCAGGCGATGGTTACGCGCTACAACGATGTGCTGAAGCAGTATGAAGCGACAGCGCCGCTGGACGGGGTGGTGACCAACTTACCGGTGCGCGTGGGTGAAACTGTGGTTCCCGGTATTCAGAACTCGACGGCATCGACCATCATGACAATTGCGGACATGTCGATCATCACGGCGGAAGTACACGTGGACGAGACCGACATTGTGAGCGTAAAGCTTGACCAGCCCGCCGAAGTGACGATTGACGCCATCCCGAACCAAACGTTCAAGGGCAAGGTGATCGAAATTGGCGATACGGCGATTGTCCGCTCGACGGGAGTGGCGGCGTCGCAAAGTCAAACGTCGAGCCAGGAAGCCAAAGACTTTAAGGTGGTGATCGCGCTCGATATTTCGGAAGATCTGGTGAGGCCCGGCCTTTCGTGTACGGCGAAAATTACCACAGCGGTGCGGCCGCAAACCTTGGCCATTCCGATTCAAGCGTTGACGATTCGGCAGAAGGGGCAATTAGAGACGCCCGCGCCGGGGAAGACTCCCCCACCGATCCGGCCTCGATTAAAGCGGCCAAAGAAGAGCTGCAGGGCGTGTTTATTGTGAAGGCGGGCAAAGCGGTTTTCCGTGAAGTGAAAACGGGCATCAGCGGGGCTACCGATATAGAAGTTCTTCCTGGATCGTTGGAGGAAGGCGATGAAATCATCACAGGGAGTTACCAAGTGATCCGGACAATTCGCAACGACGCCAAGGTGAAGGTCGATAACAAGCAGCCGGTCGCGGCGACGGCAACACCGAGTTAACGGAAGACTAAGACTGACTCCTTATGGCACCTGCCCAATCCATCCTTGAGGATCTTGATCCTAGACAACGCGAAGAGCGCGGCGAGAAGCTCAAGACCCAAGGCATTGTTATTCGCACTTATGATTTATGGAAGACCTATATCATGGGCGATCAGGAAATCAATGCCGTGTCGGGCGTCGAAATCCAGATCAAACGCGGTGAGTATGTCGCCATTATGGGCCCGTCTGGCTCCGGCAAATCGACACTGATGAACCTGATCGGGTGCCTGGATACACCGAGTAAGGGCTTGTATTATCTGAACGGCAAACTGGCCAGCGACATGGACGATGACGAACTGGCGCGCATCCGGAATAAGGAAATTGGGTTCGTTTTTCAGACTTTCAATTTGCTGGCGCGCTCTTCGGCGTTACATAACGTGGAATTGCCGTTGATCTATGCCGGAATTAGTTCGGAAGAGCGCATTGAACGCGCGCGAGCGGCGCTGCGCGAGGTTGATCTTGAGCAGCGGATGGACCATAAGCCCAACGAGTTATCGGGCGGCCAGCGGCAACGCGTGGCGATTGCGCGCGCATTGGTGAATCGCCCCTCTATTTTGCTGGCCGATGAACCGACCGGAGCGCTTGATACGAACACCGGCAACGAAATCATGGGGTTGTTTGAACGCTTGCATCAGGCGGGCAACACGATCATTCTGGTGACACACGAACCGGATATTGCGAATCATGCGCACAGGGTGATTCACATTCGCGACGGCAAAATCGAACGGGACGACGCAACGGCCAAAGGCCAGCAACTCAACAGTTAGTCTGGCGCTTCTTACACGTCTTTCGTTAAATAGTGGTATCGTAAGGACTCAGCTATCGGTGATCCACCAACCCGCTACTAGGTTGAGGTCACGAGCGAATTGTCAGTAACTATGTGCCAGGCAGTTCCCGGCAACAATGCCCGAAGCACGTCTGAAGCTTCGTCCGCTGGGTCATCTTCTTTGGTGCCGCCGCGCATCTTGATGGCCGAAGACAATATCATTAACCAACGCGTGGGAAAGCTTGTTCTGCAACGCGCTGGATTCGACATCGACTTAGCAGCCGACGGATTGGAGACACTAGAGGCACACAAAAAGGAACCTTACGATCTGATTCTGATGGACTGCCAAATGCCCATTATGGATGGTTTTGAGGCGAGTCGGGAAATTCGGCGTTTGACTTTACCGCAGCCGGCCATTGTGGCGGTAACGGCGAACGCGCTGGTGGGCGAGCGGGAACGTTGTCTGAACGCCGGCATGGACGATTATCTGTCGAAGCCTTTTCAAGCCGATCAGTTGGTGGCTATGGTATTGAAGTGGATCAAACTGCGTAAGGAAGCAAGCACCAGCGAAGCGGCTACCGCTTAGTTAGGCGAACGGGAAGCGAAGCGGTTTGTGAGCGAGCTCCATTGCTGGCGAAACCAGCTGGGGTGGGCTTTCGATTCCATTTTGTTGGTATCAAGACCGTTGGGCTTAGCTTGCGTGAGAGTTGTGGAAGGTTCGCCGGGAAGCTCTTCGGTAGCGGTTAAATGGACCAGTGAACCGTCAAAGCTATAGGTGCGCTTGCGAAATTTCTCGTCGTCGTCTTTGGTGATGATGTGGAACGTTCGCCCAACGGCCTTGTCTTCGGCTGGATCGACAATGACTGGAAAATATCCAGATAAATCGCGCTGGCGATAAGACGTTTCAAAACGGTGGCGGTGCAAATTCCAGGTAAAGACGCGCCAGGAATCGAAGTCCACAGGATCGTTGCCCGAAAGCGTCGTCCAGAGCCAGTTGTGTTTAAGACCTTTTTCTTCGTCGTTGACGGAGCCGAGTTCAAAGTAGGATGTGATGCGCTTGCCCTCGGCGTATTGGGCGACATCGTCTGGGATGGCGATTAACAGATTACGCGTCAACACCCAACCGGTATCGCCGGCTTTAGTGCGGATCAATGTCCAATCTTCCATCACGACAGGCTTCTTGGCTTCGGCGGCTTTGCGGGCGGCTAGTTCCTGAGCGGCTTTTTTCTTTGCGGCATCCTGCGCGGCTAAATCTTTCGACGTGGCCGCTCCATCGATGCGCTCGGCAGACATATCAAGCCAGTTGGCGGGCGGCTTGGGCGGCAAAGGTTTTGACGGAGGCCGGAAACCCATTTTGCCCGGTTGTTCCTTTTTAGGACGCTTCGTTGGTTGCGGCCGCTCGACTACCAGGGATGAGGTCTTGACGGGCAGAGCGTTCTTGGGCGCGCGTAAACGGCCGAGCAGCACGACACCTGCCGCCCTCCGGAATTTGCGCAAAGGCCGGCGAACGGCGGGTCGGTTCGATATGGATATTCAGAACTTCAAAAGCAGTGGCTGCGCCTTGCGAAGGAAGCGCTCTTTGGCGCTCCCGATCCGCTCGAATTTGGCGCATCTGCTCGGGGCTCAGAAGATCCTCCGAATCCACCCAGCCTTCGCTGCCCGAGCCGTTTCCACTTTCACCATCCTGCGCTGGACATCGATGATGCACACTTTGTCGCCATGCTTCAGCGCGGTGACCGCGCCGCTTTTCTGCGAGATCTCGCTGCTGACGTTGAGGGTTTGCGGCGCCACATAGGCTTGCCCAAGGCGTCTGCCGCTTCTTCGGTACAACCGCTCAACACAGACCAGAGCGGCTAACGACCGAAAAGAGCGTAATGGCGCGCCTGGCGATCCATGCACTTATAAACCTCGGAAGAACCGCGCTAATTCTTTCAAAATGCAGCGATCCATGACTACGGCCACGCCGGCGCATCCGGGCCATCTGAGCGGCTTCTTCATGCTCCACACCTTCTTGCATCCAAATACAGCGCGGGTGTTTGACCAGCGCGTCTTTCACGACGTCGGCTACAAACTCGGAGCTGGCGAAAAATATCGACAATATCGATTTCGTCGGGAATATCCTCCACGCGCGGCGTAGCATTTTTCGCCCAAAATTTCGGACGAACCTGGATTGACGGGTATGATGCGAAACTTCTGCGCCTGCAAGAATCGGGCGACGCCATAGCTGGCCGGCCCGGCTTATCCGAAAGGCCCACCACGGCAATTGTCTTCGATTCTGTCAGAAGTCGCGTCAAATCCGCGTCGTTCATTTCACCGGCTCTTCCATCCCCATCATTTTGCGAAAACGGGCGACTTCGTTATTGGTCAGCGTCCGATAAGCGCCCGGCTTGAGCGTGCCCAATTCCAAGAATCCGATTTTCACGCGCTTCAACTTCTCCACCAAATGACCAAAATGCTTGAACATGATGCGGATCTGGTTCTGCCGCCCTTCCACCAGCCGCACTTCATACCAGGGGTTATCGCCTTTCTTAATCAGCTTCAACCCGGCCGGCGCAGTACGCTTGCCGTACATCGGAATGCCCGCGCGGAATTCTTCTTCCTGCTCGGTTGTCAGCATGCCTTTAGACTTCACCAGATACGTCTTGCTGATATGGCTCGCCGGCGACATCAGCTTGTTCGCAAAATCGCCATCGTTGGTCAGCAACAGCAAGCCTTCGCTGGCATAATCCAATCGCCCGACAGGGTAAATGCGTTCGCGCATGCCCTTAAAGAACGACATCACAGTCTCGCGGCCCTCGGGATCATGCACCGTGGTGACACAGTTCTTCGGCTTGTTCAGCGCGATATAAAGGTGATGCTTCGGTGCGCTGAGCACCTGGCCATCCACTTTTACTTTGTCTACTGTTATATCGGCTTTGGAACCCAATTCCGTTACGGTGACGCCGTTCACGGAAACGTGACCGCCCACGATCAGATCTTCGGCTTTCCGCCGGCTGGCTATACCGGCATGCGCCAAAATTTTCTGCAGTCGCTCTTCAGGCATCGGCTTCTTCGGCTTTTTCGTCCAGTGTTTTGCTTCGGCGGCGACGTGGTCGTCAGCGGTAGGCACAGAGGGTGGCGGGGGCTCGTTCGTCTCGCCGGCCGAAGCCGGTGCTGCTTCCGCGTTCTCGCTCAACGCAAAGCGGCCCAGTTCTTCGAATTCTTTCAAGGTCGGCAGTTCCGCCAGGGAATTGAGGCCGAATTGAATCAGGAATTCGCGGGTCGTTTTGTACATGATCGGCTTGCCGATCACTTCCTTGCGCCCGCTGCTGCGACAAGTTTGCGGTCGAGCAGAGTTTTCAAAACGCCAGCGCCTTGCACGCCGCGGATATCCATAATCTCCGGCGCAGTGATGGGCTGTTTATAAGCGACGACAGCGAGGGTCTCTAGCGCGGCCAGCGAAAGTTTCAGCGGCGCTTGCAGCTTCTTGACGAATTTGCGGATGGATTCGTGATGCTCCGGCTTGGTGGCCATCTTATAGCCACCCGCCAATTCGCGAATGGATAAGCCGCGATCCGGCGCGCCGCATACTCTTTCACCAACTGCGCCAGGATTTCTTTGATGCGATCCAAGCGGTTGATCGAGGGCCGCCGCCATTTGCTGGGCGGTGAGCGGCTCATCGGTAATGTAAATGGCAGCTTCGATCACGGCTTTCAGGCCGGCCGCGGCGTCCTCGGTGGGCACTGGATCGGTGATCGCTTCGGCGATCATCACATCGTCGTCATCGAGTTCCTGGGGCTCGTCAGCCTCTGCGCTTTCTGGCTGCGGGGGCACACCTTCGTCGCGTTGATGATCTTCGACCGGAGGCTCTGGTGCTACTGTGGGCTGTTCTTCGGGCTCGTGGGCCGGCGGATGCTGTTCTTGCGATTCGTCCATGCTGTCTATCAGTGATATTCCTCTTCTACGGCTGAAAGATCTTCAACCGCCGCTCGATTCTTCGTCAAACCCGCTGCCGCGCTTCAAGCCAATATCGCCGAATGCTTCGCCTTGCGTCAGTTCCACGGCTTGGCGCTTCACTAATTCAAGTATCGCCAAAAAAAGGCAGATCATTGCGCGCGGGCCGCGTTGCTTTTCGAACAACTGAGTGGCCGACAGCGATTCTTTGCGCAAGTTCGTCAGCTGATTGCGCAAATACTTGATCATGTCGGGCACGCTCACGGTTTCTTTACCGATCTCGTACGTGGGCCGGCTCTTCACGCGTTCCAAAATGGTTTGGAAGGTTTGCACCAGATCGAAAATCGTAACGGCTAAGCCGGGACCTTCGTCTTCGGAGATGAACTGCTCAATCTGCGGGTTAGACCAAACGGCTTCCTCAATCACGCGCTTCTGTTGCAGCATCTCGGCGGCATTTTTGAAGCGTTCATGTTCGAGCAATTGGTTGACCAATTCGCGGCGCGGATCGTCCTCTTCCGGCGAGAGTTTGTCCAACTCCGGATCGCGCGGCAAGAGCATTTTGCTCTTGATGTGGATGAGGGTGGCCGCCATATAGACGAAATCCGAGCTGAGTTCCATATCCAGCGCCGTCGCCTTTTTCATGTACTCCAGGTACTGCGCGGTGATCTTGGCGATCGGAATGTCTTCAATGTTGATTTCCTGCTTGCGGATGAGGTCCAAAAGCAGGTCAAGCGGGCCTTCGTATTGTTCAAGATGGAAGTTTAAGGGCGAAGACACTAGCTACACCATAACACGCAAAACACTCATGTTTTCGCTATCGGGGTGAGTCTTGCTAAGCTCAGGAGCGATGCTGGCCGACCTGCGTCTTGCCTTGCGCGCTTTGCGCCGCGCACCAGTTTTCTCTAGCGCCGCCATCGCCACGTTAGCTCTTGGCATCGCGGCAAGTACCGCCATTTTTTCGCTCTTCTATCAGATCCTACTGCGTTCGCTGCCGGTTGCCTCGCCTGAACAGCTAGTGCTGCTCCATTACAATCCGCCGCAGTTGCCTGGAAACGTTTCCTCCGACAATTCGGAGATCGTCTTTTCGAATCCGATGTACCGCGCGTTACGCGACGCGCTGCCGAAGGCCGAGTTTCAGGGCTTGGCTGCGCGCGGTTCAGAACCGGCACAATTGACGGGCGAATCAAGATCGGCGCGCGTTATCGTGGAACTGGTTTCGGGGAATTTCTTCGGCGTCCTTGGTCTTCGTCCAGAAGCGGGCCGATTGCTCTTACCGAGTGACGACGGGCAGACGCTGGGTGCTGAATCGGTGGCCGTGCTTAGCCATGCATTTTGGGTGGAGCATTTTGGCGCAGACGAATCTGCGGTGAATCGGAAGATTCATATCAACGGCCAGGCGTTTACCATTGTGGGCGTAGCGCCGGCGGAGTTTTCGGGATTGATTGCGGGGAGACGGGTGGATTTCTTTGCGCCGATCGTCGCGCGGCCTCTGCTTTCGGCCGGTTGGAGAGGTTTAACGAGTCTAGATTCTCAATGGCTAACGGTGTTCGGACGCACGCAGCCGGGCGTGACCCGTGAGAGAGCCAGCGCGTCGCTGCAGCCTGTTTGGAAATCGTTGTTGCGTTCGGAAATTGAGCAGCTTGCTATTACCGCCGCCGACAGGCGAGCGCGCGTGATGGCAAAAACTCTTGAACTGAGGCCTGCTTCGCAAGGTCTGAATGAACTGGAAGCGCAGTGGCGCAAACCGCTGGATGCGCTGCTGGCCATGGTTGGCCTCTTGCTGCTCATTGCTTGCGCGAACGTGGCGAACTTGCTTGTGGCGCGGGGTCTGGCGCGCCGCCGCGAAATGGCGGTGCGGGTGGCGGTGGGCGGCAATCGCTGGAGTTTGCTGCGGATGAACCTGGTGGAAAGCTGGTTGCTGGCGGGAGTGGCTGGCATCCTAGGCATCACGCTGGCCGTCGCTTCGCTGCGTGCGCTGCTGCTCGCTTTGCCACAATCGGTACTCGGCCCGGCCATTCAGCCTAAACTCGATGCGTCTGTCCTTGGGTTCAGCCTGTTGGCGGTCATCGCTACCAGCACTCTTTGCGGTTTTTTACCGGCCCTGTTCGCGACACGCGCTGACCCGATGCACGCACTCAAAGATCAGATTGGTACCGCATCCGGCAGTGCGTCACACACCCGATGGCGTCAACTCCTGGTTGCGGCGCAGCTGGCTGTATCAGTGGCACTGCTCGTGGGCGCGGGCTTGTTTGGAAAAACGCTCTTCACGTTGCTTTCGCATAATCCAGGCTTCGTGGCAGAGCGCTTGATCACCTTTTCGCTCGATGCCCGGCTAAGTGGCTTACACGGCGATGTGGCCGCCGGAATCTATGACGACGTTCAGGAGCGCCTGCGAAGCCTGCCCTATACGGAGTCCGTCGCTATTGCCGAGAACGGTCCGCTGTTCAATTCTCGTTCCTGGACCAACGTTTTCGTGGAAGGTTTCACGCCGCGCACGCCGGAGGATTCCGATTGCGATATCGATGGCGTGAGTCCCGGTTATTTTCGGACGCTTGGCACGCCGTTGCTAACCGGGCGTGAGTTTAGGCCGGCAGACTCTTCCGAGGCTCCACCGGTAGCCATTGTCAATCAGGCATTTGTGAAGCACTTCCTGCCAGGACAAACAGCCGTGGGCAAGCACATGCATCGCGGTTCGAACACGCCGCTGGATGTGGAGATTGTGGGTGTTGTGAAAGACATGAATACCGAAAGCTTGCGCAATCCGCAAGGCCCCGCCTACTACATGCCTTTAGAGCAGATGTATGCAGACGAACAAGCCATCCGGCGCGGTTCGTCGCATCCGCCACTGTCAGCCTTCCGCGCGCAGTTTTTTGTTCGCAGTTCGGCGCCGCGCGAAAATATCGAGAACGATATTCGCAATGTCGTTCATAAGATCGCTCCCAACGTTCCCGTTTACAACATGAAGACGATGACGGACCGGGCGAACGATTCTATTTACGCGGAACGCTTCGGCGCTTTACTGGCGGTGCTATTCGGGGCGGTGGCTACACTGCTCGCGGCGGTGGGTCTTTATGGGGTGGTGAGTTACTCGGTCACACGGCGCAAGCAGGAAATGGGTATCCGGCTGGCGATAGGAGCGTTGCCTTCGCAAGTGCTGGGTCTGGTGATGAAAGAAGTAGCGACGCTGACAGCGATTGGCATCGCGCTCGGTATTCCCGCAGCCTTTTTGTTCGCGCGCCTGAGCGAACAACCCGTAAATAGCTCGGATGTATTCTTCGCGGCGAGCTTGGTTGTCGCGTCGTGCGGGGCGCTGGCTGGATTCGTTCCCGCCTACCGCGCTAGCGTAGTCGATCCTAAAGAAGCGCTGCGCTACGAATAGTCAGCTAACACTTCGGTAAACGGAATACGTTTCATCCACCGCGCGACGCCAGGGAAATAAAGCGGCGCGCGCACGCCCTGCTTGTGAAAGCGCGGCGCGGCGCTCGGGATGAGTCACCAGATTGGAAAGTGCGGCGGCAATAGCACTGGTATCTAAAGGATCTACCAGCACTGCGGCATCGCCTGCCACCTCGGGCAGAGCCGAACGGTTTGAAGTAATCACCGGCACGCCGTTCGCCATGGCTTCAAGAACAGGTATGCCGAAACCTTCATCCAGCGAGGGGAATGCAAAGATGGCGGCGCGCGCATAAAGGGTTTGAAGCTCTGCATTCGAAACAAAACCGGCCACACGAATCCTGTCACGCGCTGGACTCGTCTTTATTCGTTCCAAGATTTGCGCCGCGCCATAGCCCGAAGCGGCTCCGGCCAGAACCAACGTCCAATCACTTGGCAGCGATTCAAATGCTTCCACTAAACGCTCTGTGTTCTTGCGCAACTGAATGGCGCCGACAGTAAGGATCATCTTCTCTTCGGGGCGCGCGGCGGGCGCGGACATATGCGCGCCGTGCGGAACAACGCGGATGCGGGCTTTCTCCACTCCCAACAATTCGTGCACTTGGTTGGCGGTGAATTGCGAGACCGCGATGATCATGTCCGAATTTTGCGCGGCGATGCGCGCTTGTTTGGCGAAACGTTGGCGAAACTCAAGAGTGGAATATTCGCTAGTGAGGACAAACAGATCATGGAAGGTGGTCACGACGCGACGCCCTAAGCGGCGGTCCACTCTTTGATTGAGGGCGTGAAAGATATCGGGCTTTCCAAACAGGTTGCTGAACACGGGAACCAGCGGATAGCGAGGGGCTGGGGCTTGCCGGTATTGTTTGGGCCGGTAATAGGGGAGGAAAGAATCGTTGGGATGCGCCTCAGCTAGCCCGTTTAGAATCTCGCGCGAGTAAACAGCAATGCCGGAAGGATGCTTGTCTATGGAATAAGTAGCATCAAGGGCAACGCGCACGCTTTCAGTTTTACATTCCGTACTCTTTGAGCTTGCGATAGAGTGTGGTCCGGCCGATGCCGAGAAGATTCGCGGCCATAGTTCGATCGCCTTTGGTGACACGCAAGGTTCGAATGATGGCTGCTTTTACCAATTCATCGAGCGTAACCACTTGGTCGGTTGTTTCGGCACCCATGGCAAGCCCTGCAGCCGGTGACGTATCGCCTTCTCTTCTCCGTCCTGAGACCGTGCTTGGCAAATCGGCAGAAGAAATGAAGGGACCGGTGTTCATGGCAACCATGGTCTGCACGGTGTGTTGCAATTCGCGGACGTTCCCCGGCCAATCGTACTGGCACAATTGCGCCATCACTTCGTCGGGCACCTTATGACCGTTACCATCGCTCTGCATGAAGTGCGAAACCAGTAAGGGGATATCTTCTTTACGTTCGCGCAGCGCGGGCAAGCGCAGTTTCATCACGTTAAGACGGAAATAGAGGTCTTGCCGGAAGCGTTTGGCGGCCACCTCTGCTTCCAGATTGCGATTGGTTGCCGCAATCACGCGGAAGTTGGAACTGCGTGGCGCATTTGACCCGATGGCCCGATATTCTTTTTCCTGTAAGACTCGCAAAAGCTTCTGCTGCAGTTCGAGCGGCAGCTCGCCGATTTCGTCAAAGAACGCTGTGCCGCCGTTTGCCTCGTCTAATAAGCCGAGTTTGTCGGCGTGCGCCCCAGTATAGGAGCCGCGGCGGTGGCCGAATAGTTCGCTCTCCATTAAAGGACCAACGAGAGACGAGCAATCGACAACGACGAAACGGCCTTTGCCTTCTAAATTATGGATGGCTTGGGCGACTACTTCCTTGCCGGTCCCGGTCTCACCTAGGATTAAGACGGGATAACGTGACTTCGCCATGCGTGTCACTAGCCGTTGCACATGCTTCATGGCAAGGGAATCTCCTACCAGAGTTTGCAACGGAGAGGGAACGAGTGCGGTTTGTGGCGTCACGAATAGTTCTTTGAGGGTATTTCCCTAAAAGAAAGTGGCTCGTGGCGTACGAAGTTCTCTATTTGGGCGGCGTTGTATTCTGCTCGCGCGGATCGAAGGTTACATTGGCGGGAGTCTGCCAAGTTTTGTTCACTTCTATAACTGCGGGCGGAGGCTGCGGTGCAGGCGCGGGCAGTTTTTCATCCAAGCGAGTGACGAAAACGTCTTTGTTCTCGATGATTAGGCTTGCAGCGATTCTTTGCGCACCGTCAACCGTGGGTTCCTTGCCTACCAAGACTCGCCAGCGCGGCGATGTGCCTAACATCGGGACCAACCTAGCGCTGCCGAAACGCTTTTCCATATCGGCCCGAACGCGTTCGGCATTTTCCATCACGGAAAAGACGCCCACTTGAACGGCATAGAAATCATCGGCCGGAATATCAACGGGCGCGGCGATCACTTCAAGACGAACGCGACCAACGCCGGGGCCGAGCAGATCAATTTGCCGCGCAGCCGCTTTGGAAAGATCGATGATGCGGCCATCGACGAAGGGTCCGCGGTCAATGATGCGCACCGTGACGATTTTGTTGTTGGCGAGGTTCGTCACCTTGAGCCAGGTGTTGAATGGCATCACGCGATGCGCGGCCACTAGTGTTTCCATATCGTAGGTTTCACCATCAGCGGCCTTGCGGCCGTGATATGGAATTCCATACCAGCTCGCGACGCCTTCTTCTGTGTAACCGATGGGCAAGGGAGCAAGCGGTTGTCGCGTTGATGGCTTCGCGGGTGCAGTTGGCGATGAAGGAAGAGGAGTGGGAGCAACTGCGGCGACACGTTTTGTCTTCTTCGCGCAGCCGCTGCCGAAAAAAATGCAGGCGGCGAGTGTGATCGATCCGAAAGCGGCGCGAAAAGTTGTCGTCACTTCCTCTATCGTCGTTCAGAAAAGCGTTCGATGCAACTTTGCGAGGGACGTTCGGAAGGCGCAAAGGGGTCTAAAACATAAAACGACGTCTACGTTTTGGACTTTTGGAGGGCAATTTGGTCTCCAAAAGACGTCAAGTGAATTTTTTTCTTGACTTGTGTCGCGAACCATCTTATATATGAATCACGACTGCGATTCTGCATAAGATCGCAAATTTATACGTTAGGGAGAATCACACGATGAAGAACGCAACTAAAAAAGCAGTGAAGAAGGCCGCCAAGAAGGCCCCTGCCAAGAAAAAGAAGTAACAACTTCGGCCCGCGCTAGCGGGTAACCTAAAAACCAACCAGCCCTCGGGTTAAACCCCGAGGGCTTTTTTCATT
>CAWJBS010000043.1:0-21580 GCA_963840845.1 Bryobacterales bacterium
GCGCCGGCTTTGCCTATCTGTTACGGCCGGGCGCGAAGACACTGATCATCGGACCGGGCGGCGGCTGGGACGTTTCACGCGCACTCGCTTCCGGCAGCAAAGACATTACGGGCGTGGAGATCAATCCGATTATTGCCGACACGATCATGAAGAAGACGTTCCCGCAGTACAGCAACCGGCTGTATTTCCGCCCGGAAGTCAATATTCAGATTGAAGACGGCCGTTCCTTTGTTCGCCGTTCCAACCAGCATTATCAGGTGCTGCAGGCAACCCTGGTCGATACCTGGGCATCTACGGCGGCCGGCGCGTTCGCGCTGAGCGAGAACAACCTCTACACCACAAACGCGTTTGTGGATTATCTTTCGCACCTTACGGACGACGGGTTGATGTCGTTCACGCGCTGGGGCTTCGATCCGCCGCGCGAATCGCTGCGCGTGGTGGCACTGGCACAGGCGGCACTTGCCCAGATGGGCGAGAAGGATGCCGCCAGCCACATCGCGGTGGTTCGCGAAGACACGCAGAAGCTCAAAGGTTGGGGCACACGCGACACGATCCTGATAGCCAAGCGTCCGTTGACGGCTGCCGATAACGAAACACTGCGCAAATCGGCCGAGATTGCCAAGATGGAAGTGGTTTACCAGCCTGGCACGACGCGCGATACGCCGTTCCGCACGCTGCTTGAAACCAATTCGCCCGAGCAGTTCTTTGAGCGCTACCAGTTCGATGTGCGGCCAGTGAGCGACGACCGGCCGTTCTTCTTCTATACTGTGCAAGCGCGCGACCTATGGCAGTTCGTGCTGCATGCTTCGCGCGACACGGCTGACTACAAAGTAAACAATGCACTGCCAGTGCTGTTCGGCTTGGTGGCGATCAGCATTGTGGCGACCCTGGTGATTCTAGCGCTGCCGCCGCTGGTACTTCGGCAAGCGTTGCCAACGGCGCCGGGCGCCAAACGGGCGTTGTTGTACTTCCTGTTTATTGGAGCCGGCTACATTCTGATTCAAGTGGCACTGATTCAGAAATTCGTGCTGTTCCTGGGGCATCCCACCTATGCGCTGACGGTGATCATTTTCTCGATGCTGTTGTCGAGCGGTTTGGGCAGCTTTGTTAGTAAGCGCCTGATTGGCAATGTGGTGAGTCTGCCTGCGGTCTTATTGTTTGTCACAGCGGCGGTTTTCGTCTTGTCGCAATCAGTAGGGCCAGTCTCAGAAAGCGGCGTATCGCTGCCGTTAGGATTGAAGATCCTCATTGCTGTGGGCATGATCGCGCCCGTCGGTTTCGCAATGGGCATGCCCTTCCCGACAGGGCTGAGCTTGCTGGAGCGGATCATGCCGCCAGCGGTGCGCTGGGCTTGGAGCGTGAACGCGGCATCGAGCGTACTAGGTTCAGCGGCGGCGATGTTCCTGGCCATCTATCTAGGGCTGAAGATGACGCTGTGTATTGGTGGGCTTTTCTACGTCGCGGCGCTAGGCAGCTTGTTTATTTCGCCGCTTCGCGGCCGCGCGAAGTCTTAGTTCACCATAATGGCGGGCGCGTTCACCACGCGGGGATTACCGGTGCGCATGACGCGCAAAGCCTGTTCGAGAGCTTCGATAAAGAAGTACTCGCCCCACATGACCGATTCATCAACGCCCAAACCCTTGTGGAGATGGTAGACGCCACCCTTGAGGATGCCGCCCCACTTCGGATCGCCGTGCGCCAGATACTTGTTGCACAAGGTTCGCAAAATATGGATGGCGGTAGACCAGTAGAAGTGGCCCTTCATGGGATCGCCACTGTGGCGGCATAGGCGAAACAAACCGGCTGCTGCAACAGCAGCGGCTGAGGTATCCACCACGCCGCGGTTCTCGGCCGGCGCATTGTAATCCCACGGCGGCACGCCATCGGCCGGCGTATGGGTGATGTAGTAATCGGCGCAGGCTTCGGCGGTTTGCAAGAAGCGCGGGTCGCGGCTGTATTCGTAAGAAACGGTGAATCCGTACATGGACCAAGCCAGACCGCGAGACCAGCAGGAATCGCCGCGATAGCCTTGCTGGGTGGATTGCCGCAAGAACTCGCCAGTCTCCTGATCGAAAATTCCTTCGTGTGCGGTTGAGCCATCGCCACGTACCAGGAAGCGGCGGGTGGTGATGCAGTGCCGCACAGCGATATCGCGCAGGCGCTTGTCGTTCGTTTCACGCGCCGCATAGAAGATGACGCCGACGTTCATCATGATGTCGATGAAGATGGAATCTTCCGCTACAAACGAATTCAGATACTGACCGGCTTCGTTAAAGCGCTGCGCCAGCGTGCGGCCAGCTTGGATGACTACTTCGCGAAGGGCGGGGTCGCGAGTGAACTGGAACCAGCGGAAATACGTTGAGAAAAAGAGGAAGCCCAGATCTTGCACTTCACGGTCGGTCTTGCGCGGTTCGAGCGGCTTACTGTAACGGATGGCCTGCTCCATCCAATATTTCGATTCCGGTTTATCGGTGCCCATGTGCTTTAAGAAAAGCCACATCATGCCCGGGAGGAAACCATCACACCAATGCGTGAGAACGGGGCCGGCATGTTTCCAGGCGCCGCCCGCCGTGTACATAGGATAGAAGTCCGGGTAGGTTTCGATCAGACGCTTTACCTGCTTCTGGCCGAAGGTTATCGCTGCGTCAAACAGCTCTCTATCCGACTCGTGTATAAATTGGATCACGGGAATCTACCTGCGATGCTACCATTCTGATGCATGGCAACTAAAGTTACAATTTTCAATAACGGCCCCATTCGCATCGAAGGAGAGTTCACCATGGTGGACACGGCGGGCCAAGAATTCGGTTTGGGCGGGCGCACCGCCATCGGCTTGTGCCGCTGTGGCCTCTCGGAAAACAAGCCCTTTTGCGATGGCGCACACTCCCGTCAAGGTTTCGCCTCAGAATGCCCAGCTCGCGAACTGCCCGCGCCCAAACCCAAAGTCTAATGCGCTTGCTTGGGTGGCTAGCGGCGGGCGTTTGCACGCTTGCCGCAGCCACGCCGGAATACCGGCTTGAAGTGGTACACGTTTATCCGCACGACAAGACGGCATTTACGCAAGGCCTGGAATATCATGACGGCGTCTTATACGAGGGTACCGGCTTGGAAGGGCGTTCGCGATTGCGTGTTGAGCGGTTAGCCGACGGCAAGGTAATTCGCGAAGTTCCGATTGACACAACGCTTTTTGGCGAGGGCATAAGCGTCTTAGGCGGCCGCGTTTATCAACTGACTTGGCTGGGCGGCAAAGGGTTTGTCTATGATGCGAAGACGTTTCGACGTCTGCGTGAGTTCAACTATCCGGGGCAGGGATGGGGACTGACAAACGACGGCAAGCGGTTCTACATGAGCGATGGAACGGCGCAGATCCGAGTATGGGACGGGTCTTCACTGAAAGAGCTGCGGCGCATTACGGTGCATGACGGCGACCAGCAGATCAATCAGCTCAACGAACTCGAATGGGTACGCGGCGAAATTTGGGCTAACATTTGGACCACCGACAGCATTGCGCGCATTTCGCCGGTGGACGGACATGTGACGGGCTGGATTGACGCCAAGGGCCTTTTGAAAGCGGGCGAGGCTACGAACCCGGACGCCGTGCTGAACGGGATCGCGTACGACAACCGCAGCGGCCGCATCTTTGTGACGGGCAAACTGTGGCCGAAGATTTTCGAAGTGCGTGTTCTGCCCAAGTAACTAGGGCGTCAAGACGCGGATGTCACCGAGGTTGCGGTAATCTTCCGCGTAGTCGAGACCGTAGCCGACGACGAACTCATCGGGAATTTGAAAGCCAATATATTTCACGTCCACGGGCGCAAGGCGGCGGTCGGGCTTATCGAGCAGGGTGGCGATGGCCAACGACTTCGGGTGCCGTTGCTCCAGGAGACGCTTCAAATAGCTGAGGGTTACGCCGCTATCGATGATGTCTTCGACAATGAGCACTTGCTGGCCTTCGATATTGACATCCAAATCGCGTGTGACCTTCACCTGGCCGGAGCTCGTTTTCTGGTTGCCATAGCTCGAAATGCCCATAAATTCGATACGCACCGAGGGGCGCTGTAACTGGCGCACCAGATCGGCGACGAAAATGAAGGCTCCCTTTAAGATCGAAACAACGTAGATGGGACCTTGTGGGTAATCGGCCTCAATTTGCGCGGCCATTTCGCGGACGCGCTTCTGGATCTGTTCAGAAGAGATGAGGATTCTATCGGCTGAGGCTGACATGAATCATCATCTTAACGCTACGCTTGGTTGGCAACGCACACTTCGGGTTCGGCCCCTGGCGCGGAATTTGATTTTGAGCTACGCGGCGCGGCTGGCGGCCTCCCAACCGTTTTCCTTAAGGCCGCGTTTGGCGAATTCGGCTTCATATTCGGCTTGAAACTCGGGATCTTGCCGGCGCGCGGCGCAGTTTTGGGCAGCGAGATTGCTCAATTGCTGGCAGGCGAGGACATCTGCCTTCAAAACTTCCCAATAATGCTTGTCTTTTTTCAGTTGGTGCTTCTCGGAAGCCACTCTCTGCGCTTCGACCCCATTCTCGGCCTGACGCTTTTCCTTGCGCAGCTTTTGTAGGTCGTGGAGGCACTGACGAAAGGCGCGCGTGTGCGTGGTTTGATAGCGCATATATAAGGTGAACTTCTTTTCGTCTTTGATTTCGCCGGAATCGGTGTTGAGGCAGGCGTCTTGGAGACGCTGCGCGCGTTGAGCGAGCCAATCGGATTCGATCATGCGGTGGACGAGGATGGACTCGGTGGGGGTGGATGGTTGATGCTCTTCGATGAGAGATTTTTGCAGCGCTGCAAAGATGGCCGGATCTTCCGAGGTTAAGAGTTTAAACGTGCCGTTTTGATGGCGGGCCAAACCGTGGATGGTGTGATTCTGCGAACTGGCGGCCTTCGTGGCTTCGGTGAGTGGACCCTTGGAGAGTTTGGCGTTCGCCCGGTTGGCTGCGAGACGGGCGGCGGACATGGAGGATAAGGATGGAAAAGGGAAGCCGGGTTCGGGGCACTGCGCGGCGGCGGTGGTCTCCGAAACGGGGAAGAGGATGAACGATTCGTTTTCCTCTTGATTACGCTTCGACCCCACGGGCTCGGCGGCGGTGGTGGTAGAAGTCTCGGCAGCGTCGGCGGCTGCTTCGGGTGGAGGGGGTGGAAAGCCTAATTTGCGGGCGAGCTTGCGCGCTTTGTGAGCTTCCATGCGGCGTTCTTTGCGAGAAGACATAAATTGCACTCCTGGAAGAAAAATAGCTTGAAGACCCACACGGTCAGAACGGGGATGCAGGTTTTGGAAGCGGTGAAAACGGGGTTAAGTGGTTTGGAATGAGGGGGAAGCGGGGGATGAAAATATTTTTGCTCGGTTTGTGACTGATAAAGATCGCATCAGCTTTTGCGAACCGGGCTGTGCGGGAAGGCCGGAATGGTTAGGCCGCAAAAGGTGATGTGATCGCGCAGTAGCACAACGAGAACGCGGCGAGATCTAGTTCAAGAGAGCGGGATTTTGGAGTTTAAAGAAGCGGGTAGTCCGAACGTGCTGCAATTACCCAGAAGCGGGTAATCGCCGTCACCGACTTAAACGATTGCTGAGACATATAATCCGAAGTAGCGGTGGAGTTCGCTTAATGCCGGACAAACCGGCCAATGACTCCTGTTCGGGCTCGGGCAGGGGTGCGTCTCACTTCGGCCTATCCCTAATCGTGATTTTGCGGCATTAGGACGAAGTTTTGAACAACGGCCATCAAGAACCGGCGACTGCTCAAGAAGTCGATCTCGTTTCGGAGATTGCCGCACGTTATTCGATTGATTCCCTTGGACCTGCAGTGAGTGCGTGCCGGTCGGCCTTTGCGCGCGAAGAGTTAAACGTCGCAGTGCTCGGGCGATTCAAGGCCGGCAAGAGCAGTTTCCTCAATCATTTTGTTGGGAGAGATCTGTTGCCTGTGGGTGCAATTCCAGTTACCTCTGTTGTGACTGAGCTTGTTTACAACGCGCAAGCAGAGGCGACTGTCTTTTTTCGTGACGGAAAGCAGGAATCGACGCCGCTTTCTTCGGTTGCCACGTTCGTCTCCGAAAAAGAGAATCCAGAAAACGTCAAGGAGATCTCAAGAGTTGTCATCGCAGTGCCCGAATTGGAATCGTGCCAGGGTTTACGGTTTATCGACACGCCCGGCCTGGAAAGCACCTCGGGCCGCAACACGGAAACCTCTCTCAGGTGGGCACCCAACTTGGATATGGCGGTTGTCGCAGTCGGGGTCGATCCGCCTCTTACTGAACACGATGTTGAGTTGATTCGAAAGCTCTTCGATTACACACCGAAGATCTCGGTACTTTTAACGAAGGTGGATCTCGTTTCGGCGGATGAGTTAAGCGAGGTTCTCGCCTTTGTGCGCGAGCAGATCGAGCGCAGCCTTACGCATCCGGTTGCCGTGTTTCCCTATTCAAACCGGCGTGGATTTGAGAATTTGCGAGACGAATTGCGAAGGGATCTATTCAGCCCCGCACTTGCTTCGCTTGCTGAGGAACAGCACGCAATTCGAGCGCACAAATTGCGAGCGCTACTCACGGAATGCGCAGATTATCTGCAAATCATTCTTCGTTCGGCAGAGCAGGCGGATGAGGCACAACGGCAACTTCAACTGCGTGCTTTGGCGGGGCGCGAAACTCTGAGCGATGCACTTTTGCAACTGCAGCTTTCGGCGAGCCACGCTATCGGGTTGGCGCGCGCTCATATGGATGGGATTTTTGCGACGCACGAGAAGAGCATCGCGGCCGATTTGGCGCGGATCTTCGAGGCGGAGTTTCCCACGTGGAAAATGTCTCTTGCGGCATTAATGGAGTGGTTCCAGGAGTGGATCGAACACGCGCTTGGCCTGCGCTTGCGCGATTTGTCCGCTTCTCATCAAAGCGGGCTGCTGCAACCTGTGCGCGACGCGCAGCGGCAGTGCCGCCACATACAGCAAGCTTTTCGCGACCAGGTTTCACAACGCGCTCTGGAACTTTTTGGCGTTCCTTTACGGACCGCCGAACTGGAGACTATTGCGCCGCCGTTAAAGGCACCGGATCTGAAAATTGGAAGAATTTTCGACCACAATTGGGAGCTGATTTCGCCGGTGATTCCGATGCCTTTGATTCGCGGCAGCGTGCAACAGCGCTTGCTGGAAAAAGTGGAATACGAAACACACAAAAATCTGTCGCGGCTGGCCAACCAATGGAGCGAGATTGCGACAGAAATGATTGCGAGCGTGCAAAAAGAAGCAGCGCAAAGGCTCGAGCAGTTGGTTGAGACCGTGGAACGGCTGGCCGCGCCGGCGGAATCGCCGCGCGCCCGCATTGAGCTGGATTTGCGCTCGGTGAGGCAGTGGCAAAAGGAGATTGAAAAAGAGGAAGTTTATGAACACTGAGATTGTAAAGGTAGAAGGCCGCGAGATTCTGGATTCGCGAGGCAATCCCACCGTGGAGGCTGAGGTTTACCTGGCGTGCGGGGCGACCGGATTGGCGGCCGTTCCCGTCGGGGGCTTCGACAGGCGAAAAGGAAGCGGTTGAACTGCGCGATGGCGACAAAAAGCGCTATGGCGGCAAGGGCGTGCAGAAAGCGGTGGCGCATATCAATAAAGAAATCGCTCAGGCTGTGAACGGGAAAGATGCCACTTTCCAACGCTCCGTTGACGATGCAATGATCAAAGCCGACGGCACCGCTAACAAATCGCAGCTTGGAGCGAACGCGATTCTGGCCGTGTCGATGGCGAGTGCGCGGGCGGCGGCTTCTGCGCACGGCTTGCCGCTATACCGTTATCTGGGCGGAGTGAACGCGGCCACGCTTCCGGTGCCTTGCATGAACGTGGTGAACGGCGGAAAGCACGCGGACAATACGGTTGACTTTCAGGAGTTCATGATTGCGCCGCACAATGCGCCTTCCTTCAAGGAATCGATCCGCATGGGCATGGAAACTTTTCATGCATTGAAAGAGGTGCTGAAAGGAAAGGGATACAGTACCGCAGTGGGCGACGAAGGCGGCTTTGCTCCGGATTTGAAGTCGAACGACGAGGCGGTGGAGGTGATTCTCGAAGCCATTACTAAGGCGGGTTACAAACCGGGCAGTGATATTTCCGTGTGCCTTGATCCGGCGTCGAGCGAGATGTGGGATAACGGCAAATACGTGTTCTTCAAATCGACGAAGAAAGCGATGGGGCCGGACGAACTGATCAAGCTTTGGGAATCTTGGATCAAACAATATCCCATCATTTTGTTGGAAGACGGGATGGGTGAAAACGATTGGGAGGGATGGCGGAATCTTACTGTCGCTCTCGGGTCTAAGATCGAGTTAGTAGGCGACGATATTTTCTGCACGAACCCGCGTATCTTGCAGGAAGGCATTCAGAAGGGTATTGGAAATTCGATCCTGATCAAACTCAATCAAATCGGTACGGTTACCGAAACGCTGGACACTATGCAACTTGCGGGACGGAACAATTATCGTTGCTTTGTCTCGCACCGGTCTGGCGAAACGGAGGACACTTTTATCGCCGACTTGACCGTGGCGACCGGTGCGGGTCATATTAAGACGGGTTCGGGGTCGCGCAGCGAGCGGGTTGCGAAGTTTAACCAGTTCCTGCGGATTGAAGAGCGATTGCGCGCCGATTCGCAGTTTGCGGGGCGCGCGGCTTTCGCGCGGTAAGAAATTGGTGAGATTCGAGAAGCGTCAGTCAGTCGGAACGGCCAACTGGTGCATTGCCGGCTCATTATGATGAGGCGTCGTCCTGCGATCGTGCCAGGATCGACAAGTCTATCCCAAATTCGCACAGTCTGTTAGTTGTTCAGTCTCGTATCTCATTCACTCGATTCATCATCTCGCTTGGCCTCTGAGTTGCTTTGACCAGTTCACGGTATGCTCCCAATGCTTCGTTACTCAGTCCGCAGTCTAGGTCGAACACCGAGCTTTACAGTCGCCGCGCTGGGTTGCCTGGCTCTTGGCATCGGTGCGACTTCGGCCATCTTCAGCATCGTCAACGCTGTTGTGCTGCGGCCTCTGCCTTATCCAGACTCGAACCGCCTGACGCGCATTTATACGGAATTCCCAGCATTCCCCAATGGAGGCTTGCACAAATTCTGGGTTTCTGATTCGGAAGTCTTTGACCTTCAGAAATCGGCAAAATCGTTCGACCTGATCGGCGCCTCGCAGACATCGGGCGTGAACTTGGGCGGAGTCAATCAACCGACTCGCGTCTCCGCGACCTTCGTGAGCGCCGAGATCCCGCAGATGCTGCACATTCAACCGTTGCTGGGTCGTCTCATCAGCAAGCAGGATGACGCGCCGGGGGCTGCACCGGTTCTGATGCTGTCTTATGGAATATGGCAGCGTGTCTTCGCGGCCGATCCGCACATCGTCGGCAAGGAAACGCTTCTCAATAACGCGAAAGCGACGGTCATCGCGGTGATGCCGCAGGGGTTTGCCTTCCCTCCTGGACAAACCGACCCAACGGAGGTTTGGAGCGCACTCCAGCTCGATTCAGCTCACCTCAGCCCAGGCGGCCACAACTTCGATGTACTGGGCCAACTGGCTCCCGGAGTGAGTCTCAAGCAAGCCCGAGAAGAAATGACTCAGTTAGTGCGGGGTTGGGGCGAAGCGGCTTCGCCTAACCATCACTCTTTCAACCCGAAAGACCACTACCCCAGCTTGTATTTGTTCTATGACGAAGTGGTGGGCGGAGTCAGAAAAGCGATGCTTCTCTTGCTGGGCGCGGTGGTGCTGGTGTTACTCATTGCCTGTGTGAATGTGGCGAACCTGCTGCTGGCGCGTTCCGAATCCCGGCAACGGGAGATCGCCGTGCGCCGCGCGATTGGCGCCTCAACCTCCGATCTCGCTAAGCAATTTGTAGTGGAAGGCTTGGTGCTGGCGCTCACGGGCGCCGCGCTGGGCGTTTTTGTTGCGTTCGGAAGCTTATCGTTGATCGAATCAGCGAATGCGGGCAGCATTCCGCGCGCTGCGGAAATTGCGTTGGACCTCCCAGTTCTCTTGTTCACCCTTGGCGTATCAGTGCTGATAGGAGTGCTGTTCGGCTTGGCGCCGTTCATTCACGTGTCCGCCATTCGCGTGTTCGAAACACTGAAAAACTCCAGCGGCCGTTCCTCATCAGGTGTAGCCTCCAAGCGATTTCGAAATAGTTTGGTTGTGGCGCAAATGTCGATGGCGTTCGTTCTACTGGCAGGCGCTGGACTCATGATTCAGAGCTTCTGGAAATTGCAGCAGGTGAATACCGGCTTCAATCCAAAGGGACTGCTGACGTTCAACCTTTCGCTGGCAGCCGATGCTTATAAAGAACAAGGAGCGAGAGTTTCTTTCTGGTCGAATCTGCAACAACGTTTGCAGGCGCTACCCGGTGTTGTCTCCGTGACCTTGGCCGGCGATCTTCCACCGGTCCGTCGCGAAGTGGACAACGATACGGATATCGAAGGCTTCGTCCCTGTGCCCAATGGCCCGATTCAGAGCGTAGCGTTCTACCAAGTGACGGGGGATCACTTTTTCGAAACGATGGGCGCTCGCTTGATTGACGGACGTTTACCCGATTCGCGCGACGAAAATGAGAACTCTCCCGGCTTGGTCGTCAATGCCACCATGGCACGCACATTCTGGCCGCATCAATCGGCGGTTGGACATCGCATAAGGCCGGGCGGCACAAAAGCATGGTGCACGGTGGTTGGGGTTGTCGCGGATATCAAGAATGCCGGCGTCGATAAACCTGTGGGAACCGAGATCTTCTACTCGTACCGGCAATACGCACCCTCAACGTTCAACGTTGTGATTAAGACTGCGGGGGATCCAATGAGCCTTGTCGGCGCAGCGCGCAAGGTTGTGGCCTCTCTTGATTCGACAATCCCGCTGGCGAAGATTCGCACTGCTGAAGACGTGGTCAGCGCAGCCACCACAAGGCCGAGGTTTCTCACGCTAATTCTTAGCATGTTCTCAGTGCTTGCGTTGTGCCTGGCGTCTATCGGGATTTATGGGGTGATCTCTTACTCCGTAGAGCAGCGAACCTCCGAGTTCGGCATCAAAATGGCCCTTGGCGCCCAGCCGCAACGAGTGCTTCGTCAAGTGATTGGGCAAGGACTTATCTTGTCTCTACTCGGCGTGGCCGTGGGAGTGGCGGGTTCATTTCTGTTGAGTCGATTGCTGGCAGGAATGCTGTTTGGCATTTCAGACTCCGATCCGTCGGCGGCGCTGATCACAACCGGCGTTTTGATGCTGGTTTCGGTTTTAGCGTCATTCCTTCCCGCTTTGCGAGCCATGCGGATTGAACCGGTGACGGCGTTGCGCTACGAGTGATGACAAATCGGGATCGACCTCTTAAGGTCGAGAGAAGTGTACTGGCAAGCGCAGTAAGGCCAAGCGCGCGAAAGTCCGCCAAACTCGGAAACCT
This sequence comes from Bryobacterales bacterium, assembly GCA_963840845.1. GTDB lineage: Bacteria > Acidobacteriota > Terriglobia > Bryobacterales > Bryobacteraceae > Bog-105. The sequence goes on from CAWJBS010000043.1 coordinate 11,408, forward strand.
CAAAACCACTTATCTTTCCGCTGCGCCGACGACTTCGCGGATCATGCCATCGCTCTTACTGATGACAAATAACTCACCTTTGCCGTCCACGGCAAAACGCACGTCGGCGCGACCCTTGGCAACCGCGGCTGCAAAGCCAGGCATGTATGGGGCTTGGCCGCCGCGGGCATGATAGGTCGAAGACACGATGGGAAATAACGATGGATAAAGCTCTGCTTGACTGCCGGGCTTGGCCCACAGCAAGCCCATTGGATGGATCGTGGCCATTTTGCTGGGATACGCCACCGTCAGCAGCGACCATCTCTTGGAAATCGGCCCACCAAACGTGACCCGTGGTGATGTCGGCGAAAATGTATTTGCCGCGCAACGCTGCAATCTTTCCGCGGTAGACAAAACCGCTAGCAATGGCGTCGCCGCCATCGGGCACGTGACCGTATTGAATGACGGGGTAGCGGGGCTTGACCATTTCAGATGTGGGCTGTTCGCCAATGCGGACAGGCAGGAGATCGTCTTGCGTGGCCGGTAATGGTCCGACAGTGTTACCGCCAAACTTACGGGTTGTATCAATGAACAACCGTTGATTTCCTTCGCGCTCGGAATAGCCATAGTTGGCTCCTTTATGCACGATGACTACGGTTTCCCAGGTAGCGAGGCCGATCACGTCGGCAATGAGGTAGTTCTTTTGGGGATCGGCCGGATCAACATCCCAGCTCATGCGGTGCGGGTTGCGCAAACCATAGGCCCATATTTCACGACGTGCTCCGGGTTTGGCAACGAACGGGTTATCGTTTGGAATCCGATAACGGCCATTGTCACTCAATGTACTGGCGTCTTTGTGCAGGTCAAGATCAGGAATGATGCGAAGGATTTTGCCAACAAGCGTATCGAGGCGTTGTGGGTTATTACGCACGGCGCGGTCCAGTTGCTCTCCGCTGCCGCCATCTCCGCAAGAAATGTACATGACGCGCCAGTCGGGATCGCCGGGTTTTGCCGTAGGGTTGAAGATCATGTCGCCCATGGGGTGAATATGGGTGTTGTATTGCACACGCATGATTTCGCGGGCGGTGCCTTCAAAGGTGGTGTTGGCGGTGTTAGTATCGGTCCACTCTACGAGCACGGCCTCTCTCGTCACCGGGCCCGGCGTGGCAATCGCCGGTGTAACTTCATACCCTTTCGTGTTGAGACCGGCGACGTTGCTGTTATCGGCAATGGGCGACTCGGTGATGGTTGGGTCTTCCAGATGGATGGTGTAGAAGCGGCCGTTGTGCCGGTAATCCGGATCGAACTGAAAGCAGATCAGGCCGCTGGCGAAACCCTTTTCAAAAGTCAGACGGTGAAAGATGCCTTTTCGGCCGCCGTTGCCGTTGAAATCGAGGTAGGTAGTGAGTTTCTTCGACTTCTTATCTAAGATGTAGAGCGGGCCGTTCAAATCATTGATGAAAAGGCGATTTCGGCCACCGCCGGGTTCTTCGCGAATAAAGTTAACACGCGAGAAACCAGAGTGGTTCTGGGACTTGTAATCCAGATTGCCGGGGTCTGGCATCGTCATATAGTCGCGAAGCTGCAGATCCAGTTGCTTCGGCGGCTCGGCTGCGAATAATAAAGTTGTGGCGCCGACGGCAAAGAGTAAGACGGTTGATGTTGCTATTTTTATTCGTGACTGCATCTCAGTTTTTATTGTGTTCCTAATCTCGCCCGATGCTTTCAAATATACAGGTGGCGGCCGTTAGCAAAGAGCCAGCAACCGACGCCGGCCATGAGAGGCGGCGCTGTGATTCGTGTCACCCAAAATACAACTGAAAATTGTGTTCGGGCGTACTGGCAATGACGTTTTCAAACTGTACAATAGCCATGGCAGCGATGTGAAAGGATGGCATCGCACACTAGGCGGAAGAACCCAGATATGCACAAATACATCATCATGGGCGTTCAGGGTTGTGGAAAAGGCACGCAGGCGAGGCTGCTGAAGGAGTCGCTTGATTTGGTGCATATCAGCGTCGGCGATATTTTCCGCTGGCACATCCAAAGCCACACCAAACTGGGCGCCCGCATCAAGCGAACGATGGCGGAAGGGCAACTGGTGTCAGACGACGTTGTGGAAGAAGTTGTCAAACAACGGCTGGACCAACACGACTGGAATTATGGATTCATTCTGGACGGATTCCCGCGTAACTCACCGCAAGCGGCCTTTTTTCTGGAGAGTTACGACATTGACGCAGTGCTGCTGATCGATGTTCCAGATGCCGTGGTGATGGAGCGGATCTTGAACCGGCGGATCTGCCCGAAATGCAGTTTGGACTACAACCTGATCTTTCACCGGCCCGCTGTGGCCAACACGTGCGATATCTGCGGCGGACCGTTGATTACGCGCGCCGACGACACACCGGAGGCGGTGCAGTCGCGGCTGCGGGATTATCACACGAAAACGCAACCGATTCTCGATCTGTTCCGGCGCAAAGAGTTGGTTGTGGTGGTGGATGGCACGCGCGCTCCGGCTGAGGTGCAAAAGGATCTGCGACGGCAACTTGTGCAGAGAGCGGAACAGAGCGTTGCGACTTGAAAATCGTCGCCAGGAGCAACGTAGTTTGCCAGCGGAGATTTCATTTCATGACGAATCACCGCGGCTAAGTCAGTTTTAATTCCTCTTGCAGCCAAACGGAAGCGAAATGCCAATCGCGCGTGACGGTAGCGGTGGAGCAGCCGAGGCGGCTCGCAATCTCGTCTTGTGACAATCCCTCGAAGGCCTTTAACTCGACGACGTCGCGCAATCTGGGCTTTATGTCTCCGAGCCGGGTCAGTGCCAGTTCCAGTTCGGCCACTGACTCCATATGCAGAGTAAATGGGGCATCTTCCAGGCCAACTTTCACAGCCTTGGCGCGCAACGGCCGGGCGTGGTGAATTAAGAGGCGTGTCATGACTTGTGCGGCGAGCGCGAAGAAAGCGGCTTTTTCTTTGCCGCCGCCTTCTTCGAGCGCGGGAAGAGCCTTGATTTTGACTGACTCAAGATAAAACTCATTCACGAGCAGGGTGGGCTGCCAGGAATGGCCCACACGTTCGCGCTTCATGCGCGCGTGGGCCAAGCGGCGTAATTCCGGGTAGAAAATCTCTACCAGTTTGTTAGCTGCTTGTTTGTCGCCTTCTCGGAACGCGGTCATCAGACGGCTCACCGTCTGGCCATAGATGTCGGACCCCACCGATGGTAGTTTATCAAGTGCAAGAGATCGCGTTCACCATTAGCGACGCACCAGCCAGACGTTAGTTGAATGATTGGAATCGAGCAGGGCCACGTGTTTGCCGTCCCAAGAGGGAACCATCCAGTTGCCGGTATCGTATACAAAACGGCTATGACCAGCCCAATCGATAAAACGTGTTTGCTGGTCGGCGGTGGCCATATACCAGCCACGTCCGTCGGGCGCCCAAACGGCTAAGCCGCCGGGTGGTGGACCTTCTACCCGAATCTCCTTCTGAAGGGGAGCCCGGTCCAGATACGTAATGCGAATCGTGGCTGGTACCTGGCCGATGTTGGTTGTCGACACCATGGAGCCATCGGGGGACAGATCATAGTCGCCGAAGACTCCGCCGGCGGCGATACGCGCGAGTTCGCGTCCCTTTCCCTTGACGGGATCTAACTCGTAAAACACCGATTGGTTGTTGGCAACCTCACGTATCACGCAGCGCTTGGCTTTGTATTTGCAGCTGAAGTCCTGAATGGGGCCGCCGGTTGGAACCTCTTGCGGCGTCCCTCCACCTACCGGCACACGCATGAGAAGCCACTTATGAGGAACTTTGGTGCTGTTGAGGAACAGAATCCAGCCGCCATCCGGGGAGAGCATGGCCATCGCCTGTATGCCAGGGAGGATGCACAGCGGATCGGCAGTCTTGCTATCCATTGGCTGAACAAAGATATGCTGTTCACGAAGCTGATCGGATTCCAGGATGACCGATCTGCTATCCGCGGTCCAAGAGTGGGCAAAAGCTTGCGCACCGTTCAGCGTGAGCCGGCGAATATTCTTCAGCCGCAGACTAGGGGGCGTCAGGTCGGCGACGAAGATGTGGCGAGCTGGGGCGCGCCGTCCCGGGGCATCTTCCATTACGGCTGCAATGGCTCGCCCATCGTTGGAAGCGGAAAGCTGCCCTGGCACTAACTCCACCCGGTCAAAGCCTGCCAATCTACGCGGCCTGCCCACCAGTACACCTCTGGCGGGGTCAAATTGACTCTCCAGCAGCGTGCGCAAACCTCCTTCGATGGGTAAAGCTTCCTGGTAAAACAAAATCCGGTCATCTGGCAGAAAAAAGGGCCAAGGGGTGAGCTCGGAGTGCTGCTCCGACACAAGGCGGCCTGAAGCAGAGTCTACAGTGAACAACATCCCGCTTTGCGATTGTCGAGCGGCCGGGCCGCTTTGGGCGCCATAGTGAAGAAGAGAGTTATGTGGCGACCACGCGAACCATCTGAGTTCGCCATTCGTGGCGACGATTTTCCTGGGCTGGTTGCCTTCGGCGTCAGCCACCCAAAGATCGGCTCTGTTTGGCGAAAGATAGGCGATTTTGGCGCCGTCAGGCGATGGCGCCGCGTCCAGTCCCTGCACCGGCAAACGGCGTGGCGTTGCCGAATCCAGGTCTAAGAGCCAAATCGGATACGAAAGGGACTCGGAGTTTTCTTCGCGGCTGCTCAGGAGCAATCGGCTCTTACCCGGCACCCACCAGATCTTGTCCACACGGTTGTGGTGAAAATGTCCAGTGATTTTCTCAGCTGTACCCGCGGTATTGCGTAGATGCAATGAGCCGTCCGCATCAGCAAAAGCGATGCTCAAGCCATCGGGCGATACAGCGGCAGCAGTTACTCGGTTTCCCGGATCGAGGTAAGTAAGTTGCTTTGCCGGGTAGAGCTTTTCCGGCTCGCGCAGACGGACCGCCCAAAAACTGAGAGTAGCCCCTGCCATCAGGACAGCGGCCAGCGCGATCAGTCTCCTGAACCGGCTAGTTGTCTGCGAATTCGCGTTTCCCGCCAGCAAAACAGCCGCCGCCTCTTGCGCGGAAGGCCGGTCTTGCGCGGGCTTCGCGAGCATGCGCATTAACAGTGCGTTCACGGCTGGAGCGACGCTAGGAGCGTATCTAATGGGCGGCTCCGGGTCGCTTCTCCAAAATGGCGTGTGCCGTCCCGAAGGGCGACTCGTCGTCGAAAGGATGTCTGCCGGTGAGCATTTCATAGAGAACAATGCCGGCGGAAAATACGTCGGTCGCGGGAGTGGCCTGCTCACCTCTGCATTGCTCGGGAGACATGTAGCGCAACGTTCCCACCGGCAAGCCTAGGTTTAATGAGTGTTGGAGAGCGGCTACGGGTAGTATGTGCTTCGCCAAACCGAAATCCAACACTTTTACATAGCCGTCGGAGCGTACAATCACGTTCTCAGGCTTCAGGTCGCGGTGCACAAAGTTCCGTGAGTGAGCGAAGGCAAGCGCTTGTAGAAGCTGCGAACCTATTTGGAGCGCTTGCGACAGCGGCAAGTGTTTGCCGCAAATGTTGCGCAGGGCGGCGCCCTCCACTAACTCCATCACGATTACCGGTAAGGAATCGTGCATGATCACTTCGTAAATAGTGACGATATTGGGATGGTTGAGCGCGGAGGCCGCCTGCGCCTCTCTTACAAAACTCTGAGTCCCGGCGATGGCCTCAGCGAATCCAGAGCTCATGAACTTGAGCGCAACCGGACGATTCAATTCGCAATCGAGCCCCGAATAAACATCTCCTGTGCTGCCCTGCCCAACTAATCGGACGACTTCGTATCGGCCTACCTTGCAACCTGTGTACGCCGCTTTTGCGATTTCCTCGTGAGGCAGCGATTCGATTATCGTGGTTACTTTGCGTAATACGGCCTGGTCTTCGTCAGACGAGTCTATGAAAGCTTCGATTGACTCGCGCGGCAACGTAACTGCAGCTTCATAGATCTCAAAGACCCTTTTCCACTGAAGGTCGGTCATGAACCTACGTATTTTAACGCAAAATATTTATTTCTTAAGTCGTGATCAAAAACACCCGTCCGCTCTCCCTCTACTAGCTACGAAAGCAGGAGAATCATTATGGCGAAATGGAACGAAGGCACGATTGGGGATATGAAGGAATTAGCGCAGCGATTTGGCGAAGAGGCGGCAAGCAATCTAAGAGTCAAGATCGGTGCATGGGCCGACACGATCGGCAAAAAGAAGTCGAAACAATTTGGCATAGAACAGTTCACAGTGGTCGCAGAAGCCGAAGACCATGAGGTCTTAAATGTCGTCCTTCAATGAAATCAACCAGGAAACCCGGAGTTAGCCTCGGCAAGAGAGACTAACTCATATATTTCTCATGAGGAGTAAGACAACCAAATGGCAACATCCGGAATAGTACCTTTGAGCGGCACGTCAGTCGAAATTGAAGGCGTGAAATATAGCATAACTACCATACCCGACGCCACTTCCAAGCTTGTCCAGGACACCAGGGCACGTGTCCTCGCCCAGATGAACCTGGACGACTTCCTGAAAGACATGGCCTTAGTGGGTAGCCTCTTCTACGTCGCTTATAACGGTGTTGCCACACAGCCGAAGCTGCGAGGAGAAGTGTCGGCCCTTCAAGTGAAATACATGAAGCTCTGCAGCGACAGTCATTCTGCCATGAATGATTTTCAAAGCAGCAGCGAACTCATGTTGGGCTACCTGAAAAACTTCTTCGGTTATCTACTGCAGGCCGAAGAAGATACGGCCCTGTTATACATCGGCTACATGGCGAAAGCCGCGGCGAAAATGGCTGATACAGCCACCGGATTGAAAGAGGGCTTTAATCTCCTTTTCGAGCAGGCGACGGTGGCCTTAGCCGGAGCGGAAACCTCGCAGGGTACGGAAGAAGAGAGACAAAAAGCGCTGGAAAAGGAACGGGATAACTTCGAAGCACTCACCGCGAGCGCATTAGTCCTGAAGGAAGAAATTGCCAAGTCGAAAGAGAAACTCCAACAACTGTACGACGAAGCGAAAGCAGCGGCCGAAAAGCATGAGGATCGTGCGTTCGCCTTAGCAATCACAGGCGCCATAATGAAGCCGCTGGGAGAAGGTTTGGGAGCGTTTGCGGGCGCAATGGCGTCGAGTAAGATTCCCATATCTTTGCCGACCAATCCCCCGGCGAAAAGCGAAGAAAAAGAAAAAGATCCCCCTAAGAAAGCCGAGCCTTCCGCCGAGGAAGTGAAAGCTCAGGCCGAAGCTGAAAAAAGCGCGCTGAAGCTGAAAAGGAAGTAAAAGAAACAGGGGAAGCTGCTGAAAAGGCGGAAGCCAAGGCCGGCGAGGCAAAGAAGGAAGCGGCAGGAGCGGAGGAGAAAGTAAAAGCGGCACAGGAAAAGCTCGACAAAGCCGAGGAGGCAGAAGAGATTGTAGCCGCTAAAGAAAAAGTAGAAACCGCCAAGGAGAAAGCTACCGAAGCCGCCAAGGCCGCTGAGGAAACGACCGCTACAGCGAAGGAAGCTCGCAAAAAGGCGGATGATGCCGCCGAGAAGTATCGCTTGCTGACCGCTGCCATGGCTGGCCTTGGTAAGGGACTTAGTAGTGCCGGCGACGCTGCCATGCAAATGGGAAAGAGTTATGCCGATATCGCCGCCAGTTACAACAAGGAAAAGCAGGACTACCTCAAGATGTTGCTGGATGAGCAGAAGCAAGAACGGAAAGCCCTCGCCGATATTGCCGAATACGCAAAACGGATTCAGAGTATTGGCCAGTATGTTGACCTGAGCAAGATTGTCGTTGAGGCTCTTCACCAGGCCGTGGGCGCCCTCAAGCAGGTTGTCGTCATTCTGACGAATGCCGCCGAAATCTGGAAGAGAATGGCGAGTCACTGCAACAAGCTTTCCGATAAATCGGGGACCATTAGAGAATTGATTGAACTCTGGAGGACAAAGCCGAAAGACGCGCGCATCAAGTTATACCTCGACGCTCAATTTGCCGGTGACGCGGTCAGCTATTACGCCGACTGGAAGGCTCTCCAAATCATCAGTAACGACTATGCAAACGCCGCCGGGAAGATCAAAACCGACGTTCAGAATAACGTTAAGAAGAATGTCTCCACCGATGAAATGTTGCAGGTTGCCATCAAGGAAGGAAAAGCTCTTCTGAAAGAGACCAATCAAGCGCAGGCCGGTCTTGACCAGGAAAAGCAAGCGATCGAAAAGGAATTAACAGCTACCGAGGCATTGACTTCTGCTCAGACGGCGTAAGGACGGTTGAGGGTAAATGGGTATGCCGAAATTAGCTCGAAGTTCAGTGTGGCCGCTCATAGCGCTAGCCTTGGCTGGCGCTGTGCAGTGGGCGTCGGTAGCGGCCCCTGACACACAAACCTGGAAACCCGAGCGCCAAGGTTCGTACGGCAAGATTACGCGCGATGCACTTGACCGACTTCTGGCTGCGTCCGAAAAGGCACAAGAAGGAGATCTGGCAGCCGCTAAGCCCTTGCTCAAAGGAATGCAGGACGAAATCGACTCGCTCTCGCGCGCTACGGCGTTCTTCCGTGAACAGGCGAATCGTGAGTTTGACAGGTGCACGGTCCAGGTGCAGGACCTCGACAATCGAGTGGTAGACCTGGAAAATCAGGAACGCGAATTCAAAGCGAAGATCGACAAGTTGAACGCGAGCGTGGCGGGCCTGCAAGAAAACACTCGCCTAACTCAAGCACAAATTAACAGCCTCAATCAGTCGTTGGATGAAACCCAGGCGCAACTCGCTGAGCGACGCAGGAAGTTGGCGGAATTGGAGAAGTGGTGGTGGGTACCGTTTTACAACACCTACCTCGGCATCCGGACCCTCGTTGACAACGATATTGGAAATTACAATAGCCTTACCAATACCTTCAGAGACGCTCATATTCAACTGGCGCAAACTCAGAGGGAATTGCAATCCGCCAATGCTCTGAAAGCCGGGCTGAACAAGGAGATCGGCGATTTAAGCCGAACCCAGGCGGGTTTGAAAGAGCTCACAGAAAATGCACGAACAGACTTAGGCTACATGAAGGAGACGGCGCTCTTCCTCAGTGAGGCGACCGCGTTTTGGGGCCGGCTCGATTTTCTTCTTACCCAGAACGTTACGGGATCCGTCACGGCCGCAACCGATATCGCCAATCTCCGCGCTACTCTCACTAAGGAAAACTCACCCCCTCTTTTTAATAATCAACGAGAGCGTCCCCTCGTCGAGTTGTACGAGTCACTCATCGCGTTTGCCGACACGCTCGATCAGGGCAATAATTTCCTCCTAGCTGAAGGCAGTCAGTTTTGCGGTGGACCGCCGCGCTCTCGCACAGGACCCAACGTCTCATCGAAGTGCAATATCGAGACCATCACCTCTTACTATGAAATTGTTGATCCAAAGACATGCACTTTCCGTTACCTCAATCCGCCCGGTTGTCCTCCGCGGCCCCGGATCACCAGTGTTACAGATCAAGCCCTAAGTGCGGCGCGCAGCCGTGGAATCTGGAGCCGCGCGCCTGGCCAAAATTGGATCGGTCGGGCGCGGTGTTCCTCTCCGCAAGTCAAGTATTTCGGAAAGGTCGAGAGTGCGGACGCTTGTGAGCGATCGTGCATGGCCAGCGAAAACTGTGCTTCTTGGACCTTTAACAATAACAACGCCTACATGGGCAACGAAAGCATGCATGAATGCTGGGGCGCTTTGCCAGGGTTCACTCCTAATAAATCGAACTGGAGCGGATTTACCTCGGGAGGAATAAGCGTCAGATGAAGCAACCGTTCAAAAGATCCAAGCAAGTGTTCTGTTCTAAGTCCCCGAGCAGGTCAAAAGGAGAGATAAGCAATGCCACTTATTATTGACAGGAGCAATCTGAGCGGCTGGAAGAAGTTTGCGGCCGACTACTACTATTATCCAACGAATACGAAGGAGGATAGCGACAACCACATCCATGTGAGGACGACAGCCTCTGGCGTCGATAAAGCCGAGATCCTAAGCATTTCCGTCAAGATCAATGGAGTCAGCACTAACCTGGCCATTGGTAACCCGGCCAACAAGTTTATGTTCAAGCCGGACGCGGCCACTTGGCCAGCGGATTCGAAGACGCGCTATATGACAGCGCTGAGAAACGCTGGCTTGATTGCCTGACCTGCTATTGCTATCGATACGGTACCCGACAATGAAGAAAATCATGATCGCGGCGCT
>CAWJBS010000044.1:0-31326 GCA_963840845.1 Bryobacterales bacterium
AACGCGGCTCTGGGTCGGCTGTTTTCTTTTGCGAAGAAGATGACTGCTGCTGGTCCGCCGAGTAGTCCGGCAAATCCCCATGGCCGTTCAGCATAGGCTCGGCTTTGCCGCTGTGGCCAGCGAGTTCCCCGCCCTTTTCATCGAGCAGCGAGAACTGCGACAGGCGTTCCAGGCGGGTGCTGTTCCAAGCAAAGCAGCCCTCTTCTTCCGAATGCGGATCGTACACCCAAGCCACTTGCTGCGGCGACGAGAAAAAGTTTTGGTGAATGAAGGTGTCGTGTTCGGAAAGAAAGACGCCAAACCCAGGGTGCGAGTGATACCAGCCGACGATGCGGTGGTCCGGGTATTCTTTGTCCTTGATCTGATAGATGTGGGCCCAGGTGTCTTGCGTGAATGTGACGTGCGTGCCGCCTTGTACCGCGTTCACACCCGCAATGGCCGCTTCGATGGTGGTGGTGCCGTCTTGCTCGCTACCGATGAGAACGCCGCACACCTCCGCTTTTGTGGACGTGTGGCAATGCTGGCGAATTTGCCGGGCGACGCCGCTGTGCATCTGCAGACGCAATTCCTTTTGAGCCTGCTGCTTTTGTTTGGCCATTAGGCGATTACCTCTTCGCGTACGAGCGGACCCAGAACGGCTGGCGCGTCTCCGCCCAGCCAATAGCCGATTTCCTTTTCGCCACGGCGCGCCACGAAGATATCGAATAACGGCAAGCCAAGGTTGTTGAGTTTGCGCTGGCCGAACGTTTCACGGCCGGTGTAGGAATGAATGGTTTCCACAATGCGGCGCTGGGCGTCATGCGGGCAGGCGCCTGTTCGTAGCTCACGCTGCCTACGGCGGCAAATAATTCTTGCTGCTCTTTCCAAACGGGGCACGTTAAATGTGCGATGACGTCGCGGCTGAATTCCAATACGGTGTCGTCTCCGCCCAGATCGTGGCAAGCGCGTTGCCATAGAGCGTGCAGCGACAAATCGGCCGACGCTTCGTTCAAGCGCAAGATTTCCGGCAATGTGTAATGGCTCATGCAGTCGGGATTTTCGGTATATTCGAGCCGGTACGACGTGTGGTTCAAACCTTCGAACACGAATGCGCGGCCGGCCAGCGTGGGAAGGCCATGCAGATGCTTAATGGCTTCCTGCACTTGAATGCCGCCGATGATGGAGGAAATGGTGGGCGTGGTAGGAATTTTGCCTTCGGTATCTTGCCGGTGCGCGAGCAGATTGCAAGACATGCGGCGGTCGAGAATGGCCCAATCCACTTCGCCCAGTGTGCATTCGTAGCAGGGCGCTTGGCCCGCCACGAAAACGCGCGCGATGCCGTTGATGCCTTCAATCGCACCATCAATCCAAGGCCGATTCACCTTCCAGGCGCAGCGGTTGATCCAAAGGCGCGCCTCGCGATTATCGAGTCCGGCGAGAATGATGTCGCTCCAGGCGAAAAGACCTAAGCCGCAACCGTGAACGATGTTGCCAACAATCGCATGAGCCGTAGCACCGGGCGCAAGGGATTCGAAGGCGCGTGCGGCGGCATCTGCTTTCGTCTTGCCAACGTCAGAGGCGCGGTAAAGAACCGTTCGCGAAAGGTTCGATTCTTCAATGCGGTCCATGTCCACCACCACGACTTGCTGAAAGCCGAGCAGCGCCAGATTCTTGAGAATCTCGTTACCTAAGGCACCCGCGCCAATGACAAGCACGCGGCAAGCCGCAATCTTCGCCTGATCCCACCAGGGGATGAGCCGAAGCCGGCTGTAGCGATCTTCTTGAATCTCTTGTGAGGAAACAGTCACCATGAGTTAGGGCCGCGCCTTGCAGCCTAATGAATCGTTGCGGGCCTTTACACGACTGCTCCGGCAGTAATCTCGGGTTGCAGCCGCAGAATGTCGCCATCGCGCACTTGCGCAGAGGCTAAGGTTTGCGTATCTTGCACTTGGCGGCCTGAATTTTTGTGATGAAACTTGTAACTGAGAGGTGCGCCATCGGGGCCATTACTGGGCAAGTTGAGTTTTTGAACCAGGACCGCGATGATCTTATTGCAAGGAGCGTCGTCGGGAAGCTCTACCGGCACCCTCTTGTTCTCTGTTGAGTCGTAAACTGTGACGTTAATTGTGGGCATCGCCGCATCCTTGGGTGAAGTGACTAATTTTACTTTTTTCGAGCACCGATAAAATCGGCCAGGCGCTGGCGGCCATCGCCATAGAAATCCCAACCGGCGAGATCGAGCAGCGTTTCGGCGCGAACGGCAAAATTGAGATTTTCCGCATTAGCATCGCGATTCTTGTCAAACATCGAGACTACAATACCGGCCAACCGGCCACGGTTATCGAACATAGGACCGCCGCTATTGCCCGGACTGACCGGGGCCGAAATTTGGAACACGCCTTTGTCGGCGCGAGAGACGATGCCCATGCTGAGGGTGTAACGCAAATCGTGCGGGTGGCCAATCACATAGATGGCGTCGCCGTCTTTCACGTCTTGGCTAGTATCAATGGGCATCAGAAACGAAGACGAGCCGCTATTGCGCTTCAGCCAGATGAGAGACATATCGATTCTGCTATGGCGAGCGATGAGCCGCGCCGAAGACCAGACGCCCGAGGCAGTCGTGACGACAACGGGCTGGTCGCCGTCGGCTCCAATAACGTGGCGAGCCGTGGCGATGAGATAGCCATCTTGATTCGCTTGCAATAAAATGCCGGCGCCCAAACCGTTCGACGGCATTTCCTTGTTTGAAAACCAACCGTGCGCCGCGGGGCTGATGACAAAGACAAGCGGCTTTAGTTGTTCCGACGCCTCTTGCGGTGTGAGCGGATTGGCAGACGGCAGCGAAGGAAATTTGGCACGGTCGTCGAGGTCGCTCAATCCCTGGCTGAGCATCGCGGGAGTCGGACCGGTGGTGATCGAAACCACTGTGGCGATAGACGTGAGCAAGCCACTGACAATCAGCAAAGTGTTGAGATACGACGCCCAGGCAAAGCGCACGCGCGGGATGAGATTGCGCATGGCGACACGTAAAATCACGGCGACCAGACAGAGTAGAGGCAACACTAAGACGAGCGGGGCCAGCGCTATGCGTGCCCATAAAGGGATAGAAGGAGCTAACGGAGTGGCATTCACCCGCGGAGTTAAGCCCGCTGCGGCAGCGGCTACTGACGGTTCGGGGGTGGTCAGAACCTCTTCGTTACTGATTACGATTTTTTCCATTCAACGTCCGAGCCGTCTGGAACTTTCTGTAATTGTCTCAAAAACAAGCTTGTCGTTGCAAAGAAAAAAGAGAAATAAAGATAGCCGGCAGAGTGAAACGGCTATTTTCTAACGCGCCATACTTTGCGCGGCGAAGTCTCCCCATGCAGCAAATCAACGTGATTTTTGGGGACTTTGAACCACTCGGCCAAGGTATCGCGCAGTTCTTCGTTGGCCTGGCCTTTATCCGGCACGGCGGCCACGCGCACCTTCACGGCGCCGTCGGTGGTCATGCCCACCACTTCACTTCGGGCTGCACGGGGCATAGCTTTTACGTCGAAGGTCACCACTTTTTCTTTGACAAGCTGAAGGCGCAGAAGCTTTAATTGCGGGTCTTCCACCTCACCTAATTTCTTGAGCAGTTGCGCGGTAGATGAACCTTTCACGATGACCTCCTCCACCAGTTCCATTTCAGGCAGAGCGTTGATGCGTTTGGCATCGCCCCCGGTTAGGACAAAGATGCGAATTTCAACATCGAAGGCTTTCAAGGAACGAATCAGGCCGAGGCCGGCCGCTTCGGTAGGGATTTTCAGATCAAGGACTGCGCAGGACGGGCGCTGTGCTTTGGCCTCTTTCAGGGCATCCACAGCGGACGTCACGGCGATGGGCTCGAAGCCTTTCTTCGCCAGGAGCAAGCAGCGCAGTTCCAGTTGATCCTGATCGTCGTCGGCTAGCAGAATTTTCATAGCACTAGTTGGCAAACGTGATCTGCGCAATGGCCATCTTTGGTTTGGCTTGGTTCCAGCCGTCGGGCAGCGCATCGAAGGGCATGCGGAACGATTGGGTAGCGCCGGGCTTCAGCGTGCCGGCGTTGGCTGCGCCGCCCACAATGCGCAAGCGTTCGCGGTGGATTTCGCGGCCATCCAAACCGTAAAAGAGACACCACACATCGATAGACTTCAGAGCGCGCGGGCCATTGTTTGAAATTTTTCCCAATACCTCAACCACTTTCTGGTTCATGAGGTTTTCGGAAGCTTGCATATCTACGTCGCTCAGCCCCAAATTCGGCAAATAATCTTTGGCTTCCTGGCTGGCTCCCGTGTCGGCGGCTTTGGTCACGGGCCGCGTGAGATATACGCCGGCGCCGATCAACGCCACCACGACCAGCGCGCCCATAAAAAGAGCCACCACGGGAATAGATTTTTTACTGGGGAGAGCGCTGGAAGATGACATGGCCTACAACAGCAAGTCTATCGCGCCTTGTGTCCGGCATTCTGCATCTAATTGGAGTGACTACGCTCGCGCGCGCCGTAAAAAAAGGCAAGAAATTTCAGAACCCAGTTGAGACAAAAATGAGCACGGTGGGCATGCTGCCGAAGATTATCCAGCTCTATTTGACAAGCAAGGATGAACGCACACCACGGAAACCATTGGGGCCCTTTAAAACCGACCCGCGAGTCTATGAGCAAGCGCCGGCAAGCGGGTTGCGCATTACGTGGATGGGCCATTCGTCGCTGCTGATTGAGATGGATGGCCTGCGTTTGTTGGTTGACCCGGTGTGGGATTTACGTGCCTCTCCCTCGCGTTGGTTGGGTCCGAAACGTTTTTTTGCGCCGCCGTTGCAGTTGGGAGAATTGCCGCCCCTTGACGTAGTGCTGCTTTCGCACGACCATTTTGATCACCTGGGCAAAGATACGGTTTCGCAACTGTCGAAGCTGGCGTCCACCAAGAATGCGCGCTGGGTAACCTCTTTGGGCGTGGGCGCACAACTGCGCGAGTTCGGCGTGGATCAAGCCATGCTAACGGAACTGGATTGGACCGAATCCACCAGTGTGAAGGATTTCACTATTACCGCCCTGCCCGCGCGGCATTTTTCAGGCCGCAGTTTGCTGAATCGCTTTGAAACGCTTTGGTCTTCTTTTGTTCTGAAGGGAAACCACCATAACATCTATTACGGCGCAGATTCGGGCCTGTGGGATGGCTTTAGCGAAATCGGCAGCCAGTATGGACCGTTTGATTTGACGATGCTCGAAGTGGGCGCCTATAACGAATTGTGGAAAGCGATTCACATGGGTCCCGATGGCGCAGCGCAGGCTTTTGAGCAATTGGGCGTCACTGGTTTGCTCATGCCCATTCACTGGGGCTTGTTCGAACTGGCGCCGCAGGCTTGGCGCGAACCGATTGAACGAATCACCGAACTAGTGGACAGCCGCGGCTGGAAAATGTGGAGTCCGGAACCGGGTGTGCCCACTGAAGTGGTGGCCGGAGAACCGCTGCGATCGAATTGGTGGCACGCGTTATCCTAGTGTCAGGGATTGCCTCAAGACGTATCCCACAATCTCACGCCAGTGCGCAAACGAAAGTTGTAAGCAGTTTGTTACAACTCTGTCACTCCAAATTAAGACGAGCACGGTGAACTGAAATAATTGACACGAGCACTCCGTACTTTTTCATTGTTATTGTGCGCTTTGTGCGTTTACGCGCAAGAACAGCCACAACCGCCCACGCCACCAGCTGCCGCTCCCGCTGCTGACGCTCCGGTAGATGCGGAGCGCTGGAACTTGTTTTATCAGGCCACTTCCATCGGCCAGTATCATGGCACTTTTACTTCGCCTTATTCTTCACCGTACAGCTTGCAAGACTACCCGGAACGCGACGTCTCACTCACCACAACGCTCTTTTTCGGCTTGCGTTTGACCCCGAACACCCAGCTTTATTTCAACCCCGAGATTGCCGGCGGTCGCGGCTTCAGCGGAGTGAACGGGCTGGCCAATTCGTCTAATGGCGAACTGCCCCGCGTTGCTTCCGCTACGCCCAAACCTTACCTGGCGCGCCTTTACATCATGCACGATTTCGGCTTCGGCAGTGAAACGGAATCGAACGATAGCGATGAGAATCAACTGGCCGGGCAGCGCCCCATGACGCGCTACACCATTGTGGCGGGACGCTTCACGCTGACCGATTTTTTTGACAACAACCGCTATTCGCACGACCCCCGCACGCAATTCATGGGTTGGGCGGTAATGTATAACGGCGCTTGGGATTATGCAGCCGACGTACGCGGCTACACGTGGGGATGGGTGCACGAGTTTCATACGCGTCGCTGGTCACTCCGCTACGCCAGCGCGGCCATGCCCAAAGTGGCCAATGGTTCGCAGTTCGACCGCCGGCTTTTCGTCGATCGCGGCGACGTGTTTGAAGTGGAACGCCGTTATGAGTTGCACAAACACGCCGGCGCCATTCGCGTTTTGAACTACGAAAATCATGCCGACGCCGGCACCTACGCGGAAGCGATTCGCCAGGCTGAGAAAGCCGGCACAGTGCCCGACATTACCGCAACGCGCAAACCAGGCACTCTCAAATACGGCTTCGGAATCAACATGGACCAGGAGATCAAGAAAGACTTTGGGGTGTTTGCCCGGCTGGGTTGGAATGACGGCAAAACCGAGAGTTTTGCCTTTACAGCGATCGACAGGCTGGCAACGGGCGGAGTTTCTTTTGGGGGATCGCGCTGGCACAGGCCCAACGACACAGTGGCGACAGAAGTCACGGTAGGCGGAATTTCGGGAGTTCATGCCCAGTACCTCGCCATGGGCGGCCATGATTTTCTGCTCGGCGATGGCCGTTTGGAATACGCGCCCGAGACGGTTTGGGAGACTTACTACAGCGCGCGGGTGTTCAAGTGGTTATTCGCTAACTTCGATCTGCAGCATGACGCCAATCCGGCTTACAACGAGCAACGTGGTCCGGTTTGGATTCCGTCGATTCGCTTGCATATTGAGTTTGGCAAGAACGATTTCAAGAAGTAAAGAAGGGGAGTAAACCGCAGTCCCCTTCCCTTTGGTTGTTCTTACAGTGCGGCGATGCCGTTCGCGCCGGACTTGGCGGTGAAGGCGGGCAAGGTGCCAATCACTTTCAACGTGCCGTCGCTTTGAATGGCCAACACGCCGATCATGCCTGATCCGGTGTTCACGGTGTAGAGATATTTGCTATCGCCGGAGGCCGCGATATCGAGATTCGTGCTGCCCGTTGGGTAGGTAGCCACGGTGGTGCTGGCGATTGGGCTAATAACACCGCCGCCCGTGAGTTTAAAACCGGAAATGGTGCCGCTGCCTGCATTGGACGTGTACAGGAACAACCCATTCGGCGTAACAACGTGCCAGCAACTCGCGGCGCCCAGGGTTGGGACAGCAGCGGAGAGCGAAGTCAAGGCACCCGTGACGCCAATCTGGAAGGGCGTGACAGAAGAGTTACCCGCTTCTAACGCAATGACTGCGCTGTCGGGAGCGACAACCAAGTCAAAGAGACCGCTGCTCGCGTCTTTTGTAACAACGACGGTTCCGAGTGTGCCATCGGCGTTTACCGGGAAAACGTCGATATTATTCGTCAACTTTTCGGTCACTAACAGGAACTTACCGTCGGTGCTGAAAGCGAGAGAACTCGCTCCGGAATTGGCGGCACTCAGATAGCGCTCCGAACCGGCAATTTGCCACAAGGCGCCATCGTCAACTTTGAAGCCCACCACATCGCTGTTGCCCGCAAAATTCAAGACATAGACCAAACCGCCATGTTCAGCCACCGCCACCGGCGCAGCGCCGCCGCTCGGTTTAACGTCGGCCAGTTCGAGCCGTGGGCCATCAACGCGGAAGGAGGAGAGCTTACCGCTACCGGCGTTGACTGCAAACAACAAGGAATGGTCTTGACTCAGCGTGAGACTGCCCTGCGACCCCAGCGGATCGGTCGTTCCACCGCTACCGCGGCCCCCTGTCGCATAAGTGCCATAAGCTTTTAGCGAGCCGTCTGATTGCACCGTATAGCTGAGGATCTGGTTTTCAGTGGCGGAGTTTGTCATCACAAACACGGCCTTTTTGTTTGACTCTGAATCGCCGGCGAAGCTTGCATGCGCACAACCGAGGACTAATGCCACTACAGGAACAAGTGCTTTCTTCATCTATTCCACCTTTGCTTTCGAAAAAAGTAATATGCGGCCTGAGGATTTACATCAATCCCCCGGCCCGCATTCATCTATTCGGCAATGGCGGAGCGTAGGTTACGGTGCCGGAACAATCTATTTTGTCAGCGAAGCTGCAGAGCTTGTGGCGAATTCCAGCAGCGTTGAAGGGAAAAGACCAAGCGCTAATACGCCGATCGCGCTCACCCACATGGCCAAACGCAAACTGATGGGAGGCGCCTCTAACTGCATGGTAGGCACATCCGGTTCCTTCATGTATATGGCCACAATGATCTTCAAGTAATAGTAGGCGGCGATGGCGCTATTCACTAAGCCCAATACGGTGAGCCATACCAAGTGGGAATTCAAGGCCGCCTGGAAAACGTAGAATTTGCCCACAAAACCGCCCGTGAGCGGCACGCCGATCAGCGAGAAAACAAAAATTGAAAGCAGCGCGGCTACGGCGGGCTGGCGGCGGCCCAATCCCGCTAAGTCTTCGATCTTTACGAAGCGTTCGTTGCGGGAAGCGACGTAACCGACAACCGCGAAAGCGCCAATATTCATCACTGCATAGGAGGCCAGATAGAACATAGCGGCAGAAACGCCCACTTGGCTGGCCGCGGCCAGAGCCACCATCACATAACCGGCGTGTGCAATGGAACTGTAACCAAGCATTCGCTTCACGTTCGTCTGCAGCAACGCGCCTAAGTTACCAACGAACATCGTTCCCAGCGCGACCCCCCATACGAGCCACGCCCAACGGTCATGTAGCGGCAGAAAAGCGGTCATAAAGAGGCGAAAGAAAACGGCGAACGCAGCAGCCTTCGGGCCGGCGGACATAAAGCCCGTGGCCGGAGCGGCGGCGCCTTGATAAACGTCGGGCGCCCACATCTGGAAATGGTACAACCGAAACTTTGAAGCCAAGACCGACAAAAATCATGGCCACGGCCACGGCCACTATGGCCGAGATAGTGGTGGTTTGATTTTCCGGCATCCACTTGCGAATAACTTCGAGATTGGTGGACGTGACTGAGCCGAAGATCCAGGCAGTGCCGTACAAGAAGAACGCCGTGGCGAACGATCCAAGCAGGAAATACTTCAAGGCCGATTCATTATTGCGGCGATCGTCGCGCAGGAAGCCGGCCAGCACATAGGTGGCGATGGACGAAATCTCAAGGCCGATAAAGACCATGATGAGATCGGCGGCCGTCACCATGATGCACTGGCCCACCACCGAAAAAAGAATCAGCGAATAGAATTCGCCGCCGGCGTTCGAATCTTCCCGATCGAGATAGCTCAACAGAAGACAGGATAGACAGGAACCCAACACCAATCACGACGGCGCGGAAGAAGATGCCGTAGCTGTCCACCGACACCATATTGTGAAAGGCAAAACCGGAGGGGTCCGCAACTAAGCCGGGCAGATTGGCGGCAAACGCGGCGGCGAGCCCAAGCAAAGAGATCACGCCCAGATAAGTGCGCTTTCCTTTGACTCACAGCCTCTAACATCATGACAACGATGCCGAAAAACAGTCAGCAGGATTTCGGGCAGGAACGCCGGTAGTAATCCGCCATGGGTGGCAGACGCAATAAGATTATCGGGCATGCGGCACCTCGGCGACGGCATTCAAAGCTTGAGATTAAGACGAAATTCCGGCGCTCCAGCTCCACCCCGGTATTGATTAGTCATGTTCGTTTTGTCGAGCAACTGATTGGTAGCCGCCGAAATGCTGGGCATGAACGTCTGGCTAGTAACAGCCGAGCCAAACCATCAAAACCACCAGCGGCACAACAGGCACCCAATCCCTAAAATCTAAATCGTGAAAATGCGCGATCGCCGGGTTGAGCTTGCCCATGAACGTCCGTTGATACATCCAGAGCATATAGGCGGCGGAAAGAATCACACCCAGCGCGGCGCCAATGGCCCAATGGAAATTCGCGATGGCCGCGCCTTGCAGCAGCAGGAACTCACCCACGAAGTTGCAAAGCGATAGGCAGGCCAATGCTGGCGAACAAGGCAATAGAAAACGCCGCAGCCAGGCGCGGCGCTAAAGCGGCGACGCCGCCAAAATCGGCGATCTCCATCGAGTGCCGCCGTGTTTGCAGATAGCCGGCGAGCAGGAACAGCGCACCCGTCGAAAGACCGTGCGCCAGCATTTGATAAACCGCACCATCGGCCCCTTGTTGATTGAAGGCGAAGATTCCGAGGACAATTACGCTGATGTGACTGAGCGAAGAATATGCAATGAGCCGTTTGATGTTTGGCTGAACCAGTGCGAGCAAAGCACCATAAACGATACCGATGATGGCGCAAATAGCGATCCAAGGAGCGAAGCGATGAGCCGCGGCGGGCGCCATGGTGATGCCAAAGCGCAACAGTCCGTAAGTACCCATCTTCGACATCACAGCCGCCAGCAAGAATGTGGCCGGCATGGGAGCTTCCGCGTACGTATTCGGCAACCAGGTGTGCAGCGGGAAAATCGGCGCTTTCACGGCAAAGGCCGCCAGCAATCCAAAGAAGATAAACAGTTGATCGCGCGCCGTGAATTGAATCTGCCCACCGGCCATCATCTTCACAATGTCCACATAATCAAACGAGTTCGTCAAACTATGCAGGTACAAAATAGAGCCCAGCATCAGCACCGAGCCCGCCATCGTGTACACGAAGAACTTGACCGAGACCTTAAACGCATTCGCTCCGCCCCAGCCGCCCACCATGAGATACATGGGCACCAGCGCGATTTCCCAGAACACATAAAACGCCACCAAATCAAGCGCGGAGAAAACACCAATGAGCCCGAACTCAAACAACATGAGCATGGCGAAGAAACTCTTACGGCGCTGCCGTACCATTCGTTCAGTAGCCCAGACTGCGATGGGCATCAAGAAAGTTGTAAGCAGAATGAGCCAGAGGCTGATGCCATCCACGCCCATATGAAGGCGAATTTTCAGGCTCGACATCCACGGCTCGTCGATTTGTGATGTGAAGACATCGGGATGCGCCAACGCCGGGCGAATGAGCCGCAGCGCCGCGATAAAGGTGCCGAGCGAGGCTACTAGCGCATAGAAGAACGGCAGGCGCGACGCGCGCGGGCAAGCCGTCACCACGAAGAAACCGATCAGCGGTATGAAAAGCGCCAGCGCCAGATAGTTAAACGAAAGAACAGTGGAGAGAAAGGAATCCATGGTTAGCGCGCTGCCCCCAATCCGAGAATGAAGATCAGCAATAAAGAACCGGCCAGTATCCAGGTAGCGGAATTTCGCACGCTGCCCGATTGCCAGCGCCGCGCCACTTGGCCAAACGCTTCTACCACTTTGCCTAGTCCGGTAACCAAGCCGGTATCGATGATCGTTTGATCGACGCCCCGCCACAGCACCGTTCGTGAAATCAGAGTCAGCGGCTTCACAATGACAGCGCCGTACAGTTCATCAACGTAATACTTGTTCGAAAGCAACGTGTAGATGGGGCCAGAAGCCGACTTGACGGTATCGCTTAGCGACGGCGAGATCACATACATGAGCAACGCCAGTAGGATTCCGGCCAGACCGAAGGCCACGGAAATAATCATGGGCTGCATGTCGCCATGCTCAGCCGCCAGCGGAAACATCGGCGTTAACCAGTTGGGCACGCTTAAGAAACCGCCGCCAATGGAAAGCGCCGCCAGCACCATGAGCGGAAACGTCATAGAGATAGGCGATTCATGCGGGTGATGATGGCCGCGGTACTTACCGAAAAAGGTGAGGAAGAAAGCGCGAAAAACATAAAATGCCGTGATGCCTGCCGTAACCGCGCCCACCCAGAACATCCAGGGCCACTGGCTGACGTAAGCGGCTTTTAGAATTTCGTCCTTACTATAAAAGCCCGCGAAACCGGGTACTCCGGAAATGGCGAGACTCGCAATGCCGAGCGTGATGAATGTGATTGGCATTGCTTTGCGCAAGCCGCCCATGTGCCGCAAATCCTGTTCGCCGCTCAAACCATGAATCACGCTACCAGCGCCCAGGAACAAAAGCGCTTTAAAAAACGCGTGGGTCATTAAGTGGAAGATACCGGCCGAGTATGCGCCCAAGCCGAGGCCTAGAAACATGTAACCGAGTTGCGAGACGGTCGAATAAGCGAAGACTTTCTTGATATCGTTTTGTGCCAAGCCGATAGTAGCCGCGAAAACCGCCGTGGCCAAGCCGACTAAGGCAACAACGTGCATAGCGCCGGGTGCATGGTCATAAAGGAACGAAACGCGCGCAACCATATATACGCCGGCCGTCACCATGGTGGCCGCGTGGATCAAAGCCGAAACGGGCGTTGGACCCGCCATCGCATCCGGCAACCAAACATAGAGCGGAAGCTGTGCCGATTTGCCGCAAGCGCCCACAAACAGCAGCAAAGTAATGATGCTGAGCGAGCCGATCGACGTCTCCACCGGCAGGTTTTTAACAGCAGCGGCGAGGGAAACAAAATCCAGAGTTTTGAATTGGTTCACCAGCAGGAAGATACCCAGCATGAAACCGAAATCGCCAATGCGGTTGACGATGAACGCTTTGTTCGCCGCATCGCCCGCAAACTTCTCTTTGAAGTAAAAGCCCACCAGCAGATAGCTGCACAAACCGACGCCTTCCCAACCCACAAACAGCAGCAGCAGATTGGATGAAAGCACCAGTAGCAGCATGAAGAACATGAAAAGATTCAGATAGGCAAAGAAACGGCCGTATCCTTCTTCGTGCTCCATGTAGCCGATGGAATAAAGATGAATGAGCAGCCCGACGCCGGTAACAACGAGCAACATCACCGCCGTCAGCCGGTCAACCGTCAAATCGAACCCGACCTTCAGAAAACCGCTCTGAATCCAGGTGAAATCGCGTTCCGTCACGGGCGTATTCACCGGATAGATTTTGCGACAACCAAAACACCACCAAGCCGAAGGACGCGGCCACAGAGCCTACGCAAAGAATATTGACTAACTGCTTAGGCAATTTCTTGCCCAACAATCCGCTGACAAGAAAGCCGATCAGCGGGCAAAGAGGTATGAGCCAAAGGTTCATGATGGGTTGGTTATAGCTTCATCGAATCGATTTCGTCGATTTGCAGCGTGCCTCGGTTCTTGAAAATGGTCAAAATGATCGCGAGTCCGACAGCCGCCTCCGCTGCCGCAACCACCATCACGAAAAACGAATAGATATGGCCGTCGATGTTTCTGTTTTGGTAAGAGAACGTGACGAACGTCAGGTTCACCGCATTGAGCATCAACTCAATCGACATGAAAACAGTGATGACGCTTTTGCGGTAAATAAAACCCGCCACGCCCATCCCGAAAAGAATGGCGCTGAGCGTCAAATACCAGGAAACGGGAATATGGTCCATTGAGTTAGTCAATCTCCTTCCGCGCCAAAACCACTGCGCCTAAAATCGCAATCAGAATCAACACGGAAATCACTTCAAACGGAAGCAGGAACTGGCCGAACAGCCTCAGGCCGATGGCTTCTGCCGTACCGCCTACCCAGGATCCGAAGTTGACATCGGTCACCTTGGAAGGAAATTGGGTTTCGCGGATCAGAAAAGCCAGCAGCACAACTAAGACAGCGAGCAGCGGGAAACCGGCGATTTGCGCGAACAGCGATTTATCGCTGCGCTTTTCCGTGCCCGCGTTCAGCAACATGATGACAAAGATGAACAGCACCATCACGGCGCCGCCATACACAATCATCTGCGCCATGGCGATAAACTCCGCCCCCAGCAACAGATACAAAAGAGCCAGCGATGACATCACGCCGATTAAGGAAAGCGCGCTGGAAATAGGGTGCTTCTGCAGCACCAAGTTCAACCCGCAGCCGATCGCAGCCACCGCCGCGATAATAAATAAGATCGAGTCCATTACTTTGAGTCCATTACTTTTGATTGGGGAACAAAGCCACCATCAAGGCAGTCAGTAACAGGTTGACCAGCGCGCACGGAAACAGAAACGTCCATGCGAAGTGCATAAGCTGGTCATAACGGAAGCGCGGCAACGTGCCGCGAATCCAAATATAGGTGAACAGAATAAAGCCCGCCTTCGCGGCGAACCAGAAAATCGGCACCAGGTATGTTTGTAAAAACGGAATGGCAAACAACAACGCCAAGCCTAGGGCCGCAAAGCCAAAGATGGGAAACGTAATGTGGTCCCACTTACGGCCAATCTTGCCCGCTTGCACAAACAACCAAATGGCCGCCAAAATAAACACCCCACTCGCCACCCAGTTCGAATAAGGCGCCGGAAACAAAGGATGCCATCCGCCCAGAAACAGCGTAGTCGCCACACAGGCAATGGTCACCATATTCGCGTATTCCGCCATGAAGAAACAGGCGAACTTCATGCTGCTGTATTCGGTGTGGAAACCCGCCACCAGTTCGTTTTCCGCTTCCGGCAAATCGAACGGAATGCGGTTCGTTTCAGCGAACCCGGCAATCATAAAAATGATAAAGCCGAAAATTTGCGGAAACGGCATCTGGAAAATGCTCCAGCGCGGAATCAAATTAAAGTAGTAACCCGCCTGCGATTCCGCAATGCCGCGAAAGCTCAAATGATTGGCCAGCAACAGCGGCGAAACAATCACCAGCGTGAACGGCAGTTCGTAGCTGATCATCTGCGCGCTGCTGCGTAAGCCGCCCATCAAAGAATATTTGTTATTCGAAGACCAACCCGCCAGCGCTATACCGTAAACGCTAATCGCGCCCACCGCCAAAATAAAAAGAATGCCCACATTCAAATCGGCAATCTCCATGAATGTGCTTCCACCCCCAACCGGGACTTCTGGTCCGAAAGGAATGATGGCAATAGAAACTAAGGCGAGGGAAACCGCGATGAAAGGCGCAAACAAATAAAAAAACGTACTCGCATGCGGCGGCATCAAGTCTTCTTTAGTTAGCAGCTTAAAAACATCGGCCAGCGGCTGCAGCAAACCGTGCGGCCCCACACGCAACGGCCCAGTGCGCGATTGAATGTGCGCCAATACCTTGCGTTCCACCCACTGCAGATAAGCCAGCGTCGTCATGAAGACCGCGAAGACAAGCGCGATCTTAATAAGCGTTATGATCAGGAAGAAAGCTCATTTTTTCTTCGCCGCCGGCTCAACCGGAGCCGTCTCCTGACTCTTCTGTTTTGGATCGCGGTACAGCGCGCCGGGTGATTCCATCACTGCATTCAGCATGTGCGAATATTTGCCCATTGTTCCCGAAGTGAAAAGCGTATTACCGGAAGACCGCACCAATTCAGGCGCTGCCCGGAACGATAACTCGCCCGTAGCCGGAGTCGTGGTGGCCACTCCACCGGTTTCCACAATCGCTAAGGGCAAATCATACCCTAACACCAGTCGTCGAATTTCCTGGAAGACGGTTTCCACAGTCGGCGTAACCCACTCGCAGCGCATTTCCTTGGCCAGAAGGGTAATGATTTCCAGGTCGGACTTGGCGCCCATGGTTTTCGCGGCGCGCGTCAGTTTCTGCAAACCGCCGCACACGTTCGTAAAGGTGCCGTTCTTCTCATAAGCCGAAGCCGCGGGCAACACCACGTTGGCGCGCTTCGCCGTTTCGGTCAAAAACAAATCCTGCACTACGATAAACGCATTGGCTGAAGCCAGCGGCCGTTTCGCTAAAGGATTCGACCCCACAACCCAGAGCGCATCTAAGTTCGGCGCAGAAAGCATTTCGTCGAAGTTCAATCCCGGCGATAAACCACCATCGGAAATATTGTGGTAGCCCGGCAAAAGATCGGGCAGCACTCCCATGTCGGAAGCGCCGCGCGAGTTAGAGTAGTCTAACAAGCAAACATACTTAACCGGAATACCAAGCGAATCGCCGAATGCAACCAGCTTTGCCACTGCCGGTCCTTTAATAGCAGGGCCGAAAAGGATAACTAGTTCCGCCTCCGCCGCCAGAGCGTCTTTCAATTGTTCGAGAGCCTTAAACTCTTCGCCCAACGCCGCGCGCTTCACCGTCGCATAGTTATCTTCGCGCACAGGGCCAGGAGTAACGGCCCATATCTTGGCTTTGTTCAAACGGTTGTTCGTGCGCAGTAAGTAAGCCAGCAGCGGATGTTCTTGCGAAAGGTCGGCATCAATGACCAGCGCAGCCTTAGTCGTCGAAAGATCGGCCGTCGTCGCCAACGTATTTTTCCGCCCACGCAACGCCGCCAAAAGGCCCAGCAAATCGCCCGTGCGGTGATGGTCGATATTCGATGTCTTCAGAACCTGCCGCGTGAACTTCTGCAGCAAGATAGTTTTCTTCATTCGTGGTGTGGTTCGAGCCAATCACGCCGAAGCGTCCGCCCTTGGCCACGAATTCCGAAAATCGCTTGGCCACCGTAGCCAGCGCCACGGCCCAGGAAACCGGACGCAACTCGCCATTCGCCGTCTTCAAAAGCGGCGATGTTAAGCGGCTCGGACTCTGGTTGAAATCGAATCCATAGCGGCCCTTTACGCAGAGAAACTCGCCGTTCACGCCCGATTTGTCGCGATTATTGGCGCGAATGATTTCGCCATTGCGGATACCCAGCGTGGTTTTGCAGCCGTTTGAGCAATGCGCGCAAATGGTGCCCACATGCTCCATCTCCCATGGCCGCGTTTTATAACGGTAGGTGCCCGACGTCAGCGCACCCACGGGACAAATGTCGATACAAGCGCCGCACTCGTCGCACTCTAAATGATCGCCTTTGTTCGGAATAATTTCCGCGTGCGAACCGCGGTTGCCAATGCCCAGCGCATTGACGCCTAAACCTTCGCCGCAAACACGCACGCAACGATAACAGAGAATACAGCGCGGCGCATCATAGAAAACCACGGGCGACCACTGCTTTTCTTCTTCGTGCTGCTTGATTTCACGGAAGCGGCTCTCCCCCGCCCCGTAGCGAAACACCATGTCCTGCAATTCGCACTCGCCGCCCTTGTCGCACACCGGGCAATCGAGCGGATGGTTCGTGAGCAGAAATTCAAGAGTGCCTTTGCGTGCTTGTTTCACGGTGGCGCGAATCGGTATGCACCACCATACCCTCGGCCACCGGCAGCGTACACGCCACCTGCAGCTTCGGAGTTTTTTCCACTTCCACCAGACACATGCGGCAGGCGGCCTGCAACGAAAGCCCGTCGTAATAGCAGAACGCCGGAATCGCGATGCCCGCCTGCTTCGCCGCGTTAATCAGCAAGGTGCCCGGCTGCGCCTGCACTTCCTGGCCATCGATCGTAAATTTGATTGGGTCAGCCATCTTATTCTTAATTAGGTCCGCTTACACCACTACCAAGTCAGGCGATTTTTTGGACGCCTTGGTCTGCTTTAATTTGGCTTCGAATTCGTCGCGGAATTTGGCCACAAATGCGCCAATCGGCATCGCGGCCGCATCGCCCAGCGGACAAAACGTCCGGCCCAGCATGTTCGCCGCCAGTTCGCCAATCAGGTCAATATCGCTTTGCACGCCGCCGCCGTCGTGAAAGCGCACCAGAATCTTTTTCAACCACGTCGTACCTTCGCGGCACGGAATACACCAGCCGCAACTTTCGTGCGCGTAGAACTGAATGGTACGCATGGCCACGGCCACAATATCGGTGTCTTCATCTAAGATCACCAATCCGCCCGAACCCGCCATCGTCTTCGCTTTCGCCAGCGCGTCGAAATCTAAAGTTAGATCCACGCACTCCTCCGCCTTTAACACGGGCGAAGACGAACCGCCGGGAATCACCGCCTTCAACTTCTTCCCGTTACGAATGCCGCCGCAAATCTCGTTAATCAGCTTCATCATCGGAAAGCCCAGCGGTATTTCGTAAACGCCTGGCCGGTTCACGTGGCCGGAAACGCAAGTCAAACGCGTACCGCCGCTTTTAGGAATGCCCAGGTTTGAATACCACTCGGCGCCTTTGCGGAAAATCACCGGAACCGACGAAAACGTCTCGCAGTTATTCAGAATGGTCGGACTTTGAAACGCACCCACCACCGCCGGGAATGGCGGCTTCAAACGCGGAATGCCTCGCTTGCCTTCGAGCGATTCCAACAGCGCCGATTCCTCTCCACATTCATAAGCGCCCGCGCCCGTATGCGTATAAAGGTCGAAGTCCCAGCCGCTGCCCAAAATATTCTTGCCGAGGAAACCTTTCTTATAGGCTTCCTCAATCGCCTGATCAACAATCGCGATCAGATAACGATATTCGCCACGGATGAAAATGTAGCCCTTGTTCGATTTGATGGTGAACCCCGCGATGATCATGCCCTCGATCATCTGGTGCGGGTCTTTTTCCATCAACAACCGGTCTTTACAGGTGCCCGGCTCGCTCTCATCCGAATTGCAAATAATGTAAGTGGGCTTGCCGGTGGTCCGCGGAACGAAACTCCATTTCATCCCGGTCGGAAAGCCCGCGCCGCCGCGGCCGCGCAGGTTCGAGGCCTTCAGCGTGTCGATGATCGCTTCGGGCGTCATCGTAATGGCTTTCTTCAAGCCGTCATATCCCTCAGTCGCCAGATAGGTGTCAATCGACGCCGAATTCGCCATCTGAAAGCGCTGCGAGATCACCTTTACTTCTAACGGATGCGGGTCGTTGTATTTAATCGCCATGTTTCGCCTAAGACGCTTTCTTGCCGTAACTGCCGTCGCGCAACGACGCGATCAACCTATCAAAATCGCCGTTCGTAACAAAATGATGGAAATCGTAATTGATTTGGATCGCCGGCGCCCACGAACAAGCGCCCATGCATTCCACTTCTTCCAGCGAAATCAAACCATCCGCCGAGATTTCCTTATTCTTCAGCTTCAGAGATTCGCGAGCGTGCGCCCACAACCCTTCCGCGCCCACCGCCTGGCAGGCGATGTTGGTACAAACCTGCACGTGGAATTTCCCCAGCGGTTTGCGGTGCAGCATCGAGTAATACCCGATCACTTCATCCACTTGCAGCGGCGTCACACCACAGCGGCGCGCCACCTCTTCCACCACTTCCTGGTTCACGCACCCAACTTCGTCTTGTGCGTACAAAAGCATCGGAACCACGGCCGAACGCTGCCGGCCGGTCGGATAAATTGTCAAAAGCTTTGCGAAACGCGCTTCCAGCGCCGGTGAAAAAGTCATACGATTAACGGTCGACATCTCCCAGCACGAAATCCATGCTGCCCATAATGGCGATGGAATCGGCAATCGGCACGCCTTCTAAAAGCGCGCCCAATGCCTGCAAATTCCCAAAACTGGGAGTCCGCATGAACACGCGATGTGGTTTCGCTGTGCCATCGCTAACCACGTAATAGCCGAGTTCGCCACGCGGCGATTCGATTATTTGATAGACCGCGCCTTCCGGAACGCGGAAACCTTCGGTCACAATCTTGAAATGATAGATGAGCGACTCCATCTGAGTCTTCATCTGTTCCCTGTCGGGCAATAAAACGTGCGGCGCATCGGCGTGCCACGGTCCCGCCGGCATCCCGTCCAGCGCCTGCTTCACAATGCGCAAACTTTGGCGCATCTCTTCCATGCGCACTTCATACCGCGCGTACACGTCGTTTTCCGTCCGCGTCGGCACGTCGAAATCGAATTTTTCGTAACTGCTGTACGGTTGATCTTTGCGTGCATCTATCTTAATGCCGCCGGCGCGGATCATCGGCCCCGTAATGCCTAAATCGAGCATCAATTCCACCGGCAACATACCCACGCCGCGCGTCCGGTCTACGAAAATCGGATTCGACGAAAGCAGGTTGTGATATTCCTCAACGCCCTTTTCCAAGCGTCCAATCGCGTTACCGACCACTTTTTGCCAGCCGCGCGGCGGTTCTAACGCCAGCCCGCCAATCCGGATGTAGCTGGTCATCATGCGCTGACCCGAGAACATTTCAAAGATCTTTAAAATCTCTTCGCGCTCGCGGAAACAATAGAAGTAAACCGACATCGCGCCCAGATCAAGCGCGTGCGTTCCTAACCAAGTAAGATGGCTGCTCACGCGCGACAGTTCGCACAAGAGCACCCGCATCCACTGCGCCATGGGCGGAATTTCCAACTGCAGCAAACGTTCCACCGCCAGCGAGTAACAAAGGTTATTCCCGAGGTTCGACAAATAATCGACCCGGTCTGTCAGCGGAATGCCCTGCTGATACTTCTTGACTTCGAATTCTTTCTCAATGCCGGTGTGCAGAAAGCCAATTTCCGGGCGGGCGGTTAAAATCGTCTCGCCGTCCAGTTCAAGCACCACGCGCAGCACGCCATGCGTAGACGGGTGCTGCGGCCCCATGTTCAGCGTCATCTTGCGCGCTGTACTGGAGGGCTCGTAAGGGATTTCCAATCCCGACGGGTCGGCTACCTGCAGCTCATGCTGTGGGTCAAGGGATTCGACGTGCGTCGTGCCTTCTTTCATCGGTGGTTATTCATCCTGATAAGAGTACTTGAATCCGTGAACCGGAAAATCTTTGCGCAGCGGATGCCCTTCCCAATCGGCCGGCATCATGATCCGCTCTAAATTCGGGTGGTTGTAAAACTGCACTCCAAACAAATCGAACACTTCCCGTTCATACCAGTTCGCGCTTCGCCAAATGCGCGAAACGGATTCAATCGGGTCTGTTTCTTTGGCCCGCACAATCACCCGCAAGCGCGTATTCTTCGCAATCGAGTGCAACAAGTAAACAATTTCAAAACGCGGATCGCGTGGCCACCAGTCAACCGCGGTGACGGACGAAAGTCGGCCAAAACCGGCCGCGTCTCGCAAATGCTTCGCCACATCCACAATCGATGTCCCCGCCACATAAATAACTGGTCCATCCACGTCCGTTTTGAAATCAACCACTGCGCCCGGAAGAATCTTTTCCAATTCAACGGCGATTGGATTCTGCGCGGCAACCTCAGGCAGCACGCTTTGTCTCCCTTCGGGCCGTCCGGTTCTGATCCTCGGACGCCCAATTCAGCACGCCCTTCTTCCAGATGTAGAAAAAACCGCACAGCACCAAAACAATGAACAAAAACATTTCAAAAAATCCGAAGAGGCCGAGCTTGCGGTACACCACAGCCCAGGGATAAAGGAAAATCGCCTCAATATCAAAGAGGATGAAAACCATGGCGACGAGGTAAAACTTTACCGAAAATCTTTCGCGCGCATTGCCTACCGGCTTCATGCCCGACTCGTACGGACTCGATTTTACGGAATCGCGCACGCGCTGTCCCAGCAGCGCCGAGAAACCAATCATCGCTCCAGCTACGCCTAGAGCAATCACAATTTGAACTAAAACTGGAAACCAAGTCTCAGGATAATGTTCGGGCATTGTTCTCAAAAAGTGGCACTGGCCACAAAGTGTAATTATTAGAGTAGCAATGAATCCATAAGCAAAGGAACACAATCCGGACAAATGCCCGCCGAATCCGTTCGCATCTATATTAATGGTGAGTCGCATCACCTCTCTGGCCAACAGTCCATCGCTTCCCTGCTCGCCTCTTTAAACGTTCCCGCCGAGCGCGTCGCCATTGAACTCAACAAATGCATCGTTCGCAAACGCGAGTGGGAGTCCACCCTCGTAGGCGAGGGCGCCCAGCTTGAAATCGTGGAATTCGTCGGCGGTGGATAATTCTTGTTGACTCTCGTTCCAGGTCTAGTACAATCTTCTAAGCTGTACATTTAACAACACAAACCGGGCGTTATGTTCAAAACAAGGAAAGTCCGTATTGATTTGCCCCGCGACCAGCGGACGTTCACCAGCACAGATGTGGCGAAGATTGCCCAAGTCAGCCTCCGTCAGTTGCAATGGTGGGACGAGCGCAAAGTCGTTTCTCCACGCCACGAAGGGCATAAGCGTATTTACCTTGCCGAAGAGGTAATTGAAATTACCGTCATCGCCGAACTTCGCCGCAAAGGTTTCTCGCTGCAGAAAATTCGCCGCGTTCTGCGCTTCTTGCAGCGCGAAATGGGCCGCCGCCTCGCCGACGTCATGTCTACCGATTCGCGACTCCATCTGTTAACCGATGGCAAGTCCATTTATCTCGAAGATCAGCAAGATCGCATCATCGATCTTCTGAAGAATGCCCGCCAGCCCATGTTTTTGGTCTGTGTGAGCGATCAGGCCAAGCGCCTCGACGAAGCGCCGCCCAAAAAAGGCGTTCGTTCTGAAACCAGCATCGCCGTGCGCCGCGCCCGCGCTGCCAGTTAAGCTTGACGTGATACGGTAGCTGTCAGCGGCTGCCCCGGCAAAACCAAAATGCCCAAAAGGGACCAAGCACTACCAGATCCCCCTAAAAAACAAAGCGCGCCCGGTTGGTTTGCCATAACCCTCGGTGGCCTCATCCTGTTGGCCATCGTGCTCCTGGTGGCGTTTCCCGGTTGGCGGCAAGTCACGCTTCCCGAAAACCGCACCGTTGCTGGCGTTGGGTCCGCGCCCTCCGACGCCAAAAACATTTCGGCGCGTCAGTGGATCGATCGCGCCGACGCCAGCTTAGCCAAGCATCAATACGACGTCGCCATTGCCGATTACACGCAGGCTATTCGCAATCAACCCAATTCCGCCGAAGCTCTCTATAAGCGCGGCATCGTTCTTGAACAAAATAAGGGCGACGTCACGGGCGCGCTGTCCGATTTCAACGACGCCATCCGTCTGCAGCCCAACGAACCTCATGCTTTTTACGAACGCGCCAACGCTCGCATGCTCAAGGGCGATCTAAACGGCGCTCTCAGCGATTACAACGAAGCCATTCGCCTCCAGCCCAACTATGCCGACGCTTTTAGTAATCGCGCTTTAGTGCGCCATCAACAAGGCGATATCAAAGGCGCGATTCAAGACGATAACCAAGCCATTCAGCTCCGCCCGGACGCCGTCAGTTACTACAACCGTGGCAAAGAACGCTACAAACAAGGCGATTTGAAAAACGCCATTCAAGATTTCACTGACGCCATCCGCCTTAAGCCCGATTTTGCCGAAGCGTTTAACGATCGCGGCCTCGCGCGCTTTGACCAGGGCGATCTCGAAGGCGGCATCAATGATTGTTCCCAGGCTATCCATCTGAAACCCGACTTTGCCGCCGCTTACAACACGCGCGGCAACATTCGCCAAAGCCAAGGCGACGATCGAGCCGCTCTGCAAGACTATGATGAACTCGTCCGCCTGGCGCCCGACAACGCCGTCGGCCGAGCCAACCGCGGAACCGCCCGGCTCAAGAACGGCAACGTTGATGGCGCCCTGCAGGATTATGACTTCGTCATCGACAACAAACCCGATTTTCCCGGAGTCTTCTACGGCAAAGTCTATTACGACCGCAGCCAAGCCCGGCGTAAAAAAGGCGACACCACTGGCGCTGACCAAGACGCAGCCGAAGCCATTCATTACGGCTACAAGCGGCCTAAATAATCTCCTCGTTCACAATAGAACGTGCCCACTTCCAGCACTGCCTCCGCAAAACGCCTCGACGGCATCGATCTGCTGCGCGGCTTGGCCATCTTCCTGGTGTTGATGAATCACGTCAACATGCGTCTGCGCATCGCTAAAATTCCCTACGCCGCCGGGCTGCCAGATCAACTCGTTTCTTCGCTCGTCTGGAACGGACAACGCGGCGTTCAGATATTTTTCGCCGTCTCCGGTTTTCTCATTACTTCCGTCACTCTGCGGCGCTGGTCGCCGCTTTCGAGCATTCGCGTGCGCGATTTTTATCGCCTTCGCTTCGCCCGCATCGCACCGCTGCTGCTGGCTCTCTTGGCTGTCTTGAGCGCCCTTCACATTGCGCAGATCCCCAACTTTGTAGTGAAAGACAAAACCGGCGGCTTGGCGAATGCGCTCTTCGCGGCGCTCACCTTTCACATAAACGTGCTGGAAGCCCAACGCGGCTATCTGCCGGCCAATTGGGATATTTTGTGGTCGCTCTCTGTCGAAGAAGTGTTCTATTTCTTCTTCCCGCTCCTTTGTTGGCTGCTCGGCCGCGGCAAAGCGCTCATCGGCGTACTTGTATTGTTTGTAATTCTCGGGCCATTCAGCCGCTCGCTTTGGAGCGCCGGCAACGAAGTGTGGCACGAATATTCATACTTAGGCGGCATGGATGCCATCTCACTCGGTTGCCTGACAGCGCTGCTGGTCTCGGCCACTCAGTTTTCAAAGCGGATGCTTTGGCTGCTGGGCTCGCTCGGTGCAGCCACGCTCTTGCTCACTCTGTGCTTTTCGCTGCGCCTCGCGGCTTTAGAAAAGGCCGGCTTAGATATGACGCTTCTCGCCGTGGGCACGTGCCTGTTGATCGCTGTAGCCGCCCAGACCCAATGGAAAAGTCCGCGCCTCGTCAGACCGCTCCTCCTGCTCGGTCAATGTAGTTATGAGATCTACCTCACGCACATGTTCATCGTGTTTGCGCTCTTTGATCTTTTTATGCGTCACGGCAAGCCGATGGGTGCGGTACCGATTCTATTCTTGGGCACGATTCTGTTGGCCGCCATCGGCGGCGAAGCCGTGGCGCGCTTCTACTCTGAGCCTTTTAACCGCTTTCTCCGCAGGACTGGATCTGCTTGAGATTCACAGGCCCTAAACCAATCACTCTCCTCACGTGACGCGCGTCACTAAAAAAAGATCTCAGAAGTTTACTGAGAGTAAAGGCCTGACGTGCCGACTAACAATCCGAACAATTGGCACGTGGTTCGATGGACATCGATTGCTGCAACTAGGAGGCAAAATGGACCATGACTTAGACGTTGCCAAGCCCAGAAGTGCCCTGGCGGGCCTCGAAAAATGCCCGACCGGCATTCATGGGCTTGATGAGATCACGCTCGGTGGTCTACCCAAAGGTCGCCCAACCTTGATCTGCGGCAGCGCCGGCTGCGGAAAAACCTTGCTAGGAATGGAGTTCCTGGTCCGCGGCGCAACGGAGTTTAATGAGCCCGGCGTTTGCATCTCTTTCGAAGAAACTGCCGACGAACTCGCCGCCAACGTCGCATCGCTCGGGTTCGACTTAGCCGAGCTCGTCGCCGAAAACAAACTGGCCATTGACCACATTTTCCTGGAACGCAGCGAACTCTTAGAATCCGGCGAATACGATTTGGAAGGCCTGTTCATCAGGCTTGGCCACGCCGTTGCGTCCACCAAAGCGCGTCGAGTGCTGATCGATAGCGTGGAAGCCCTTTTTGCCGACCTCCCAAACGAAGCCGTTTTGCGCTCCGAACTCCGCCGGCTTTTTGCGTGGCTGAAACAAAGAGGACTCACGGCGATCGTCACCGGCGAACGCGGCCAAGGAACCTTGACTCGCCATGGCCTCGAAGAGTACCTCTCCGACTGCGTCATTCTCTTGGAACACAGCGTTGACGAAACCATCCTCACCCGCCGTCTGCGCGTTGTCAAATACCGCGGATCCACCCACGGCACCAATCATTATCCGTTCCTCATCGAAGCCGATGGCATTTCGGTCTTGCCTATCACCTCGATCGAACTCGATCATTTCGCATCCACTGAACAAGTCTCTTCGGGAATCCCCGCCATGGACGACATGCTCGGCGGCCATGGTTACTTTCGCGGGAGCAGCATACTGTTGTCGGGCACAGCCGGCACGGGCAAATCGAGCATTGCCGCGCATTTCGTTGATGCCGCCTGCGCCCGCGGCGAAAAGTGCGTCGTCTTTTCGTTTGAGGAATCCTCAAGCCAGATCATTCGCAACATGCGATCAATCGGTATCGATTTGGGCCGCTGGGTTGACAAAAAGCTGTTGTATTTTCAGGCATCCCGCCCTACTACCTTCGGCCTCGAAACCCATCTCGTCAAAATTCATAAAGCGATAAAAGACATTGCCCCGAGCATCGTTGTCGTCGATCCCGTAACGGGCCTCCTCCACTGCGGTCCCACCTCGCAAACCCGCAGTATGCTGCTGCGTCTGATTGATTTCCTCAAAGAGAGTCAGATCACCGCGCTTCTCACTACTTTAACCAGCGGTTCGAGTACCGAAGAGGAAACGGAAGTCGATATCTCTTCCATGGTGGACACCTGGCTCCTGCTGCGCAACCTGGAAACGGGCGGCGAACGCAACCGCGGACTCTACATTTTGAAGGCCCGCGGCGTAGCCCACTCTAATCAGATTCGCGAATTTCTTTTGACGAACCACGGCGTTGAGCTCCGTGAAGTTTATTTGGGCGATGAAGGCTTCCTAACCGGATCGGCGCGCGTGGCGCAGGAAGCCAAAGACCTATCCGCAGCCCTTTTGGCCAAGCAGGAAACCGAGTCAAAACAATTCATGCTCGAGCGGAAACGGAAGGTTCTCGATGCCAAAATCGCCTTACTTCAACTCGAACTGGAAGGAGAAGAACAGGAATCAAAGCAACTGACGGCCCGTGAGGAGTTGAAAGCCAAAAAGTGGCAGCACGACCTGACCGAACTGGCCAGGAGCCGCTTCCTGAATCCACTTTTGTCCCACGCTGATACCGAGCGCGCGGAGTTACAGAAAGAGCAGAAATGATAAACGGCAATCGCTGCCCGGTCCGCCGGTCAACGCTTCCGCTGCGTGATCGAGCGGAGCCCTCCCTCGACTCACGCGTACAACTCTCGGTGATCTTCGCATACCGGCCGCATGATGGGCATTGGCGCCTTCCGCCCTCGTTCTACAGAAAGGTGGCGGCATGAAACCGTCCGAGGAAAGTGAGCAAGACGGCAGAACATTCGACGCGGCCTTGGCGGACTCGCCGCCAGCCGAACGTTATGGCCTGCGCCTCTTCGTCAGCGGCACCACGCCCAGGTCGGTCCGCGCGATCCAAAACATCCGTGCCCTCTGCGAACAGCAGTTGTGCGGCCGTTACGATCTCGAAGTGATCGATCTCTATCAGCATCCGGAACTTGCTAAGCCGGAAAAAATAGTCGTTACGCCAACCCTGGTGAAGAGGTTACCTCTCCCCCTCCGCAAAATCATCGGCGATTTATCCAATGTGGAGCGCGTCCTCGTGGGGCTTGATATCATTGCCGCCCCGCCGCCAGGCTGAATCGCGGTAGAAACAGCATGACTTCAAAAAGCGAAGAGTCTCTGCGCTCCCGTCTACAAACTCTTCAAACGCGGCTTGATGAAGCGGAAGAAACGCTGCGCGCGTGGCGCAGCGGTGAAGTGGATACCGTCGTTGCTTCCGGCCCAGCCGGCAGCTGCGTTTATACCCTCAAAGGCGCCGACACCGCCTATCGAATCATGGTCCAAACCATGACGGAAGGCGCACTCACTGTCGCGCTCGACGGTGTCATCCTTTTTTCCAACGAGCAATTTGCCACCATGCTTGGCTTACCGCTGGAACGCGTCATCGGCGCATCCATACATGACTTTATTTCCGCCGAAGACGCCGCTTCGCTGTCAGCCCTTCTCCGTGGCTCGACCGCAAACAGAGCGGAAATCCATTTGAAAAGGGCCTCCCGGGCCGCGCTCCCGGCCCAGATCTCCTCGAACCGGCTCGCGTTCGACGGGATCGAATGTCTTTGCCTCATCGTTACAGACCTCAGCCAGTTACGCGAAAGCGAAGAGCGCTACCGCCTGCTGGTCGAGGGCCTCCAGGACTACGCGATCCTCATGCTCGATCCCCAAGGCTTGGTCACGAGTTGGACCTCCGCCGCCGAGAAGATCAAGGGTTACAGCGCTGACGAGATTCTGGGTAAGAGCTTCGAATGTTTCTATACCAAAGCCGATATCGAACGCGGCCGTCCACAGGAAATCCTGCGCTTGGCCGGACGTCACGGCCATTTTGAGGAAGACGGCTGGCGGGTTCGCAAAGACGGCTCTCTCTTTTGGGCAAACGTCACCCTTGCCGCCCTCACGGATGAATCCGGCGCCCTGCGCGGTTTTTCCAAAGTGGTTCGCGACATCACCGTGCGCAAGCGGATTGAGCAAGACTTGAAAGAGAGCGAAGAGCAGTTCCGCCTCCTGCTTGAGTGCGCCCCCGACGCCATCGTCGTCGTTAATCAGCACGGCAAACTCGCCCTAGTCAACGCTCAAGCGGGCAAACTGTTCGGCTACCAGCCCGCTGAACTCTTCGGACAGCCGGTAGAAACTCTCCTACCGCCCGGCCACCGCCACGCTCATGCCGCACACCGTTTCGCCTATAGCCAATCGCCCCGTTTGCGCCAAATGGGCATCGGGGTCGAGTTGAAGGGCCTTCGCAAAAGCGGTGAAGAGTTTCCCGTGGAAGTCAGTTTGAGCCCAATCCATACGCGCCGCGGAACCTGGGTTGCCGCCGGCATTCGCGACATCACCGAGCGGATGGAAGCGGAGAATCGTCTCATCGCCGAACGCCGCCGCGCCGAGAACGCCAACCGTGCCAAGAGCGACTTTCTCGCCACCATGAGTCACGAAATTCGCACCCCCATGAACGCCATTCTGGGCATGGCCGATCTTTTGTGGGAAACCGAACTGACTCGCACGCAACGCGATTACGTAAGCCGCTTCCGCCGCGCCGGTACAAATCTGTTGACTCTCATCAACGACATTCTTGACTTGGCAAAAATCGAATCCGGCCGCTTCGAACTCGAATCTGTGGACTTCTCTCTTACCGAACTTTTAGAGAGGACGACCGAACTGATGGCGCCGCGAGCCAGTTCAACGAATATCGAACTCGCCGTCCATATCATGCTCGGCACCCCCACTCTGCTTGTCGGCGACCCGTTGCGGCTCCAGCAAGTGCTGAACAATATTGTCGGAAACGCCATCAAATTTACCGAAAAAGGCAGCGTCACGGTAAACGTGAGACTTCACGCCGACAAACAGCCTGGCCATCTGCAATTTTCGGTTGTGGACACTGGCATTGGCATTCCAGCCAATAAATTGGCCGTGATCTTTGAAGACTTCGGCCAAGCCGAGAGTTCCACCACCCGCCGTTTTGGGGGCACTGGCTTGGGCTTGGGAATTTGCCGCCGCCTTGTCAATCGCATGGGTGGCGATGTGAGTGTGGATAGCGTTTTGGGCCAAGGCAGCGTCTTCACGTTCGATGTCATTTTGGCCCTGCCCGAGAAAACGCCGCCATCTGAAAAGAACGCGCGGTTCGATTTAAGCGGTCGCCGGGTTTTGGTCGCCGATGACAACTCGACCAATCGTTTGATTTTGTGCCGCGCTTGCTCCGCGTGGGGAATGACGACCGAAGAAGCCGACAACGCCGCCAAAGCTTACAAACTGGTGCGCGAAGCGTCTCTATCCCACAAACCCTTTTCGCTCGTGTTGCTCGATGATGTTATGCCGGATTCAGACGGCTTCGCGGCGCTGAAGAAACTCCTCGCCGTCGATTCGAACCTACCCGTTGTTTTGATCAGTTCACACAACGAGCCTGGCAGCCTAACCCGCGCCAAAGCTCTTGGCGCCGCCGCTTACGTTGCCAAGCCAGTGCGCCGTGCCGAGTTACGCGCCTTGATTTCCAACGTTCTGCGCCCCAGCGTTCCCCACCACACAGCCGCTCAAACGCCGCGCGGCCCTTTGCGTATCCTCGTCGCTGAGGATTCGGAAGACAACCGCTTCCTGCTCACCGCCTATCTGCAAAGCCCTTCTTACGCCTTGACCTTTGTTGAAAACGGCCGGCAAGCTTTGGATATGTTCGCCAAGCGCCCGTTCGACGTCGTGCTCATGGATGTTCGCATGCCCGAGGTAGACGGGCTCACCGCCACCGCTTCGATCCGTGCCTTCGAACGCGTCCATTGCTCGCCGCCCGTCCCGATTGTCGCCCTCACCGCCGATGCACTGACCGAGGATGTAGAGCGAAGCCAAG
Organism: Bryobacterales bacterium; assembly: GCA_963840845.1. Lineage (GTDB taxonomy): Bacteria > Acidobacteriota > Terriglobia > Bryobacterales > Bryobacteraceae > Bog-105. The sequence goes on from CAWJBS010000044.1 coordinate 29,778, forward strand.
CCGCCGGTTGCAACACTCATCTCACTAAGCCGGTTTCCAAAGAAAAGTTGATCGCCGTGATTGAATCTTTTCGCGGCGCCGGGCCAGCCCCGCCGGCCGGCTAGCTCTCACAGGTCTCTGCCCATAGGCGCTAAGATAAGGCCGCAGCACTGCGGACGAGCCACCCGAGTCTGAAAACCGTTGCCGCTCAGGAGGTAACCGCGCGTGATTAGTTAACCCTGCGCCGTCACACATGGGTAATCTCCCCGAACCCGACTTTTTGGGCATTCGCAGGATGTGTATAATCCTCAGATTGTGCACAAAGCTATTCTGCTCTTTAGTGCGTCCTTGATATTCGTCACGTTAGGTGAGGCGGATACTACTCTCATCCGGAATGCTCGTGTTTTCGACGGTGAGCGAATGCTGGGTATCCAGGACGTATTGATTGAATCCGGAAAGATTTCACAAATCGCCCCCAAGCTTAAATCACCAAAGAACGCTCATGTGATAGACGCAAAGGGCAGTACACTCCTCCCAGGTCTCATTGATTCGCATCAGCACATAGACGACGGTCGCTATACCCTTGTCACGGACGCTCTGTTTGGCATCTCCACTGTCATTGATCTGTTTACGGGAGGGCGCGGGAACACACCGCGAGAGATTCATGAGCGAGTTCGCAACACCGAGCCCGGCGAATCTGCCGATTTCCAGAGTGCCGGTATCTGCATCACCGTCAAGGGCGGACACGGAACCGAGTACGGCCTGACTATTCCTACACTCGATGACCCAAAGGACGCACTCGCCTTCATCGACGCACGCATCGCGGAAGGGTCAGACGTGATCAAGATCATCTATGAAGATTTTGGAGGCAGAATGCCGCGCCTGCCAAAGGAGACAATGGCGGCGGCGATTCAAGCCGCACATGCTAGGGGAAGATTACTGTCGTTCACGCGGGCGAGGACCAGATGCAATTCGAGACTCGATAGACGCCGGTGCGGACGGCATAGCGCATCTTTTCGTCAACGGAGTGGCAGATCCGAACTTCGGGCAAATGTTTTTTTCACACGGCGCGTTCATCATTCCTACGCTTACAGAACTGGTGAACCTCTGCGGTCTTCCCGACAATGCTGCACTTGGACGCGATTGGCGCATCGCGCCGTGGCTGCCCGAGGCCGAGGCTGCGAGATTGAAGACCTCCGTCAGGAAATCCAAAGCGTCATTACGACTGTGTTGGCGCATTTTCTGCCTTGCCCCTTCTTGTGAATGCCGGCTCAACGATTCTCGCTGGTACTGATGCGGGAAACCCGAGCGTATCCTATGGGGCCAGCTTGCACGAAGAGCTGGAATTGCTGGTTCGCTGCGGGCTATCTCCAGTGCAAGCCTTAAGAAGCGCAACGTCCGTGCCAGCGCGCGTCTGGCGGATGCCAGATCGTGGCCGCATCGCGCCTGGGCTCCGCGCCGATCTCGTTCTGGTAGATGGCGACCCTTCCGTTGATATCTCCACTACCCGCGAGATAAATAAAATTTGGTTAGCTGGGGTGCTTGTTGACCGTACGTCCTTACTGCGCAA
>CAWJBS010000045.1:0-15273 GCA_963840845.1 Bryobacterales bacterium
GTTGAAACGTTTGCGCGCCGCCAGTGGTCTCTGGGGTTGTTTGGGTAATCATGAAATGCACGCCAAAGTTGAACGCTATACTACCGCGAAGGCCCGTGACATCGGACTCCGTTTCTTGCGCAAAGAGACCGAAATGCTGCGCTTCGGCAACGCCAAGCTCAATTTAGTGGGCGTCGATCATCAAGTAAAGAGCCACGGCTACTTGCGGCATACCGAGCAACTGGTGGCGCCCGACGCGTTCAACCTCTTGCTTTCCCATAATCCCAGCGTTTTTCCCATCGCAGAAAAGCAGGGCTTCCAATTGCAGATTTCCGGCCACACGCATGGCGGACAAATTAATCTGGAACTGCTGGGCCAAAATTTGAACATTGTGGACCTTATCACTCCTTTCACGAAAGGCACTTATCACATCAACTCTTCGTCGTTGTATGTGAACTCCGGACTTGGTACGATTGGCGTGCCCGTTCGCCTCGGAGCTCCGCCGGAAGTAACGTTAATAACCCTGTGCAATTCCTGATTCTAAGTGATATTCACGCCAATTGGCATGCCTTGGACGCCGTGCTCAACGACGCCAAGGGGAAGTATGAGCAGATTGTCTGTTGCGGCGACCTAGTGGGCTACAATCCGCATCCGGACAAAGTGACGCGCTGGGTCAAAGAGAACTGCCCCACAGTGATCCGCGGCAATCACGATAAGGTCGTCGCCGGTATCGAAGATCTGGAGTGGTTTAACGAAGTGGCGCAAGCGGCCGCCCGGTGGACGATGAAGAACATGGAGCGTGAGAATCTTGATTATCTGCTGGCGCTGCCGCAGGGTCCTATCAAGACGGAATACTTTTCCATGTGCCACGGCTCGCTGTCGAACGAAGACGAGTATGTCCCTTACGTGCGCGATGCCGTACCGCATTTTGAAGAGTTTGAGGGTCCGCCGTTAGCGTTTTTCGGACACACGCATCTACAAGGCGGCTTCTTTTCCCGGCGCAATCGCGTGGGCCCGCTGCCGCGCGTGATTCCTAACGACAAAGAGACGGTGATCGATTTAGTTCCCGATTTTCTGTATCTGGTCAATCCGGGTTCGGTGGGCCAGCCGCGCGATGGCGATCCGCGCGCCGCTTATGCCATTTACGATACAGAGGCCAGACTGATTACATTGCGCCGCACGGAATATCCGATCGACAAGACTGTGGCAGACATCGAAGCTGCGGGCCTACCCGATGTGCTCGGCGTCCGGCTCTACCACGGGGCTTAGATCGGTCGCATCAGCGCTGGCCGCGATTTGAATCAGCGGGCTGCCCCCAATTGCTTCAGTTAAATGCTTGCGCAAACGTCCAGCGGCGGTAGCGCCAATGATCTTCGTCAAATCCTCTTGCGACGCCTGCCGCACCCGTTCCAAGCTGCCCATCGTGCGCAACAGTTTTTCTACCGTCTTCGGACCAATGCCTGGAACCTCATGCAATTCCGAGGTCAGCCGATTCGCATTGCGGCGCGTACGGTGGAACGTCACCGCGAAACGGTGCGCCTCATCGCGAATCGTTTGCACCAGATGCAGGATGGGCGAGAACTTATCTAAAATCACGGGCTCGTCCTCCTGCCCATAAACGTAAATCCATTCCTCGCGTTTGGCGATGGACGCCAAGGGCTGGTCTGTGATGCCCAATTCTTCCAGCGCGCCCGCCGCTGCGTGGAGTTGTCCCAGTCCACCGTCCACAATCACCAAACCGGGAAACTTCTGTTTCTCTTCCTGCAGCCTGCCATAGCGGCGCGTGATGACTTCGCGCATAGATGCAAAATCGTCGTTGCCTTCCACCGTGCGGATGATGAACTTGCGGTAGTCGGCTTTCTTCATCTTGCCGTCTTCCCAAACCACCATGCTGGCCACTTTGTCTGTGCCTTGGATGTGGGAAATATCAAAACATTCGATGCGGCTTGGCGCTACCGGCAAATTTAAAGCGTCCTGCAGCGCTTCTTGAATCGCCTTCGAAGACGGTTTCAGTACACGGAAACGCTGGTCGAAACTGTGTTTCGAGTTCATCTCCACCAACCCCAGCAGAGCCTTCTTGCTGCCGCGCTGCGGCGTGTGGATCTCCACTTTATGGCCGCGCTTCTCGCTCAAGAATTCTTCCAGTTCATCGCGGCTTTCAAAATCGGAGGGCACGTGAATGAGGCCCGGAATATAAACGCTGTTGAGGTACACCTGTTTGAGCAGCGCTTCAAAAAACGCCGAGGGCTCAAACTCTTCCTGATCCTCCCAAAAGAACTCGCGCCGGTCTACAATCTTTCCATTGCGCAAGTGAAACAAATTGACGGCCACCAAAGGGGGCTCCGCGTGAAAGCCGAAGATATCGACATCATCGCCTTCCGCCGCCGCCATCTTCTGCTTCTGCTCCATCTCGCGTACTGTTGTCGCTAGATTGCGCAGATTGCCGGCCTCTTCAAAACGCATCTCTTCGGATGCCGCCTCCATGCGCCGTTCCAAGCTCGTTGGCCAAGTCCCGATGCCGGCCTTCCAGGAACAGCTTCACGTCACGCACCGCGGCCGCGTACGTTTCGTCAGTGGTTAAGCCCGTCACACACGGTCCTAAACAACGGTGAATGTGGAATTGCAGGCAAGGGTGCGTATGCTTGCGCGAAAAATCAATCTTGCACGAAGGCACCTTGAAATGCCGGTGAATGAAATGAACTAGCCGGTGCGCCAAGTTTCCCGGAAAAAACGGGCCATAGTAACCAGCGCCATCTTTAAGGATGCGCCGCGTTACATAAACCCGCGGATACCGTTCGTTCGTTAATTTTACGTACGGGTAAGTTTTGTCGTCGCGCAGTAGTATGTTGAAGCGCGGCTTGTACTGCTTGATGAGGTTGTTCTCAAGCGCTAGCGCTTCCTTATTGTTATCAACCTCAATGAAATCAATATCGCGCGCTTCCCTGATTAGACTCCCGGTCTTCGCTTCCGCCAGCCGGTCTTCATTGAAATAGCTCCGCACGCGGCTGCGAAGGTTCTTCGCCTTGCCGACGTACAGAATCTTCCCTTCGCCATCTTTGTAGAGGTAAACGCCCGGTTGGAGGGGAAGCTGCGCTACTTTCTCGCGGAGTTCCATTTGGCAGCTATAATTCTAATTGTGGCACGCGTTTGTGGATCTCTCTTCTTCCTCGTTTTGCTGACTCATCCCGCGGTTGCTGCGCAAGCACCAGCCGCGCCGCCGTCGCAACAGAAGCATTCCGACGACCAATTACCCGACGAAACCAACCTTCCCGAAGAAGACGAATCGTTGGCCCCGAAGAAGTACGTGCTCAACCCGCTCGAGTCAAAACGCAATATTGAGATTGGCAATCAGTATTGGAACAAAGGCGCTTATCAAGGAGCGTTAAGCCGCTACAAAGACGCCACCCGCTATAACCCCAGTTCGCCCGAGGCCTTTTTAAAGATGGGCTTGGCCGAAGAAAAGTTGCATCATGACGCCGAAGCGAAAAGCGCATTCCAGAAAGTGATGAAGCTGGCGCCCGATTCCAAATTTGCCACTGAAGCGAAGAAGAAACTCGGTTCAATTAAAGATTAGCAAGCGATGCTATTTCGCCGCCAGCGCTTTTTCAAATTCCTTCAACGGCTGCGTATTCAAAATATCCGTCGCTTCTAACCAACCCCGCCGCGCCGTCAACACGCCGAACCGCATGTTATTCAAATGGGCCTGCCTGTGCGCATCCGTAGAAATCGTAAACTTGCAACCTTTTGCTCTCGCCGCTCGGATCAGCGGCCCCGGCAAATCTAAACGTTCTGGACTCGCATTCACCTCAAAGCAGACCTTGCGCGCCGCCGCCCGGGTAGCAATCCGCTCAAAATCGTACGGATAAGAATCTCTCTGCAGCAACAATCGCCCCGTCCCATGCCCGATCACGCGCAGGGACGGGGATTCCAACGCCTTCAACAATCGCTCTGTCATCTCGGCTGATTCCAAATTCATATGGCTATGGACACTGGCAATCACGAGGTCCAATTCCGCCAGCGCATCTTCGGCCAAATCCATGGCGCCATCGCGCAAGATGTCACATTCCAAGCCCGCAAACACCCGTAGCGGCAACCCCTCGCGATTCAGTTCTCTCACTTGCGCAGCGAAAGCCACCACACGTTTTTCATCCAGCCCGTTGGCCATTGCGAGGGCTTTCGAATGATCGGTAATTGCAATGTACTCGTAACCTAACGCCGCCGCCGCTTCCGCCATTTCGCGCAGAGTCGCCTTACCGTCCGTCTCCGTGGTGTGCATGTGAAGGTCGCCGCGGATATCGCTCAGTTCGACCAGCTTCGGCAGCGCGTTCTTCTGAGCCGCTTCCAACTCGCCGGAATTTTCCCGCATCTCCGGCGGAATCCACGCGTACCCCAGCTTCTGGTAAATCTCTTCCTCAGTCTCCCCCGCTACGCGCTGGTTGCCGTCCAACGTAAAGAGCCCGTACTCGTTCAGCGTCAGCCCTTGCTTAATCGCTTGCGTGCGCAGAGCCACGTTGTGTTCTTTGCTGCCCGTGAAATACTGCATGGCCGCGCCGAAACTCTCGTGCGGCAAGGCGCGCACATCCACCTGCAGCCTCTCAACGCCGTAGGTCACACTCGCCTTATTTGCTCCTTGCCCTAATACTTCTTGCGATTTCGGATGCTTAATAATATGCTCGAGCGCCGCCGCCTGCATTGGGTCCGGTCACCAGTAAGTCCAGGTCTCCGATGGTCTCCTTGCCCCGCCGCAAACTGCCCGCCGCTTCCACTTTCTCAATCCCAGGCAAAGCCGAAAATTCCGCAATGAGTTCATCCGCCGTGCGCCGTCCAAAACTCAACAGGAACCGTCCCGCGCTTTTCCTATAAGACTCAATCGATCGCAGTACTTTCTCTTCGAGCTTCGCCCCCATGCGGGGCAGTTCCCGCAGCTTCTGTTCGCGGCAGATCCGCTCCAGATCATCCACCGTTTTCACGCCGTGATGCTGATAGAGCAGCGCAATACTCTTAGGCCCCAAGCCCTGAATCTTCAGCAACTCCAGCGCCGACGCCGGATATTTGGCCAGCATTTCATCTCGCCGTTCAAACGATCCGCGCTGCGCGATTTCGGTTAGCACCGCCGCCAATCCCTTGCCAATGCCCGCGATCTCCGTCACGCTTCGTTCCGGATTCGAAAGAATATCTTGCACGCGCTCGGGATGTCCCAGAATCACCGCCGCGGCATTACGATAACTGCGAATCCGAAAGCCATCTTCACCGGCGATCTCCATTAAGTCGCCAGTCTCACTTAGTAATTGAGCAAAGTCTTTATTTTCCATGAGGAGTATGAGCTGTAATAATTGCCGGCGCTGGCTCCACATGCACCAGCACGTCCGCCACCCAAGGCAACGTGTCCTTAACGACGCCGCGCACTTGGGTCGCAATGTCGTGTGAGTCGCGCACCGTGAGTTCCGGGTCCACTTCTAAATGCAAATCAACGTGGTAGCGCAACCCCGTCGCGCGCGCGAAACACTTCTCAATGCCCAATGCGCCCGGCACGCTCAGCGCCACCCGCCGAATCTCCGCCAGCTTTTCCGGATCGGGCATCGTATCCAGCAAATTATCAACCGTGCGATGGACGACTTGGATCGATAACGCAAAAATAATCAGGCCGATGAGGATGCCGCCAATGTGATCGGCCGTGGCGAACCGTTCAGGATTCAGCAACGTCAGACCCACCGCAAGGAGTGCCACAAAAGTAGACAGAAGGTCCGTCATGTCATGCCACGCGTCTGCCTGTAAAGCCGTGGACGAGATGCGCCGCCCCACCCGGAACTTCGCCGCAGAGAGCAGAATCTTGACAACGATTGACGCCAGCAACGGGTAAAGCGCATAGCTTGGTAAAGCACTGCGCTCCGCCATCGACGTATATCCATGCCAAAAGATCGCCGCCCCTGCCAGCAGCAGAATCGCACCCACGGCCAACCCCGCTAAAGTCTCATAACGGCCATGCCCATAAGGATGCTCCGAATCGGGTGGCTTTGCCGCCAGCCATAGCCCGGTGTAAACAATGCCGGAGGACAGTACGTCGCCGCCCGCCTCCAAACCGTCCGACGTGACCGCCGAAGAACCGGCATGTGCCCCCACCACGATCTTAGAGACCGCAATGGCGGCGCCCACGGTCATACTAAGCAGGGCGATTCGTCGGCCGATCAGTTCTTCGCGCCGCACTAAACTCTGTCCCCCAGAGAAGGAGAGCATAAGCCTTGAGGATATCGCGACCACTCATCCTAAGGTGAAGCTTCCTTCGAACCGATATAAAGGGTATGGTTCAGGCAAAGCCTCGGGAACGCGGCGCCACCCTTTTGATGGTCACATTCGTGTCGGCCTTCTTGCTGATACCAATCATCGGTACCTGTATTGACGGAGCGGTTCTGTATTGGGCAAAAGCAAGGCTATCGGCCGCTGTGGACGCCACCGCACTTGCCACGGGTCGTGCCTTGAGTGTTGGCCAGTCTAGTTCGGCTCAGATCGCCGATGCCATCGCTATCGGGCAGAGCTACTTCACCGCAAACTTTCCTCCTGGAATAATGCGAACCACACTGGTGGGAAATGGACCTACCATTACCATCGCCGATAGCGGCACACACCAAAGAACGATCAGTGTGAACGTGTCGGTCGTTGTGCCGCTCTATTTCATGCCGATCATGGGATATAACAATCAAATTGTGGCGGCAACGGGCCAAGCTACCAGACGCGATGCCAACATCATGCTTGTGCTGGATCGATCAAATTCTATGAATAATTCGAGTGGCTCGTGCGGCGTGCTTGTGGCCAGCGCGCAAAACTTTGTGAATCAATTCGTCGATGGCCGGGATCGTTTGGGCCTGGTCACATTCCAAACCGGAGCGAATGTGGATTACACTCCCACTTTGACATTTAAATCGGGTAGCCCCAGCCTGAATTCAACCTTAGGAACGCTTGTCTGCAATGGCGACACCAGCACGGCCCAAGGGCTTTATCTTGGATATGACCAGATCAAAAATGCCATTAATCAACCGGGCGCTTTAAATGTAATCCTACTTTTCACCGACGGATCGCCCAATGGGGTATACGCTAACTTCCAAATCAAGACTAAGACGGATGTTCGCTACGATCCGATAAATACTTCTACTTTAACGACGGAAGGCCCCAGCAATTGTGTGGGTCCAGGCCCCCTGACAGGGATCATTGCCGATGGCTCTACCGAAACGGCCAGCAACATCACCGCGATCAATGCAACGGGCGGCACGGTGGCCGTGTTGAGCGCCGCTGGCGTTCCTATTTCGAACGGTAATGGGCCTAGTACCATCAGCGCCCCAGGCTGCTCATTTCCAAACGCTAACTGGTACTACGCAGAATACGGGCGGTTGGATGTCGCTGCTATCCCTCCAACGGATTATTACGGCAATTCAACTTTGGATCGCGGTCTGATGCCAAATCTGGATGTCTTTCCGGCCTCGAACACCTACTACCGGGGACAGATTCGTCCTGATACGCCCCGCAATGCGCGTTGGGCCTCTTTCAACGCCGCAGACTCCATGGGCCAAAAGATCAGGAACGACACAACCTATACTCCCATCATTTTCACCATAGGTTTAGCCGGCAATGAACCTATGGCCATGGACCAAGACTTCATGGAACGTCTCGCTAACGATCCACGCGCATCCAACTACGATTCAACCAAGCCCCAGGGCCAGTTTATTCTGGCTTCGGATACGTCGGAGTTAGCCCAAGCCTTCCAGCAAGTTGCCTCCCAGATCTTACGCCTGTCGAAATGATGACCGCATCCCGTAAACTATGAATTAAATGTTCCTGGCCGTCCTCGTGATCTTGGGAACGTTGAACCCTACTGCTCCGATCGCCGACGGTTCTACGCCGCCCTCCAAAACGAAAACTGAACTTGAAAAAGCTGTCGCCGAGTTCAAGATCGATAGCGCAACGCTGGGCCTGCGTCCGGGCGAAACCGCCTCGGAATCCAGCCAATCAAAAACAACCCGCCCTGTATGGCACGGCCGGCTCTTTGAGAATTTCCGCAATAACTTGCTCGACGCCATTCCTCACGAAATCAAACAGCGCGATGAAAGCAGTTCCTTGCTGCAGCGCAATCAGTTCGGGTTCAACGTTTCAGGCCCCGCTATCATCCCTCACCTCTTAAGCGCCCGTCGTGGCACATTTTTTTCCTTGTCCTACGAAGGCGTCAGAGAGCACATCTCGCGCACCCTGCTCACCACTGTCCCGACCGCGGCGCAACGCACTGGCGACTTCTCACAAGTGGTCGATAGCGGCGGTAATCCCCTAGCCATTTTTGATCCCGCTTCAACCCAGCCAAATCCTTCTTACGATCCTACGCAGGCTGTCTCTACCGGAAACTTGCAATATCTGCGCCAGCAGTTCGCCGGTAATGTTATCCCTATTTCCCGGATCGACCCGCAAGCCATATCGGCGCTTACTCTGTATCCAACACCGAACACCAATGCCGGTCCCTATTTCCAGAACAACTACTTCGTGAGTTCCCCCGCTACCAACACGGCCGATGGGTTCCTCGGAAAGGTCGATCAGCAGATCAACTCGCGCAACCGTCTCACCTTCGATTTCAACGTTTCAACGGGCCTGCTCGGCTCGCCGCAGTGGTTCCCCACCGCCGCTAATCCTGGTAGCCCCAATCAAACCTTTCACAACCGCCACTTCGATATTCCCTACGTATTAACCCTTTCTCCTTCCACCGTCAATACCGCAACCTTGAATGTGGATCGCCGCCAGTTCCTGACGCAAACCGCCACTGGCGCTCCGTTCCCGGTCTACCGTCTCGATTCCTATATTGGCTTTGGAACTTTCTCTCCTTACGGTCATACCGCTCGCACCGTCTATACGTTAGACGATGCCATCAGCACTCATCGCGGCGGCCATTACGTCACCGCCGTCGCCGAATACCTGGCACGCCAAGTGAACACCTTCTCGCCCGATTTTCCCGAAGGCTATTTTCACTTCTCCTCCGGCATCACCAGTCTGCCCGGTATCGTCGATACTGGCGACTCATTTGCCGCAATGCTCATTGGCTCGCCTGATCTGGCCGAAAAGACCTATACGCCCCAAACTTCATACTTTCGCAACAGCGCTGCGTTTTTGAGTGTCCAAGACAAATATGAGTTCAGCAAGAAACTAACGTTCACCTTGGGCGCTCGCTTTAACCGCCGCACCCCGCGCACCGAAAAGTACGATCGGCAAAGTACCGTCAATCCCCTGGCGATCAACCCGGCAGATGGTTCGCCCGGAGCCCTCAGTTTTGCCGGATTGAATGGTATGCCTGCAGGTCTGCGGCCCGTAAGCTACAGTCTCGATCCCAGCGCATCCTTCGCCTGGAGCCCAGACGCGAGCCTGCGCACCGCCATTCGCGGCTCTTACGGGCGTACGCACGTCGCCGTACCTCTTTCCTCCTCGCAATGGTCTACCCAAGGCTTCACCGCTCTCCAATCCGTTGTTTCCCCGAACAGCGAGCTTGCGCCAGCCGTCAACTTATCCGCCGGCCTGCCCGCTCTGCCGTTCGCATTACCCGACCTTCGGCCTGAAGCAGCCAATGGTGGCGTAGCCGATTGGCTCGATGTCACCGCGCGCGAACCCGTCTATCAATCTGCTTCTCTCACCGTGGAACGCCAACTTCCGTTCTCCGTCATTCTTTCCGCCGGCGCTTACTACAACGGCGGGCACGATCTGCTGGTGGGCGACAGCTCCGCCAATCCCAACGCCATCAATCCCAGCGCCCTCAGCTATGGCGATTTGCTGTATACGGAATCGTTTGCCGCTATGCTACGGCCTTTTCCCAACTACACCAGCTTTGAACTGAATGGTCTCTACCCCATTGGCCGCTACCAGCGCGATGCCGCCTTCATCCGCGCCGAAAAACGCGCCTCTAATGGCCTCTCTGTCTCGCTCTACTACGAGTACGGCAAGCAGTTCGACGATTACTCCGGACCCTATGGCATTCAAGATTTCTTTAACCGCAACAACGATTGGGCGCAAACCTATGGCGTGCCGCGTCAGTCCGTGCAAATCTCGTACGTGTACGAGCTGCCTATCGGCGGCAATAAATCGATTTTGAATTTGTCCGGCTGGGAGCAAGCGCTCGCCAGTAACTGGTCCATCAGCGGTCGCGTTTATCTGGACGACGGCTTTCCGCTGGCCATTCATCCTGAGTACAACAATACTGGCGGCGTCATCACCGGCCTCACTGTGAACACCGTTCCCGGCGTGAGCCCGGTCGTTTCCCACCCTAGCCCGAACCTCTGGTTCAATCCTGCCGCCTTCATTCAGCCGGCGGATTTCACGCTCGGTGACGCCGAACGTACCAGTGGCGCCGTATTAGGTCCTGGTGTTCACTCCTTCGATGCCACTCTGGTCAAGCGCATCGAAACCGGCCGAGATACCACCGTTGAATTCACCACCACCGCCTTCAATGTCTTCAATCACGCCGATTGGAATCTGCCCGATACCGCTATCGGTTCCCTCGCCGCGCCCAACACAGATGCGGGGCATATCATCGGTTCTCACGGAGGCCGCGTCATTCAACTTGGATTGACGTTTAATTTCTAATGCGCAGCTTATTGGCATTTTTCCTCGCATGTCTTGCCCTACCGGCCGCGCCCACCAATACCTCGCAGGCCCACGATTCGTTCTGGTCCGTTCCCTTGTGGATCGAACCTGCCGACCCTACTCTCGCCCCTACCGATCTCGCTGCCTTCATCAATGATCAGCCCGCCAAGATCGCCAAACTTCTCAATCCTAATTCCGATCTGGTGATTCTTATGGTTCTCGATCTCACCGGTGACCTGGCTCTCGTTCAACCCGGCAAAGAATCCTTGATCGCCGAACTGAATAAGCTCCCCGACAACGCTTGGGTCGGCTTGCTAAGCGCGCAAGGGGGCCTCAGTGTCCTGGCCGATCCCACCGGTGACCGCGCCAGCATTGCTGCCCTGATTCAATCTCTGCCCATCAGCGGCAAGGCCGGCCTTCTTGATACGCTTGATCCCGTGGCCACCCTCGCTGACCATCTCTTGCAAAAGGCCGAAGTCCGCGTCGCCGTGCTTTACATAACGGACAGTGATGTCACCAATTATCGCGAAGATCTCACCAACCCCGTGATCAATTCGAGCGATCCTCACGACCTCAGCCGCCGTTTCCCCGATGCCCTGATTCGCGAACGCGCCTCCCGCCTGGAGCACCGCTTGGCGCACGACGGCGCCCCCATATTTATCCTTCACCTGCAGTACCGGCCCAGCGGACTCAATCAGTCTTATCAAAGCGTGCTCGGCACACTGGCGGAAAGCACCGCCGGTTTTGCAGCGTTTTGCCGCTCTTCTGGCAACATTCCAGACGAGATCGCCGCCATGATCTCCTACATCCGCTCGTCCTATTTCTTGAAACTGACGCTTCCCTTGAAGCCTGCCTCCGCGTTGCAACTGCGGTTTGAATGGAAAAATGAGGATAAAGCCGAACCGCACTTGGCCTATCGGGCGCGATTACTGGTGAAGCAGAGGTAACTATGCAGTCCAAAACCACGACGTTTGCACTCGCTGCTCTATGTGTCTTGCTAGCCGCGTTCCTGATCGGTCGCGGCGCTTCGGACAATGCCGAAATGAGTCGTTTAACCGCTCGCGTTGCCACGCTGACGCATGAACTGGCGGTGGTTAAACAAACTCCGGCCCCAGTTCCGCCGCCCGCCGAACCGCCAAAGCAAACCATTCCTGCACCCAAACCAGTCGCTGAGTTCACACCGCGCACTGTCGCCGCCGCCACGTTCAAGCTGAACGAAGATCTCGCGGCTGCCCGCTTGCGTATCAGCGACTTGGAATCGAAGATTCTATCGGTGGATGCCGACCGTGCCACTCTTGCTCAACAACGCCGCCAGGAACTGGTAGCTGCTGAAGAAACGTGCCGCGCTAAAACTTCAGATACGTTACACTTGCTCGAAACGGCCCAAACAGATCTGAAATCTGCCCAGCAGCGTATGGCGCTCTTCGAATCAGAAAACGAAAACCTCCGGAAAGCGCAGGCCGCTGCCCTGAAAATCCCAGCTCATCCCTCCGTTCCTGACCCTCAACTCGATGAGATTTCTCGGCGGCGCGATACGTATCTTAAGAGTTTGCTCCGTCGCTATCGCGAAATTGATAACGACTATCGCATCGTGCTCCGCGATCCGGCGGGCCCGCGCACCACCGATCCTGCTATGCTTCGCATACAGGCCACGCTTTCGCAGGCGGAAGAGGACCTGCGTCAGATTGATTCCCTTAACGCTAAAACGTTGCTCGTCGAAAAACGCCAGGAAAAAAATTAAATGTGTAACTCCACGGCCGTTCCGGTTCTCGCTTTCGCGCTGTTCGTAGCTGGTTCGCTTTCGGCTCAGACGCCGGTGCCCTACGTCCCTCTCTCCTCTAGTGAGCGGCTTGACCATTACCTCCACAAAACATTCCTTTCGCCGGCTATTTATTTCGCTGCCCTCGGCTCCGCCGGCGGCTCGCTTCTGTCAAAAGATCCCCCGGAGTGGCGGCAGGGCGTGGTCGGTTATACCGAACGCAGCGCCAGTATCTTTGCCTCACTGGTCATTCAGCAAAGCGTGTCCGAAGGCGCTTCGGCTGCACTCCATTACGACCCGCGTTATCTTCGTTGCGAGTGCCACGGGGCCGTGCGTCGCACCGTGCACGCCTTTGTTTGGTCTTTTGTAACGAAAAACGACGAAGGCCGGACGCGTCCGAACCTTCCGGCGATCGCCGGCGCCTACGCCGGGGGAATGATTCCTTATCTCTGGTATCCCGACCGCTACAGTCCACTCAAAGATGGCTTTCGCGAAGGGAGCCAGCAATTCAGTTTCACGGTTGGGCTTAACCTGATCCACGAATTTGGCCCCGAACTCAAGCGCATTCTGCGTCCCGGCACTACCCCTTAACCGCGCCGGCGCCTGTGTCCCGTTGCCCTTGGCCGTTTCTGCCGGTTTTCTTCCTGTCGCTCAAATAACGGCAGCAAATTCTTGTCTATCCAGCTAAAGGCTGCGTCCAACCCCTCACCCGTATAGACCCTCCCAATCTGGGCCTCCACCTTTGTCGGTTCACCCAATGCACTCAAAAACTGATTTGACGTGAGCCGCTGGCACTTCTCGCCATCCACCCGGCCGTCTTCGCGCAGTATTTTGAGTCGCGCGTACAGCGCCAGCACCGCGTCGCCAATCCAGGCGTCCTCAATCGGGGGAACTTCCATGCCACTACTCTAACTCGCCTCTTGACAGCCGCGGAACTAGATGCTACTTTTATAGCATGGTGCTAAAGGAACAGCACAAGCTCAGCCGCCGCGAACGCCAGATCATGGACATTCTGTACCGTTTGGGCCGCGCCACTGCCGCTGAAATCCTGGAAAACCTTCCAGATCCTCCCGGCTATTCGGCTGTCCGCGCCATGCTGCGAGTGCTCGAAGAAAAGAAGCATATCCGTCATGAAGAGAAAGACCTGCGCTACGTCTTCATTCCCGTCATCACGCGCGACAAAGCTCGCCGCTCTGCCGTCCGCCACATGCTCGACACCTTCTTTGAAGGTTCGCCGGAACAGGCAGTTGCCACTTTGCTCGACGTTTCCGGACGCGATTTGTCCAAGGATGATTTCGACCGTCTCGCGGCCTTAATTGAAAAGGCTCGCCAGGAGGGGCGCTAATGTTCGCGCTCATTGCAAATTTGCTGATTCGTTCATCGCTCATTCTCGGCTCGGCTGCGCTGTTGTGCCGCCTGTGTCAGTCATTACTTCCCAAGCAGCGCCATGCCATCTTACTAGCCGCCTTCGGCCTTCTTTTCCTCTGGCCGTTACTCGCTGCCGTTCTACCGGAAGTGAACATCCCTTTCGCTTTGCATCGCGCAGCAACAGAAGGCGTCACCGTCCAGCAGTTTATAGCAAGCCGCCGTGTTGCGCCTTCCACTCACGGCTTTTTCGTTTTGCCTGCCATTCTCTGGGCCGGTATTGCTTTCACGACCTTAACGCCACTCGCGCTTGCCCAGCTTCGTCTTCGCATCATGGTCGGTCTTGCGCGCAAATGTGAAGATGCGGATTGGCAGGCGCTTCTGAATCAGTTGTCGGTCGAGCTTGGCATCGCCGAAACTCCGGCTCTCCTGATACATCCCGATTCGATCATGCCCATGGTGTCGGGCGTGCTCCATCCCCGGATTATTTTGCCGGCCGACTGCCATTCCTGGGAGCTATCCCGTCGTTGCATCGTTCTTTTGCATGAACTGGCACACATCGTGCGCCAAGATCTTGTATCTCAGCTTTTCGCCCGCTTCGTCGCGGCCGCATGGTGGTTTCAGCCCCTCGCTTGGGGAAGCCTCAACATCTTGCGCCGCGAAAGTGAACGCGCATGCGATGCATTAGTCGTCGCTTCCGGTGTACGTCGGTCTGATTATGCCGCAGAGCTTCTAGCCATTGCGCATAGCTTTACTGCTAACCGTTCTAGTCTCGCCATGGCTCGTCCTGAGGGTCTAGAGATGCGGCTCCAATCAATTCTGCAACCGGAAACGACACCCTCCACCCCTCTTGTCGCCCTGTCTCTCATGAGTCTTACCGTCGTGACCCTGGCAGCCGCGGCGGTTTCACCATCACTCGAGTCCCAATCTTTGTCAACACGAGGTCACCACATGAAAAGTACACTCTTTGCCGGCCTGCTTACTTCTGCGGGCCTGACTGCCGCCTCCATCGGCGGTTCACTCTACGATCCCACCGGGGCTGCCGTGCCCAACGCGCGGGCCGTGCTGTACGATCCCGATACCAATAACAAGTTTGAAACCACCACCAGTCCCGACGGCAAGTTCGCCTTCGAGGCTTTACCAGCTGGTCAGTACATTCTTCGCGTCCAGAGTCCGGGCTTCGCTACGTTGTTCCGTGAATTCAATGTGAAGGCAGATTCTAAAGTTGACCGCGGGCTTACCCTCAATGTCGCCGCCGAGGCGGCGCCCGCAAGTAAGCGTCTTCGCGTTGGAGGTGCTGCCGAGCAAATGAATCTGGTGACGAAAGTACAGCCAATCTATCCCGCCGCAGCGAAAGCCGCGAGAGTTCAGGGTGCCGTGACCTTGGAAATGGTCGTCTCGAAAGAAGGCGAACCGCTCGATCTGCGCGTCATTTCGTCTCCGTCGGACGATCTGACCCAATCGTCGCTGGAAGCCGTTCGACAGTGGCGCTATAAACCCACGCTCCTGAATGGCGATCCCGTGGAGATTGTCACAGAAGTGCTCGTGAACTACACTCTCTTGAATTA
>CAWJBS010000046.1:0-28762 GCA_963840845.1 Bryobacterales bacterium
CGTCACACACGATTTATCCGCGGAGAAAGATCGTATCGGCGACAAGCGCGTTTTACGGACAAGTGGAGGAGACGGGCGATTTGTACGAGTAGCCGACCATGCGCCCAAGCACGGCACGAGCACCTAGAAAGATGGCCTGGTTCGCGGCTCCTATCACAGAAGGGCTGTCCGCCGCTTTGGTCGGTCTGTCCCAAAGGGCTAGGTTTCGGGGCGGTAGATTTATCGCCGCTCCTCGTACCGCTTAATCTTGCCGGTAAAAGCCGTTTTCTCCAAAAGATCCCAAGAGCTAGCCCGCCAAATACAATCATGGAAAGGCTCGACGGCTCAGGAGTAGGCGTGACCCCGAACTGCGTCACCAAGCCTTTCGCCCGTCTTAAAACCATACGAATTTGTCAGCGCCGCAAAGCCGGTGAGATTGAAAATGCGAGTGGCAAACAAGGGTGTTTGCGCAACTAGTCTTACGGCGTTTTGAGACGGCCGATGAAGGTTTCTTGGATGTACCAGGGGCGCATTGGTGGGTCTTTACCTCGAAGGATCGCTCACGCGTCCCATAAACAAAATCAGGCCGGAGCGATCATCCCGGATCAGGAAAACGAACGGATGATCGGCCTGGAAAATAATCGGCGAAGAACCTCCCGACCCAATCAATCCCATTTCCACGGCGGTCGCCGCTGCGGCCTCCGATCCCTTTTCATCTACCGCGACGTAAGCTTTGTGGATTACATTCGAAATCCGTAAGGTCTTGCCGGGTGTCATCCCTGAAAAGTCCGCCGTCCCGAACGCTTGGCGTATCCCCATTTCTTGCAAGGTAGCCCTCAAATCGAACTGCGAGCTTACGTTGAATTTTGGCAGCATCAGATTAAATTTTGCACCTGGAAGTGCGCGAGCGGACTGGAGCCAGTCCGTCAGGCTTGCTAACGTGAGAGATTGTTCAAACGCGTCCAACCCATTGCGATCGTTGGGTAAGAAAACAACCATTGATAAGTCCCCGCCTTTGTATGGCATGACCAGCATCAGAAAGGTTCGGCCACCGTAACACTTGAAGACCGCTGTCTGATTCATGAATGGGACTGACGTGCTCCTCTCGCTCGTCACATGAAAATCCGCCTCGGCCGTGCTCTCCGGGTCGAACGGCGTCATCCAATCGCCCTTGAAGTAAATAGCGTTGGTTAGAACGAGCGCCGTGAGCCGATCGATCGCGCGGCTTGGGAGAAGATCCTTGATGTGCCCATTGGTTTGTTGTTCCACCCTTTTGTTGATCGTCGCGCGTGCCGCCTCCGGGGCATGTGCGAAATCCACATGCTCTAAGGCGGCGGAATAGTTGCGGTGGGTCACGTTCAAGAAGCTGGGCAGAAACGCAAATTCCTTCTGCAGCCAAAGTGCATTGCCCTCGCGCAGTTCGTAGAAATCACTATCTGTGCTTTGGCGCAGCAAATTTCCCATCGCCGCGTGAAACACCTTCGGTTCTAAGCCGAAATGCATTGTGTGAGCGATCTCCACTGCTGTCTCTCCGCGGGCTCCAGCATAGGTCATGGCAAGGGCGGTTGAGATGCTGGCGGGCGAAAAGAAGAGGTTGCCCTCGCGCTTTTCCAGTCGCTGGTACAGATCCAACGCGAAGGCGTTGCTGCCTTCCACTACTGCGTCTTGATCTGCAGGCAAAGGCAGCCCGTCCTGCTGGGCGCTTGCCAAGAAAGGCATCACCAAACACAGACATGTTGTCAGACCACCGTAACTTTTCACGCGACGACGTTCCATGGTAGTTTCTCTCCCGAGAGGCAACGAGAGGCCCCGCTCTTGCTAAGTGCTTATGGAGGTCGGATCGTTACAACCTGTGGTACTGCAATCTCGCGACCAAAGCTTCAGTTTTAACCAAGACCGAAATCTAAGTATCCGTCACTTTGACGGAGAGTCGGCTATGGTGAGACTGGCCATAGCGTTGCAGAGGTTGCTGTCTCCCGGTCGGCAACTGTAGATCGATCGCCACATCGCCGTTAGGCATGGTTGATCCGGTGGAAACTGGTATTGACCGACGTTTCTATGAAAGCTTTCTCCGAGTAGCGCGTGATACGGACAATTGACGCCTACAACCGACTGGGGCTGAAAAGTGAGTTTCGTGTTGTTATTCTCGCTACTCTGAGCTGCTACAAAGAACATCATTCGAAGCGCTGAACAATGGCTAATTTCGAATCCGCGAGCGATGCCTTCAGTAGCTTCCTTAACTCGCTTAGAGCCAAGGATGGAGACGGTCCAAAGGCGTCTGCAAACTGGCTCGATACGAAGACCCCACCCTGCTTCCCAAGGGCATCCAGCTTAGCTTGTGCTTTGCGTTTTTCTACAGAATCATCTGGAATAGGAACCAGTTCAAGCTCGCGTAAAACACTGGCCACATCGGCGCTTGAGAGTAGTTCCATATAAGAGAATAGCGGCAGTGGTTTTCCTCGCAGTCCGCCCGTGAAGGCGTGCTCCAAAGGGGTCGAATGCTCATAAAGATAGGGCAGCAGTCTTCCCTGTGTTAACACTTGCTGAGCACGTACACCGGAGTTGTAATCGACGCAAAGTGTCTCGAAGAGTAGAGGATAAACTTGGCCGTCGATGTAGCTTTTGATATCGGTTTTGGAAGTCCGCGCACCAACCCTGGGCGGCACGTGGTTGGTGGATGGACCGTAAAACTCGCGCCCCTCCAAAATGTCCAACGCGTCCTGCATCGGATCGTAGTTCTCGTCCCCAAGCGCAGATCTGTACTGATCGATCGGTAATCGGCGCATGCGCTTTTGCCCTTGGCGGACTAAACTGATGATTCCATCTGTTTTGCCAGACTTTGCAAACTCGGTAGCGGCAGGCGCAATTTGCTGAGAGTAGCAGCCTACCGAGACTAGAACCAAGACCGTGTCGACCATGGGACGGCGATCCTTCAGCGATAGTAGCAAGGCAATACGAACACCAGCCCGATTTGTCGGCTTGGCAACCGTTTAACCGATTCCGAGTCTGCCCCGGATGAATCGTCGGCCACTCGGACAGAGGGCAGAAGAGCGTTTAGATCCGCCCTGGTCGGCAAGGGTTTATTCAAATTCCCCCGTTAGGCACGTTCTAGGCGAAAGGTAAGTTTAATTGGAAGTGCAGACCATTCAGATCGAAGGTGGTCATCGTACACGCTTGATGGCCAAAACATTCACGGCACGGGCCTGAAGCAAGGCCTTGTGATTCTGCAAAGTGGTTAGCTTAGGTAAGACCGACGTTTTGCAGTTGTCAATGCGTCTCATTATGGGTGGCAAAGAAATCGCGTTAGGAGATGCACGTCTCCGAAGACAGTAGGTCTACTGAGTCCTTTTTTAGTGCTGTTCGCACACAATAGCTATGCGTCAATCCAGCGGCGCGCGGGCTAGTGAACGGGTAACTCTAAATAGCTTTCGTGCGCGGTGTCGTGGTGGACAGTCACATGGGCGGTGTGGGCGTCTTTGGCCGTTTCGGCCGCTACCAGACCGCCGCTGTTGTAGTTTTTCTCCACTCCCATGGAATTCTCGCAGCTCAAAACCAAGCGAAGGCGGCTGCCCTTTTCTAAATGCCGTGCGAAGAATGGAAAATCAAAAGTGTACTGATTCACCTCGCCCGGCGTGACCAGCTTTTCTTTTCGGAGCGACTCGCGGTAGCGAGCCCGCCGAAGATCCGAGGCTAAGAAGACGCTGGAACCATCGGATCGAATTTCAAAGAGATCCGCCTCGAAGTCTGTATCTTTCACGTCCATCGAAAGCCACACTTGCATGCGGACATAACCGGTAATTTCGAGCGGCTCCGCTATGGGATCTGTGTGATAGACGACGCCGTTGCCGTTCAAAATGAGGGCACCGGCCTGATCCAAGAAGGGCGCATCCAAATCGCGTTTTTGTAAATCCAAGGTTCGGGTGTCAAGCGGGTCGTAGATGAAGTGATCGGGCTTGGTGTCTTGCGCAGTTTCGGCTAAGTGGCCCGAATGAAATACATCGCCGGCCTCGCCGGTTGACGTCAAATACAACTTCTTTTGACGCTTGGCGAGAGTTTCCAACGTTGGAGCATAGCGCCAATCTTCCGCGCCTGCGCCGGGGACGAAATAGGCGACTCTATCTTTCAAGAACTCGGGCTTGGGGCCGCTCTTCATAGTCCAGTCGTACCAGGCCTTATGCAAAGCGTTCAGGTCAAGAACACTGGCGTCGCCAAACTTCAAGCCACCGACTTCTTTCTTTGGCGTGCGCGTGCCCGGATGGTCCCAGGGACCGACGATTAGGTAGTGATTTGCCTTGGCCGCTACGCTGCCGTACTGCATGTGGTGGCGGTAATATGTCATGGCGCCCACTTGATCGCCATCATAGTCGCCTGTAATTGTGAGAATCGGAATCGACAAGCGCGCATAATCCTCTTTTTTCGGCGTCATGGCATCGAAATATTCGTCGGGCGTGGGATGTGCGATCCATTTTTGGAAGTTCGCGGATGGATTGCCGACCAACTTATCGAAATCCTGATAGGCGGTTTGTTTCGAGTAAAACTCGGCAAACTTCGCGTTCCAAAATTCGCCATCCCCAAAAGTCTTCTCATTGCCGGTGACGCCGCTTACGAAAGTGAGCCACTGCATGAGGTAGGTGGAATGGACGTTATTTGTGAGCGGGAAATCCACACCAGGATAGGCCGAAGCGGCGGGCACGATGGTTGTTAAGTGCGGGGGAAATTCTTTGGCCACCGTCCACTGATCAAAACCGGCATAGGACCCACCCCACATGGCGACCGTACCGTTGGACCAAGGCTGCTTGGCGAGCCATTCGACGACGTCGTAGCCATCGCGGCCTTCGTTGAGGAAGGGTTCGAAGCTTCCTTCGGAATTTCCGCGACCGCGCACGTCGATTAAGGCATAGACATAGCCATTACGGCTGAAGTAACTCGCTCGGTCGACGTAAGAATCACCGATGTACGGCGTGAAGGTGAAGATGACCGGCAGCGGATCTTTCTGGTCGTGCGGGCGATAGATGGTAGCGTTTAAGTGCGCGCCATCACGCATGGGAATCTTCGCGGCCCACTGCATATCAATAGCGACGGGGGGCTTGGCCGTTTGCGCAGCGAGTATGCCCGCTGCTAAGAAGAGATGAATTCGGATGCTCACGCTCCGCTCCCTTTCTGTTTTAAGCAATCGTCGGTAGTCGGGAAGATTGGAGTTGACATCTGTCGATATTACTCCTTTCTGGAAGTGATTTCTGGGATCGCCGTTATGTTTCAGGCGGCGATGAAAGACAATCGCCTCTCTACTACTGTTCTCCACAGCTCCGGCGCTGGACTATGAGAGGTTATTTCCGAGTCCGTCCGAAAGCCACCGAAGATAATCGGGAGACACGTATCGGGTTTTTGTTTGCTTGCTCGAGTTCGAGTTTCCATGAGCATCTAGCAAGACACATGAGTAGTCGCCAAGGGTAGAGCAACCCGCAAAGTTTGTGGGTGGATGATGGCACATCCGGGTGCTCAGGGAATCTGATTTATAGGGCGAGGTCCTCTGTTTGTCCAGTGATGCGCCGGTAGGAACCGAGATCCTCGATCCACAGGGCTAATTCCGGGCGACGTAGACGAGGTTACATGGTGTAGGTCACTTGCGTGTCGGAGATTTGGTCGTCGGGAAGGGTAATGATGTCGCGGGAGAGGACGGTGATGTTGGCGAGTTTGCCGACAACGAGCGAACCCTCCTTTTCAACGAAGGTAGCGAAAGCGTTGCTCAAGGTATAAGACTTGAGCGCTTCCATGCGAGTCATGCATGGCGTGGGATAGAACTGCGTACTGTCTTTCGTAGGGCGGGTTGTTAGGCGCCTTCATACTGTATATGGCATCCCAACTTTATCTCAGCCGGTCACCGGCTGATTGCTATTTTATCGGGTGTGGTCAACCGCGACCTTGAGGCAAGGCCGCGATGTCGATGG
The DNA here is from genome assembly GCA_963840845.1 of Bryobacterales bacterium. Taxonomy (GTDB): domain Bacteria; phylum Acidobacteriota; class Terriglobia; order Bryobacterales; family Bryobacteraceae; genus Bog-105. Next base: position 5,928 of record CAWJBS010000046.1, read on the forward strand.
CGGTGACAAAGTTAGAATATGGAGTTGAATGAAGACCGCCGTCGCGTTCGGGGTAGGTGGCGGATGGTACCGATGGAGGAAAGCTGATGTTGCAGCCGCCTGTTCTACGTCGTGGGTTCTTAAAGTCGGCCATTGCCGGGTTCGGTGCGGCGAGCATTTGCGGCCTGTCCGGCTTTGAACAGGGAATAGCCGGAGATTCGCCCGTCCTTTCTGAATTCGGCTATGGCGACGTGGACTTATTCAGCGAACCGCACGAAACGCAACTCGACTATCACTTGCAGTTGCTGCTTTCCGTTAGCGAGGACAGCTTGATGAAACCCTTCCGGCAAATGGCAGGGTTGCCCGCTTCCGGTGAAGATCTGGGTGGCTGGTATAGCTACAACCCTGCTCACCATGGCACTGACGGCGCTTATGCGCCGACAGCGACCTTCGGTCAGTGGGTTTCGGCACTCGCGCGGATGTACGCTATTCGCCGCAGTCCGCAGATTCGTGACAAAGTCATCAAGATGAATCTCCTAAGTGCCCAAGTGATTAATGATCTCTATTTCCAGAACAATCACTTTCCCACTTACTGCCATGACAAACTGATCTGCGGCCTGATGGATTCTCACAGTCTGGCGCAGGACCCTGATGCCTGGAGCATCCTGAAACACATCACGGATACCGCCCTGCCTCACATGCCAGGCAAAGCGGTTGACGATTCGGACGAATCCTACACTGCGTCGGAGAATTTGTTTCTGGCGTTTCAGCGAGGGGCGGGCGAACGATACAAGGAAATGGGTATTCAATATCTGGCTGACTACTTCTATGAACCGCTGAGTGAGGGTAAAAACAATCTGCCCGGTCGGCACGCGTATAGTCACGTAAACTCGCTCAGCTCCGCTGCGCAGGCCTATCTAACCTTGGGCAGCCAGAAACATCTTCAGGCAGCTCTTAACGGGTTTGATTTTCTCACAAAACAGAGTTACGCGACCGGTGGCTGGGGCCCCGACGAGACCCTACAAGAACCCGGCAGTAATGGCCTGCTCGATAGTCTCTCTAACACCCATCACAGCTTCGAAACGCCTTGCGGCGCGTATGCGCACTTTAAGCTGAGCCGCTACCTGCTCCGAATCTCACGCGAGGCCCGTTACGGAGACAGTCTGGAACGGGTAATGTACAACACGATTCTGGGAGCGCTACCTATTCAGCCGGACGGACGGACGTTCTACTATGCCGACAACAATTTCCAGGCACGCAAAGCGTACTCCAGCCGGCTGTGGCCCTGCTGCTCGGGGACGCTCCCCCAAGTTGCTGCCGATTACCGAATCTGTTGTATTTCAGATCCAGCCGAGAGGTGTTCATCAATCTGTACATACCGTCAAAAGTACGCTGGATTCAAGACGGCTCGCCTGTTTCTCTGACGCAGAGGAGCGACTACCCTATGGACGGAAATATTCGATTCACGTTAACGCTTTCGAAGCCGGCAGAGTTTACGCTGCATTGGCGTATACCGCAGTGGGCCGAAGGTGCTGCAATGGCCGTCAACGGGAAACGTGCCGCCGTAGAGGTTGTTCCAGGAACCTTTGCTCAACTGAGCCGCGAATGGAAGAACGGAGACAGAATCGATCTAGAACTGCCGATGAGGATGCGGCTGGAACCGCTTGACTCGCGACATCCCCAGATGGTTGCTATGTTACGCGGAGCCCTGGTGCTGTTTCCGATCACAAAAGCTGCTCCCAAGTTTGAACGACGCGCAGCTACTGACGGCTTCCAAATCGAGAGCGGACGATGGCAGATCGCAAATGCACAAGAACCGATAGAACTGGCGCCCTTCACGGCAATCAAGGATGAACCCTATTCCACCTATGTGGAAGTAACTGACTAGCGCTCAATTATGTTATTGATAGATGCACGGCGAGGCATCCGAGTGTGAACCCGAATCGGGATTATCATAGATTGTGAATTGTGCCCGTGTGCTGAAGCTGGCTGCAGCGTTTGTATTTCTAGTAGCCCCTCTTTATGGGCAAACTTCAGTGCCAGCGTTGCCGGGCAGTATCCCAGCGGCAAACCGTGATGACGATCCTAAGGCGATCTTCGAACTCGGCGCTGCGACAGGCTGGGAACTTGGCGGCGGGGCAGCCGCGTTTGCCCCCAATCTTGCAGCGGAGATTACGCCCATCGACCATTGGCTGGAACTCGAAGCCGGTGTGTCGCCCTTTTACAGCCGCAAGCATACGGAGTGGGATACCGACCTGCTTTTCAAGAAACCATGGACAATCTCGAAGAAGGCCGAATTCATGCTAGGCATTGGCCCGGAGTGGATTTGAGTGAAGCAGAACGGGAGATGGAGGAACTCGATTCGTAAATGGTTACGCCATCTTGTCTAGCCCTCTTGATCCTCACTAACCTCAGCGTTTGGAAACTAGAAAGTGTGAATTCGCCATCGCTTAGTTAGTTCATCGGCGTCGCATTCCGCTGGTCGAGCGCAATCGAATTCGCTCCAGCCTTCAACTGCACCGGCTGTCCCCAAACAAGCGATTGATTGTTGAATCGCCCGGAAATCATTAAGTAGTAGGTGCCTGGCGGCACGCCGGGTAAAGTTCCGCTGCCATTACCATCAGCACGAATGGCAGAGGCGGTAGCGGCCTTGATCGCGTCAATAATTTTCTGGCAGTCGGGCGTCCGGGCCGGTCCACAAGCGTTCGCCACATATCTGTAAGGCGACTCACCAGGCGGAACGGAAACGCCTCCTTTGGCAAGCGCGTTGGCGTAGCTATGCCGCAAAAGAACATAGGGCCGGCCAGCAAGAGGGTTGGGCACTCCGGTTGCGCGGGAAAGCCAGATATTATCGAAAGCGTTGCGTTGCCCAATGGCGCTGAGGGAGTCGCCACATTGCCGGCGGGACCGGAAGCCACCGCCATTCCACCAGACGAAGGAATTGCACTGCTTGCGACCAGAGGCGCCAGGTTGCAAGTCTGCTCACGTGGAGCAAAGGTGAAATCGTCGTTGTCATTTTGGCCGGCAATCGTTCGGCCATGCACCTGATAGGGGCCGGATGCGCCGGGATTGAGTGATCCGTCCGCCTCGAACGCCAACGCGAGCGGGTGGTCGGGCGCATTGATGTGGACGATTGCCTTGGTTCCATCGGCGACCACTTGATATGGATAAGCACGCGCGACGTCGGGTCCGCAGCCCAGAACCGCAGACTCTGGAAAAAACTGGACACTAAACCCGGTTGAGGGCGCTGCGAAGATTCCGTGCATGCGAATGCCGGGCGGCGTTGGTGGTCCTTTATCACCGCCAAACATGGTTTTCAAAAGATCGGTCTGCATCGTTTGCATGCCGGTGCTCGCGCCTTTGGAAGAGAGGTTCAAGGCCGGACACGTGGCCGTTCTGGGCGCAAAGTTGGTGTGTGCGGAAGGGGTGTTTATCGGACCCGAGACACGATTGCCCGACCGATCATAGACCGGCGCAGCGCCCGAGGCTGCCTGAGCATCCGAGATCGTCATGCCATTTTGGTCTTTGTATCCGCCGCTATAAGAATTGCCGTTGCCCGCACTATAGCCGGCAGCGACAACACCATTGATTGTCACCGGTCCAGGCCCCGCAATGGTGCCATCAGATCTAAGAGTAAGTATCAGCGGCTTGGGCGTAGTGTCGATGATAATGGCCGTTCGATTGTTCTTGAATTCGAGTTTGTAGCTTTCTTGATTCGGAGAAAGTCCGGCGCAATTCACAAGCACGCCTCCGTCAATAAAATCGAGACGCCAGTTTCCTGGCCCTTCGAACACACCTGCCATGACAGGACCAGCGGACGGGGTTTGCGCCTTCTCACCAGCGGGCAGAACCGAGGAAAGCATCTGGCCGAACGCGCCCAGAAGCATGTTGCCTGTGCAGGAGGCCGGCAACCGGCCCGCCGTGATACAGCGCGTGATGGCTCGCTGTTCGGGAGTCTGTGGCTTCTGCCCCGGTAGTGATCGCGCACGCGCCTCAATCGCATCAGTTTCGTCGTTGGCCTTCTTCTCGTTGGCGGCCATGATCTCGTTTTGCTTTTTGTAATGCGCTTGCGCCTTCGCTACTTCTGCGGCAGACGGTTGCTGGCAAGCCGGCAGCAATTTTTTCAACGCTCCTCGGGTTTCGCTCGTGTATGCCATGAACCCGTTGTGCTTGGGCCGATCTGGATGCGCCACTTGGCAGGTGGCCGTATCGGATAGGTCGCGAATGTTGCAACTTTCAAGATAGAGACGCTCGCCATTGCAGCTGTAAGTGACAACTAACTGAAGGTCCTGTGCGCTGCACAAACCCAGCCCAGTCGCCAAGAGTGAGATTATTCGTATCGCCGGCATTGTCATTTCAGTAACGTCCGCGCATCCTGAATCAGCTGGGAGGCTTGGAGGGCGGTCAGCGATTTGCCGGATTGGGACGAAACCTCCAGGATGAAAGCATTCAGTAGACTGTCTCCAAGGTTGTTATCTTTCACGGCGAAGGCGGCATCGGCGGCTAGCAACGTAACATCCATTTCGGCCTTTTCAATGGGTGCGGTCTCCCAACCGTCCACCAGTTGGATCAGGCTTTGGAAGGTAGCTGGTGCCGTGACGGTGAAACTTGTGGAACCGGTTCCTGCGTTGCCAGCCTTATCAGTTGCGGTGGCGCTAAAGCTATGAACTCCGACACCGAATGACGAACCCGGGCCGTTGATATTGGCGCAAGTAGTGCTTGCAACGCCGGACAACGCATCGGAGGCTGTGCAGGTAATCGCGATGGTCTGGGTGGTTGTGTAGGTTCCCGCATTCCCGGTGTAGGTCACGGTTGGCGCTGTCTTGTCAATGCTGATTCCGCCGACCGTCACCTGAGCCGAGTTGCCTGCTTTATCGGTGGCTGTTCCGGTTGCGCTTTGAGCCGCACCTTCGGCAGTCAGCGTCGCGGCGGAAGGACACGATGATACGCCGGATAACAAGTCGGAACAGGTGAAGCTAACTGTAACGTTGGTGTTATTCCATCCGTATGCGTCCGCAACTGGCGTGGCTGCTCCACTGATGGAAGGTGGTGTGGCATCAATGCTGATGGACGCCGTGTTTGCCGAACCCGCTGCGGCCCCAACATTTCCCGCGCCGTCTGTCGCGGTGCAGGTAATTCCATTCGTACCGTTGCCGGTGGCGCTCAGGGTGCGGCTGGCGGTCGCCGTACCGCCACCAGTTAAGGTTCCTTCGGCCAAGCCGCTTAACGTATCGACGCAGGAAATCGCGGTTACATTTGAATGATCGGTAGCCGTTACACTGCCCTGGACCGGTATCTGACTGCCGTTGAAATATCCTGCTTGCGTGGCCGGCGCAACCGGAAACGTCACCGTAACAGCAGGCGGTGTTGTATCGCTGGATGGCGAGGGGAACAGGTTATTCAGGATGGTATTGTATTGCGCCGTGGTCAGTGGTGAAGTGGTTGTGCCGGTGGCGCTCATGACAATCGTAAGCGGTCCGGTGAACGCGGGCGTAAGGGCTGCTTGATTGGGATAGAGCGCCATGCTGCCGGTTAGCAGATCGATCTCAACACTATTGGGAACGGTTCCCGGCCAGGCAATGAACTGGGTGCCGCGGATACCCGCGTATCCAAATTGGGTTTCGATCAGCTTGTTATCAGGCGGCGGATTGGCGTTCGAGCCAATAAGCCCGCTTACGTAATAGAAGGAGCCTACCAGAGACCGCCATAAGAAGCTCCCATTCGCATTTGGCGGTGTAGCGGATGAATTGTATTGATACTGATCAAACTCAAATGTCGATTGTGGCGCTAAGACGACTGTGGTGTTGTCTTCCATCAGTATGGTGACGGTGGAAGCAGGTCCTGTGGTAATGCTGCCGTCCAGATAGACGGGACTGTTCACAGACAACGTCTGGCCGCCCGCTGTTACGAGCCCCACGATTTCAGTGACTTTGCCGATTTGCGTGCAAGACGGCGTTGTCAATTCCTGGGCTGCGTATGTGAACTGGTTCAACGTAGATGCCGTGATTAATCCCGATTGGCTGCCTTGGGGTATCGTGATCGGCAGACTGAAATTACCGTTTGCGTCCGTCGTGCCAGTGCCAACGCTGGCGCCACCGCTACCGAAAATTAAATCGACCGTGTCATTGATGGCGAAGCTTTGGCCGGTGACTGTGACGGCGGTTCCCCCAGGTCCACACGTTGGGCTCAAGACGAGTGAGGGCGGAAGCACCACGAATGTCGTGCTCGAAGTGACCGTCGGGAAGTCCCCCGATGCGACGAAGTAAAACACGGTGGGCACAACTACACCGGGCATAACGATCTGTGTGGTGCAATTTCCGAGTGTGGCTTGCCCACATCCCGAAATTCCTGATTCTTCTCCGCCACCGCCTGGATCGCTGGCTGCCACCAACTGAGCTCCCAAGGCGGAAAAGCCGCTTAGGGTGACCTGAACCACTGTGCCTGCAGGCCCGGAGCAAGGGGAGCACGACACACTCACCGTCTGCCCGGCCGCGGATCTGGAAAACACACACAGCAGCAAGAAGGAGGCGGCCATCAGACTTGGATACTTCGATATGGTCTTCATGACTATCCGCATATTGAGGAACTCCTTCACCGCGATGCCACAACTCTGGAACCAAACATAGTCGCCAAGCTGCTGTCGGCCGCGGGCGTAATGCGAATTCTCTTGAAACCGGCCTCATCTTGGCCGAGGATTAACAGACCATTGCTGCCGTCCTCTTGAAAGGCCACCTTGTCGAGCCCGCCAGTGGAAGGGGCGCCGATTTCCACAACGGGCTTGCCATCCACATAAGTGCGGAACTTCACAGCGCTCCACACATTCCAGAAGAGATGATTGCTGTCTTCGCTGAACGTGAGATTGCCCAGCGAGCCTGTGTAGGCGACGGGCAAATATTTTCCATCCAGGCAGACGCCTTGGTTGTTGCCGGCTGCTGGATCGGCCGAATGGCAAAAGTAGGCCAGATGTTTGCTATCGGGGCTGAAGTGAACAAGCGACTGGGTCAGAAAGTGTCCGTCTGACTGGTTCAACTCCATGCCCACAAACGCACTTTGCGGAGTTCCATCCAAATAGACGACGATTCCGTTGCGTTCCTGCACGCCATAGGCGACGTGCGAGCCGTCCGGGCTAAATACCAAGGAAAACGTTCGATCGGACTGCGGCATGGGGATCACTTTTCCGTCCACAGCCATGCTATGCAGTGCCGCTGCCAGTACGCGGTTTCCCACGGGCGAGATAGCCACTTCACCCAGCTGGTTCAGCTGGCCTGATTCCTGATTACCCACCACGACGAACTGCGCGCCGCCGCTATTTCCCACAAATACGGGGTTGCCCGATTCGGTAAATCTGACGGTCTTCTGCGCGCCTTTTGTTCCGTAAGAATAAAACATGTCGAGCCGCCCGTAATCCAGCCCTTTCTTGCCGTCGGCGAAAACATAGGCGCGGCCATTCGCGGTGGTACAAACAAGCGCGTAATGCTTGCCATCCTCGCTGAACGTGAGGCCGCCACAATTCACATGCCCTGCGGTTACTTCGCTTCCCGGAACGACCTTGCCCCCAATCACCACAGAAGATGTGACTGCGGCTCCATTGTTTTTAGTAGCCAGCGCGACCACCATATTGCCTACGGGCGGAATAAAGAGCCTGACGCTACTCGCACGGATCATCGGCTTGCCATCGAGCAAAACCTCCACAATTTGCTGCTGAGGTCTGGTGGCAGTCGTGTAGAGGTGTTGACTATCGGCGCTCCATTGCGGGTTGCCGGCTAAATAGGGAGCGGGCTTACCGTCAATGAGAAGTTTCTGCGTCGTATCCCGCCCGCAGCCAGACCAAACATAGGCCACGTGATCGCCATCGGGACTGAAGGCGTAATTTCGCAAGTCGGCGTTGCTATTCAAAGGGTCGGCCTTTCCATCAAAGACAAAACGGAAACCATCTGTAGCGCCTTCGTACTTGCTCATCGCGAAGAAGTAAACATGTTTGTTGTTGGAGGTGAAGCTCAGTTGCTGGCAACTGTTCGCATCGATTCTGTTTTGGACATTGGTGCGTGAATCGCGGAACAGTTCTTTGCCGTCGACCATCACGACAGCATCGCTGCCTTGTAGACCGCAATAGGCGTAGCGATTGCCATCAGGACTAAAGATCAGGCCGGTGAGAGAGTTGCCTTGCGGGAAAATTTGGTCGAACAGTGGGCCGGGCACGCCGTCATAAATCACGGTCCAGCGGCTGCCGCTGTGCGACACGGTACCCATATGAACACCGCGCGGACTCACCGCAAACTGCGCGCCCTGCTCCCTGGGGGCGAGCAGCGTGGGTTCTATTTTCGTGCCGGGCGGAGGCGTGAACGGGCCGTTGGGATTGGCCATGAAGCTCCCGTTGGCCGGAGCCGCGCCATTCGGCGCCCTGCCATTGGCGGTGGCTGGCGACGCTTTCTGTTGTTTGGCCTTGTTGTAGGCATCCCTGGCGGCTTGAATTGGATTTACGATCTGCGCCCCGAGAGTCGCGCAGCATAAAAACGTCATTGCTGTGGCCAGCGCGATTCCAGGCAGCCTCCGAACGCCGGGTTCAGTTTGTTTGGTATTCATAATTTTGTTGGTCTCCGGTTCCATGCCAAAGATGGCGCGAACTGCTGAAAAATTGCTCAGGGCGATAATTGTGATAGGATCGCCTGCATATGGAGTCGGAGTCGGCGAATATTACACAATTGCTCGCCGATTGGCGGCAGGGCGACGAGGCCGCTTTCGACCAGCTTGCGCCGGCGGTTTATGACCGCCTGCATACCATCGCCCAGTCCTACCTGCGTGGGGAACGTCCCAGCCATCCTTTGCAAGCCACGTCTCTGGTGAGTGAGCTTTTTCTGCGGCTGGTCAAAACGTCGAGTATTCAATATGCCAGCCGCGAGCATTTTTATGCCTTTGCCGCCAAGCTGATGCGCCGGATCCTGGTGGATTACGCGCGCAAGGATACCACCAAAAAACGCGGCGAGCGTATTGAGCCGGTCATGCTCGCGCCAGAGCTGGCTTGGGTAGACGCCGCTTCTCCGGAACTGCTTGACCTGGACCAAGCCCTTACCGAACTGGCCGAGTTGGATCCAGGCAAAGTGCGCACACTGGAAATCCGCTTCTTTCTCGGCGCGACCTCGATGGAGACGGCAGAACTGCTCGGTCAATCGCGGGCCCGGGTGGATCGCGATGTGAATTTTGCACTCTCGTGGCTACATCAGCGTCTGCGCGGTGGCGATCCCTCGGATGGGAGCGGGCAAAATTCGCCCGATTCCCGCCATCTCGACTGAAGGGATATCTTGAGACAGCCAGACGCTGACAAAGGACGCTATCGTCAAGTGGAGGATCTGTTTCATGCGACGCTCGAACAGGGACCGGAATATTTGGAGTCGGCATGCGGCAGTGATTGTGCGCTGCGAGTAGAGGTTGAAAAGCTTCTGACCAGTTATCGTTCCTGGAGCGGGTCGCTCCCGCCGTCTGTGGAGCGCATAACAAACGTGTGAAACGCCAACTCTGCCGCACTTCGGGGCCTATCAGTGCGACGCCATTCTGGGCTCCGGCGGCATGGGCACGGTCTATCGCGCGCATCGCGACGATGGCCAGTTCCGCCATCAGGTTGCCATCAAGGTGTTGCGGGGGTCGCTGCGTTCGGAGTGGTATCGCCAGCGTTTTCTTTCCGAACGAGAAATTCTGGCGCGTTTGAACCATCCGAACATCGCGCGTCTGCTGGATGGCGGCATGACCGCTGAAGGAGAGCCGTACCTAGTCATGGAATTAATCGAGGGCCAGCCCCTCGATGCCTACTGTGACACGCGCCGGCTGCCGCTGGATAAACGGCTCGCCCTCTTCGGCCAAGTCCTTGATGCGGTCGATTATGCTCATCGTAGTCTGGTGGTTCACCGCGATTTGAAGCCATCCAATATTTTGGTTACACCAGAAGGGCAGGCGAAACTGGTGCGATTTCGGTACCTCCAAGCTGGTGGAAGCGGATGCGATGACGACCTCGGTTCACGCCTGACGCCTGCCTCGCAGCCCCGAATTGCTGCGCGGCGAGCCCGCCGGCATCGCCAGTGATGTTTTTTCCTGCGGAGTGATTCTCTATGAGCTGATGACCGGGGCGTCTCCTTTCGGCACTTCGAAATCGATCACAGGCGCGTTGCAGCGGGCCTCCGGCGAGGTGACCGCAGCCCCTCCCGCGAGCGCAGTGACCGCTCAAGCGGCTTCGCTTCGCGTCTTGTCCCTTGACCGGGCACGCAAGGTACTGACGGGGGACCTCGCCGCTATCATACTGAAGGCGCTGGATCCGGAAGCGGTCAGACGCTATGCAACGGTGCCATCGTTTGCGGATGATCTGCAGCGGTATCGCGAAGGTCGCCCGGTAGAGGCAAAGCCCGCCAGCCATTGGTATAGAGCGGCAAAGTTCATTCGCCGTAATCGGTTCGCGGTCGCAGCTGGGAACCGTATTCACCATTGGCTTAGCGGTCGCGACCGCCGCTTCGCTGTATCAGGCCAACGCCGCGCGGCGCGAAGCCCGGCGAGCAGAGCGGATCAACGTATTCCTGAACGAAATGCTGGGGGCGGCGGATCCAAGCTGGTACAACTCGCTTAAAAGCAAAGGCGCCTCAGTCACTTTGCTCGAAGTTGTCGATCAAATGCGCGATCACATCGGTTCGTATTTCGGCGACGATCCCGAGGTGGAGATCCGCCTGCGCCGCACGATCGGGCGTATGTATGCCGTGCTCTCCAGACATGCCGATGCTCGTACCCAACTGCAACTTGCGCTCCAAAAGGAGCTTCCACTGGCGCGGGCGGATGATCCTTCGCTGGGTTTGCTGTACGTGGACTTAGCAGGCGTGGAGTACAGGAGTCAGCAAGAGGCCGAAGCCGAGCGCGACGCGGGATCTGCCGTGCGCATTCTGGAAAAGTCACACAGCCGCCAAGATAGAGACGCCCTCATGAGCGCGTATAACTATCTGGGCATAACTCGCCTCCAGAATGGCGCAGCCTTTGCCGAGCAAGTGGAACCCCTGCAGCGGTCGCTGGAACTCGGCAAGGAATTATACGGCAATGGAGGGCCCACTCTGACGAACCTGAGCGTTTTGGCAACCACTCATATTAAGGCCGGATATTTTGACCAAGCGGAAAAATATCTGGCTGAAGCGATGGCGATAGCGGATGCGCGGCCTGGGCCCAAGGGTTACGAGTACTATGCCTTGCTTCGCGACCGCGCACGGCTTTGCTTCGAGCGTAAGGACTTGGCGTGCGCTGGCCAAGGCTACCAGGCTGCTCTCGGACTTCATCAGCCCTTTCGAGCACGGAAACGATTCAATCTTCACCATCAATGTTCGTGAGTGGCTGGCGCTGACAAACGGCCTTCGCGGAAACTATGCGGCGGCAGATCGGGAACTGCAAGCTGCCGGGGCAGAGATCTCAGCCATAGGGGGATCGACCACTGAATCCTATTTGGCGGCCCTTGATGAGTTCCGTGGACAGGTGAATGTGGCCGCCGGGAAATTCGATTTAGCGGAGCACGAATTTCGCGGTTCGTTGCAGTTCTTTCGCGAACATCGCAAAGATCAGGTTCAGAACGCGGTCCTGGCCAGCCGCTTAGGCGAGGCCCTTGTGCGTGGCGGCAAGAGTACCGAAGCCGGGCCGCTCCTGCGGGATTCGTACCAGACAATCGCGAAAGCCCTGGGGCCGAATCACATCTGGACCACGGACGCTCGGGCTCGGGTGGAACTTTTGCAATAGGCAGCCTAGATCAACCGTCGTCTCGACCGCTAGAGGACTAGTTCCGGGAAATGTAGACGATCTTACCGCCGACGATGGTGTACACCACTTGCGTGCCGGAGATTTGGTCTTCGGGCACTGTCAGAATGTCGCGGGAGAGAACGTTGATGTCGGCGAGTTTGCCGACAACGAGCGAACCCTTTTCCTTTTCTTCGAAAGCGGCGAAAGCGTTACTCAACGTATAAGACTTGAGCGCTTCCATGCGGGTCATGCATTGCTTGGGAAAGAACTGCGTGCCGTCTTTGGTACGGCGGGTGACGGCGGCGTAGTAACAAGCGATGGGATTTACTTCTTCCACTGGTGCGTCGGTTCCGTTGCCGACAATGGCGCCGGAGTCTAATAAGCTGCGCCAGACGTAGGCACTGGCTTCGGCGCGCTTTTCGCCTAGACGAGCGATGACGTACGGCGCGTCAGAGGTGCAGTGGATGGACTGCATGGCGGCAATGACGCCGAGTTTGCCGAAGCGGGGGATGTCGGCAGGGTCGATGTGTTGGGCGTGTTCGATGCGCCAGCGCAGATCGGTTTTATCAGAATGCGCTTTGAATTCGGCTTCGTAGATGTTGAGGACTTCGCGATTGGCGCGGTCACCGATGGCGTGGACGCAAAGTTGGAAGCCGTTCGCCATAGCGATGTCGGCGGTTTCCCGGATGGTTTCCATTTTCTCTATGTTCATACCGCTGGTGGAGGGGAGATCAGAATAGGGTTCAAGCATCCAAGCGCCGCGTGAGCCGAGAGCGCCGTCGGCGTAACGTTTGATGGCGCGGACGGTGAGGTGGTGGTCGGCGACGTCTTGCAGGCGATAGCGTGCGATTGATTGCTTCAGCTTGTCGTTGGAGTCGTTGAGCATCATCCACATGCGGACGTCGAGTTTGCCTTCGAGGGCGACTCGTTTGATGAGATCGACGGTTTCGAAGGGGGAGCCGGCGTCTTCGAAAGTGGTGATGCCATTGGAAACGCATTCGTGGGCGGCGAGTGCGACTTTGTGGCGATTGTCGGCTTCGACTTCGGCGGGGGAACGTTTGGAGAGATAGGCTTTGTAGGCAGGACTTAGGAGGCCTTGAGCCCGCTCGTTGAGCAGACCCGTGGGTTGGCCTTGCGCATCTTTGAGAATTGCGCCACCGGGTGGATTGGGTGTGGCGGCGGTGATCTCCGCTGCTTTGAGTGCGGCGGCGTTCACCATTGATGCGTGACCGCTGGCGTGGGTGAGCCAGACGGGATTGTTGGGCGAAACCTTGCTGAGCGCTTCGTGAACAGGGAAGCCTTGCACGTTGGGTTGCGGCACTTTGTCCCACTTGGATTGATGGAAGCCGCGCCCCATAATCCAGGCGCCTGGCTTGGCGCTTTTCGCGGCTTCGGCGACCATGGCGACGATGTCGTCCCAATTGCGAGCGGTGCGGAGATTGAGACTGATTTGCGCTTCGCCGACGCCCATGAAGTGTCCATGGCCCTCAATGAAGCCGGGGATGGCGAGTTTGCCGCCCAGATCGATGACGCGGGTAGACGGACCTTGGAGGCTCTTCTTTTCGGCGCTGGGGCCCACTGCAACGATGCGGCCAGCGCGAACGGCAATGGCATGGACTTCCGGCTGATTGGGATCGAGGGTGACGATTTTGCCGTTGCGCAGGATGAGGTCGGCTGGGGTTTGGGCGACGAGTGTGATGGTGAATGCGAGAGATAGGAAGAGGCGCAGCATGGGAATGGTTATGGTATCAACGCGATTTGCGGAGGCGGAGCACCAGATACACGACGATGGCGATGTTGACAAGTAACAAGACGAACTTGAGCGGGGTGACGTGTTTGACGAGTTCATAAACTTCGAGCGGGACGAACAGGCTGGTGCTGATGGTGGTGAAATATTCGGCCCAGCGCTTGCGCAAGAGCAGGCCGGTGCCTTCAGTCAGAAATAGAGCCGCGTAGATAAACGTGCCTACGCTGAGTTCTTTGAGCTGATGGGGTGTGACGTTGAGGGACTTGGCCAGGATGCTATGGACGTCGTGGTTTTCAGGATCGATGCGCAGGGCGTTCACGACGTGCTCCAGGGTATGCGCCAAATCGTGATGGAGGAAGCGGAGTGCGCCGAAGCCCACCGCCAAAAGCGCGATTCCTTTGGCCAGCCGGAAAAGGCCGATGAGGATAGAGTATTTGATTTTTGAGTTTGCAACTTGAGCACATAATGGCATATGAAGCGTTCGGGATTTGCCGATCTGCCGTTGCATGGCGGGCGTGTGCCGCCGTGGCTCGCGGAGCGCATGGAAAAGCTGGGGACGGGATCGCCGAAGCGATTCTGCAGCAGTACGGAACGAAAGAGTTTCTGTCGCGTTTGAGCGATCCGTTCTGGTTTCAGGCACTGGGCGCGGTGATGGGGATGGATTGGCATTCTTCGGGCATCACGACGTCTGTTTTGGGCGCGTTGAAGCGCGGGATGAATCCCGCGCGCATGAACTGGGGCTCTACTTTTGCGGTGGACGCGGGAAGCAATCGCGGCGTACGCCGGATGAGTTACTAGAAGTAGCGGAGCGGCGGGGTTGCAGGGCGGCCCACTGGTGCGTGCCAGTCGATTGACGGCGAAGGTGGACAACAACGCGATTGGCGACGGGTTCCAGATCTATTTACATTCGTTCATTGTCTCGGCCGAAGGGGATTGGGTGGTGGTGCAGCAGGGCATGAATGATGCAAATGGTCTGGCGCGGCGTTACCACTGGCATTCGGCGGCGGTGAAGGATTTCGTGTGCGAGCCGCATACCGGCATTGTGGGCGAACAGGAAGGCGAGATTCTGAACCTGGTGGACCGGAGGGCGCGCGATGCACAACAGGCGCTGTTGACGATTGCCGGCCAATCGCCCGATGTGACGCTGCGGGATTTGCGCCATTTGGTGATGCCTGCGCACCATGACGTACGGCCGAGAGACGTGGACCTGAAGCGGCTGGGGGCGGTGCTGGCGGTGAGTTATGAAAGGCAGCTGCGGGACTTTGCGTCGTTACTGCTGGTGGAGAATTTGGGGCCGAGGACACTGCAAACACTGGCGCTGGTGGCGGAAGTGGTGCATGGTGCGCCCAGCCGATTCTCCGATCCCGCGCGCTTTTCGTTCGCGCTGGGCGGCAAGGATGGCCATCCGTTTCCAGTTCCGCTGAAGACTTATGACGAGAGCTTAAGCGTGCTGAGACGTGCGCTGGATTCGGCGAAGCTGGGGCATACCGAGAAGGTGGATGGGTTCCGGCGCCTGGACAAACTGGTGCGCAGGGTGGAAGAACGCTTCGAACCCACGGCAGACTTTGACCGGGTCATTGAGCATGAGCGAGCCATTTCTCCTAAACTGGACGGGCGCACAGTGATGGATGACAAGAAGCCGAAGAAAAAAGGGCAGATGAGTTTGTTTTAGCCAGTAGCGTTAGCGGATCTCTACCGGTTTGACGTGCCAGATCTCGTTGCAATATTCCCGAACGGCGCGGTCGGAAGAAAATCTGCCGGTATGGGCGGTGTTGATGATGGACATGCGGGTCCAATGGTCGCAATCTAAGTACGCCTGGTCGATACGGTCTTGGCACTCGACATAGGACTGGTAGTCGGCGAGCAGCATATAAGGGTCTTGCGAGAGCAAAGAAGCGGTGAGAGGTTTGAAAAGATTCTGATCGCCGCGGGAGAAATGACCGGAGTTGAGGGCGTCGATGGTTTCTTTCAGTTCGGCGTTTCCCTGGTAAAAGGCGCCGGGGTTGTAGCCGGCGGCTTTGGCGGCATAGACCTGATCGGACGTGAGTCCAAAGAGGAAGAAATTATCAGCGCCGACGGCCTCCCGGATTTCAATGTTGGCTCCATCGAGCGTGCCCACGGTGAGAGCGCCATTCATTGAGAATTTCATGTTGCCGGTTCCGGACGCTTCCTTGCCGGCAAGAGAAATTTGTTCCGACAAATCGGCGCCCGGATAAACGCGCTGGCCGAAGGTGACGTTGTAATCAGGAAGAAATACGACGCGCAGGCGGCCCGCGACGTCGGAATCGACGTTCACGACTTCGGCCACCGA
The DNA here is from genome assembly GCA_963840845.1 of Bryobacterales bacterium. Classification (GTDB taxonomy): domain Bacteria; phylum Acidobacteriota; class Terriglobia; order Bryobacterales; family Bryobacteraceae; genus Bog-105. The sequence continues at coordinate 21,716 of CAWJBS010000046.1, forward strand.
GTTGATGAGTTTGATGATCAGCTTGGCCATGAAATAGCCGGGCGCGGCTTTGCCGCCAAACAAGAACGTGCGCGGAACGATGTGCGTAGAAGGATTGCGTTTAATGCGGTTATAGAGGGTGACGATGTGCAGGACTTTGAGATGCTGGCGCTTGTATTCGTGAATGCGTTTGACCATGGTGTCGAACATAGAAGCCGGGTCAACCACGGTGCCGGTTTTATGCGCAATGTAATCCACTAACTGCTGTTTGACGGCGTGTTGAGTGTTGCGCCATTCATCGAGGAAGCCAGCGTCACCGATGTGGTTTTCCAGGGTCCGTAGCTGATCGAGGTTTGTGATCCAGCCATCGCCAATTTTGCGAGTAATGAGAGCGGCCAAGCCCGGATTAGCGAGAGCGATCCAGCGGCGCGGGGTGACGCCGTTTGTCTTATTGCTGAAGCGCTCGGGGTGCATTTCGTAAAAATCGTGGAGGACGTATTCTTCGAGCAGCTTGGTGTGCAGAGCGGCAACACCGTTGATGGCGTGGCTACCAACGCATGCGAGATTCGCCATGCGGACGTAGCGCTCACCTGCTTCGTCAATCGCGACAAGCGAGCGACGCGGCCTTCGTCGCCGGGGAATTTGGCGCGCACCTCATCCAGAAAGCGGCGATTGATCTCATAAATGATTTCCAGATGACGCGGTAGCAAGGCTCCGAATAAGGGGATACCCCACTTTTCAGTGCCTCGGGGAGAATGGTGTGGTTCGTGAACGCCAGGGCGTTTTGGGTTGTCTGCCAAGCGGCATCCCAGGGAACCTCATTCTCATCTACCAGCAGCCGCATCAACTCAGCGACGGCGATGGATGGATGAGTGTCATTCATTTGAATGGCCCACTTGGCATGAAAATCCTGCAAGGGGCGTTGATGGGCAAGATGGATTTTGACTAAGTTCTGCAGAGATGCGGAAACGAAGAAGAATTGCTGTTCTAAGCGGATTCCTTTACCCTTGTTGTTTTCATCGTTGGGGTAAAGAACCTTCCAGATGTTCTCCGATTGCATTTTGTCATGTACGGCGCCGATGTAATCGGCAGCGTTGAACGCTTTGAAATCGAAAAAATGAATGGCTTCCGCTTTCCACAGGCGGAGCGTGTTCACGGTGTTGTTGTGGTAACCGCTAATGGGCGTGTCGTAGGGCACGGCCTTTACGACGTAGGAGGGGATCCAGCGGACGCGTTGAGCGCCATGGATATCAGTGTAGGTCTCGGTGTGGCCGCCGAAGTTGACGTCAAGCGCGCCTTCGGGTCGGGCGATCTCCCAGGGGTTGCCCCACTGCAGCCACTTATCGGTAGCTTCGATCTGCCAACCGTCGCGAATGAGTTGATCGAAGATACCGAATTCGTAACGAATGCCAAAGCCGAGAGCCGGGATTTGCAGAGTAGCCATTGAATCGAGGTAACAGGCGGCGAGGCGGCCTAGACCTCCGTTACCGAGGCCTGGCTCCTCCTCGGTATCGAGAATGGTTTGCGGATTCAAGCCTAGCTCGCGCATGGCTTGATCTGCGGCCTCGGTAATACCGAGGTTCAACAAATTGTTACCCAGGTGTGGGCCCAACAGAAATTCGGCCGAGAAATAGCATACGATGCGTGCATCTTGCTCGGAATATGTCCGCGAAGTGTCAACCCAGCGCTGGGTGAGACGGTCGCGAACAGACGAGGCGATGGCGAGATACCAATCGAGCGATGTGGCGCGCTCGGGCCGGCGTGCTTGATCGTAGCGAAGGCTGTCGAGAAAGGCATGCTTGAGCGCATCGACACTCGTACCAGTGCGGATGTTCTCATGTTGGACCGCGCTTGCGGTGGTGATGCTGTCCATAATTCGTATCTCTTCTCTGATGCTGACGGTACGGCATTCGTGACGAGAAGGCAAGCGGCACACGTAGAATTCACCGGGATTTCATGCAAGAGCATTCGAGATCGGAAACTGGGTGAGTCGCTGGGCGGCGTGTCTGCGATTGTTGATGGCGATGCTGGCTTCGCAGGCAGGGTGGGATGGGGAAGCGAATGTTGCGAAGTGGCGGGCGATATGGCTTGATCGATTGCGGCATCGTCGGGGGTTGTGAAGAGGACGGTGCGGCTCGTTGAGTCCGGGCTTTGCTGCGAGCTTGGTTTCGCGACGCGGGGATTTGGATTTTCTGCCGAAAACGATAGAGTATGATGTATTAAATATTGACAATATTATAGAGTGTGATGTATAATTAAAGGGTGGAAAAGAGGAAGTTGGCAGAAAAGTCACGTGCTTATCTGGACGGACGATTTCAGAAATTGGATCAAATTGGCCAATATGTGGCCGTGCCTAATCGGGGCTGGGTGAAGGCCGTCCGCGAGGCATTAGGACTAACAACGGCGCAAATGGCGCAAAGGTTAGGTGTGAAGCAACCGTCGGTGGTGGCTCTAGAACAATCGGAAGCAAGGGGGACGATCGAACTGGCCACGTTGCGGCGGGCGGCGGAAGCGTTGGATTGCACGGTTGTCTACGCGCTTGTACCCAGGAAGCCACTTAAAGAGACAGTTCGGGAACGGGCGCGAGCTTATTTGCACAAACGGCGGGAAGCGATTGAGCATTCGATGTTGTTGGAAGACCAAGGCGTGAACGGGGAGCCGCAGGACGTTGAAGCGTTAATTGATGAGATTGTGCGGGAGACGAATCCACGCTTATTTTGGGACTAAAACACATTGGACGAATTGTTTGCGGAGCCAGAACACGCAACATTGTTAACGCCGGACGAAAAGCGCGGACTGATTCCTGCCTATATCGCTTATCGGCATGAGTTGAATGCTGCAGAGCAAAGCAATATTTTGCGTGGCCAGGAGTGGGCGCTGGCGCGAAAACGGGACGTGCTGATGGAGAAGTTTCTAAAAGCACTTCACAAGCGCATGTTTGGCGATGTATGGCGTTGGGCCGGCAGCTACCGGAAAGCGGAACGGAATATTGGTATAGCGTTTTGGGAAATTCCGGTGGCGGTGCGGCAGTTGTTGGAAGACGCCAAGATGTGGATTGACTGCGGCAGTTATGAGAACGATGAGATTGCAGTGCGCTTTCATCACCGGCTGGTTCTGATTCACCCGTTCCCCAACGGGAATGGGCGGCATGCGCGATTGATGGCGGACCTGTTAGTGATGCGAATGGGTGGAACGCGTTTTTCTTGGGGGCGGGAGAGTTTGCGGGATGCCGGGGAGACGCGCAGACATTATATTTCAGCGTTGCAGGCGGCGGACAAACACGAAGTGAGCGCGTTGGTAGATTTTGCCAGGCGTTGAGGGAAATCACGAAGACTGCGGTTTTGGTTATTGACTTTGCCTGGCTCTTAAATAATCTATGTATAGATTATCTATGCGAAGCCGCAAAGAACGTAAAGACCTTTTGCCCGGAACATTAGAGATGTTGATTTTGCAAACGTTGCGGCGGGGAGCGCTGCACGGTTATGCGATTGCGCAACATATCCAGCAGACTTCTGAAGATGTACTGCAGGTGGAGGAGGGATCTCTGTATCCGGCGCTGCAGCGGTTGTTACGCGAAGGGTGGGTGGTAGCGGATTGGGGCATTTCTGCGCGCAACCGGAAGGTGCGGACCTATAAACTTACTCCGGCGGGGCACAAGCAATTAGGACGCGAGATTGCGGGCTTCGAACGTTTATTGGCGGGGATTGGCCGGGTGATGAGGCCGGAAGAGGCATGAACCCGTTGGCACGTTGGTGGGAGCGGAGGCGATTGGGTCGCGAGATGGCCGCTGAGATGGCGGAGCATCTAGCCGAGAAAATTGAGCAGTTACGGGAGGACGGGCTCAGCGACAAGGATGCGAGTGGCGTGGCTCGCCAGCAGTTTGGGAATGCGACGTTAATTCTAGAAGACAGCCGAGCTGCCTGGGGATGGAATGCAGTTGAGCAATTCTGGCAGGATGCGCGGTACGGCGTTCGCGTATTACGGAAGACTCCGGCGTTCACGGCGACCGCGGTGGTTGTACTGGGCCTAGGTATTGGCCTGAATACAGCCATGTTCAGCGCGGTGAAAGCGGTTTTGCTGAGCGCGCTGCCGTATCCGGAGCCGGAGCGGATGGTGGAATTGCGACAGACCGCGCGGGACGGGCATTTGATGAATGTTTCGGGTCTTGATTTCCGTGATTGGCGAGCGCAAAACCGGACGGTGGCTGCGATGGCCACGTATGGGACAGACGATGTCACGTTAGCGGGGAGTTTTCCGGCGCGGCGCGCGCGCATGGCGGCGGTGGGGACTGGCTTTTTTGAAGTGGCAGCGACGCGCGCGGCGATTGGGCGAACGTTCAGCGCCGAGGAGCAGAAACCTGGCGGAACGCCGACGCTTGTTTTTGGATACGAACTGGCGACGGCGATGTTCGGCAATGCGGCCAGCGCAATCCAGAAAACGGTGCGGCTGAACGGGATGGTTTTTACAGTGATTGGTGTGATGCCGCCGAAATTTAATTTTCCTGACAGCGCGCAGGTTTGGTTGCCAAATGACTTGTTTCCGGATACTTCGACGCGATCGGCGCATAACTACCGGGTGGTGGGAAGGCTGAAGCCAGGTGTGACGGTGAGCAAAGCACAGGCGGATATGAACTTGGTAGCGGCGCATTTGACCAAGGAATACGTCGATGACAAGGACGATGGGATTCGGGTTGCGTCACTTTTCGAATTTATGACGCAGGGCGTGCGGTCCGCGCTTTTGGTGCTTTGGGGCGCGGTGACGATGGTGCTGCTGATTGCGTGTGTGAACATTTCGAATCTGTTTTTGGCACGAGCGGCGGCGCGGCGGAAAGAGATGGGCCTGCGTGGAGCGCTGGGAGCGGGGCGTCTGCGGCTGATTCGGCAGTTACTGACGGAGAGTGTGTTGATTGCGGGCACCGGGGGAGTGTTTGGTTTTGGACTGGCGAAAGTGGTGGTGAAAGTGTTGCGCGTGACGGCACCTGCGAACATTCCGCGATTAGAGGGATTGGAGATCGATGGCGGAGTGCTTTTGTTCACAGTTGGGTTATCGCTCTTCGTGGGGTTGTTATTTGGACTGCTGCCTGCGGTTGACGGCTCGAAAACGGATGTTAACGAGACTTTGAAGCAGGGCACGGGCAAAGGGCAAGGCGTGGCGCAGAAGCGCTGGGGCGGAGCGCTAGTGATTGGGCAAGTGGCGCTGGCGATCGTGTTACTGAGCGGCGCGGCCTTGCTGATTAAGAGTTACTGGACGCTGGCGCATGAAGAAACCGGCATGGCCTCTGGCGGGGTTTACATCACGGATTTGACTTGGCCGGCAGCAGCGGATGGCGATTCGGTTGATGCGAAGTTTGTACAGCAAGCGGGTGGGCAGACCTTAGCGCAGGTGGGCGCGTTACCAGGAGTGAAGGCGGCGGCCCTGATCGCGGGCTTGCCGTTCGAGGGAGCGCCGGATGGAGGTTTTGAAATTGAGGGGCGTCCGATACCGGCCGATCCGCATGAAAGACCCGACGCAACGTACCGCATGGCCAGCGCCGATTACTTCAAAGCTTTGGGAATGCCGATTTTGCGCGGCCGCGGGTTTACGGCTGAAGATGAGCGGGGAGGACCACCGACGGCGATTGTGAACCAGACGTTTGAAAAGCAATTTTTTGCGAACGACGTAGCTGTGGGTAAGCGTATTCGCTTTTTCGGTTTTGACCGAAAGCCGCGGTTCCTAACGATTGTTGGCATTGTGCCTGACGTGCGAGGGTTCGGGCTTAAGAGGCCGGTTGAAGCCGAGGTCTATGCCAACTATTTTCAACATGCGGACACCCGGATGGACGCGACGCTGGTGGTGCGCGGGCCGACGAGTTTGCAACCGAGGATTGAACGGATCGTAACTTCTTTGAACCGCGACACGGCGGTGAATTTTGAAAGTATGGAGGGTTTGATTTCGGGGACGATCGCGCAAGAACGTTTTCAAACTGCGCTGTTGGGAGTGTTTGCCGGATGCGCGCTGGTAATGGCAGTTGTTGGTGTTTATGGATTGCTCTCTTATGTTGTGACGCGACGAAGGAGTGAATTGGGACTGCGGATGGCGCTGGGGGCGGATAATGGCCGCATTGCTCGATTGGTGGTGGGTGAGGGCGGCTTGTTAGTACTGATTGGCGTAGGGATCGGCGTGGTCGGTTCGCTGGTTGCGACGCGCGTGTTGAATCGATGTTGTATGAAGTGAAAGCGAGTGATCCGGCCGTGCTGTTGACGGTGGTTGGCGTTTTTGCGGCGATAGCGCTGGCGGCTTGTTATGTGCCAGCGTTGCGAGCGTCGCGGATTGATCCGGCGGATGCATTGCGGGCGGACTAGTTCGGTGCGACGAAGTGTGAACTGGATTACACACACAGTCTTTCTAAAAAGTTTCAGATATTGTTGGAAGGTTCAGCGCTTGTTCGCGCATGTTTGAGTGGTGAACCATGTACAACAAAAATCTGAGACTTTTTTTTATGATTGCGGCGGGGTGGTGTGCCGGCGGAACTGTTTACGGCCAATTGAACTGGACGAATCAGATTCTGACGAGTATGCCGACGGCGCGTTCGGGCCAATCGATGGTTTATGATGCGGCGCGGCAAAAAGTGGTGATGTTCGGCGGATATAGCGATGTTACTAGCAGTAACTTAAGTGACACATGGGAATGGGATGGCGACAAATTGGACGCAGATGTTTCCCGCGACTAGTCCGAGAGAGAGAGAGAGAGAGAGAGAGAGAGAGAGAGAGAGAGAGAGAGAGAGAGAGAGAGAGAGAGAGAGAGAGAGAGAGAGAGAGAGAGAGAGAGAGAGAGAGAGAGAGAGAGAGAGAGAGAGAGAGAGAGAGAGAGAGAGAGAGAGAGAGAGAGAGAGAGAGAGAGAGAGAGAGAGAGAGAGAGAGAGAGAGAGAGAGAGAGAGAGAGAGAGAGAGAGAGAGAGAGAGAGAGAGAGAGAGAGAGAGAGAGAGAGAGAGAGAGAGAGAGAGAGAGAGAGAGAGAGAGAGAGAGAGAGAGAGAGAGAGAGAGAGAGAGAGAGAGAGAGAGAGAGAGAGAGAGAGAGAGAGAGAGAGA
>CAWJBS010000047.1:0-4714 GCA_963840845.1 Bryobacterales bacterium
GGAGCACGTTTATCCTGCTTGTAAGTAGTGAATCGCCAGCCGGCCAGAGCGTGAACGACCGGGTCGGGCAGACTGTCGGAAGCTCCACGGACAGCATCCGGTTTGCCGGAGGGCAAAACGCTCAACTGAATGCCGATCTGCTTAAAAGGTAGCCGGAGTTGATCGGCCCCACTTGGTTCCACCTTAGAAACAACGGTGGGCGTTTGAGGATGGGGTCGGCATCGGCAGCGGCCGGACCTAGGCTGATTGCCTGAAGCAAAAGCAAGGGGCGATGCTGAGCGGCATGCCACTAGCGGCCTGGCCAGACCGTGAAGTAGTTGTCGCCCTTGATATAAATTACGGAGTGAGACCAATCATGTTTGGGGTCGGGGTGGGCCCATCACGTAGCATCAGTTGGGCAATGTTAACCGAGTTCTTCTCGATCTGATGTGAACGGCGTACGCGGGTGAGGTGGTGGGACTGGTCATGTCGATATATCTTACTTTGTCCGGCGCATGCACGCCGTCTCGACGGCGATCAATAGACAAGCCCTTGGAGTCCAATGTGTAGGTAATGGAGTTGTCACGGTCTGATTGACCCACAAGACATCTTCTTGACCTTGAAATCTTTTGACAACACCAAGGTGTTTGTCTTGAAGTGAAGATTGAGCGGAATAAAGCCGGTGCTGACGCCGTGATACAAGTCGCCATTGACCTTTTTTGCGTCGTCGGAGCTCACGAACAATTTCAGGGCGTATTGGCTGCAAATCGAAGGTGAGGTCTCTCATTTGATTTGCCTCGATTTTTACTTCGAACGACTTCCGCAGATACTTGGGAGCGTCGGCGGCGAACTCGTAAGTGCCGAGGAGTAAAGTGATCTGGGCCAGATCGTGACCTTGTGTGTGTTCTGGCGCGGGAATAAGACACAGTCGCGTCGCTCGGCTTCAAAAAGAACGATGCGCGGTAGCCCACGGCCAATCTCAGCCGTTTATCACCTTTGGGTTCGACTTCCTTGCCTGAAACAAGTTCAACCTAGAGAAGCTGTTTGAACCATAACCAGTCTTTGTGAGCTCCACGGTATAGACGCCTGCCTTGTATGAAAACTTCCGTTGCCTTTGTTGTCAAGCGGGCCGATGGCCGCGCCGTTGACGCTGACAGTTGCGCCAGATTCGCCGCCTCTCATCACCAAAATTGCGGCAGTAGGTCCGACGAATGTAACCTTAGGACGCAGTGGAAATGGTGGCTGAAATTGTGCCCTTTCTTGCAGGAGGATTTGGAAACTGAGATCCTCCATGCCGTCGGCTGTCAGCTTGCCTTGATAATTTCGCGGTTCTGCTTTCCATGTCCAGGAACCGTTGCGGCCGTGAGTCATGGGGTCGCCATCGACAAAGAGCTTGGCGGTGGCCGGTGTAACGGATACCGTAGCGGAGGCCAGCACAGGCGCTGAGTTCAAAAACGAAATGCTGAGGGCGGGCTGGGCACCCGCTGTGACCGGCAATGGATAAACTGTAGCGCCGGTAGCGATGGAGAATGCGGCGGAAGAGTCTTCTATCGCCACCGGAAGGCCTTCTTGCGGAATGAGCTTTTGTTCCTGGTTCGGCGCCACCAATTTGGCGGCGCGATTGCCGGAATAGATGGTCGCTCTTTTCCTAAGCTACTCACCACTACCAGATCTTTAACGTTCAGCGGTTCAACAATCGGGAGTTTGCCGGCCAAAACGGAATAGCCGAATTTGAAAAGCTGATGCCTTTTCTTGCCAGCCACGGCCAGAACATGTTTCTCGCCCGTTGTTTTCAGCGGGAATGTATTGTTCCATGTGCCTTCCTCCAGTTGGGCCACTGGTTGGTCGTCAATCGAAACGGAGCCGCTGCTGTCTGGGACGGAGACGGAAAGCTGAAGGGGTTGGGGATCGAGAGTGAAACTCCAAGCGGGGGTCACTTTCATTGCAGGGAAATCGCCGGTCACGAAGCCTAAACGGGAGACTGAGACGCGGTGAACAGAAGTATCTTCCAAGGAAAGAGTTGATGCGCCAGCGCTAACAGGGGATCCATCAACCGTGACGACGGCGTCGGCGGCGTCACGGATAGCTTGATAGGCGTGAGCCTAGGTGCGGTATTTCCGCTATTCCGGTATTTCCGGTAGTAGCTACCGTCCAGTTTTTGGCTCAGTCAGATACAGGAAGCAAAGCCAATGACCAGCGCGGAGGCAAAAAAAACGAGTAAGACTCCGACGATCGTGTGTGCGAACCGGAGCCCAGACGCGCCTTCAGATTTTGCGAAAGCAGACTGCCGGCGTCGCGCCGGAATACTCACCGATAAATGGACCACTACCAGCACGGCAGGCATTTGGCCGGTTCCGGCGGAGGAGGAACCGACTGCTTGACGGGAGGTTAGGGCGGCGGATGCTCCAGACGGCTGGGGGTTGCGGCCGCGCGGGCGGGGGCGCGACGGGGCCATTTTCGGCGGCGCCCGTTATTGAGCGAATAGAGTTCGGTTTTCGCGTCTGCTGGAGAAGGGACGAGGCCAAAGGCGCTGGCGCCGCCGGCAGCTTGAAATGCCTGAGTGGGCTGCGGCTCTTTTTGCAGATTGGTGAGGGTCTTCTGCAAACGATCGTCGTTCGGATAGACCGAGAGGCCTTGTTTTATCACGCCGATGGCTTGGTCGCGATGCGCCGTTTGCAACTCGCGCGCTTGCAGAACGGTTTGTTCCACGTAGCGTTTGCGCTTGGCCTGGGCGATGAGGTCAATGACTTTGTTGACGGAGGGGTGTTCGGGGTCCAGACGTCCCGCCTCCGCAGCCAAAGGTTCAGCGGCGGCGGGATCGGTATCGAGCATCGTGTGGGCGCGCTCGGTTAACAGATTGACCAGCGTATTTTGGACAACAATGTTGCCTTTGTCGAGATCGAGAGCCTGACGCAGCAGCGCTACCGATTGATCCCAATCGCCCGCTAAGCGCCGGACTTTGGCTTCTTCAAACAAACGGTTGGCTTCGCGGGTTTGTTCAAGGCCCTGCTGGGAGAGTCGCAGAAGCGCCAGCAATTCGGGATTATCGGGAAATTCGTGCAGGCCGCTCTCGCTCAGTTTGAGCGCATCGGCATAAGCGGCATTGCCGAGAGCGCGATCGATTTTCTCAACCAAGCGGGCTTTTTTGTCGTCCTGGCTTTGCTGTTCGCGGCGGCGCTGAGCGGTTGATTTCAAAATCGATGCCGGGATACTGCGGATGAATATTCGCCAGCGTGTTCCATTGGGTGATCGCTTCGGCGAACTGTCCTTGCTCTTCGTAATTGCGCGCGCGCGTAGCGATCGAGGCGACTAGGTCACGCAGTTCGCGGGCGAGATCACGCTGGCGGGAGAACTGCCCTTCGTTCGGATATCGTTTGCAGGCTTCTTCGAGCAGGCCGACGCGGCGGTCTAGGTTTGGTTCCGTTTCAACCGCTCGGCCGACTTCGGCAATATGGCGGAGAGTTCCTGCCGTTGCGAATGTTCAATTTTCAGGCGCAGTGCTTGAAATTGCGGATTTTGCGGATAGCGAAAGAGGATGCCGTCGCAAATGCCCAGCGCCTTCTCAAAATCTTTTTCTGAAAGGTGGCGCGAACCTTCCGCATAAGCGCTATCGACGCGATCACGTTCAGTGCGGACGTCGTTATAAAAGGCCTGAAAGACCTTATCGCGCTCGGGCACGGAGGCGCCGGGCGTATTGCGCGACAATTCCAAAAGCTTTTCGAGTTTGCTCAGCGCGGAGCTGATTTCGCCGTTCTGATTGTGGCGGAGTGCGTTGCTGTAAAGATGCTCTTTTTCGGCGCGCGCGGTTTCCACTTCTTTTTCGCGGCTATCCACTTGCGCCTTCAACTGAGCGGCTTCCGGATCGTCGTACTTGAGATTGAAAACTTCTTTCAAGGCACGGCGCGCTTCGCTGAAATCATGACGGTCAAGGTGCTTGCGCGCCAAGCCTAACCACTCAGCCACCTGCTGATCGCTCCGCTGCTGCTCAATCTTCTTACGCAGCTTGAGCGCTTCGGAATTCTGCGGATCAATCTTTAGAATTTCCTGGAGCTTGTCAATCGCTAACGGAATTTCGTCTTGCTCCAGGCGCGTTTGCGCGGCCTCGTATAGTTGACGGACGCGTTTTTGCTTGTTTTGCGGTCCAACTCGCGGCGATAGACACGCACAGCATCCATGGGATGACCGGTGGCCGAAAGCCGCGCGAGGTATTGATTGAGGACGGTGACGTAGTCCATTGACCTCGGGCCAGGTTGCGCTTGAGACTCAGTTTCCACACCTGTGTAGGCGCTGGGAAATCTCCCAAACGGCATCGGGCGTGGGTTAGTTTCGACCTGGCCGCCATGCACTCCCAGCGGAACACCGCCGGCGGGCGCGGCGAGTTCAGCGAGCATCTGCTGGTAGACGGCATCAGCGTGATGCGCTCCTCGTGGCGCGGAAGGCCGTAGAAATCAGCGCCGAAGTGGCTCGCGAAGCCTTCCAGGCGATCCAGGCGCCCCGCCTGATCGAACACCTCGGCGTACAGCTCGATCGCCGCGTGCGCCGTGAACATCCCCGCGCAACCGCAGGCATTTTCCTTGGTCGAGCGCTCGTGCGGCGCGCTGTCGGTACCGAGAAAATATTTCGGACTTCCGCCGATGGCCGCCTGCACGAGCGCCTCACGGTCCCGCTCACGCTTGAGAACCGGCAGGCAATAGAAATGCGGGCGGATGCCGCCGGAAAATATCGCGTTGCGATT
>CAWJBS010000048.1:0-51943 GCA_963840845.1 Bryobacterales bacterium
AATGCATATTCCGGTGATGCCCATTAGCTATGGAGATGCGGAGCCACTCCTGAAGGCACTGGATGGACGCGTGGTGCCGGCTGGGCTGGCGCGGCGGACTGCCGATCACCTATCACTTTGGTCCCGGGCCCGCGAAGGTGCATCTAAAACTGGCCTTCAATTGGGATCAAAAGCCGGTTTTGGATGTGGTGCGTTAATGAAGGGTTCGGAAGAGCCGGATGTGTGGCTGGTGCGCGGCAACCACTACGACGGCTGGGTAAATGGCGCGAACGATCCGATTTCCGGGCAAGCGAGCTTGCTTGAAGAGGCACGGGCACTTGGGGAGTTAGCCAAACAAGGGTGGCGTCCGAAACGAACGTTGATCTATGCGGCTTGGGACGGAGAAGAGCCAGGTCTGATTGGATCAACCGAATGGGCGGAGGACACACGCAGAAGAGCTAAGCCAGCATGCGGCGCTGTACCTAAACACAGACGAGACCGGGCGTGGGTTCTTTGGCGGCGGCGGTTCGCATTCGCTCGAGGAGTTGGTGAATGAAGTGGCGAAGGATGTCACTGATCCGGAGACGAATGTATCTGTCTGGAAGCGGCAGCAAGCGGCGCTGATGGTGCGGGGCGGTAGGCGCCCCGGTGGCGCGGCGGCGCGCGGCGAAATGTCGGCTAAGGCTACGCTGCCACTCGAAGCGATTGGCAGCGGTTCCGACTTCGCGGCTTTTTCTTGATCACCTTGGTATTGCTTCACTGAGTTTGGGTTTCGGCGGCGAGGACCGGAGCGGCACGTACTCGCTACTCCGCTTACCGACAACCCATGGTTTGAAGAACACTTCGGCGACAAAGACGAACTCTACGGGAAGACGCTAGCGCAAACGGCCGGGACATTGATGATGCGAGCCGCGGATGCCGACGTGCTGCCCTACGATTTCACAATCTCTAGCGACAACGCTGAAGACATACGATGCGGAGTTGAAGACGCTCTTGAAGTCTCTCACGGAAGAAGCGCAGACGCGCAAGCGCAATCTGGATCAAGGTTTTTATGCCCTGACGAACAACCCAAAGACTCCGACGCAAGCGCCGCCATCGCTGGCGATTCCGCGGAAATGGATTTTTCGCCAATCGATCATTCGATTGAGGCACTGGAGAAAGCCGCCGCCAGTGTGCAGCAAGCCGAGTCTCGCTGGACCGAACTTTCCTCCGATAAACGCGCCGCCTTAAACGCCAAGCTCACGCTAGCCGAACGGAAATTCGCGTACGAAGGAGGGTTACCAAGGCGGCCGTGGGTGAAGAATCTTTTGTACGCTCCCGGCACGTTGACGGGATATGGAGCGAAGACAATTCCAGGCGTGCGCGAGGCTCTAGAGCAGATGCGCTATGACGAGGCCAAGGAACAGATCATTTTGGCCGCTAAAGTGATTCGCGACGAGGCGGATTACCTTCGGCAAATTGCGGATGAATTCTAAGAAGGTTTCGGCAGCTGATGATCGGCCGCTGGAACCTTTGGTTCTGACCGTTCAACCACGATAGTGAATTTGGCGACAAGCGCGGAAATTGCGCCGACAGCAGCAAGGACAGGTGCGGCGACAACCCGATTGCGGCAAAGGTGACCGGGATTTCAGGAGGTGTGCCCGTGTTCGTCTTTGATGATGACCCGGCGCACGTTGCCTTCGTGAATTAGGGATCGCGTTTGCTCAACAAGATCCTTTCCGAGAACTTCGGCTTCTTCGACAAGGTTTTGCAGTTTCATGGCTGTTTGCTTCCTCATAGACAGCTACGAAAGGGCGCGACGATTTGTTCCGTTCGGCAACGCAAACAAGTACCGCTGCGGGCAAAAAAAAATCGGTCTCCGTAGCCTAGGGCACGGAGACCGGAAGAGTGGTTTAAGTGTTTTGTTTTTATTTGTTCTTGAATTAATGACTTAGTTCTTGGTAACGCGGCGACGGAGCATTAGGCCCAAGGCACTGAATCCCGCGCCGAGCAGTGCGGTTGTACCCGGTTCAGGCGCGGTGCTGCCCGAGGTCAAAATCGGATCGCGGTCGTGAGCGGGTATGAAGAAGGAAGTGAGCTTGCCGCAGTTGCCGGAAGCATCACAAAACGCGCCACCATTGTAGTTATTCAGATTGGTTGCGCCGTTTGCAGAATCAAATCCAGTTCGAGAAAGTTTCCGCCGTCCGTGAGATCAACACCGGCCCAAACGCCCTTGCCATTGTATGCGCCGCCTTCGTCGAGAGTAAAATCGCCCTGGATGCCGCTGATAGTCATATCCGCGGAAGAAATCTGGCCGGCGGTGATGTCGAATGAGCCCGACAAAACAGCTTTGTTATCAAACACGCCGGTAACGTCGAACACAGTGGTTACGGGCTTCATCAGCTTCGATACCGGCATGGGCGCCGCACCGGCAATGCTGGTCAAAGAGAAAAAAGCAACAGAAGTGAGGATGATTGATTTTGTAAAGTTCATAAGATGTCTTTCCGTTTCCGCGTTTTGAAGTTGGTTTGTATTTCGCGGCTCCATGTAAGTCAGTTTGTACGAAATTCTTTCCGGGCGCTGCCTTACGCTGAAGGTAGATACTGGGACTATTTCCAAACAAAATGACGGGTTTTCGCGGAGTATGACAGTGTTGTGCGGGACGGAATAGGGCGCAGCTTCGTAGGCAGGAAGCGTTGAGAATAAACGAACAGATGAGCGCTTAGGCAGCCCCGATTGGGGTGTTACTGGGTTCGCGAATCTGTGGGGCAGTTACAAAACGAAACGCACTTTATTGAACTTTAGCCAGCCAGTTCCATGGTGCCGTCGCGATTAAGCAAGTAACGCCGACCGCGCCATTGGATGGAATTGCCGAAGAAGCCCGCGATCCAGAAGGCAAAAGCGAGCACATCTTGCACGGGCAAAAGGAGCCACGGAACACGCACACCCAGGATGCGCTTAGAAACAACCCAAGCAGCGAGGCCGCGCAACAGCAGGGTAACCCCCATGAGCGGCCAGAGCGCAGGCGAAAGGAGATTCACCAGAATGCCGATAGGCAGCGGGTAGGTAAAGAACTGCCCAATATAGCCAGCGGGACGGGATCGGCGTGAAGAGCGAGCCCAGCGTAAACGATGCGCAAAATTCTTCAAAGCCGGCTCACTGCCGATGCGGTGCTCCACCACATAAGGCGAGAGGCGCACAGCCACGTGATCAGAGGCCAAGCGACCCAGCATGAAATCTTCGGCCAAATAGTCTTTGACACGCTCAATACCACCAAGCGCATCAATAGCACTGCGGCGAGCGACGATGGTGGGGCCAACGGCGAATTTGGCGCCCTCCATCATAGCGGCCGTGAAAAGGCCGGCATGAAAATCGGTGTTCATGCCAATCGCTTCCAGCCTAGACCAGATGGAGTTTCCGGCTACGGCGCGATAAGGGCACGTCACCAGGCCTAAGCGCTGGTCTTGGAACTCGGCAGCAAGCTTGCTACAGAAATCCGGCGTTACGCGCACGTCGCTGTCGGCCATGGCGATCAAAGGGTACTTGGCTTGATCGAGCATGAGCTTGAGACTGAAAACCTTAGCGTGTGCGTAAGGGGGCTCTCCGGTAAAGATCAGTTTCGACGAACCGCGGGATATTCGGCCATGAGCCGCTGCACGACGGGCACGGCTGGATCTGACTGCCAGCGAACTGCAAAAAGGATCTCGAAGTTGGCGTAGTTCTGCTCATAGTAACTACGCAGATTCTCTAAAGACCTTCGTCTAAACCAGACAAAGGTTTCAAAATCTGATGGAAGCCGGATCGATGAGCGCATCAGGCCCCCGCTGCTGCGTGTGACGAAGGGCGCCCACTATAGCGAGGACGCAATAGACCCAGCAGCCGAGCAAAACAATGCCAGCTATGTAGAACACCCCAAACTCCCCATGTACAGCGCACCCAGGTTCCCCAACCCGGATGGTTGTTTACTCCGTTAAACTGCGTGAAGCAACCAAATCCGACAGACGCGAAACAAACTCATCAAGTTTCACGACGCCTTGGTCACCATGTTTACGATTGCGAACGGACACTTGCCCGGCAGCGGCTTCCCGTTCCCCTATTACTAGCATATACGGAATTTTTGCTAGTTGCGCTTCTCTAATCTTGAAATTGACTTTTTCGCTCCCCGATCGTCCAACTCGACCCATATCCAGCCGTTTTGAGCTTTTCGTAAACTTCTTTGGCATAAGCGCTCTGTTTGTCCGTGATAGGTAGGACAATTGCCTGTCACCGGCGCCAGCCAAACCGGAAAAGCACCCGCGTAATGCTCTATCAGAATGCCGAAGAAGCGCTCGATGGAGCCATAAAGGGCGCGATGCACCATCAAAGGCTGATGCTGTTTACCGTCGTCGCCAATATACTCAAGGCCAAAGCGGCGCGGCAGCGTGAAATCGAACTGCACAGTGGATAGCTGCCACAAGCGGCCGATGGCATCCACTAATTTCACGTCAATTTTAGGACCGTAGAAGGCAGCTTCATCGGGCGAAACTTTCACCTTCATGTTCAGCCGGTCAGTGGCGCGGTGAAGAGCTTTTTCAGCCATCTCCCACTCGTCCGCGGAGCCGTCATACTTGCCGCTGGCGCCCCCGTCCCAAGTGGAAAGTTCGGCTTCATACTCCGTAAAGCCATAGGTATTGAGGGTATCGATGGCGAATTGCAGACAATCCACTACTTCGTTTTCGATTTGATCGGGCGTGCAGAAGATATGCGCGTCATCTTGCGTAAAGCCGCGCACGCGCATCAAGCCGTGCATAGTGCCGGAGCGTTCGTAACGATAAACGGTACCCAGTTCACCGAGACGCACGGGCAGATCACGATAGCTGCGCATACGGTCGCGATAAATCAAAATATGGAACGGGCAGTTCATGGGCTTCAGCTGATATTCAGCGTCGTCCAGTTCCATGCGCGCGAACATATTGTCGGCGTAGAAATTGTAATGGCCGGAGGTCTTCCACAGGTCGCTGCGCGCCACGTGCGGAGTGTAGACCAAAGAATAGTTGCGCTTCACATATTCGTTGCGCATCCAGTCTTCAATCACTTTGCGAATGGCGCCGCCCTTGGGATGAAAGAAGATCAGCCCAGGGCCGCCCAGTTCTTGAATGCTGAAAAGATCCAGTTCCTGGCCAATTTTCCGGTGGTCGCGCTTCTTCGCCTCTTCCAGCTTATTTAGATAATCGTCAAGGTCTTTCTTGGTAAAGAAAGCCGTACCGTAGATCCGCTGCAATTGCGGATTCTTTTCGTTCCCCTTCCAATAAGCGCCCGCAATGGAAAGCAGCTTGAAAACCTTGAGCTTTTCGGTGGACGGCACGTGCGGCCCGCGGCAGAAATCAATGAAGTGCGGCCCCAGCGTGTACTCGGAGAAAACGTCGCCAGCGCGTTCTTCAATCAGTTCGCGCTTCATCCAATCATCTTTATACTTGGCAAGGCCAGCCTGCTTCTCGGTCAACTGGCGGTCAAACGTCAAGTTGCGCGCCTGAATTTCCGCCATGCGTTTCTCCAGCAGTTCTAGATCGTCTGGCGTGAACTTGGCGTCGCGTTGGAAATCGTAATAGAACCCCGTTTCGGTAGGCGGCCCAATGCCGAGTTGCGTCTCCGGATACAGTTCGAGAACGGCAGCAGCGAGTAAATGCGCGGTGGAGTGGCGGTAGACCTGCAACGCTTCAGGATTCTTGTTGGTCAGAATCTCCAGCTTCGCGTCGCTTTCGAAGGGGCGTGTCAGGTCGTAGAGCTCGCCGTTAACGCGCGCCACAATAGCCGCATCGGCTAAACGCGGGCTAATCTCTTTTGCCACATCCAGGGGCTTAGTTCCACTGGGAACCGTTTTTTGGCTGCCGTCTGGCAACGTAATAATGAAACTGCTCATGTTAGGGGTTAAATTCGAGGTTACCAGACTGGGCTTTGCCCAAACGGCCGCCTTGCAGGTGGCATGATGGTACCGTTCAAGCCTCGTAGGAAAAGAAACAATTTTTGCTCCTTCGTTATCTAGCGGCCCGTTTGCGGCATTGGGATCCGGCGGTGGTTCGTTACCTCAAAATGGGTCTCGGCATCGAACAACCGCGCAGACCCTTGCCCCGTCCTGGGCCGAGCATTTGAAGTCACTCGCGCGGCGCAGGAACGTTGGGCCCAAACTGCGAAAGGCGAATGGCTCACGGTGCTGGGAGCCGGCCATCTGCTCGACTTCAACAGCATGGCGCTGCTGCCGCACTTTAGAAACTGCGGCTGGTGGACGCGGACCGCCTTTGCCACGGGTATGGAATCAGTTGCCAAAACCAGTGGACGCTGTTTTTCTCGATATTTCGCAATGCCTGAATGAGTGGATTCGCGCATTGGGGCGCGTGCGAAAGCCTTGGGCCGCCACCCTGAGTTCGATCCGCGAGTACCGCGCCCCAGCGGCATACAGTGCGCCCACAGATGCGCTCCTTTCTTTAAACATACTGAGTCAACTGCAAATCGTTTGGCAGGACGGTGTAGAGGCATTTCTACAACAACGTTTCGGACAGAGTTCGTGAATGTGCATGAAGACGAGTGGCTGGATGCCTTGCGGCCCGCAGGGCAAACGCTGGTGGAACAACATTTAGCGGCGATCGAACGGGCCGCGCCGCGATTCGTTTTGCTGATCACTGATGTGGAATACCTCGAATATAAAGGTGCGCTGTTCGAAGAAAACCGTTGAGGCGCCCTGCCGGTTGATTGGTCGGCGGAGTCGGGATGGAGCGCGGCGCCAGGTGTCACCTCAGAAGTCACTCCGGCACTGGAGGGCGTCGAACTAAACGAAGCAACATTGGCGCGCGCCGGCTGCCCTCGTACCGCTTAGCTTGGCAAGAGTGCTGGCTCTGGCACATTGCACCATTGGGGACGGAAACAGTCGCATATGGCGAGGTTCATCGGGTCGGAGCGTTTGCCCTGGAACAATCCGGTGCTAAACTACAAAATACCGCCGCGTGAGTACCACCACCGTATCTCCAGCCTTCGACGAAACCGCTTTAGTTGCGCGCGCCAAAGCCGGTGACCAAACCGCCTTTAACGAACTCGTGCAGCATTATGATCGCCGTGTATTCCGCATGGCCAAGCAAATCACCGAAAATGACGATGACGCCGAAGACGTCCTGCAAGAGACTTTCCTCAAGGCGTACACGCATTTAGACGATTTCCAGGGCAACTCCAAGTTCTACACCTGGCTGGTCCGCATTGCCGTTAATGAAGCCTTAATGAAGCTACGGAAGCGGCGTTCAGACAAGACCGTTCCGCTGGACGAACCCATCGATACGGGCGAAGACGAAGTGGTTCGCGAAATAGCCGTTTGGGACCAAAATCCGGAGGAGACGTCTATTCGCGCGAGGAACTAGGCCGTATTTTAGACCAAGCCGTCAAAAGTTTGAAGACAGCTTACCGCACCGTTTTTATTCTTGAGAGACATCGAAGAAATGTCAATCGAGGAAACGGCTGAGACTTTGGGGCTTTCGATCTCCGCGGTTAAGAGCCGTCTTCTTCGGGCCCGGTTGCAGCTTCGCGAGAAGCTGACCCGGCAATTCAAGAAAAAGGGAGACGACGCGTTTGCTTACCTGTAAGCAGTTCCTGCAGGAGCTGGATGAGTATCTGGAGAAAACTCTTGATCCGCAATAGTAGCCGAACTTCACAAGCACGTCAGCGAGTGTCCCAATTGCTTTGTGGTCTGCGACACCACCGAGAAGACGTTAAGGGTGTTCAAGGGAATGGATTGCAAGCCCGTCACCGGAAGGCATCCAAGCTCGGCTCATGGCGGCCATTGAACAGTAGAGATGCAAAGGACAAAGGCGGCTGTGGTGTCACGGAGCACGAGCGCAAGACAGCATTAAGTCCGATGTTCCTGAGCCCGCTATTCCCTGCGCCCGCATTGGCTTGCGTAAAGAGGTCGTTAAATTTTCTCTTTTGATCTTCGTTCAAGCCAATCCAAAATGCGCTTCCTTCCCGTGCTCGCGCCACATCCAGCGTTCGTCTTCAATATTCTGATAGTACTTGCGGTAGTCAGTCTAGCTCTTGGCGTGACGAACTGCAGCTGTTCGGGGGTCAGGTTCAGTTCGGTCTTCAGCCTCTGCAAGCCAAAATGTCCGGCGGATTCGATGGACGCTTCGTGCGGATCACGCGCCGACGGCAAATGCACGGTGCAAGTAGCTACGCGTCAAGAACCGCGCCAAAGCGCAACGCCGCACAGAAAAATCAACGCAAATATAGTTAGGACTCTGGGGATTAGACCATCCCGGTTCTACTTTGGCTGACGCATATTGAGCCGATCCGCCGCTGAACGCTCCGGCCGGCTATTATGTTCCTTCGCGCCGGGTGCGCGGCAAAGTTCTGTAAAACGGCGTCTCGCTGCTGGGCTTCGTCACCATCCATCGGCATGTCGTAGTGAACCTGCTCAGCGGTCACTGTATCGCGCCATCAAGTGGCCGTCTATCTTTTCCTCGGCCACTACATAAGAACCAAGCAGCAGAGCCACGCGAAAGTGAGCCGAAAGCCAAGCGTTTGCCGAAAGGCGAATAGACGAAAACGGCCCAGATCGAATCTTGGGCCTTCTCTTCAATGCGCTGCATGACCCGCGCATAGAAGCCCGCCGCTGGTTCCATCGTCTTCGTTGGATCTCAGAGAACGGAACAGGTTGTCTTTGCGCGCGAATGGCCGATCACTTCACCCTCACACTGGCGGCAACGACGAAAGATGCTTCTGCAATTCACCCGCATCCGCCGGACCTGTCCAACAAACTTTCCAGTTCGTTGCGAATAGATCCGTGCATATTTCCCTCAAAGAAAGTTCCAACCCCAAACCATTGGCAGATCTACGCCTGCTATTCACTCTAACAAAAACTGCAACTCACTACCGCCCTCGCCGCCTGTCTGACTACGGCGTGGTCAGCGGCCCTTTTTCCAACCTTTGCGCCGCTTTCACCAGCTTTTGGCGTGCCCGGAACAATTTCACCTTGATAGTGTTCTCGTTCATGCCCGTCATCTCCGCCAGTTCTTCAACCGAATGTCCTTCTACTTCTTTCAGAAGGATCAAGGAGCGGTCTTCTTCGGAGATTTTCGATAGCAGCTTCAAAATCAAATCGTGCTGCGCCAAGCGCTCGTCCACGGCCGGGGCTTGATCCGTCGCCGGATCTGACGTCTCCATGCGCTGCGAATCTTCCGCTGAAAAATCGCTTTCGTACACCAGCTTGCGCACGCGCTTCTTACGCAAGTAGTCGTAACACTCGTTTACTGTGATCTTGTAGATCCACGTCAGCAGCGAACTGCGGAAATCAAAATTATTGATAGAAAAGTAGATTTTGGCAAAAACCTGCTGGGCAATGTCTTCCGCGTCGTTGCGGTTGCGCAGAATGCCGTAAATGATGGAGAAAACCTTGGCCTGATAGCGGTCCACCATTTCGCGAAAGGCCATTTCGTCTTGCGCTTGAACGCGACGAACCAGTGCCGCCTCTTCGGTTGTTCGGTGGTCCAATTTGCTCTTTGCCCGGGTCGTTTCGCCCGTCACGGCCGGAAAAGGGATGGCTACGCCAAAACCATTCATAGTCCGTCCGACGCGTAAGATTCTAAAGGGTTTCCAAAAACCAGCTAGACCCAACGCCATTATGACATTGGGGACTCGATTTCACCCCCCCGGGGGATCATATTGCATCACGTAACGATATCAATTGGGTTGTATTCTGAGCGGGCGATCTAACGAATCGCGGCAATTCCACAGATTAGGGTCATTTATTGCACTGGGGACATGGCTTCTGGTAGTAAAATTCCGAGCGGCGTGAGCGGACCAGCGGGATGAGATCAAACTCCATGAGCTTCGCTTGTCCCAGCGGCAGTTTTTCTAGTAGCTCGTGCGCCTCGGCCACACTTCCCACGTTCAACAGAAAAACCACCCCATTCTGGTCGCGACGGACGAACCATTGATCAATCTTGCCCGCCAGGTAGAGGCGAACCGTGTCGCGAACCTCTTGCTTCATGACGGGCATAACCTTATCGCGGGTTGTGCCGGCGCTCAGATGACCAATGGCAAGAATCCGGGTGGTTGGGCCCGGAGCCGATCGGTTTTTGGGCGGGCGCGAGGGAGTTCGACGCGCAGACCAAGATAAAAGGGGCGAGAATCTTCAGAATCGACATTACATGTATATACATGTATTTGCCTTCGAAGTCAACTCAGTCCAAGACGCCCTCCGCTAGTCTCCGAAGTTCCCCGCTCAGCACGGCCCAAGCTGATGGGCCTATCGCGCTCAACATTTGTTCTTGCGCTGCCGCCCAGCGCGGTTCCGCCTTCTGCAGAGCGCGAAGGCCTTTTTTCGTGAGTTCGACTGACTTCACACGCCTGTCTGCGTTGGCTGCCTGTTTCAGCAGCCCATTTCGTATTAAGAAGCGCCAGGCTGCGCGTAACAGTGGTCTGATCCATCGCTAACAATTTAGTTAATTGCGTGACCGTCGCCGGGCCAGCCGCCGCAATTACCGAAAGAATATTGAACTGCGTGGAACGCAAACCGCTGGGCCGTAGCGCGTTGTCGTAAAACTGAGTGACGGAACGCGTGGCCATCCGCAAGGTGGCGCAAACGCATGATTGACGGGGATTCAAGCCAACGGACATGTATATACATGTAACACGGAAACGCCGCTGAGCCGGTGCTCGCGACTTATGCAGCGCCGCGCTTACCGTCCTCGGAATTTTGAGCGTCGTATTCCTTCGCCTTTTGGTAGAAATAGGATTTGCCTGTGACTGAAAAACACACCGGCCGCGCCCCGAAATTTCAACCTTTACGCCATATTTTCCAATCACTTACAATTTTTCATAAATTCCTCTTCCCAACCGTTCACAAATGCGCTACTATACGTTCACTAAACAGTTACTTGTTAAGCACTGTTTAAACTAGGGTTTTTCCGAACCCCCTCCTCGTTAGAGTCCTCGGAGCCATTAATTTTCGGACCGAACAGGCCCACGGCATTTTAAATTGTTGGAGGTAGTGACAAATGAGCGCAGTCCTTGCATACCGTACGCCTCTTCCCCTATATCAGGAAGGTTTGGCGTTCTGGCAGGAATTAGAGCGTGAATCGGAAGAGCACGCCAAAGCCATCAACAATCTGGCCCTATCCCACGGGCTTGACAGTTCCCACTTGGTCGAGTGGAAATCCGGACGGGGCATCATCGGCATGTCGCGCAAGTGGTACCCGTCAACTGATATCACGGTCAGCTTGTCGTTCGAACATTGGGGTCCGGTAGTCAAAGTGTTAGTCACCGGCTACCAGCACGAAGATCTGCGCTTCTATCCGGAAGAGCTGGAAGTCTTGCTGGCGCGCGATCTGGACGGAAAAACTGTAGCGGTGCTGGGCGAGGGCCGCAGCTATTCGCCGCGCGAGTTCTCTCGCTACTTAGCGCAGCATTTACGGCGTTGCTTCCCCGACATGGCGCTCCCCTGCAGGCCAAGCGATAGCGCGGAATAAGCAATCAGCGCCGCGCACTGCTTAGGATGCGCCCGTTTGTTGCGTCCTTGTGCGTAAAGGCGGCACTTCCGTTGGGCCATAAACAACATAATCGTCCTTGTATCCGCTAGTGTCGGCTTCGCGCCCACCCAACATCCACACCAAAGCGCCAGCAGTGGCGGTCTCGTTTACGGTCTTGAGCCAGCGCTCGAACCACGCTTTGCGCGCGTCGCCATCGGGAACAATAAGATTTCCGAGTTTGAGACCGTATTCTTCCATCACCACCGGCTTCCCTGCCCGCGCTCCCACTGCAGCATGGTCGCGCACCCATTGATGCCCGAACTCCAGATCGCTCGGATGATCCCAATCCTGCGGATAGAAATGATAGCCGCCGAAATCGATTTCAGGAATGTCCAAAATCGTGGCGAAATCGGTGCCGTGCCGCCCGTCGTAAAGCTGCCCTTTTGTGTTGTGTTGTAGAAAATGGTGCTCGTTAAAGAAGCCCTCGTCTCCCAAAGCCAGCAAGTGATTTCCATCCAACTGCTTCACAAAGCCGGCCATCTCATGAACCCAGTCAAGCAACAGATCGCGGTCGCCTTCGCAGCGCGCTTCATTCGTCAATTCCCAGGCCATAATACTCGGCTCTTCACAATAGAGACGGCCCGTTAAGGTGTTGCGTCGCGTCACCAATTGCTGCACCCAATGTCGATAAGCTAAGCGCGCGTCCAGCGATTCGTAAAACAGTTTGACGTCGCCGTTCAACCCTAGCCACTGCAGATACATGGGCATGCCGCCAAAGTCTTTCCAGTGATTCACCAGCGGCAATATGAGTTTCAGCCCTAACTCGTCGGCTATTTGAATCGCGCTGTCTAAACGCTGCAGTCCGTCAGGTCCGTCATTGATTTTGATCACGCCATTGTCCAGATACTGGAACGTAGGATTACCCGTACCGGCCTGAGCAGCGTCGCCAAAAGCCCAACTGCGAATTACATTCGCGCCCATCTGTTGTGCGGTTAGCAGCGCCGCACGCTGGCTAGCCGGTGCACAATAACCCAGAAAATAGCAGTTCACACCGCCCGTAGGAAAGGCGCTGCCGTTTAAGCAAAACTGAGTTCCGTCCCTGCCGACGAACAGGTTTGGCATAGCTCCCTCTTTCAAAGAAAAGTTATCCTTCTATTAACGCATGCAACCATGCATTTTCTTAGACAGAGACGGTACACTCAACTTTGACCACGGCTGGATTACGTCGCCTTCAAAGATCGAACTTCTGCCCGGTGCGGCCGAAGCCGTGCGAGCCATTAACGATGCGGGTTACCTGGCCGTGGTTGTGACCAATCAGCCTGTCATCGCACGCGGGGAATGCACGTTTGCTGGGTTGGCGGTGATCAACAAAAAACTTGAATCGCTTTTGATGGCGGAAGCGGGCGCACACCTAGACGCCATCTATTCCTGTCCCCATCATCCGGACTCGGGTGTTCCGGGAGAGCGCTCAGAATACAAAATTCGCTGCCATTGCCGTAAACCGGCGCCAGGTATTCGAGGAGGCAACGCGCGATCTCGATATTGACGTGAGCCGCTCGTGGATGATTGGCGATTCGGAGCGGGATCTAGGGGCAGCGGCCGCCTTTGGTGTGCCGGCCGTACTCGTATCCAGTAACCAACAAGGCTTTAAGAACGACGTCTCCACTAAGTGCGCTTTCCGCTCAGGGACTGTAAAGGAAGCGGTGGAGCGAATTTTAGGCACTATCCCCTAGTGCAAAGGCGTTAACTCGTTACAATATGGAGGTTGAGACGGTGGATTCACACGAAGTCGAAACTTTTCTCAACCCGGATGGATCTACGCAGCCGGATGGCTACATCAACTAATTCAACAGAGAAAGTGTTCAGCAATCATGATAAATCTTAATTTCTGGCAGCGAAGTAGCTTAGGAATTTTTTCGCTTAGTGGCGGGTGCGGCCTTGCAGGCACAGAATCTCCAGAATTTCGTATCAGTCACCCCTTGCCGTGTTGTCGATACTCGAAACGCTAATGGCGCGTTAGCCGGCCCCATCTTGGCAGGCGCCACCACGCGAAGCTTTCCGCTGCCACAAAGTACTACCTGCCCTTTGCCTACGAATGCGACGGCATACTCACTTAACATCACAATCTTGCCGACGGGCGGACTAGGCTATTTGTCCATATGGCCGACCGGTGTAACTCAGCCGGTTGTCTCCACAATGAACGATTTCCAACAAGAAATCATTTCCAATGCCGCCGTCGTGCCGGCTGGAACAAATGGCGCGATTAGCGTGTATGTGACCGACCAAACCAATCTTTTGATTGACGTGAACGGTTATTTCGTCTCCGTGGCCAACACCAGTTCACTGAGCAGCAGCACGAGCTTCGGGCAAGGAGCGTTGCCCGTTTCCGCGACGGGTGGCCAAAATACCGCGTTTGGCGCCAACGCCCTGAGCGCCAATTCCACCGGGAGCTACAACACGGCCACAGGTTCAACGGCATTAAACGCAAACACCACGGGCAGTTCTAATACGGCTTACGGCCAAGCAGCCTTGCTCGCGAACTCAACGGGCAGTAATAACACCGCCATCGGTTTCCAGGCGCTTCCTTCCGAACTCTCGTCCAGCAATAATGTGGCGGTTGGTCATCAAGCTATGTTGAGCGGAACGGGTAACAACAACGTTGCCCTGGGTTCCGGCACGCTGAGTGCCTCCACCGGCAGCAATAACGTTGCTATCGGCAATACTGCAGGCGGCGCCTTGGGGACTGGCGATAACAACATAGACATCGCCAATGCTGGCTTAGCCGCCGACGCGGCAACCATTCGCATCGGCACCACCGGCGTTCACACGGCCACCTATGTGGCCGGCATCAACGCGGTCAACGTGACCGGCGGCGCTGCGGTTGTCGTCAATGCCAACGGCCAGCTCGGCGTTGTCGTCTCGTCGCGCCGCTTCAAAGAAGATATCCATCCCATGGCGGACGCGAGTGACCGGCTCATGCAGCTCGAACCCGTCACCTTCCGTTATAAGGAAGCCTCGCCGGATGGCACCCAGCCCTTGCAATTTGGCTTGATCGCCGAACAAGTAGCAGCCGTTTATCCGGAACTCGCTGTTTACGACAAACAGGGCGAAGTGGAAACGCTTCAATACCAACAGTTGCCCGCTTTGCTACTGAATGAAATTCAGAAGCAGCATCAGACCATTCAGAGCTTGGAAACGCGGTTAGCGGAAGTGGAAAAACTGTTGAAGGCCAACACGGCGGGGGCTGGGAAGTAGTCTCGGCATCCCCCTCCATGAGAAACGACGGCCCGCAAAACCCAATGCGGGCCGATAACTCCTTGTTGGATCACAGAGCTTTTGGGCGTTCGCGAATCTCCGCAGCACGGAAACTGGCGAGGCCCTCGATCAGTTTCAAAGGCACCGGCCCTCGAGCGGAAATCGGACTGTTCCTTTATTGTTGACCTCGTAGGGCGTTAGCTCCTCCTTGAACGCATCGACCAGCGGCGAGCGCAGGGGTAAAGCGAGTAGTGCTTCTTCCACCCTGCCAAATGAAAAACAACCTTCCCTTCCAATTTGAACGTTGGCATGTTGTACGAAATCGTTTCTTCCGCCTGCGGTACGGACTTGCGAATGATTCGCCGGACGCGCTCGAGAGTGGCTTGTGCCGCCTCGGGCTGCGCGGCAATATACTCGTCCACGTTACTGAAATTCGATTTTGTCATGGCAGCGAAGGCCTCGACTCGTCAGACTCGTATTTTCTTCATCAGCCATTTTCATGCGAACGGTCATCAAGGGTTGCCCTGCGGATCAGGCGCCACGCCCTGTCTCTGAACTGATTGTCATCCATCGGATCTGGGCACCGCGCGAGCGCGATGGGTCGTGGTCTGTGTGGCCGCCCCATTCGATCATTCGTTCCGCAACGCCACGAGTGGCTCGATCCTCGCTGCCTTCCGCGCCGGTAAGTAGCAAGAAACGAGGGCCACCAGGATCACAGCTAGTGTAGTGCCGCAGATGATCCATCCGCTGGCAGGCTGCACGCCATTGAAGAGTGCGGCGGTCAGCCGGGGCAGGCCGAGCGAGACTAAAAATCCAAGGCAAATGCCAGTCAGAGCGAGCGACATTGAGTTCCGCAGCACCATCATCACAACTTGGCCCCGGCTCGCGCCAATAGCCATCCGAATACCGATTTCCGGCGTCCGGCGCGCCACTAAATAGCCGACCAATCCATAAATGCCGAAGGCAGCCATCGACAGTGCGACGCCCGCAAAGGCTGTCATTAACCCGGCCATGAGATTATCCCCTTGAGCGGCATCCTGGATGACCGTGGTCATACTCTTGAGGTTCGTTACCGGCTGGTTCCTGTCTATGCTCCAAACGGCCTTCCGAAGCTGCAGTAGCAAAGCTGTCCGGATTCGTTCTCAACCGTACGATTAGGTTCATTGAATTCCGCGGCTGTTGAAGAAAGCATTCAAATAGCTGCGGATGTGGGTGAATCTGCCCTAAAAACTCATTGACGTTCCCCACGACTCCTACGATTTCGCTCCATTCTTTGGGATCATCTGCCACGACTGAATCGCCGCGCCCCAAGTGTACGCGGCGTCCAAGCGGGTTTTCTCCTGGGAAGAATTTCTCTGCGAATGCTGCGTTAACAATGGCAACTGGAGCGGAGCCGGCCCTATCAAACGAAGTAAATTCGCGCCCTTCACTGAGCGGGATCTGAGCCGCACTGAAGTAACCTGGGCTTACGGCAAAATAGCCGGCGTGTTCTTGCTTCTCCCACTTTGGTATGGGCTGCCCCTCGGTCGCGACACGCACCGAATCGGGGAAAGTAAAACGGAAGATCGCTGCTAACCGCAGCCGACACTACTTCCGGCGAAGCCGCGATTTGTCGAAGTAGGTTCTGAAAAAATGACGATTTCTGCGGCGGCTTTTCGTAAGGAGGAGCCACTCGAGTCGAATTGACGCAGTCAGAACATTCTGCGGATTCAGTCCAGGGTCGCGCCGTAGTTCTTGAATAAACCCAGAAACAAAAATGCCGGCGCATGTCAGAAGAATGACCGCCCCGGCCAGTTGTCCAATAATGCAGCAGATTCTGCAAATGATTCCGCTCGCGCCCCGCCGTGGTTGATCGTGAGCTTTCACGAAGGCCACCGTTCGGGCCGCGCTTTGTCAGTTGAACCGCGGGCGCCAGTCCAAAAATAAGCGCTGTCAGGAAGGAAATCGCAAGGGTAAACAGTAGGACCGCGCCATCGATAGACAACTGCTCGCCCATAAGCACGGCATATTCGTTCCAATTAAATCCTGCCCGGATGAGCCAAATGCCCCAAAACGCGAACAGCAGCCCGAAGCCCGCGCCCGCCAGCGACAGCACCAGGCATTCGGCCAAAAGTTGACACGCCAAACGAAACCGGCCCGCGCCTAAAGCTATCCTTATCGCGAATTCCCGCCGCCGCGCTGTGTTTCTGGCCAGCAATAAGTTAATGATGTTGGCGCACGCTAGCAACAGAACAAACGACACCGTGCCTTGCAGAAACAACAGGGCCGTTCTGGAATTACTCTGCACCGCAAGGTATTTCTGCAATTCCAGCAACTGCGCGTTTCTTCCTTGCATTGTCTCGGGGTGCGCGGCGGCAATGCGCTTGGCAATCGTGGCGAGTTCCGCGTTTGCCACGCTTTCATCGACGCCAGGTTTCAATCGCGCGAAGACCGAGAGAGCGCGGATTTCGCGTGCTTTGGGCCCGATTTGACCCGCTGTAAAGGTGAGAGGCACCCAAATCTGCGATGGGAAGAACCACAGGCGGAAACGACCTGGCATCACTCCGATGATTGTGTAAGCATCGCCATCCACCTTTACCGTGCGGCCAATCGCTCGCGGTCGGCTCCAAATCGGTCTCGCCACAGATCTTCCCGCAAGAGCGCAACAGTGGTCACGCCCTGCTTCGTCGTCGCCCGCCGTGAACACGCGGCCCAGGATCGGCGATACTCCCATGAGGTGGAAGTAGTTGGCCGTCACTTGCGCACCGGGCACCCTCTGCGGATCTGAGCTCGCCGCTGAGTGTGAAATTTTGCAGAGAAGTAGCCGCCATTGCTGAAAACGAAGTTGCCTGTTGACGCCAATCAAGGAAGTCGGGAACGGAAACCGGTAGTCTGTTCCATTCTTCTATTAAGGCGCTCGCGGAAGAATTTCCGCTAAGCAACATTACCACTCGATCCGGCTCGTGAATTGGCGGTTCGCGGAGCAGTATCGACCTCACAGCACTGAATATTGCGGTATTCACTCCGAAGCCTAGCGCGAGCGTTAGCACTAGCCGCTATTGTGAACCCTGGATCTCTTCGCAACTGACGAAAACCGTATCGGAGGTCGTCGAACAGAGTTTTCAAAGACTCTTACCGGCCGGGTATCGCGGCATTCCTCTTTGACTTGCTCCACGCCCCCGATTTCTCGCAAAGCCGCAAGCCGAGCTTCTTCTGGCGATAGCCCGTTTGCAACGTTCCGTTCCGTTTGGCGCTCGACGTAATCTTGCAATTCGTCGGTGAGGTCACTTTCCACCTTCTGGCGTCTCAGCAACCAATCGGCCTGCAGTCGAAGTCTCCGTATGAACCTCATTCTTGAAAACTCCACTCAATGTTCGAAGACAACGGAAGAGATCGCGCCCGACAGTCTCTTCCACCCAGCCGCTTCGCGCTCAAGCCGCTTCCGTCCGGCTTTAGTGATGGAATAAAACTTAACTCGACGCTTGTCCTCATTTACCGACCATTCCGCTTCTACCCACCCCTCCTGCTCAAGCTTGTGCAGCGCCGGATAGAGAGAACCGGGTCCCACCTGCAACACCTCCTTTGACATTTGCTTTAGCCGCTCCGCAATTGCCCAGCCATGCATCGCATTCAGTGCCAGAATCTTTAGAATCAGTAGATCGAGGGTTCCCTGAACCAAATCAGTCGGTCTGCTCATGCTGTCTATGGTAACCGATATTGGTAACCATAACAAGCATCTGTAGTCCCAGAGATCTTGGGCGCCATGGAGTGGTCCACCAAAGGATGCTGGATTTTGCACGTAATGTTGGTTTCTGAATGGCCTCTCCCGGCTTGTTCTCCTGCTAAGATTGCGTTTGCGGGCCCTTAGCTCAGCGGTTAGAGCAGTGGACTCATAATCCATTGGTCGTAGGTTCAAATCCTACAGGGCCCACCAATCATCCTCTTCCCCTATGTTCAAATTCATTCTTTCCCTGCTCGCTGTCACTGTGCTCTTCGCTCAATCCAATGCAACTGTGGATCATTACACCCCATCTGAATTGAATGCCATTAAGGATAAGCTTTCGAACGGCCATCCGACCTTTAAATCCGAGCCGCTCAAGCATTACAAGGGACACTACTCGATGGTGGCCCATCGCGAGAGTACGGGCTCGTCGGAAGTGCACGAACACGAGGCCGATATTTTTGTAATTGAAGACGGCGAAGGCACATTGATTACAGGCGGCAAGCTGGTCAATTCGCGTGTAGAAAATCCAGGTGAATTGCGCGGGACTTCGATCAGTGGCGGGGAAAAAATGCATTTCGCGCCGGGCGATGTCTTTCACATTCCGGCGGGCGTGCCGCATCAAATGCTGGTTGAAAAAGGCAAGCCCGTCACCTATTTCGTGGTGAAAGTTACCGGCCAATAAATGGCGGCTGCGGTACTTCTCACCTGCCTGGCGTTGCTTGGCGTCGCTGGGGGCGTGTGGTTGCATCGCAGCATTTCAAACCATCTGGCGGCGCTGGGTGGACTGCTCCTCTTCGCCGTGGCGTTTATCTGGCTTGTGCCGGAAATTGTGGAGGCGTGGGGCTGGCCGCGGACGATTCTCTTCGTCATGGGCGCTGCGCTGCTGCTGGCGTTCGTTGATTGGACCTTAATTCGCATTGGCCATTCGCCGCGGCACGGCGTAATTGCGCCTTTGATCATTGCCACAGCCATCCATAGTTTCCTCGATGGCTGGAGCATTCGTGCCTTGGCCGCGCAGCCTGTGCCAGTGGCGCTGGTGCCAATCGGCTTGGGCCTTCATAAGATTCCAGAAGGATTTGCCTTGGGTTGGGTTCTACGGCGATCGCTTACTTCGCATGCGCGCGCCATCTGGCTGGGTGCCTTGGCTGAGGTCTTTACGCTGGTCGGCGCATTACTGCAACCGTGGACAGATCAGATTGGTGTCGCACGCTTCGGCGATTCGTGGACCGCTGCGGTGCTTTGTCTGATTG
The DNA here is from genome assembly GCA_963840845.1 of Bryobacterales bacterium. Lineage (GTDB taxonomy): Bacteria > Acidobacteriota > Terriglobia > Bryobacterales > Bryobacteraceae > Bog-105. The sequence goes on from CAWJBS010000048.1 coordinate 19,653, forward strand.
CCGGCGCGTTTGTGTTCCTGGGGTTCCATGCGCTGCTGCCGTATTTCCGAAAGCACCAACATTAGGTGAGGATCGCGCCGGGCCGTTGTTTGTGGAAATCGGTCCGCTTCTGAAACTCAACTCCTAAGGCCAGAACGCGATTTTCCGAAAAAGGCCGACCGACAATTTGCAAGCCAATCGGCAGGCCATTGACAAAACCGCATGGCACGGTCAACGCGGGCAGCCCGCACAAGTTACTCGCTTGCACCAATCCAGCAAACACACCTTTCACATCAGGCCGCTTTGACGGGGTCTCGTCAAAAGGACCGTCGGCTTTGTCAGGAAGATCGAGCTTGGTGGGCGCCACCAGCAAATCCACATCAGCGAACAAATTGCGGAAGGCGGCTTGAATCTGTGTGCGCAAACGCATGGACTTCAAGTAATCCACCGCTGAATAGTTCATCGACGCTTTGAGACCGTCAATCTGTCCTTGATCGGCCAACTGGTTGATGCGACCGTCGCGAATCAAGGGTTCGAACATGGACGCGCCTTCCGAATCGATAATGCAACTGATGATGGGGCCGTAAGGGAAAGTCGGGGAGTTTCGTTTCCACCATCTGCGCGCCGAACTCTTTCACCACAGCCAGCGCCTTTGCGAACGCTGGACGAAGCGCTTCGGCTGGCCATTCGGCGAAATCGACTTCGGCGTAACCGATTTTCAATTCGTTCAAATTGGTGTAATACTGCGGCGAATAATAAAAACTTTTTTGCGCGGAGGCGGGGTCGTTGTCGTCACCGCCGGCTATTTCATGAAGCACTAAACCGCAATCTTCCGCGGAACGGGCGAGGACGCCAATTTTATCCAGAGTCCACGATAACGCCATCGCGCCGTACCGGCTAACGAGGCCATAGGTGGGACGCAGACCGCTCACGCCGCAATAGCATGCCGGGGTCATGATGGAGCCTGACGTTTCAGACCCCAGCGCGAAGGGCACCAGGCCCGCGCCAACGGCTGCGCCCGAGCCGCTTGACGAACCGCCCGACCAGTATTGTTTATTCCACGGGTTGCGTCCTGGACCTTGCAGCGAAGCGCTGGCCGAGGTGTAGCCGCCGCCGCCCGCTAATTCCACCATCGACAATTTGCCGAGCAAAATACCTCGGGCGCTTTTCAATCTCTGAACAGCGGTGGCGTCGTAATCGAAGATTTGGTCTTCAAAAGGTTTAGCGCCCCATGTGGTGGGATATCCGCCAACGCTGAGCAGATCTTTAACAGCAAATGGGATGCCCTGAAGCGGCCCGCGCACGCGCTCGTGTTTGAGGTCCCAATCTACCGCTTTCGCCGCTTTCTTGGCTTCTTTCAAGAGCGACAACGCGAGCGCGTTGTATTCCGGGCCTTGCTTCTCCAGGCGCTCGCCGAAGAACTTGGTGAGTTCGACGCAGGAAATATCGCGCTTGCGTAACGCTGCACCGAGTTCGCCGATAGTGGCGAAGGGTAGAGTGCTTTCGTCTACATTGAGTTTATGTTTCCGCATGGTTGGTTTTACGCAACGAAGCGGAAAGAGGGCTCGACATTCATGGGTACGGCGATGGCGGCTAGCTTGTCGCTCACCTCGCGCACATCGTTCCTGGCTTTTTCGATGCGCTGCTCAGGGGCTGGCAGTTGAGGAGGCGCCTGAGCAAGCAAGGGAGCGGCTCCCATAAACAGAACCCAGTTGCGACGGCTTAAACGCAGGGACATGCTCGCATTATAGACACTTCCGCTCAGCGTCGATCATGATCTGCACCATCTGCTGGAAATCTACTTCAGGCTGCCAGCCTGTGAGAGAGCGCAGCTTTGAACAGTCAGCCACTAATACGGCCTGCGGGGCCTTGCGCCCCAGGGCATTGGGGTTCTGCAGGACGTGGGATTCCCAACTCAATCCAACAGCGCTGAAAGCGGCCTCGACGAAGTCACGAACGGAGTGCAAGGTACCGCTGCCGATGACGAAATCGGAGGGCTGCGCCAATTGCAAAATCTGCCACATGGCGCGCACGTAATCTGGCGAGTAACCCCAATCCACGCGTGCGTCAAGGTTGCCGATGGTGAGTTTCTCCTTTCGATCCGCGTGAGATTTGTACCGCGGCCCGCACGATCTTGCGGGAGATGAATTTGGCGGCGCGCATCGGAGATTCGTGGTTATAGAGAATGCCCGTGCAGGCGAAGACGTGGCGGGTGGCTCGGTAGTAGGCGCAAATTTCCATGGCGGCGACTTTGGAAATGCCATAAGCGCACAAAGGTCGAAAAGGAGTGTCTTCATTTTGCGGAGACGTCGTGGGCTCACCAAACATACGGGACGAGCCGGCATAAAAGACGCGACTCGCCAGGCTTTCCGCTACCACCGCACCCAGGACGTTGTTTAGACCGTTGGTGTTCACGGCGAGGCTGGTGGAGATGAGTTCGTGCTCGTTCACCGGCGGATCTTCTGAGGCGTGATGGTAAGCCGCCAGATAGTAGATTTCGTTGGGCCGTGTATCGGCCAGCAGGCGGCGCATCTGCGTGGCGCTAGTGACATCGGCTTCGCGCCCGATACCCGTGACGGTATAGCCTTTGTCCCTCAGGAGCTGCGAGAGGTAAGTTCCATCTTGGCCTTTATGCCCGATGACTAAGGCTTTTGACATTGTCAGTCAGCTCGATGGCTGGAAGGGGAAACAAGAGTTTGCCACCAGATTCTAGAAAGGATTTCTCCCGCCCGATGATGTTTTGGCGGAAGTGCCAAGGGAGCACCATAAAAACGTCAGGCTGCTGGGCGCGCGCATCGGCTTCGGAAATGATCGGGATTAGAGTTTGGGGCGTGAAGCAACCGAACTTGTCGGGGTTTACTTCGGCTATGGCGGGAATCAGCTTGGGCGTGATGCCGCAGAACTGCAGAATCACGTTGCCCTTCGTCGAAGCGCCGTAGCCTAAGATGCGCTGGCCTTGAGTGGTGAGACGCTGTAGTTCTTTGTTCAATTCGTCGCGGTGGGCGAAGGCACGGTCGGAAAAATCACGGTATACCTTGAGCGAATCCAACTGGCAGCCGGCTTCGTAGTCGAGAACGGATTGCAAGGCAGCTGCGTTCTGCACATGGGCGGATTCGGCCTTGGCGGCTGTGACGGAGAAGCTGCCGCCGTTGACAGCGTTCAACTGCACGTCGATGACTTTGAAACCAACGCGCCGGCACATCCACATAATTTGTTTCAGGGCGTAGTATTCCAAATGCTCGTGACAGACAGTGTCATACGAATTCATCTGGAGCATGTGCGGCAGGTAGCTTTGCTCAAAAACCCAAACGCCGTCGTCAGCCAAAACGTCGCGTACGTCCTGCATGAACGCCAAGGGAGATTCGAGATCGTAAAACATGGCGATGGAAGTGACGACGCGGGCGCGACGATGTCCAAACTCACGATGGAAGCGAGCGGCGGTGAAGACTTCGGGAATCAATTGAGCCCCGGCTGGATAATATTGCTTGAACTTGGTACCGCTGGGGTCCATGCCAATTAACTCGACGCCGGACTCGGGCATGGCGCGTAATAATGTTCCGTCATTGCTGCCGATATCTAGAACTAAATCGCCCTTTTGCAGAGGAACCGTCTTCTTCACGGCTTCAGCTTTACCGCGGAGATGGTCGATCATGGATTGATTCAGACCCGAACGATAACCGTAATTATCACCGTAAATCAGGTGAGATTCATACGAGTGGCGTAACTGCACGAGACCACAGGCATCGTGGCCGGCGGTTTCGCTACATTTGACCAACTCAAGCGGACCAACGGCGATGTCTTGACCAAGACGTGAAGGGAAAACCCCAGTGAGGGCTTGCATCCCAAGGTCTAAAACCGGGAGAAGTTCGGCATTGCCGCAAATCCTGCACCGGGAAACCGCTCTATACATGCCCTAGAAGTGTAACATCGCATTTGCCTCGTACTGTACTCTGAAAAGTTCATGCGTCGTCCGCTAGATACTTTCAAAACTTCAGAATGGTTGCGCTTGATGGTCTTGATGCTTTTATTAGCATTCGGCACCGGCGCGCAACCCGTCTCTTCGAACTTACCTCCGCCGCCACCGGGCGAACTGATTCAGCCAGAGGGCACGTCCGGAGATTTATTTACTCATCAACGGGCAAAAGCATCACATCGAAAATCCTTCCTGGTTTGCCAAGAATGGATTTGACGCGTCGAAAATCCGCTTTCTCACTTCCGAGGAGGTGGACGCGATTCCTGAAAGCTATCCGCTACCCGAAGGATCGGGAATGCCCGACAAGCCCGGATCGATGGCGCTCGAAGGCAAACTACTGAAAGACAAAGACGGCCGCATTTTCGTGGTCACCCATGGAGTGCGGCATTGGATTCTCAACGGGAAATGGATTGAAGAAAGCAAATACGCGCATCAAGCGGCGATCCCGTTGTCAGACAGCCAACTGGAAGCAATCCCGTTGGGTGGAGACATTACCTATACGACGCTAGCCACCAAGATTGCGTTACCGCTGGTGGCACTGGCGATCTTCTTATTTCTGCTGAAGGGTTCGGCCATACCGGATACGCGATTGATCCGCATCATTATGGCCGTGATTTTCATTGCGGCGCTCGGATTGAAAGAGCCTTATCTGCTGCAACACCCGCGATTCTGGGCGGAAGAAGGCTTGATCTGGTTTCAGTATGGATCTGAGCATTCGATCTATAAAACTCTGCTGTTCGTTTTTCCGATGTCGAACTATATGAATTTGGCCGCGAATGTCGGCGCGGTTTTGTCGACGCGGACGGCGGCGCATTTCGGATTGCTGGCCGCGCCGGCGGCGACGACTTGGTATTCTTATCTGATTTCGGCTCGTCCATTGCGGCGATTCTGTTCGTGCGTTCGCGTTTGTTCGACCGGTTATGGGTGGCCGTCGCCGGCTGCATGATTGTGCTGTTTTCGCCCACGGCGACGGACGAAATCTGGCTCAACAGCATCAACCTGATGAGCTTTCTGGGAGTGATCACGCTGGTGATCTTGTTCGCGGAGACGGAGACGTGGTCAACGTGGAAGCGGTGGGCGGCTCGCGCGACACAAGTATTCTGCGGGCTTTCGTCACCCTATTCAGTGGCGCTTTTGCCGTTGTTCCTGGTTTCCGCGTGGCGCACGAAAGCGCGGGAGCAGAAGATCCAGTGTTTGATTTTGATTGCTTGCGTGACTCTGCAAGCGGGCCTAGTGGTGAAGAGCCGGTTGAAGTTCACCGGAATCGGCGCCGATCCAATGAGAGCAACGGTGGTGAGAGCCGATGGCTCGGCGGTGAACATGCTGGTGGAGCACATGGTTTACCCGGCGTTGGGGTTCTCGTTGAAAGAGCGCTTTCTGGATGTCAGCGGGTTGAAGGAAACGTCCGTTTCGACGAATCGTTCAGTACGCCGCGTAAGCCGCCGGTGCACGCCATTCGGGTGGCCGGCTGGTTCTCGTTCCTGCTGATAGCGGGTACGCTATGGATGTTAAGAGGGCGGCCGCTGTTTTCGACAACGAACATGCTGATGGGGGCGTTTGTGGTGCTATCAGCCTTTACTTGCGTGGCGTCGCTGTACTCGGTGCCCACCGGAAGATATGCATTTATGCCAGGAGTGGTGTTCCTGTTGGTGTTGCTCAAAAATACTGAGACACCGTTTTCAGAGTTTCACCGTCATGTTTGCATGGCTGTGTTGGCTTACGGATTGGCGACGGGCGTGGTGGCATACCAGGTTCCGCTATTCCAAATCGGACCGTCGTGGGCCGGCGAAGTGGCAAAGTGGGAGGCTGACCCCGAGCTATTCGCTGAGAGTCTGGCCGACGCCCTTTGTATCAAAGGTCAACATCACTTATCCGAGACCCAAGAAATGAATGTAAAGCCCAAGTGGCTGATTTTCGTACCAACCTATAACGAAGCAGAAAACGTGGGCGTGTTGTTTGAACAGATCCGCGGACTGAAGCTGGATGCAGATGTGCTGTTTCTGGATGATAACTCGCCTGATGGGACTGGGCAAATCATCGACCGAATCGCGGCGGAGAGCGAGCGAGTCTATACGATTCACCGGACGGGCAAGCTCGGCATTGGGAGTGCGCATGTCACCGGCATTCAATGGGCGTATGAACGGGCTACGAACTGCTGGTGACCATGGACTGCGACTTCACGCATTCGCCAGACCGCATCCCGAGTTCTGCGCGGCGCTGGGAGACCACGACATTGTGGTGGGTTCGCGGTACATGCAGGCAGGGAGCCTGAAGACGTGGAATCCGTGGCGTAAGATGCTGACGCGGATTGGGCACTTGCTGACCACCACGCTGCTGCAGATGCCCTATGATGCGACGGGGGCGTTCCGGTTATACCGGTTAGAGACGATACCTGCAGGGGTGTTTGCGCTGGTGTCGTCGCAGAGTTATTCGTTCTTTTTTGAGAGCCTGTATGTGCTTTGGATCAATGGCTACAAGGTGAAGGAGATTCCATTGGAGTTGCCGGCGCGGACATATGGGCACTCGAAGATGGCGCTGAAGGATATTAAACGGAGCGTGGAACTGCTGGTGCAGTTGTTCTTCAGGACGCAGACAAACCGGAAGTCGCTGATCTTTGAGAAAGATCGAGCGCGCTCGGTGGGGCGGTCGTCTTAAGGGTTCGATGCGCGGAGCGCGAGAGGCCGCAAGCGGTTTTGCCTCGGGGTCTGAGAGGTAGTTGAAGATATGTTCGGCTTCAGAGGACCAATCGAGGTATTCGGAGCGGACCATAGCCAAGGCGGTGGCGCGAATCTTTTCGCGGAGGTCCTCGTCGAGCAGAGCGCGCGCTCAACGGTGTCGGAGATGCAGGAGTGGCGGTAGCTGGGGCCAAGAAACAGTTGTCGGCATCTTTGAGAAGCCAAGACGTCCATAGATTGACGTTTGTCACAGCTACGCAGCCACAGGCCATGAGTTCGAGCGGGATGTAGGAGGGGGTGGCGCGTGAGCATCATGACAACTCCCACTTGACTCTCTTGATAGAGGCGCGCGGTGTCTTCATAGGAGAGCAACCCTAGGTTCTCGACAATACCCTGCAAGCCGTATTCGGAGGGTTGCCATTCATCGCCGGCACTGACAATGCGCACCCGATCTCCCATTTTGGCTTTGAGCTGACACATGGCTTGTTTCACCAACTCAAAGGCATTGCGAGGATGTTTGGGGCGGCCGTAACAGAAGACTTGCAGCGGACGCAGGGGATTGACCGAGGCCGGGGCGGCTGGATGGAAGACGTCGGCATTGATACGCGGGGTGAAATAGGTAGCTTTGCCGCCGTATTCCGACTCGTACATGCGCCGCAGACTAATGGTATTCGCGATGCCGTATAAACCCATGCGGTAGGTGCTTTCGACAAGCGCACTGACAGAGCCCGCGGGATAAAAGGCAGGCTCATAATCCTGGATCAGATAGAAGCGGCGGCCCACGAATTGATGATGAAGGGCGAAGTAGGGAGTGGTCCAGAGGGTACAGATGCTGGCATCGGCCGCTGGCAGATCTGCCGCCTGGCGAACATTTTCCAGCACGAAGACTTGATCATCTTGTACGGCCGAATAGACTTGGCGGATGAGAGAGACGGTCTTCAGCCAATCGGCGCCACCGCAGACGGCGAAGGAGATAGCGACTCCGTGTTCCCGATGCCAGTGTTCACAAAGACGGAGGATGGTGTAGATACCTCCGTAAAAAGGCACTTCAAAGGGCGAGATGAACCAGATCAAACTCTTGACGGGTTGAGGTCCGGCAATTTTGCCGTTATGCCCACGGAGCGCTTCAAACTGAGCGGGGCTGCAATCAAACCATTTAACCCAGACATCTTCATCGGTTTGAACGGGCGGCCGAATGGATGACTGCAGACTCTGGATGTGCTCTTCTGCTTTGCCGACAACGGAGAGTTGTTTGCGAAACAGGAATGACGGCTGCTGCGACCAAGGAGAGAGATTGGGATTCCAATAGGGATCGCCCGTGACGATCCAACGCCGGTAGTGCTTGAGTGACTCGACAAAATCGTTGGGAGGAATGGCGGTACCGCGCGTTTGCCGTTCGTGATGAATGAGTTCGGCGAAAGGATTGAGGACAACGCGGAAGCCTCTGTCATGAGCGCGGAGACAGAGCCTCAACATCGCTGCCACAGAGGACGAAGTTCTCATCAAAGCCGCCAATTTGCTTGAAGACTTCGTGACGCATAGCCATGCAAGCGCCGGTAACGGCGAGAAAGTCTCGATACCAACCAGTGCTGCCAGCGAGGCCGAAAGTGAGAGCAGGCCCATCGGCAAAGGGATGATCGGCAAAGCCATTCATGCCGAGAATGACACCGGCATGCTGAATGGTTCCGTTGGCGCGTAGGAGTTTGGCGCCGACGATGCCGACGGATGGGAGGTTGGCCCAAGAGACGAGTTCGGTGAGCCAATCAGGATGAGTGATCTCGACGTCGTTGTTAAGAAAGACCAGAAAGTCTCCGGCGGCTTCGCGAGCAGCGCGATTGTTAACGGTGCTGTAGTTGAACGAGCCCGGATGCCAGAGGATACGAATATGCGGGTTACTACGAAGGCTTTGGAAGTAATCTTTGGTTGCCGCTTCGACACTGCCGTTATCGACAATGATCACTTCCAGATCCGGATATTTCGTGACCGACAGGAGAGTGGAGATGCAGCGTTCGAGGAGATCGAGGCGATCTTTGGTGGGAATGATGATAGAGACTTTGGCGGTGGGAGGGTGATTGAAATGGACGTGCAGCAGGCCGTTGGGCATGACTTCGGGCTGAGCGTCAATGCCAAGGCGCTGCAGGTGGCGTGAGAGAGCCGAATAACTGCGCGCCGGCGGCATAGTTCTTGGCGGAATCGTTGTGAGCCGTGGAGGCGGGGTGCATGCGCCAGTGATAGAGCACTTTGGCGATGTGAGCGATGCGGTTGGTTTTTTCGGTGGCGCGGAGGAAGAGATCCCAATCTTGCGCACCGTCGGTAGCGGAATCAAAAAGGCCGATTTGGTCAAGGAGCGAGCGCCGCAACACGGTGAGATGGGTGATGTAATTGGCCGAAAACATGATACTCGGTGACCAATTTGGCTTAAAAAGAGGGTTACAGCGTTCGCCGGTAGAGGCGTCTAGGTAATCGTGATCGGAGTATAAGAGATCGGCGTCGGGTTCGGCTTGGAGACGAAGAGCGACCTCGTAAAGAGCGAAAGGGGCAAGAGTATCGTCGTGATCGAGGAAGGCGACGAACTGACCGCTGGCCTGAGCGAGGGCGGCATTCGTGTTTTGGGAGATGCCGCCGTTGGTTGGGAGGTCAATGAGACGAATACGCGAATCAGTTTTGGCGATAGATAGGAGGTAATTGCGGTTTTGGGAGTTCGGGATCTGGGGTGAGAGCGGCACGAGGTCCCAGTGAGAGTAGGTTTGGGAGGTGACACTCTCGATGCATGCCTGGAGCATGGCGGGATCGGTTTGGTGGATGGGGAACTATGACGGAGATGAGAGGGCCGTCGAGAGGTTGGGACGGTTGGGAGGTTTCGTTTTCGGCGATCCATCGCTGGTATTCGGAAGGCGGATCGGAGGTTCGGCGCAGGCCGGGAAGCCTGCCCCACTCGGCTCTGCGGGGGCAGTCGGACGGGTGCTACCCGTGACGCGACGGGCAACTGAACCGACGACGCGGAAGACGAGCGGCCAGTCTTGCCGGAAGCGACGGATGTAGACACGGCCTTTTTCGGCGAGACGCCAAGCTCGGCTGTTGAGAGCCGCACTGAGGGCAGCTTGGGAGTTATTGAGACGTTCGGCGAGAACGTTGCGATCTCCCACGAGGCGGTCAATCTCATGAAACATGCGGTCGCGTTCGAGGAGAGACGCGCGCAACGATTGCTCGGCAGCGAGGCGGTCTGTGACGGTCTGCTGATGTTGTTGGCGAAGTGTTTTTAGCTGATGATAGACGTCACGCGACTCAGAGACTTTCGCCTCAAAGAACATTTTGTGGCGGACGTATTCGGAGTAAAGAACGAGGAAGTCATCGGGAGGAGGCGCGCCTTTGCGAAGCAGCATGGCATAGGGCGTGATGTACCCTGCGTCGAAGCGGGCGTCGGGCCAGAAACCGAATTCGGAGAAGAGCTGGAGCCAGTAGATGGGAGGGCGAACGTTGTAGTGAGTGGGTTCATCATACTGGTCAGGCGTGGAGGAAAAAGAATAGCCTCGGTGGCGGCGCAAAGGTTCGCGACAGCAGTGCGGACCGTTTCAGGCTGAAAATGTTCGAGAACTTCGATGCAGGTAATGAGGTCGTACTTGCTGGTGAGCGGAGTGAGGAGAGAGCCGACCTTACAGTAAGGCTGAATGTCGCGCCGGACTTGGGAGATGGCGTATTCAGAGATGTCAATGCCATCGCAGTGGACGCCGCGATCCCAAAATTGCTCGACGAGAAAACCCATAGCGCAACCAGCGTCGAGAACGCGGCGCGGACGGAGACCACGGACGGTTTCTTGAGCGATTATAGAGAAAAAATGCTGCCAGTGATAAGAGCGCTCGTAAGGGATGGTGCTGAGACGGAGAGCGTAATAATCGGGGCCGTAGAGTTCGCCGGAGTCGTTCGGTTAGACTGCTTCGTTGGTCACTGTTTTACGGTCCCATGGTATCGCGGGTAAGTAAAGTGAGGCGAAGAAACGGTGATTTTTGCCAAGCGGAAGCGAAGGAAAACGCAAAACCTTTTAGCCACAAATCAAGACAAAGGAACACAGATAAGACGAAGAATGCGCTAGACAAGGGATTCCTCCTGAGTGGAGATTTTGAGGAATTCGGAGAATGACAGGTTGAGGCCGATAGGGAGGTTGGGATCGGCGGTGGTGGCGAATTGGGTGACCCATTGAAAGGGTTCGGGGACGATGCCATCGGAGAAGTGAGTGATGCGCGCGACTTTTTTGGGTTTGTCCATGAAGCTGGTGCGATGTTCGATGATGCGCTGCACGGTGCGGTTTGAGGGGGCGAGGTGAGCGCGTAGGGTGCGTCTTCTTTGGTGACAACGTAAAGATACTGTTCGATGAAACAGGTGTCTCCTGTGTGCACGGTGTATTTTTTGAAAGCGGCGCCGTCGAAATCTTCGTCTTCGCGAGAGGTGGCCGCTTTTTGTTTGGCTTGCTGTTGCTCTTGGCGGAGCTCGAATTTTTTGAGATCGAGATCGAACTTTTGTTTGGCGACGATGAGGTGAGTGCGCCATTTTTCCTCGTCTAAGACGGATTTTCGGCGCATTTGCAGATTTTTTAAAGCGCGGTTGAGAGCGCGTTCGGCTTGCGTACGGTAACAATCGAAGAGCTCGAGTTCGCGGAGCCCGTTGAGGCTGGGGGAATCGGCTTCAGGGCCTCTTCGAAGATTTCGAATTCGCGTTTGGCGTGAGCGCGCTGCCGACGCCAGAGATACCAGCCGGGCGAGGACGGCGTCTGTGACAAGAGCGGAATCCTCGGTGGTATCGGGCTTGTGCGATTCGAACGATTCGGCGAGTAATTTATAAAACTCTTGGGGCTGTTCGCCGGTGACGAAGAGCTGGCGCGAAGTGGCGCCGTGTTTGAGACTGTTGAGGCAGGTCAACGCCGTGCCGGGGAGGGAGCATTCTGGCTCAATGGGATGAATGTTTTCGCGTTGCATGGGAATGATTTCCGGTACAACGTTGCCATGAGGGCGTTCTGGGGGAACAAAAAAATTCCCGGTAGGTGGTTGAAAAGAAGGGAAATATAAATTTGGCTAGTGCTGTGATCGTGCGGCAGGCGGACTACCAGTCCGCCGCAGGGTGCCACCCTGCCCTACCTACTTGGCGCCCGTGCGGGAGAGCCAGTCAGGGTTGGCGATGGCGTGGGCGGCGATTTCGTCGAGGATGGAGGCGAGAGAGCGTTTGGGTTGCCAGCCGAGTGTCTTTTTGACTGCGGTGGAATCCATGACGAGCCAGGGGATATCGAAAGGGCGAGGACGATTGTCGGGACGAGGGGTGTGTTCGCCAAAGCGTTGGTTGCACCAGGCGGTGAGTTGGGCGAGAGACATGGAATTTTCGCGGCCGCCGCCGGCGTGAAAGGTTGAATCGACGGTGGGCAATTTTTGGAGCTGGATCTGGATGAGGTCAGCTAGATCTGTGGGATGGAGTGCGTCGCGGACTTGGTAGCCGAGTCCGCCGAAGCCGATGTAGGCCAAGGGGAGGCGGGCGCGGTGGGCGTGGAGCCAGTAGGAAAAGATTCCCTGTTCAGCGGTCCCAAACTGACCGGCGCCGGCGATGACACCGCAGCGATTGATCCAAACGGGGAAGCCGAAGGTTTGAGAGTATTCGCGCGCCATGATTTCCGACGCAAGCTTGGTTGCGCCGTAAAGCGAGATAGGCTGGCGAACGGGAAACTCTTCCGTGATGCCGGCAGGACTAACGCCGGGCGGCAAACCACTGGCGGGAAGCTCGAAGGCGGCGTTGCGTTCGAGGACGGGGAGAGCGGCGAGGTCGCGCACAGAATAGACGCGGCTGGTGCTGAGAAGAATGAAGCCGGCTTGGTGTTCGCGGCAGTAATCAAGGATGTTGAGAGTACCAATGAGATTGTGTTCGGTGAGCTGGCGGGGGCTGGAGCGGCCATCGACGCCGGCCAGAACGCTGGGGTGAGCGGCGGCATCAATGACCCAATCGGCCGGGGGAAGCGCTTCGACATCACTACGAAGACGCAGATCTCCATGCACGAGGCGGATGCCTTGAGCAGCGAGAAGCGGGCGATTCAGCTCGGAGCCGGGGCGCAGGAGGTTATCGATACCGGTAATTTCCAGACCGGGCATGAGTTCGAGTAAGTGGGTGGCTAACTGACTGCCGACGAAGCCGCAGATGCCGGTAATGAGAAGCTTCATTTCTTATACGGTGGCCGCTAGGCGAGTCTGCCAAGCGCGGGCAATTTCCTCAAAGATGTTTTGGAGGGAATGCGTGATGCGCCAGTTTGGGTAATGGGCGAGCATCTTGCGCAGATCACTGTAATAACAGATGTGATCTCCGACGCGGTTCTGATCCACGTAAGAATAGCGCTGCGGCTTACCGGTGAGCTTTTCAACAGAGGCAAAGGCTTCGAGAACAGAACAGGAATTATCCTTTCCGCCGCCAATGTTATAGACCTCGCCTGAACGGGGCGTTTGCAAAAACGCGAGGATGAAATTGGCCACGTCTTCGGAATGGATGTTATCGCGAACCTGTTTGCCTTTGTAGCCGAATAACTTGTATTCGCGCCCTTCGACATTGCAGCGAACGAGATAGCTGAGGAAACCATGCAACTCAACGCCGGAATGATTGGGGCCGGTGAGGCAACCACCGCGCAGACAACAGGTGGGCATGTTGAAATAGCGGCCATATTCCTGAACCATAACATCGGACGCCACTTTGGAAGCGCCGAAGAGAGAATGCTTTGACTGATCGATAGAAAACGTTTCGGCGATGCCGTGTGCGAAGGCGGGGTCGGCGTAATCCCAGCGTGTGGGGAGTTCTTTGAGAGCAATGGTGTTGGGGAGATCGCCGTACACCTTGTTGGTGGACATATGAACGAAGGGCGATTCAGGACAGGCGCGGCGGGTGGCTTCGAGGAGGTTGAGGGTGCCGACGGCGTTAGTATCGAAATCGTCAAAGGGGATGGCGGCGGCGCGGTCATGAGAAGGTTGAGCCGCTGTATGGACAATGGCGTCGGGCTTGACTTCGGCGAGAAGATCGAGAATTTTGGCGCGGTCGCGAATGTCGATGTCGATGTGACGATAGCCATTGATGGTGGAGCGGAGGCGGTTTAGCGAACGGCTTGTATCGCCCTCGGGTCCGAAGAAAACGGCACGCTCATTGTTGTCAATGCCGACGATGGAGTAGCCGTTTTTGAAAAGGTGAGTACATACTTCAGAGCCGATGAGGCCGCAGGATCCAGTCACAAGCGCTTTTTTCATTGTTCCCAATTTATTAGGGTAGCGTTAGCCAGGATTGAACAGGCAATTGCGCGGGTATGAAAGCGGCTGAGTGTACGGTAAGTGACATTTCATAGTACAGTTTTTGCGAGCTATTCTTACCTAATGAAGGGTGTTAGGATTTTGGCAAAACCCCGATAACTGGGGAATTCGGTGCGTTCATCGGCGTTTCGATTTCATCCTCGGGCACCAAAGAACGCTTCTCCAGGTTCCCCGGCAGGCAGTCTGTTCCCCAAAAGACTGCGCTGCCGGGGGCACTTTCTCCGGTGTTAATCCGCATTTGCGCGCAAAGGTTCAGCCGCACTATACTTTTTCAAGGAGAAGAGTCATGTTGCACGAACGGACGCAGGATTGCAGTGCCCACATCCAACCGTGGGTGAAAACGAAGACAGATGGCGGCCTGAAAATACGTTGTGGCTATGGTCGATGTACGCATAAGGATTGTAATTGCCCCGCCTGGGAGAACGACCCCGGCAACCCGCTTTGTGGTAATTGCGGGCACAGGTATGAAGATCACGCCTTGGTTTAATTCGGGGCGTTAGCCGCAGAGATGCGAATCACGTTTGTCGAAGGCAATGTGATCACATATCCTTTTTGCGGAACAGTTTCGATTTCATTTCAGTGGTAGCTACCTTGCATCACCTGCCTCTTGCAGCGGAGCGCTGAAACTGTTTCGGCAGCTTTTGAAACCCGGCCGCGTTCTTCGGGATGATAGGACTCTATAGCGCACGTCCGTTCGCTTAGCTGATTTTATGTACGCTGTTAGCGGGCGATGAATTGCAGGACCTTCTCGCGAAGGAGAGCGGGCTGTACTGGTTTGAGTAAACATTCTTGGGCGCCGGAGAGGGTTGCGACCTTGAAGTATTCCGCATAGCCGGATACGACAAGGATCTTGGTGCGGGGGAAGCGTTTGCGAACCTGGGCGATGGTTTCGAGACCTTCCTGTTCGGGCATCACGAGATCGGTAATCAATAAATCGACAGAGGTTTGTTCCAGTTGCCGCAGGGCTTGTTTGCCGTTGCAGCTGGTCAGAACGTGGTAGCCGCAAGACTGCAAAATTTCCTTGAACAACTCACGGACCAGGGCTTCGTCGTCCACAATCAGAACAACGGGATGCGGACCGGGAAGCGGAACGCTCATACGCGGGTTCGATCTGCGTTATCGCTTTGAAATTGAGTGAGGACTTCGAGGGCGGCATCGGGATGGATGCCGTGGGAAATCTGGAGACCGAGGCGCTGAGTGACGAACTCTTCGAAAGAGACCCACTCGTGGCCGAGTTTGATCTTCTTGGTCCAAGCACACACGGTAATGACGCGCTCAAGATCGCTGGCGTCGCCGACGGCACGCAGGGTCTTGGCGAGGCTGGTGACGGTTTTGATGGCAGAGAGGCGGAGATCCATTTGGTCCATGACGATGCCGGCGAAATCTTGCAAAGCGGATTCGTCTTGAGCGGAGAAATCGCGCGGGGAGAAATCGATGACGTTTATGGTGCCTAAGCGGAAACCGTCGTGGGTGACGAGAGGCGCGGCAGCATAGAAGCGAAGACCGAAGGAACCAGCGACGAGGGGATTGGCAAGGGTGCGGGGGTCAGCGATGGCGTTTTTGATGACGTAGGCGGCATCGGTGAGAATGGCGGAGGCGCAGAGGCCAGGGGAACGTGGGATCTGCGGGGTATCCATGCCGTATTTGGATTTGAACCAGATGCGGTCTTCATCGACGAGGGAGATGAGGGCGATGGGGGTTTTGAAGAAGTGGGCGGCCAGGGCGCAGACGCGGTCGAAGGTGCCATCAGGGGGAGTGTCGAGGATATCGAAGCTGCGGAGAGAGGCGAGTCGGGCGACTTCGTCATTGTGGGTAGGAGTAGTGGGAGGTGACATTGCGATTGGAAAGTAACACTGATAGGAGGTGTTGAACAGATGCGATAAATATCACGGTGTTTGGATGACTGGGGAAGTGCGCATAAAGTGCTGCTAGGCGGCGTTAGCTTTCTCGCGATGGGAGGGGGTGGTGCGTTTGGGGCCGGGCTTTTGCTTGAGGAAGGACAGGCCGTATTGGTGAGAGAGATTTTCGAGAAAGGCTTGATCCGCGAGGGGGAGGCCGGTGCGGGTGGCTTCGATGACGCGGGCGCGGAGTTCGGCTTCGGCGAGGCCGTGTTGGAGGGCGGTGCGCCAGAGGGTGGGAGTCCAGTGGGCGGACCATGGTTCGAGATGGAGCCAGGTTTGCGGGGGAGTGGTGGGGGCGGTGTGGGTGAAGGCGCTGCTCCAGGGCCAGTCGGTGGCGGACTGGACCAGGTTGGCGCGGACCGGGTTGCGTTCGACATAGGCGAGGACGGCGGGGAGATAGCGGGCTTCAAGGGCACAGGAGTAGAAGCGATTTTGCCAGAGGTGACCGGACTCGGCGCGGCGGATGTGGACGTAGCGGGAGTAGTCGTTGTGGGTGAGGCCGATGGCGCGGGAGAGCGCGGTGGGGGTGGCGGGAGAGGCGACGATGTGGACGTGGTTGGACATGAGGCAGTAGCCGAGGATTTGGACTTGGTAAGCGGCCGAATATTTTTGGAGGAGAGTGAGGTAGAGGGTGCGGTCGGAATCGGAGAAGAAGACGGTTTGGCGGTTGTTGCCGCGTTGGGTGATGTGATGGGGGCAGTTGGGGATGACGATGCGGGGGCGTCGGGGCATATGTAGCGGAAGTGGGCGGAGGAAGGGAGGAATCTCAGGGGAATTGAGGAGACATGGTGGCTGGCACCGAATTCGGAGGTGTTTGTTTGCAATGCGGGAGGTGGGGAATTCGGAGGTTATGGTGTCTGTCACGGTTGGGAGGGGATCTCGGATTGGGAGGTGTCACGGAGGGGAGGGGATGGGGCGTCGAATAGGAGTGACGGTCAAAATTAAATTGGTTGGGCTGGCGTTGGCTGGCATTTTTGCGTGTGGGGCGGCGACAACAGCGCCGGCGGCGGATGCGCTACGGCGGGGGAATCCGCGTTCGGCGGTGACGGCGTTTCTGGAGACTTGCCACTCGGATGATTACGAGACGGCGGCGGAGTATTTGGATTTGAGCCGGATTGAGGCGCGGGCGCGGGGGGAAGAAGGGCCGAAACTGGCGAAGGAGCTGGAAGCGATTCTGAACTCGGCGACAAGTTTTGACGTGTTGCGGTTGAGCCAGGATGCGCAGGGGAATTTGGGAGATGATCCCGATCCGAATATCGAGCATGTGACAACGGTTGGCGGCAGTGTGATTGAGCTGCAGAAGGAGGAGCCGGCGAATGGGACACCGATTTGGGTTTTTTCGGCGAGCACAGTGGCCAAGATTCCGGAGTTGGCGCCGCCGCCGGGAGCGGAAGCGCAGATTGAAGCGCGGCTGCCGCGGTTTCTGGTGAAAACGGAGGTATGGGAGACACCGCTATGGAAGTGGATCGCGCTGTTGTTGGCGGCGTGTGGGATCTTCGTGCTATCGCGGCTGGCCCTGGTAGTTTTCAACAGGACAGTTCGGGCGATGCGGTTTGCCCAAACGGGGAGTTTCGCATGGATTCAGGCGGTGGTGGATCCGTTGCTGGTGTTGCTGAGCGTGGCGGTCTTCAAGTTTGTCGAGGCGATTATCGGGCCGGCGGCGCTCAGCCGGCTATATATTGGACGCGCCTTGTTGCTGGTGGTGGTGGCGGCAATGGCGTGGGGCTTAATCAACCTGCTTGATTATTTGTTGGTGCATTTGGATCTGGCATTAAACCAGAAGCAGCGGGTGGTTTCGAGTTCGGTGATGTACTTGAGCCGGCGGGTGTTGAAGACGATTGTAGTGATTTTCGCTATCATTCTGATCTTTGATAACTGGGGCTTCAATATGACCACGATTATTGCGGGCCTGGGCGTGGGCGGCATTGCGGTGGCGCTGGCGGCGCAGCAGACGATCGCGAACGTGTTTGGCGGTGTGTCGGTGATTGGCGATGCGCCCGTGATGCTGGGCGATTTTGGCAATTTTGGCGGAGTGACCGGGACGGTCGAACAGATTGGATTGCGGTCGGCGCGGATTCGGACCTTGCATCGGACGCTAGTGAGTATTCCGAATTCGTCGTTTGCGGGGATTAATTTAGAGAACTATGCGGCGCGGGACAAGATTTTGTTCAATCCGAGCTTCCAAATTAAGAGGGCGACGGCGAAGGATGCGGTTCGTAGGCTGATCCAGGATATGGAGGCGATGTTGCAGGTGAATCAGCAGGTGGAGGTTGGGCCGACACCGGTGCGGATTAGCGGGTACTCGGCGGCGGCGTTTACGATTGAGATTTTCGTGTATGTGCGAACGCGGGACATTGACGAGTATTACAAGCATCAGGCGGATTTGTATTTGGCGATGGATGAGGTGGTCACCGGGGCTGGGGTGGAGCTGGTTTAGATAGGTTTATCCAATTTGTAATGAAGTGTTCAGCTTTTGCTTCTATGAGCGAGGGTGAAGCATTGGAAAAGGAAGGACAAAGCGATTTGGCCACTAGGACGCAAGAAGGATACCCTAATGAACAGGAGGTATCACCACACATGAAATCCCAAGGGGGTTGGTGGTTTTTGCCGGCTGCGGCGGTATTGGCGGTGACGATGAGTCCGAGCGTTATCTCGGCACAGACCACGGCACAGGCGCCGGGGACGTCCGGTGCGGGGCCCGCGGTGACTGTTGAAGAGTACACAAAGGACTGCGTAGCGAAATACGAGGCGCGGGATTTAGTGGCGGCCTTGGCCAATTGTAATCACGCGGTAGACGCCGCGAATGGCGCCAATGTGGGTGGCGCTTTGGCAATGGCCCTCTACGACCGGGGCGTCGTCTATTACGCACTGGAAGAATTTGGGAAAGCGATCACCGACTATAACGCGGCGGATAAATTGACGCCGCATAATCGCAAGATTCTGTTTGCACGCGGAGTAGCCCGTTACAAGATTCACGAGAAAGATGCGGCGATGGTGGATTATAACGAGGCGATCAAGCTTGGGATTGAAGATGCGACGGCTTATCTCGATCGGGGCGTGCTGGAGTTCGACAACGGGGATTTTGCCGGCGCTGAACGCGATTACACGCGCGCCATTAAGATGAGGCACGATTACGGCAATGCTTATGTGAACCGGGCGGCGGAACGGCGGAAGAACGAAGCTTTGCACGAAAGGAATCGCGACCATTTCGAACTCGCGCTAGAAGACTACAACAAAGCGCTTGAGATTGAAGACGGCGACGACGCCTCGACCTATTACAATCGCGGGACGCTGCGCTATGAGGAGTGGCCCAACAAGAAGCAGGATCTGCAGGGCGCAATTGACGACTTTTCGAAATCGATCCGGCTTAATGCCAATGATCCGCGAGTGTTTTACGATTTGGGCGTTGCTTATCAGCACAAGGGCGATTGGGCGAATGCCATCACTAATTTTCAGATGGTGGTACGGCTGAGGAGTGACTCCGGCCAAGCATATTTCAACCTAGCCAGTTGTGAATATCAAAGCGGCCTATATCAGGAATCGGCTAACGATTACAGCCAAGCTTTGGGGGTAGATCCGAAGTGGGCCGAGGCGCTGCATGGACGCGGATTGGCGCACGAAAAGCTAGCCGAAGCCAAAGCGGGGCCGGAGAAGCTGCCGGATCTGGATTTAGCGATTAACGACTATACGCAGGCCTTGGTGTTGGCGCCTGGGAATGCGGCTATTAGCTTCGATCGCGGAGTGGCTTATCTGCGGAAATATGAGCTGGAACGCAGAGACCGGGACTTGCTGACGAGCGCGATTCAGGATTATACAGTGGCGATCAATGGCCAAGTGGAGAGCGCCGAGGTCTATTACGACCGCGGTTATGCACACCAACGACTGGGTGAGTTTGACGAGGCCATTGCCGACTATACGGCCGCGCTAAGTAAGAAGCCCGACCACGCGGCTAGCTTACGGCAGCGGGGCGAGGCGTACGACGCCAAGGCTGAGAGGTTACTCAAGAACGGGGATCAAGCGGGAGCGAACGCGCAGTGGGAATTGGGGCTGAAAGATCTGGACGCGGCGAAGGGCTTGCGGCCGAATGATCCGAGCGTTTTAGACGCGCTCGGTCAGGCGCACTACGAGAAGGGCGAATACGAAAAGGCGGCGAACGATTATCAACAAGAGATCCAGTTGCGGAGCAGTGGCGCGAGCGGCGGGGATATGGAGCAGAGGCGGACGTCGGAAGCTTATGTCAATTTAGGAACGGTTGAATTCAAGCAGAAGCGGTTCGAAGAAGCGATTCGCGACTACAAGACAGCCATTGAGAAGGACTCCCGTGACGGGCTCGCTTACTGCGATTTGAATGCGGTGTATATCAGCCTGAACCAAGCCGATCAAGGGGCGCAGTATATGGCCAATGCGCCGCGCGACGCCAGCACGACATGCAGGGGCCAAGTGATCGGTGAGTCTGATTTGGCCGGGCGTAAAGCGTTCGATAGCGGAAATTATCAACAGGCGGCGCAAGACTATGAAACGGCGATCAGCCAGAATTCAAAAGATGAACTGGCGCATTATGGCCGCGGCGTAGCTCTCTTTGAGAGCCAGCCCAAAGATCTGGCGGGCGCCGTTAGTGAGTTTACGACGGCTATCAGCCTGAACAGCAAATATGTTGACGCTTATAACGGCCTGGGGCTGGCGTATCGGGCTCAAGGGAATCTGCCCGAAGCGGAGAAAGCCTTTCGCTCCGCGCTCGATGTATCTGCGAACTTTCCGGCGGCGCTGCTGAACCTGGCTGAAGTCTTGGCGGCGCAACAGAAATGGGAAGAATCGCTGGTGTACTACAAGAGATGGGCCGAGCCTTCGGTCAACCGCCGCTGGACCGAAGCTTTGGAGCACTATAACCATGGCGCAACGGTCAAGAATGATTCGGCAGTCGCTTGGGAAGGAAGTGGACTCGCCCACTACAAAAACAACGATTGGGATGGGGCAATTGCCGACTACCGCAGATCGCTCGAATTCAAGAACGACTCGGTGGGCGCGTTTGTTGGTTTAGGCGACAGCTTTGGCCAGGAAGGTAACTGGCCGAAAGCGCTGGAGGCTTACAACAAAGCCAACAGTTTGAAGCCAGACGATCCTGGCATTCTCTTGGATCGAGGCTTGGCCTATGACGGCATGGGCGAGAGGAAAGAGGCGCGAGCGGATTATGCCGCGGCCATCAAGCTGAATCATAAGTATGAGATTGGGTACTATGACTTGGCTCATGTGAACTTACTGCAGCACCGGTTAGCGGCGGCCCTAGCCGATTCGAATAGAGCGGACCGGCTGAGCGACCACAGCGACGCCGGCGCATTGGATGTTGAAGGAATTGCCCAAGGCGATGAGCGGCATCTGAAAAGCGCGCTTGCCGATTTTGATAAAGCGCTGGCATTGAAACCGGGCGACCCCGACTTATTGTTCAACCGGGCGGCTGTGCAGGTTGCGTTGAATCACTTTGACGAAGCTATTGACGACTACAACAAAGTGATTGAAAAGCGGCCGGATGACGCCTGGGCGTATTACCGGCGTGGCATCGCGTATGGGGCGAGAGGCTACAGCAAGGAAGTTCGCAAACAACCGGACGCGACGAAGGACTATATGGCCGCGGAGAGCGACTACAATACGGCCATCGCGAAGAAGGCTGATTTTCAGTTAGCGTATGCCAACTTGTGGGATCTCTACCGCACCATGGGAGAAGACGAGAAAGCTAAGGCGGCGCTTGAGCAGGCGAAAAAACTTAAAGCTGAGGGAGATGCCAAGAGTATTTCGCCCAGACCCTAAGGTTACTTCATTTGCCCGGCCTTGTTGGTTAGAAGTAAGTGAGAGAGGACAGCGGTGTCGGATTTGTCAGGCAGATGGGAACAGAAGCCGATGCCGACGTAGAACGGGCCTTCGATGTGGAGGTGGATGGGCGGACCGAACTGGTGCATGGGTTCGCCCTCTACGCTGACGAACAGGGCAAAGTCATCGCCGCGCTTTTCGATGCCGATGCGTTTGGCGAGCATGGGGACCAAGCTATCGGGTGTTTTACCCGCCGGAAGGCCACGACCGCCGATGCGAAATTCGGTGTCTTTGACGCGAACGCCTTTTTCGGGGCGTTCCGCGAGGTGGATCATACCAAGGCCGTGAAGGGCGACAAGGGCTTCCTTGGAATCGTCATTTAGATCTTGGCGAATGATGAGGATGGCTTTGCGGTCGCTGTAGCCGGAGGGATCGGGAAAGGTGATGTCGGCGGCGAGTGAGACGTCGCCTGACATTTTCTTCCAGAGGAAGCGAAATTCGTCGCGGGTGTACCAGACGTTGTAGCCAGCGGATGTGATTGTGTATTGCTTGGTTTGCACATCATACGTGGCGCTAGCAGGAACCAAGGCGCTGCCGACATCGGACTGGCCGTCGAAGATGCCGATCGGCGCTTGGAAGGTGGTGGTGGGACGGTGAAAGTCGGGCGGCGGCGCCACTTGCGGATGATTGGGAGAGCCTGGCTGAGCCCAGTCTGGTACGGGTGCAGCAGGGGTTTGGGCGAGAAGTACGAGGAGCATTATGTGATGCATATGAACTCGGATTTTCAAGTGTATACTTCAGCAAAGGAACTTTATGCCTCCAGCAGCACGAGTCGGCGATGAGACGGCGCACGGCACTCCGTTATTCCCCGGTATTGGAAGTGTGGATGTTCTGATTGGTGGACAGCCGGCGTGGCGCGCAGAAATCGATCAGCATGCTTGTCCGATGGTGGATCCCGTCCTGGGCCCCGATGGTGTGGGCAACGTGATGATGGGAAGCCCGACGGTTTTGATTAACGGCATGATGGCTTGCCGACTGGGAGACATTATCGAAGAGAAGCCGGGGTTGGCGCTAGGGCCGGTGAATGCGATTGTGATGGGATGTCCGACGGTTATCATCGGCGATGCGCCTACAGGGATGCCGTCGATGCCTTCTAGCTCTTCTTCGCCACAAGTAGAAAGCATGACGAATGCATCAGCAACAGGCGCACCTTTTGTGGGCGGAGCCTCGTCGGACACGTAGCGGTTCCATCTCGACCTATGCGGGTGATTGTCGAAGTACAAGGAGGACCGCAGGCAGGCCAAAAGATTGCGCTACGCTCCGGCCAGATCATGCAGATTGGCCGGGCGCCGAGCGCGGATCTCGCTTTTCCGGACGACTCGTTTATGTCCGGCTTGCATTGCGTTTTGCAGTGCGGCGTTAAGACGATGATGATTTGCGATCACGAGAGCAGTAACGGCGTGGCAGTGAATGGCAGCAGGATCAAATCGAAGGCGCTGAAGAATGGCGACGAGATTGTAGCCGGGCAGACTGTGTTTCGCGTGCGCTTTCTGGATAGTCTGGATACGGCGGAATTTGAGGATGTTTCCCTGGCGGGGCGGAGTTTGCTGAGTGTGCTGCGCGGAGAATTTCAACCGCTTTATGCCATTTTGGATGCGGCCCGTGATACAGCAATTCTGAAGCTATTGCGGGAAGCGAGTCCCGAGTATCAATCGCTGTATGAGGGCGCTCAGGGCGAGGAGTTGAAGGACGTGGCACCTTACTTGGTGCGATTACCTGGGGATTCGCCGGTATTGAAGAGCTTAGTGAGCGAGGGGTGCGGGAAGAGTTGGGGCGTTTATCTTAGTTGCGATTTACCACTGAAGGAATTGCGGGAACATTTGCGGCGGTTTTCAAAGAAGAAGCTGCCGAACGGCGAGCATGTCTTTTTTCGTTACTACGATCCGCGAGTGTTACGGGTCTTTCTGCCGACTTACCGGGGCGTGGGCGCCAGTGATTTCTTCGGGCCTGTGAAGAGTTACTTGGTGGAAGAAGAGGCACGCGGGGTGTTTGGGAAGTTTTGGCTGGAAGAGAAGGCGGTGGGGAAGACAAAATTTCGGCTCAGGACAGAAGAGCGATCGCAAAATGCCGTGCGATGAGAGGCTAGGAAAATCGCAGCAATTCTCTCGCATGCCGCCCTTTCTTTCGGAGTAAGCGAATCTTCATGGCGTTAGTGGGGATCAATGGAGTGCTGAAATCGTTCGGCTCCAAGGTTGCGCTGAAAGATGTCTTTTCTTCCGCTCCGGCAGGGCAAATTTGCGGACTGGTGGGCACCCACGGCGCCGCTTGGCGGGTTCTCTACTAGCGGGGGCCGGTGGGGGGTGTTGCTGGGCTTGCTGGGCCGAGGTTATCTGGCACTGCTGATGCACTTTCCGGTGAGGGAGGTAATGATTCGCCGTTCTCAGCAAGAGATGGAAAAGACTCCAAACTGGCGGTTGTCCCTTGTTGTGATGGGGGTGCTGTTGCTCGGTGGCCGGAGGTATCTGTTTCGCGGACTCATGTTTCGCGCTGGACCGCGAGAGGGTGGGTGGCAGGCGGTTCTTGGTGCGCCTGCCTTCTTGGCGGTTTATCGTGCTCCGCTTTCCTGGCCGCCCGTCTTTTTGGTGGGGCTTGTAACGCGCTGCTGTTTAAGAAAAGCGGCTATTTAGCGGCAGCGGTGGTTTCGCAGGCGTTTATCACGCCGTTGTTTTGACGTAGATGCCTTTGAGCGAGCAGGTTTGTTGCTGGGCGGCAATGCTCGAATTCGGGAGACACGGTGGCTGGCACCGAATTGGAAGATCTTTGTTTTCAACGGGGCGCTACGGCAATTAGGAGGTTACGGTGGCAGTCACCGAACGAGGAGGTCGATGAGACGGGTTTCATCGGGGCCGTGGGTGAGACGGATTTCGGTGTGGTCGGAGGGGATGATTTCAGGAAAACGTTCGCCCCATTCGATTAGCGTGAGGGCGGGTGTGTCGAAGAGTTCTTCGAGGCCGAGGCGGCGGACTTGTTCGGCGGTGTCGAGGCGGTAGAGATCGGCGTGGTAGACCTTGACGGGATCGCCGTATTCGTGAATGAGGGTGAAGGTGGGGCTGGAGACTTCGTCCGCGGCGGCAGCGCCGCGGCCTTCGACAATGCCTTTGGCGAGAGTGGTCTTACCGGCACCCAGATCACCGATGAGCAGGACGACGCCCTTAACTGAGGAGCGAGACGCGGCCGAGAGCGCGGGTTTCTTCGTCGGAGTGAGTTTCAAAGTGCTGGGCGGAGTTCATTGATGGCATCCGAGAGGTAGTGGAGAATGTCGGTGGCGAGAGTGGATTCTTCACCCAGCTTCGCACCCGCTAACTGACCAGCGCGGCCGTGCAGCCAGACAGCGGCGACCACGGCCCGTTTCCAATCTTTTGGATGCTGGGCAACGAGGCCGGCGATCATGCCCGTGAGGATATCGCCGGTGCCTCCCTTGGCGAGCGCGGGAGAGCCGGTGGGGTTGACCCAGGTTTCGCCATCGGGAAAAGCAATAATGGTGCGGTCACCTTTGAGGACGATGGCGGCGCCAGTTTGGGAGGCAAAGTTTTGTGCGAGCGAGAGCGATCGGCCTGGACTTCTTTCGTAGATTTACCTATAAGGCGGCCCATTTCGCCGGGGTGCGGCGTGAGGATGCGGACCTTTTTGACTTTTGGGAGATGACCGGCGAGGGCGTTAAGAGCGTCGGCATCGACGACGGCTGGGAGGTCTGCTTGTTCGTAGACTGCTTTGACGAGACGCACTGTTTCGGGGGCGGTGCCCAAGCCGGGGCCGAGGGCGAGCACGGTCATCTTTTTCAGGAGATCGAGAAGTTGCGCGGCGTCGTGAGAGGTTCCGTCATCAGTTCCGGGTGGTGGACGGGCCGGCGGGAGATGACGACAGTCACCAAGCCTGCACCGCTGCGATAAGCCGCAAGGGCGCACATGACTGGTGCGCCGTTTTTGCCAACGAACCACCCGCTACCAGGACGTGGCCGTACATTCCTTTGTTGGAGTCGTGAAGACGTTTGGTAAAGAGATGACGGAGATCGTCGGCCGTGGTTTGGTTGAGAGTGGAGGATTCAAAAGCGGGTCTGGAGAGCCAATGGGGACGACGATGAGTTTGCCCATCGACTCATAATTGGGGAGAGGCATTGACTTAGTTTGGCGGCGGTGAAAGTGACAGTGAGGTCGGCTTTGACGAATTCGCCGGGGGCGATTGGGAGTGTCGGATGGGAGGCCGGATGGGATATCGACAGCGACTTTCTTGGCGAGTGGGAAGCAGTTGTTGATGAGACGGATGGCTTCCAGAGCAGGGCCGGCGGCAGGCCCGTTGAGGCCGGTACCGAGGACGGCGTCGATGACGAGAGTGGCGAGGTTGGCGTCGCTTGGGAGGCTCCTTTACGACTGGGCAACCACAGGCTGTGAGCATCTGACGATTGGCTTTGGCATCTCCCGAGAGTGACTCAGGATCGAAGAGTTCGAGCACAGTGAGTTGGGCTGCAGAGACGGCGGGTGAACAGTTGACGAGCGATCACGAAGCCGTCGCCTCCGTTATTGCCTTTGCCGCAAACCACAAGGACTCGCTGTTTGAGAGTGGGGCGAATGTTTCACGTAGAACATCGACAACGCGGACGCCGGCGTTCTCCATGAGGATCAAGCCTGGGATGCCGCTCTCGATGGTGCGGCGGTCAACTTCGCGCATTTCGGAGGCGGTGAGTACCTTCATAAGCTGGTGACCTCCCGAGCTAGGAGCAGAGTCATGTCGTCTTGGAGTTCGGGAGAGCCGGTCCAACTACGGACAGCTTCGAGGATGATCTGGAGGATTTCGCGGTCGTCGCGATGGGCGTGTTTTTTCACTATGTCAATGAGACGCTCTTCGCCGAACATTTCGCCATAAGGATTTTCAGGTTCAGTGATGCCGTCTGTGTAGCAGAGCAGCATGTCGCCCGGATGGAAGTTGATGCTGCTTTCGCCATAGGTGGCACCTGCGAAGGCACCGACGATAGTGCCGTTCGAATCGAGGGGTTGGACTTCGCCATTGCGGAAGAGAAGGGGCGAGAGGTGTCCGGCGTTGGTATAGGTGAGAATGCGCGGAGGCTTCGTCAAAGGTGGCGAAGAAGAACGTTGCGTATTTTTCTGGCGCAGTATTGGCAAAGATCTGCTTGTTGAGCCGGAAACGACGAGCGAAACGCATAGGTCAGTAGCGGATTGGTTGAGAGAGATTTGGGCTCGGAGTCCTGCCTGGATGGTTGCCATGAGCAGGGCAGCGGAGATTCCCTTCCCTGCGACGTCGCCGATAGCAAAGGCCATTTTGCCGCCGGCGATTTCCTGGTAATCGTAATAATCGCCGGAAACCATGCGGGCTGGATCGCAACAAACGGTCAGCTTGAGGCCGCGCATGGGAGGGGCTTCTTTCGGATAGAGCTGGTTTTGCACTTCGCGGGCGATTTCGAGTTCGGTCTGCAAGCGCTCTTTCTCTTTTTCAACGGAAAAGAGACGTTCAAGATTGCTGGTCATCTGATTGAAAGACTCACTGAGATCGCCGAGTTGGTCGTGATCGCGCACGGGGATACGATGCTGGAAATCGCCCAGCAGAACGCGGCGGGTCCCTTCGTAAAGTTGATTGACGGCGGTGGTGAGGCGGTGAGAGAGAGAGACGCCGATGGTGACGGCGATGGCTTCGACAACCAGGAAGAGGATCACAACCACGATGAACAGGACGGCGAGAGTGCCGCGCAGTGATTCGGACTTAGAAAAGAATGAGGACAAGACAGCGGACGGACGGGAGTAGACCCAAAGAACGCCTTCGTGAGTGCGGTTCGGAGTATCGAAGTGATAGTGCTGGACAGTGGATGGGAGGAAAACGGGAATATCAAACGTGCTGACAGCAGGAGGGAGGTGTAAGCGGAGATGGGCGGGCGCATCGGGATTGCCAGTAGGATCTTCCAAACTGAGAGAAAGTTCGGGCGGGCCATGCGAGCCTTTGACTTCGATAAGAGCGATAACGCCGAGGTTCGGGACGAGGTTTTCGACTAACTCACTCGAAAGCGGAGCGAGAGCGGAAACTTGCGTTTGGCCGTCGGCACGGAGAGACCAACCGTAGAAGCGGTTGCGCCAGAACAGGAGTCCGTGCGCATCGCGCCAAGCAGGATCGAGCTTGAATTCCGGACTATCGAGGGGATAGCGATGTTCACCGTTTTGATCATGCACGTAAAAAGCGATACCGGGAAATGTTTTGGCGAAGGCACCCTCCATGTCGGCGGCGACCATGCGGCGCTGGTCCGGAGACATACGCGATAAGCCATCAACGGCGCCGTTGAGAGGGTCGAGCTTTCGTTCGAGAGCGGAGGTGGCGAGGTAAACAGCGAGATCGTTAGTGAGTCCCCAGAGGCTCAGGCCGACCAGGACCAATAGCAGGAGAATGGGTAGAACGCCGATGAGTCCGTAGACGAACAAAAGGCGATTGCGGACGCTCCACAAAGAATGGCGTTGGATGAAACGGAGTGCCCGGAAGGTGATATAAGCACCCAGGGGAACAAGAAGGAACAGGGTAAAAAAAGCCTGAACAACGCGGCCCGAGAAGTAAAAGGCCAAATAGACGGCCAGAATACAGAGGAACGCGATGCCAGACTTGCCGAGACGCGCAACGGTTTGGCGAAACGCAGCCATCACCTAGACATTATCGCGGTTTGGGGAATGAAAGACGAATTGACCTGAGGAATTAGGCAGCTTTTTGGACTTTACCGTCGCGAATGCAAGATGTACAGGCGCGAATACGCTTGTTGGCACCCTTGATGACAGCCCGAACCGATTGCAGGTTCAAGTCCCAGCGGCGCTTGGTCACGTTGTGCGCGTGGCTGATTTTATTACCGAATTGCGGTCCGCGACCGCAGATATCACATACTTTAGACATGGAAAAAGACTCCCGCGCGCACAAGGCTGGGCACGCAAACTCCTAATATAGCATGACGGCTTGAAAATCGGAAGAATTCGCTGCCCCGCCGCCCTCCCAGTTAGAACTGCGAGCGATGCGCGGGGGCAGATTGGCACGACCCACTCGGTCAGCGAAGGCATCCGTCAGGCGCTTCGCGGAAGAGACTATAGAGAAGCTTAAACCGAATGGAACAGGTTTGTCGTCCCTCAAATGAGGGAGAAAACGCGAAAAAATGAGGGAAAATTGAGTTCGTAGAAGGAAGAGGGGGCGAGTAGTCTAGAATCAGAAGAGCACGAGCGATGGGCGGTTAGCTCAGCCGGTTAGAGCGCCTGCCTTACAAGCAGGAGGTCCACAGTTCGATCCTGTGACCGCCCACCAATAGATTATGCGGCTTCGTGGAATCGCTTACGGAAAAGCAAATGTTGCCAGTAGGCCGTCCGCAAGCAAACAAAGCTCCGATTTCACGACGATGACAAGCGGGTCTACTTGACGCGCCGCAAAACGCCTAGGAACTCGTCAAGGTCAGCGTTATCCTTTCTGGAAGTCACCGCAATAAGCACATCTCTGAAGTATGACGCCGAAATGCTTTCTCCGGTAAGTGGGTGCGAAAGCAAGAAGTACGTCATCTCATCAAGGGTAATCTTCTTCATCAACAATTCACTCGGATCAATCTTTTCGGTTTGGCATCACTCTTTGACATCTTGAGCAAGAGCTTCACGCCTAAGTGCATTAGAGAAAGCTGTGTCAGCTTCCGAAAATCCGCTCGCGGCCTCCGAGCAAATCGCAAGTCACGACGATAGGCAATGTACTCGATTACGCCAATGTCAAATGAATAATCTGTTTATCATCCTTGATTATGACGGCTGGTTTATCGAAAGCGAATCGAAAACCGAGTTTGAACATCCCATTCGGATTCTTGCCGCTGACATCGCAAGCGATCGAGTTGTAAACATTCTGCACAATACGCTTCTGAATCACTGCGATCTTGTCTGCGTCACTTACGAGGCGTTTGACGAACCTAGGAGACGCTGTCGACTCAACAGCCTCAGTGACTATTGTCTTGACTTCGCCCCGGTGGTCAGCCGTGCAGGAGTCAAGAGATGAGATTGGCATGATCAAGCCACCGGTAAGCTCGGAAAGCTTAACAGCTCGGCTTGGCTCCTTTCCCTTCCCATTGCGGTCGGTATTGCTCATCGATGGTATTCGGTTTTGGCTTGATGATAGCAGCGGGGATGAGCTAGGAGACGGCCGAAGG
Organism: Bryobacterales bacterium; assembly: GCA_963840845.1. Classification (GTDB taxonomy): domain Bacteria; phylum Acidobacteriota; class Terriglobia; order Bryobacterales; family Bryobacteraceae; genus Bog-105. The sequence goes on from CAWJBS010000048.1 coordinate 49,514, forward strand.
ACGCATGGTGGGCAATGACGCTTCGACGCTCGGCAAAGGTGCTACGGCTCCGACAGATCCGGTATTATCTGAGATTCCGCCCATGAATAGCTGTGGCAATTCAGCGGCCCAGGGCGAACAAGGCGGTGAGGGTTGTCGAGTTGAGAAGCGAAATTACCATGGACAGACGTGAATTTATTTTGAGTTCGATTGCGGCCAGCCCTCTAGCATCGAGGTTTGCCTTGGGGGTCGCGGCTGTGGGTGAGCGGGTAGCTGTGTTGATGGTGGATACGGATCGGGTGGCGGGCTTGATTGACGAGCGGATCTACGGGCAGTTCCTGGAACACATCAATCATTCGGTGGAAGACGGCCTGTTTGCGGAACAGATTCGCGGCGCGGGTTTTGAGGGAGACGACCTGAAGACCTATTGGGAGTCGTTCGCGGAGCGGGGCACGGTAGAGCTAGCGGCGATCGAATTCCAGAACGGGAAGAAGAGTGTACGCCTACGTGTGGACGGCGGCGGCCAAGCGGGGATTCGGCAGGGCCGGGTCTATTTGGAATTGGGGCAGATGTATGACGGATCGGTCTGGGCGAAACGCGAGGGTGGCTCAGCGCAATTAACGCTGCGGGTGCGAAGGCAGAAGGGCGAGCCTATTGCTGTGCTTCCGCTGGCTCTTGCGGGCTCGGAATGGCAGGAGATTCCGTTCTCGTTCCGCAGTGACGTGCGTGACTCGCAGGCGCAAATTGAAATTACGGCAACCGGGAACGGCACCGTTCTGCTCGACTTTGTTTCAACAATGCGCGCCGATGTGCGGCGGAATGGCATGCTGCGTCCAGACCTTCTGCAGTCTTTGCGCGATCTTGCACCCAAGTTTATTCGCTGGCCGGGCGGTTCGTTCGCTTCCACTTACAAGTGGAAAGAAGGCATTGGCCGTTACGCGGCGCGCGGGTATCATCCCAACACCTTTTGGGGCGGCTACTCCGACTATTTCGGCTTCGGCACGGACGAGTTTCTCGGGCTGTGCCGCAAGCTCAACACAGAACCTCTTATTGTGTTAGCTGCGCCCAGCACCAGCCCAGAGCACGTTGCGTACGCAATGGAATGGGTCCACTATCTGAACGACGCCCCGACCACCGAATGGGGACGCCTGCGCGCAACGAATGGGCACGCTGAGCCGTATGGCGTGAAACTCTTCCAGATTGACAATGAACCGATGAACAACGGCTTTACCGCCGAGAAGTACGCGGAGATTGTGAATGTCTATGGACGGCGGTTGAGAGAGATTGCGCCGGAGGCTCGCATAGTGGCGTGCGGGCAGAAGAGGTCGAATGACATGAACTGGAGCGAGACGATCATCGATCTTGCCGGTGAGAATTTCGACATACTGGGGTGCCATAACTACGAATACGAGCCCGAGAATTTCGAGACGGGGCTGCGGCGGATTCGCGACTATCTCACCAGGTTACGGGATTACGTGCAGGCTTCAAAGCATCCAAACATTGAGATTGGGGTGCTGGAGTGGAGCTTGCAACATACCTATGATTGGCGCGCGGGGCTGCATGCGGCCGGCAGTTTGATTCTGTATGAGGAGCTAAGCCCAAAGCTGACGATGACTTGCCCTGCGCTGTTGATGCGCAATACGACCGATGATCCGACGTGGACGGCGCTCATTTATCATGATCACGTTTCGTGGTTTCCAGGGGCTGGATATGTGGTGGAGAAGCTGTTTCACGAACACTATGCCGAGCGGTATCTGGCAAGCACGAGCGGCGTGGTTCGCGATATTGCCCAGCGCGAGAAGTTTTTTGACCAAATCTCGACGATGAAACCGGAAGCCTGGGTGCCTGGTTCCTTGGATGCGATCGCTACGGCGAGCATGGATGGCCGGCGGATTGTGATTAAGGCGGTTAATTATGGGGCGGAGAGTCGACCTTGCTCTTGCGGCTTCAGGGGGCTGGCGTCCCTGAGAAGGCTTCCACCACCTTGTACATAATAAGCGCTGGATTGAGGGAAGCCGGAAGTCTAGAGCATTCACATGCGATTACGCCAGTGCAGCGCACTTTGCCTTATGCGAAAGACTTGGCAGTGGAAGTTGGAGGATATTCGGTGGCGGTTGTGGAGATCCGCGGAGAGTGACGTAGGCCTAGGCAGCCCTTATTCTCTTTCAGTTCGTCCGAGCGGCCCATTGCCGGCGCGCAATGGCTGCTGCTTGCGACCAGAGCCGTCGATTCTACGAGGCTTCCTTGCCTTCCGGCAGCGTCCATAAAGCGCCAAACGCCAGATCCTCTTCGTCGGGTTCCAACTTAGCAAAGCCGGAACCGGGATAAAAAGTCGCTGCTCCGAAAAAGATGCCTTGCGGCGTGTCGTACAAATCGACCCGAACGAAATCGAATTCGGCCCGATCCGCTCGGCCAGAGCAATACGCAACTGAGTCAGGAACAGGTACATAG
>CAWJBS010000049.1:0-20231 GCA_963840845.1 Bryobacterales bacterium
GCTTGCAAGCGGATGGCGCGGGCGCGCAACCACGCGGATTCGGCCATGTGGCGAACCATGATGAACTCGGTTTCGCAGGTCGGCTGGTGGTCGTGGCTGAGCTGGTTGAGAAGTGCTCCGAATTCTTCTTGACTCTCGTCCATGAGAAAGCCGAAGTGTTCGTGTGTTTTGACAGCCAGTCCGTGACGCCAGTTATTAAAGGCGGCCTCGTCGGAGGAAATGGGGCCGGTTGAGTGTTGCGCGTTTAGTTTGTTTGCGGCTTTTTGTTTTTCGGTAGCCATGAATTGTGATTCCTTTCAGATGAGAAATTGAGTTGCGGTTTGATGCACGCACGACGGCGGCACAGGGGGCGTAAAGAAGGCCTTTTACGCCATCACTTTTTTCAGGCTACTTTGAAGAGCCTTGCGCCGAACTTGAATTTTGGCGGGAAGTGGTTGAAAACAAAGAGGCGATTTATTTTGAAGTCTTGAACTGAGATTTTCGCGCGCGCCGGGTGGTGACAGAATGAAAACGGACCCATGTTGACAGCAACTGCCTTCGATCATCACGTGGAACAACTATTTGACCGCATCAAACAACTGCACTCGCTCTTGACGACGGCGGGAATCCCTTACCGAATTGTGGGCGGCATGGCAGTGTTCATGCACGTGTCGGAACGTGATCCGCTGCGGGCGCGGCTGACGGCTGATGTCGAACGCGGCCTCTGGAAAGGCGATACCTTCCCTACGGTGATTGAGGCGGCGCGGAAGGTGGGATGGGTTTACCGGCGCGTGGCGGGAGTGGATATGCTCGTCGATGGGGAGCAGCCGAAGGCGCGATCGGCGGTGCATTTGGTGTTTCTGCACGAGAAGGTGCGACCCGAATATGAAGAGGCGGTGCCGGCGTCGAGGGCGGTTGAGACAAGGGAAGGGATTTTGTTGGCGCCAGTAGAGGACCTGGTGCGGATGAAGCTGACAAGTTTCCGGCTGAAAGACCGGGTGCATATACAAGATATGGATGCGGTGGGGCTCATTGGTGCTGAAATGGAGGCGGGGTTGCCGGAGTTGCTGCGGGCTCGGCTCGCTGAGGTTAGAGCGAGTGAGTAAGTGGTTTCGGCGAGCACGACCTCTTCACTACCAGTTACCGCTTGCGCTCTGCGCTTCGGAGGAGATTAGCCGTTGGCCTGGATCCCATCAGCAGGTCCATAGGTGTCTGATGGTTCCACGCGGGGCCACGCAGAGATTTGAGATTCGCTTTGACATATGGGTCGGCACCACGGCGAAGGAGTAGTTCCACCATAACTGGATCTGGCATGGCAACGACAGCGTGCAAGGCGCTCCAGCCAAAGGAGAGCGCGTTGATGTCGGCGCCGTCGAGTTAAGGAGAGCTTCCGCGATCTCATACCGCACGAGGCAGATGGCCATGTAGAGCGGACGCGTTCCTTCGCAAGCGTCCAGCGGGGCCACTCATTTTTATCGCTGCGGAAGCGAAAGAACAACCAGGAATTCTTGCTGGTTTCCGCGTTCACGTCAGCTCCCAGGCGCACGAGTTCACCGACCGCCTCGGCGCTTCCCTCAAAGATGGCGTACTGTAACGCTGTGCTGTCAAAATATCCGCCGCGATGCTCAGTGTTCGCGCCTGGCCTCGATCAGTATTCGGATGGCTTCTTTGTGATTCATTTTGGCGGCGCGCAGGAGAGGAGTTTGTTGAAGCCGGTCAAGCGCGTCCACCGCGGCTCCGTGATTGAGCAACACCTTGATGACGCCACATTGTCCGGATTGCGCCGCTATATGGAGGGGATAATCTATCTCGTCGCTGGCAACACTGTTAACGTCTGCGTCATGATCAATCAATAATTCCGCCAGCTCGGTATGTCCGTAAAACGCTGCTAAGCGAAGCGGCGTTACTTCCCCACTGGGGATGTTTGCCAAGCTTGCATCTTGCTTCAGGAGCCTGCGGAGTCACGCTCAGGTTGGCAGTACAGGCAGGCGTTTAGAAATTCTCGCGTGAGTGCCCCCGCGCGCGAACCACGGAGCCAGGTACAGGCGGATCCTTTTGTCGTTGATCACTTCTGTAAGAGCCTCTCGACGAGTTCTAGCGTGTCTAAATACGGCTGAGTCAATTGCAAGGCACTTTGACCGTTACTGTTGACTTTTGACGGATCTGCGCCCGCAGCCAACAGAAGTTCGATCAGTTCAAACGAGCCTTGGCGAGCGGCAGCGTGGAGAGCGGTGTGCCTCCGAAGCGACGTCAGGTTTGGATCGGCACCCGCGGCGATCAGCAGACGAGCCACACCAACGCAGCCGAGGGCGGCCGTCCGGACTATAGGAGGGTCTTCATCCTCCCTGCCGCCCAGGTTGACCTCCGCGCCATAAGTTAGCAGTGTTTGAATGATCGGTTCGAAGTCGAGGTTCCAGGGGATGCTCGAGACGCATGGCCACGGAGTCGAGGAGAGTGCGTCCGTTCTTTTGAATTGGCGAGTTGACATTGAAACCGTTTGCCAGCAGATACTCAACAATCGGCCACCAACCCTTGCGGCCAGACGCCCGGATGTTACTGGAGGCACCGTGGACATTGGCTCCGCATTCGACTAAGAAGCGAATCAGCTCCACGTCCGCCGCCTGCTGACTGAGAGCGAAGCTGCAGCGGAGTGCGATCTCGGGAGACAGCGTTCACTTCAGCGCCATGAGTGACGAGCAGGCGGGCCACCGCTAGTTGGTTGTGACGAACGGCAACATGAAGCGCGGTCTCATTGCTAGGCGGGTGGCACTTTGGCAGATTTGTCGCCCAAACCCGAGCCGACTCGGCCTTCCTGGATGTTGCTCCCGGAACATCGGAAAGTTGGGGAAGCGGACGGGTGCTGATGGCATTTGAAAGGGGTGGGGGTCGCGCGCAAGGTAGCGAAGCACAGTGGCTATTTCGCCTGCTTCACTGGCTGCGAAGAAATTGTCGTGGGGTGCTTGGGAGACTTCTGAATCAGCTGGCATGCTTGTGGGCGTTGCCGCCGTTCACAGGTTAGATTTTCGCATGTTCGTAGAGGAAGCGCGGATGAGCAACATTCAGCCGCGCTTCCCGGAGAGTGAAAACGGACTACGGCAGCGAACCGGGAGAACCGGCGGTGGTGGTAATGGCTCCGAAGCCAAGCGTGCGCAGGATTTCCATCCCTTGACGCCAAGCGAAGGTGTAGCTCAACGAGAGCGAGGGTTCGACGGCGCGGAAGTGGTTGTTGAGCACTTTGTTATTGAACAGGATGAAATCGACTTTCGGGGTGAGGGAAATACCGCCGTAAAGCGGAATGGTGAATGAAGGTGTGAATTTGTCGAGCAAGCGAGTTTGCGTGGCCGTGTCGCCGCGGTGGTTGAAATACAAGTCGCCTTTGTTGGCTAGGTTGAAGTACCAACTTTGATCGACGTGATTGGCATCGAGGCGGCTCCAGAGAGGAATTTTGATTTTGAAGTTCAGATAGGCGCCAGAGTTGAGGAAGGCGCCGGTAGAGAACTTGGGAGCTGCGAGACCGCTCAGCATCAAAGAGGGGTCTTGGATGGAAAGACCTCCGGTGCAAGCCAGCGGCGTTTGCGGGGCTGGGCTGCAGGTTACACCATTGGAAAAACTGTACTGCTGAAGGATATGACGGGAATCAATCTCTTCCACACCCGTTTCAAACCAAGTATCGGCGTGGTCAAAACGAAGGCCCAGGCGACCGTAGAGGGTATTGCTCTTGGGAACCGGAAGATAAAACGCTGGCTGCTGAGTTGTAACAGCAGCAGTCAGGGTCGGAGTGACAGCCGTTGGCGGTTGTGGCGTGAGGTCTCCCTGGAAGCGAGTGGCGTATTGGAAGGAGAAGAGCGATGGGCGGTGTGCGTGATAAATACGAACGGTGCCGCCGCCTTCAAAGCCCAGCGTATTGGCGCTCAGAGCGGGGACCGAACTACCGCTGTTGGAAGTGCGCATGTACGTGGAGTCGTTCACAAAGTAGAACGTGAAGTGTCGGAGGTCAAGGAGAGCGCGCACGCGGTGATCTGAATTAATGGCATTGGTGCCGCTGGTGGTGACGCCGGGAGCGGAGATGCCGGGCAAAGGTGAGGGCAGAGCTAGCGACGTGGTTGATATAGGTACCGCTGTAGCCGAGATCGAGATCCTCGAGGTTGATGGACAAGAAGGCGCGTTGTTGAACAGTGCCGTCGACTCCCGAGGTTGGGGCTGCGTCCGCCAATAGCTTATCGGGCCGAAAGAGTGAAGTGCTTTAGCGTGTTAAAGCCCCGAGTTTCGTCGAAGGGGCGGAGACTGGTGCGATCGAAGTAGAGCGGCAAGACTTGCTTTGTGGGCGTGGAAGCGGTTTGGGCCGCTGGGACTGGCGCAGGGGCGGCGGTGGCGGTGGAGACGGCGGGAGGGGTGGGAACTGTTGAAGGCAGAGTCGCGAAATCGCAGGTGACGCCGGGCATATTGCTGGGCTGTCTTCAATGGCGTGGCAAACGAGAGCGCCGATGGGCCTGAGCGTTTTGAAATCTTCGATGCGGTATGGCGGTGGGACATCGGGAGTGGCCAAGGCGCTATAGCCGGTATCGCCGAGACCGAGGTATTGGCTGGAGGCGACGCTATACAGAAGGGTGTCGACGAGGGGCGCGCCGTTTACGTAGAGCGTAGACGAATCGAGAGGATCGGGGGAGACGCCAAGTGTCAAGAGTTCACGATCTTTGTCATTCTGGGAGGCGAGAGAATCGTGATCGAGGGCGGCAAAGGCGGCGGACTGCTTCAAGATTGCACGGAGTGTTGAGCCTTTGACGAAGAAGGAAGTGGCGAAATCGCCTTTCCAGAAAATTTTCTGCAGTTGGCTTTGCAGATCGTGTTGGGGAATAAATTCGGAGCTGAGCGCTTCGACGTAAAAGAGATCGCGTTTTTGCAGGAGAGCGATGTCCGGTTTTGAGGGCACGGCGCATAACGAGGAGAGCCAGAGTGGAGACATCTTGAGATAGCTCTGGGGTAGCCAGGGTCTGAGAGTTGGGTTTCGGGGCGGGGCTTAAGCGGGTGCAGAGAGGAGAGGGCCGCGTGGCTCATCTGGGCGACGGTGAGGCAGACGGCCGGGGGACATATTGGGGTGAGATTCCGGGACTGGTTTGGCGGTGAACAATGCCGTAGTGAGCGCTCGCTGGATGCGGCCTGAGGCGTTCGCCTCTGAGACCGTGGCCGTAGAGAGAATTGGCTTGAATTCGCTAGACTTTGAGGCGGGCGCCGGCGGGAGTGATGAGCAAGGGAAGGTGAAACTTGGCCGGGTCAGGGTCAAGGAATCGGAGAAGGAAGCGTTGCGATCATCGTGATCGGCGTCGGATTGGGATATGACGAGATCAAAGCGAGAGTCGAGGTGAGCCATGAGTTGGCTCGGCCTTTGCCCGCGACATTTGGGCCATCAGGATCTTGTGCGCGTTACGGCAATTCTCCGTTGTGTTGCAGAGTTCGAGAGCTTGGCGGAGCGAATAGTCAGGGGCGGCCACGGTGACGGCGGTGTTGAGATTGGGTTGATCGTTCCAATAAGCGTAGTTGATACGGCCTACGTTTTTCAGGAGATCGGGATCGACCACGCCGAAGACGGCCATGGCGGGCTTACCGGTTTGTCGTCGCCCTTGACGAATGCGAATGGGGTTACTTCGGGATCGGCGGGTTTGCGGCCCCAAGAGAAGAAAGGCGTTTCCACGGAGAAGGGCTGGCAGGACCAGGTTTCCGGGTGGGCGGAGGCATCGGAGGCGGTGCCGGCGACGTGGGCGCAGAAGAGATAGTTGTGTGTCTGGAGAAAGAAGGGCATTGTCGTTTTGGAATAAGTAAACTTCGTCGGGTGAAGGATGCGGGTCGGGCTTTTTCAGAGAGGCGCAAATTGACGTTAGGCGATCAGACAGACCGGATAGCCTGCAAACATCCGCGGAAGCGAGCAACGGCTGGCAAGGGTCGTTCTGCTTTTGAGGCAGGAGGATGTTATTAGGATCTCGGGGAGTACCGGGATTAGTTTGGGGGCACACCTCGGCGGCCGTAATGAATGATTTGTATGTGACGGAATCGGGACTTAAATTTGCTAATTCGGACTTTAAGACGAGATGGCTGGCGAGGGAGACGCTGCGGGCGTTCTTGACGAGGAACTGCTGTTTATAAGGGAGAACGGAACTTGGAAGATCGAGCGAAGCGGGGCCGAAATCTGTGCTAAAAGCCGTTTTGGCGTAGCGAGGGGGGATGCGCGGGAAGGTGTTCATGGCGAAAACGTCAGGCGCTTTGGAGGTAGAGATGATGAGATTAGCGGCGAGCATGTGGACGCCGTTTTGGCCGAGCAAATGAGCAACGCTGCGGAGCCATTCGGGGCCAGAATAAAAATCCTCGATGCCGGGGACGAGAGCGTTGTAGTGATTCTCAATGAAAAATTGGGCGACGTTGTCGGCAGGGATCTCGTTGTTCCCCGCAGGATCTTGACCAGGTCCTTGATCGGCGCAGAACCAATCCTTGCTTTGGGTGCTGTAGTAGAAGCGATCTTTAGGGACGAGAATGTCTGGATCAACCGGGCAGAAGGCGCCGGCTTTTTGGGGATTGGCGATGGTGCGAGCTTTAAGGCTGGGCGCAAAGTTATCGCCCATGCCGAGGCGGAGAGTGTACGAGCCTTGCTTGGCGAATAGCTCACCATAGGCGATGGCGGCGGGACTGTTTTTCGCTGCGGCGGCCGGTGGCGTGAAGGTTTGCACGTCGGGAATGCGCGCGTAGCCGTAGAGGCCGCCTGTGTATTGGACGGTGAAGGTGAACTCGGCGGGTGGGGGATCTGGTTTTTGCTGCTGAGCTATGGCGAGAACGGGGAGACACAAGAATAAGGCGCAGGAAGCTGCGACGGAACGATTCATGGGAGTTACTCTCCTAACGAAGTTTGTTGCTGTCAATTACTATAAGCGTGCTGCGGCGCAAATAGGTGACAACGATTCGTCAGGCGAGATAGTTAGCGGCTGAACGCGTTAATTCAGGCGTTCGGTGATAGTAGTGGGCGCGGCGAGTTGGAAGGTCAACTGCGTTTCAGTGGGGATGACGGCAGGCCTTCCCTTCCCGGCCATGACTGTGCCGGCACCGACAGCGCCACCGGCTCCAGCGCCAATGGCGGCACCTTTGCCACCTCCGGCGAGACCGCCAATAATGGCACCGAGAACAGCGCCGCCGCCGACTCTGGCTACTTCGCCCCCATTGCTGGCAGGGCCTTTGCGATTGACGAACGCAGTTTGAATGCGGACGCGCTGGCCGTCGGTGGTGTTGAGTTCGGTGAGAGAGAGCTGGAGATTCGAGCCGCCTTCGAATTTGCCGCCTTTATCGAGGCTGGCGATTTTGCCGAGGACTTTGGAACCTTTTTCAGCGATGACGAAGCCGTCGAGGATGATGGGGCGATCGAGAGTGCCGCGGAAAGTGTCGCCGCTGAAGTTGTGATCGGTGGAAAGAGTTTCCCCTAAACGGATAGAGATGTTCGTGCCGGATGGCAGCGTGACGGTGTGGGGCTGCGGCGGAGCGACAGGCACAGGAACTGGGGCCGCCGGGACGGGCGGTGGAAGGGGACGGCCTTGGTCCTCATCGACAACACGGATAGTTTGGCTGGCAGGAACGAGGAGTGGCGTTTGTGGTGCCGCCGGGTTAGCCGGTCCGTGAAGTTGTGAGACTTGGACACGGACGGTGCTTTGCGATTCGGGAAAGGTATGGGGCGGAAAGTGCGCCCGGGGTGGTGTGGACCGAACGGCCACTTTGTGGGTAATGGGCGCCGGAGGAGCAACCTTGGGAGTTTCAGGAGCGACAACGGGCGTGGGCGGTGGAGGAGTTTGCGCGACGACCGGCGGCGGTTCTTCGACTTTGGGCGCATTGAGGGCTTCGGGCTGTTTGGTGGGAGCAGGGGTGGCGACGGCGACGACCGGGGATTCCCGCTGCACATGCAAGCCGCTTGATTTAACGTAAACGGTTACGCCGGCGAGGGCAACGACGAGGCCGAGGGCGAAAGCAATGCCAAATTTGGCCGGATTGGACGGGTTCATGATGCGCAATATCCCTATTGATTATTAGAACGTATTTTTGAGAGGGTACGTTTCCCAAGCTACCGTTAAAATCTGATCATTATGAGTGAGGCGGGTAAAATGGAAGGAGTCTGTCTACCTCACCTTATCTCTTTGATTTTCCGGCCGGCTACCAAGTCGGACCGATTCCTATTCGTCCGGCCACGGTGCTGGCGCCTATGGCGGGCGTGACGGATACGGTCTTTCGGCGGTTGATTCGCAACCAGGGCGGCTGCGGCCTGCTGATGACGGAGTTCACCAGTTCGCACGGGGTGGTGAGCACACGAACGGCGAAGAAGCATAACCGGAATTTCCGCTACCTTTATTTCGAGCCGGAAGAGCATCCGATTACCTGCCAGCTCTTCGGCTCGGACCCGGACGTGATGGCGGATGCGGCGCGGGTGTGTGAAGAGCGCGGGTTCGATATGGTGGACATCAACTTCGGCTGCCCGGTGAATAAGGTGGTGAAGTGCAATGGCGGCTGGGCTTGCTGCGCGATTTGCCACTGGTGGAAGCGATTCTGCGGAAGGTGGAGCGGCGATTTCGATTCCGCTCACGTGCAAGTTTCGCTCGGGCTGGAGCGATGCAGGATCTGGTGGCGGTACGCATGGCGAGGCTGGCGGAAGACTGCGGACTGGCTGCGGTAGCCCTGCACCCGCGCACGCGGGAGCAAGGCTATAGTGGACATGCGGACTGGACGCACATTGCTGCAAGTGAAGGCTGCGGTAAAGATTCCGGTGATTGGCAATGGCGACATCTGACGCCGGAAGACGCGATTCGCATGCATGAGAGACAGGCTGCGATGCGGTAATGATTGGTCGCGCTGCATCGCACAACCCATGGATTTTTCGGCAGATTGATGAATACTTACGCACGGGTCAGTATTTTGTTCCACCGGACCGTGAGCGCTACGAATTGATGAAGGGTTACTATTTGATGCTGCAAGATCATGGGGAATCGGACGCGGTGGGAAAGATGAAACAGTTCGCCACGTATTTCACGCATGGGGTGCGGAATGGGTCGCGGTTGCGGACGGAAATTTACCGGGCGCACGATGTGGCGACGATTCTGCAAAAGGTGGACGAGTTTTTTGGCGAGGAGCTTTCGGCGCGGGAGTGCGCTGAAGTCGCTTGAAACACGTACAACTGATTACAGACGGGGCTTGCAAAGGGAATCCCGGCAAGGGCGGCTGGGCGTGCATTTTACGGTTTGGCGATTTGAAGCGGGAGATTTACGGGAGCAGCCCGTTTACCACGAACAACCGCATGGAATTGGCGGGCGCAATTGAAGGATTGCGGCGGCTGAAGGAAGAATGTTCGGTTGAGATTGTGACCGATTCGGAATATTTGCGCAATGGCATGATGAGTTGGATTAAGGGCTGGAAGCGCAATGGCTGGAAGACTTCAACCAAGAAGCCGGTGGTGAATAAAGACCTTTGGATCATTTTGGATGAGCTGGTGAAAGCGCACAAGATCCAATGGACATGGACGAAAGGGCACGCCAACCACGACGATAATAACCGGTGCGACGAACTGGCGAGCCGGCAGCCGAGCAGCAATTGAATAGCGAACCGGATTCCAGGAGCGATTTGTACCGCAAACATGCCGACTGACGCAGCGAGCGCATCTGTATTTTCGGCGGCACATTCGACCCCATTCACCTGGCGCATTTGCGGATTGCGGACGAAGCGCGGCAAGCGTTTTCGTTAACGCGCGTTTTGTTTGTGCCGGCGGGGAATCCACCGCATAAAGAGAGCACAGGTCTGGCAGCGTATGAAGACCGTTTCCGTATGGTCGAGATTGCTTGCCAACCGTATCCGGCCTTTGAGGCGTCGCGCTTGGAAGAGGGTTCGAAGCGGCGGAGTTACACGGTGGATACGATTCGACGGTTCCGCAGCGAGATGAAGACGGCGGATTTCGATCTGTTCTTCTTGATTGGCGCGGATGCGTTCGATGAGTTGGAGACTTGGAAGGGCTGGCAGGAGTTGCTGACGCTGACCGAATTTATTGTGGTGGCGCGGCCGGAGAGTGAGTACCGCGTGCCGGAAGGGGCGCGGGTTCACCAGTTGGACGGGAGTCGCGTTGCCGGTTTCGAGCTCGACGATTCGGGCGAGACTGGCTGCGGGTAAAGCGACGCCCGAATTGCCAGGGTTAGTGCGGGCGTACATTGAACTGCAGGGGCTGTACAGCTTCGGGAAGGGCAATGCGACGCCCATGAAGGGCGCCTGAGGGAAAGAAAAAGCCCGCGCGTTTTTTAAAGGCACGGGCTTTTTTCGGTTTACTTCTTAGCGGTGGCGCAGTGTTCGTCGAACGCTTGGGTCAACATCTTGGCGATGGTGCCCGCATCGGAGCTTTCAATCTGGAAACGGTGCAGCGCGAAGACAGGCTGGCCGTCGCGGAAGATGGCCATCGATGGTGACGAAGGCGGGACGCCCGGCAGCAATTCACGCACGCGCGCAACGGCTTCAATATCGGCTCCGGCGAACACGCTAGCGGCTTTATCGGGCCGGTTGGGATGGTTGAGCGCCATTCCGATGGCGGGGCGCGCTTTGCCTGCGGCGCAACCGCACACGGAATTGGTGATCATCAAAACCGTACCGCTGCCAGGCGACAGCAGGCGGTTTACTTCTTCCGGTGTCTTAGCTTCTTCGACTCCATATTGCGTCAGGTCTTGGCGCATGGGAGCAATAAAATGTTCTGGATAACGCATGGTTTTTAAATTAATCTCCGCCCCGGCCGGTCAGCACCTTGGGTGTGGCGAGATAGCCGGAAATCGCATCTTTCTTAACTGAATTCACAACGAGTTCGTACGGTTGGCGCGCTTTCTTGGTAAGGAATTGAATCGGTTCGTTCACGGTGCGGTCTTTCTTCTCAACGGTCACATCGTCAGAGGTAATTTCGATGGTGAAGCGGTTGTGCTTCGGATCGGACTTCTTCAATTCAATAGAGACGTCGGCCACGCGGGTAAACTTTTTGCTTTTGTTGATGGTGAACTCGGCGTAATTACGCTCGCCCAGTTCACGGAGGGCTTTCAATTCGGAAGCGTTGGTAGCGATCAGGCTGGAGTGGCCATCGATATCGCCGGTGGCTTTTTTCAGAGTGGAAATGGTTTGTTCGAGCTGGCTTTTGGTGGCGCCCAGATCTGTCTTTACGGTGCCTACGTCAGTGCTAACCGAGGCGATTTGCGTGGTGGCAGTATCGGCGGTGGCCTTAACTTGCGAGATCGCGGCTTCCTGTTCTTTTTCCTTCTGCGCCACTTGTTCTTTGAGCGCTTCTACCTTGCGCTGCGCGTCTATCTTCGCTTGACCGACGAGAGCATTGGCTTGGAGAGTCTGCTGGTGAAGCTGGGTTTGCAGGGCTTCTACGCTGTGGCGGGACGACTGCACTTGCTCGCTGGAATCAATCTTCATCCGTTCGATCGCCGCGTTGACGTCAGTCTGCAATTTCGTCATGTCGGCCTTGGATTCGCTCTGCACCTTTCCCAACTGCACAAATTGAAAGATGTTCGAGGCGCCGAGCAGAATCAGCGCGCCGATGAGGAGCGGTGTCTTCCAGTTTGGCCCCGAAGGAGGCGGAATGATATATGTCGGCTGTTGTGGACTTCCCATTTTCTCTTTTCCCAGTCAGGATTTGTTTCTAAACCAATTCAATCATTATATAGGCTTATAAACGCGGCTGGCACTATTCATTTGGATTCGCTAGAGCCGCTGGAGGTTGCCGTGTTGAAGTTTAAAACTTCTTGTTTTGGTACTCCTGGCTCAAAACAGCGCCGGCAACGGGCTTCATAGGCACCGTCGGCCCCCACCATGATGAGTTCGTCGGACCCCGTCAGACGCTGAGTATGCTTGGCAGGAGCGCCGCAACGCATACAAACGGCAAGGGTTTTAGTGATGGACTCGGCTACGGCCAGAAGTTCAGGCATGGGGATGAAGGGACGGCCCATGAAATCCGTATCGAGGCCGGCGATGATCACTTGTTTGCCGCCGTCGGCGAGTTGATTGGCTACGGCAACCAGTTCCGGGCCGAAGAAATTAGATTCGTCGACGCCGACCACTTGCGTGCGCCAATCGAGCTTCGCCAGAATTTCGCCGGCAGAGTTGACAGGTTCGGAACGCATGCGAACGGCAGCGTGGGTGACGATCTCGGTATCGGAATAGCGATTATCGATGGCCGGTTTGAAGACCTGGACGCGCTTGCGGGCGATGAACGCCCGCCGCAAACGTCGAATTAATTCCTCGCTTTTGCCGGAAAACATGGGGCCGCAGATCGCTTCGATCCAGCCCGTATTCGGTATGACTAGTTCCAAATCTCTCCTACTTGTTTAGACGCTCTCGCGCTTGCGGTTCACGCGAATGGCGTTCATGTCTTGTGTGGGTTCGGCGTCGCACTCGAAGGCGAGCGTGGTCACAGGCGAATCGGGCGCGCTGGCGGGCAGACCGGTGCAGCGAACGCGGAAATCCTGCTGATCAAATTTTACAGTCTTGCCGCTTGGATACATTTTGGCAGACAAGACTTTTTGCTGCAGGCCGCCGATGGAGAGAGTTTCGCCAGGCCAGAAATGGGCGTGCACATAGAGCGTGTTGCCTTGGCGCGTGAACTGGGCGAACTCTGAGCTGTGTACTTTGCAGCGATCCGCTTTGTGGATGAGGTCTGCATGAGAATCCATCCAGCGGCCGACACTGGTGAGAATTTCAACGGAGGGTTCGGGGATGGAACCATCGGCTTTGGGTCCGATGTTGAGCAGGTAGTTGCCTTGGTCGCGTGTACACTGCAACAAATTGCGAACAACGGTTTTGGGAGATTTCCAATTGTCGTCGTTGTGGTTGTAACCCCAGCTATCGTTCATCGTCATACAGGCTTCCCAGGGCGCGGCCGAAGCTTGGATGTGCTGTTCAGGCGTGGTGAAGTCTTCAGGGATGCCGGAGCGATTGTTGATGAGGATATCGGGCTGAAGCTGGCGCACCATTTTGTTCATCTTCTCCGATTCCCAGCCTTCGGCTGTGAGAGGCCAGTTGACGTCGTACCAAAGAACAGCCACTTTGCCGTAGTTACTGCAGAGTTCGTTGACTTGGCCGTGGATGTAATCGACAAAACGGCGGCGAGCGGCTTCATCGGTTTTGCAGAGGGCTCCATCGGGGTGGTGCCAGTCCATGAGCGAATAATAGAAACCGTATTTCAAGCCCTCGGCTTGGGCCGCTTCGATGTATTCGGCAACCAGATCCCGGCCGGCGGCTTGCTTAGGCGCGCAATAGTTTGTGAGCTTGGTGTTGAAGTGGCAGAAGCCTTCGTGATGTTTGGTGGTCATCACCATGTACTTCATGCCGGCAGCCTTAGCAAGCTTGGCCCAGGCGCGCGCGGCGTGGGGCTTGGGGTTGAACTGCTTGGCGAGTTCCTGATATTCGGCAACTGGGATGCCTTCTTCTTCCATGGCCCATTCGTGGCGGCCCAAGACGCTGTAAAGGCCGAAATGGATGAACATGCCGAAGCGAGCTTCGTGCCACCACTGGAGGCGGCGTTCGCGATCTTCGACAGTGGAGGTGCGGGGGCCGGTGTCCGCGGCGGCGTTGCGATCTTGCGCCATGGCGGCTGTGGCTGTGAGGGCCGCGGCGCCTTTGAGCAAACCGCGTCTTGAAAAAGCGGAAGGATTCGTCATGGAATATATGTAATCATTTTTGTACCACTTTGGGTAAGAGGTTTGACGATTGTTCCGAAAACGAGTGATTGAGCCTGAGCTTTTGGAGCACGCGCCGGAAGAGGAAGCACGAGCCAACCTGGCCGACATTGTGCGCTTGAACGAGCGTTTTGGGGGGCATGGCGTTCTGCGGAAGATCTTACGGGAAGTGGTAAACGGGAGCCCGGCGTTCACATTGTTGGATATTGGCAGTGCTTCCGGTGACACGGCCAGGTTGATTGCGCAACTGTATCCGGCGGCCGTTGTGACTAGCTTGGATTTGAGCGCTGTGAATTTAGCGGACGCGCCGCAGCCGAAACTGTTAGCGGATGCTTTTGATCTGCCCATCAGACCCGAGAGTTTTGATTTTGTTTACTGCTCGCTATTCCTGCATCATTTTGAAGATCGCGCGGTGAGCGAGTTGCTAGCGAGCTTTTATCGATTGGCGCGGCGGGCGCTCTTAGTTTCAGATTTAGAGCGACATGTTTTGCCGTATCTGTTTTTCCCGATGACGCAGCCGTTTATGCACTGGAAGCAGATGACGGTTCATGACGGAATGACGTCGGTACGCGCGGCGTTTCGGGCTTGTGAGATGCGCGGCTTGGCGAAGGACGCGGGCTTGGCGCATGCGGAAGTCGCGGTACACCGGCCGGCATTCCGCTTATCGCTGGTGGCTAGGAAGTAGCGACGGGCAAAGGCGAGTGGGCGTCTTCGAGATGGAACACTTGTTGCGGTTTGCCGACGACGAACCAATAGCTGAGAACGGCAATGAGCAAGAAGCCGCTGGCGATGGCGAACGCAACGAAGAAATTGTGGGTTAGATCCAAGGCGTAGCCGGTGATCCACGGAGCGAAGATGCCGGCGAGGTTGCCAATGCAGTTTTGGAAGCCGGTCCATTTACCGGCGGTGCCGGCTCCAGCGAGCGTTTGCGAGAGTGCCCAATGATTTGAAGACCAACCGCCCATGGCAATGAACATCAAAATCAGCAAAGTGGTGCTGGACCGTTCGGAGGGCGCGTTGACGGCGGCGAACATCAAAGGGCAACAAAAGCCCAGGCCAAGACACATGCTGATTTGGCGGACCTTGCCGGCGTTGAAGCCGCGCTGAATGAACCAATCGGCAACGAAACCGAATGCGGCGGAAGCAATGGCCACGCTGAGATAACAAAGCGTGGCGACATTGCGGAGGTGATCGCCTGAGTAGTGCCGTTCTTTTTCGAGATAAGAGGGCAGCCAGTTGAGCATGAAGTACCAGGCGTAATTGCCGCCGAAGAGTCCAATGGCTGTGCCCCAAAAAACGCGCGACCGGATGAGCACTTTGTCACTGACGGGCGGAATGATGGTTTTGGATACGCCAGCGGTGACTTTGTGGGGAAGCTTTCCCGCGATGAGACACCAGGGGAAAAGCCACAGCATGCTGGCCACGCCGATGATGATAAACATGCCGCGCCAATCGTATATCGGGAGGATGAGCAAGCCTACGAAGGAGCCGACAGCGGGGCCGAGTTTGGAACCAGCGTCGATTAAACCGTTGGCGACGCCACGCAATTTTTCGGGAAAGCTGACGACCATCATCTTCGCGTAGGCGGGGTAGGCGAGCGATTCGCTTACGCCGAGGAGGAGCCGAAGCAACAGAAATTGCCAGAAGAAATTGGCGAGACCCGTCGCGGCGGTGGCGCCCGACCAAAGAAAAAATGCAATGGCGTAGAGCCAGTTTACGTTCCAGCGATCGATAATTTTGGCGGCGATGAGAAGCGAGAAAGCATACGTGAAAGAAAACGCGCCCATGAGGAAGCCCATGCCCGCACCGCTGAGATGCATTTCCTGTTGCAGACGAGTGGCGGCGACACCAATGTTTCCCCGGTCGGCATAATTGATGCAGACGGATGTCACGAGAAGGAAGAGCGCAAACCAATGGACGGCGCGCGGCTTGAGATTCGATTCGGACATTCTCGGTAAGGCTATCAAACTACGGTTAGTGGAGGTAGAAGAGGCTCAAGCGAGGGATTTTGCCGCGTTCGAGCGTGGCCGTATCAAGATAGCGGCGTTCGAGCATGGAGAGTTGTTCGGCGGTCATCTTGCCGCGGTAAGGGCTGAGTTCGCGGTCGAGAGATTCGCGGATGGCGTAGAGATCTTCTTCGGATTGCGCAGCGCGGAGGATAGCGACGATTTTGTCTTCGAGAGTTGTGAGGCGGCGTTCGAGATCTTCTAGACTGTGGATTTGCTGAGCGGCATCGGCCGCTAGAGATTCGAGAGTGGCGGCGACGTCGTGCAAGGCAGAGTTTGGATGGGCGCGCAGAGCTTTGGCGGCGTTGCCCAAGTGCGTGCGCAAATCCTCCACGCTGAAAGGCGCTTCGGCTTGGCCGTTTTTGGAGGATGAGCCAGGAGCGCGCTGAGCGGCTTCCATAACGGCTTGGGCGCAATAGGCGAGAGAGTTGACGTTGCGGCGTTTCACTTTTCGGCTGCGCCACTTTTCAAAGGCTTCGTCAATCCCCTTGAGAACGGCTTCGAGGGGGATGCCGGCGGTCTTCCAGCTTTCAATCAGAGCCCAGTCTAACGGAGAGAGAAGGAACAGGCCGGTGCCGCGGGCGCGCTGGAAGTGCTCCTCAATCTCTGTGAAGTAGTTGAAGTAGTTGCTGGGCCAATCGGCTTCGGAGGTATCGCTCATTTTCTAAGGCGCGGGGCGAACGCCGCCGGTGGCTAGGCGTTGGACCTGGCCGTCTTCAAAGCGGATCATCAGGAAACCATTTTCGTCGAGGCCGGTGGTGGTGCCGCGCGCGCCGCTTTCTTCAATGATGACGCGGCGATGGCGGGCATAAGTGGAGGCGGCGGAGAAAGCGCGCAGAATGCCCGTAACTCCCTCGCTCCAAAGCTTTTCGCAGAGAGATTCGAGAGATTCAAGAAGATGAATGATTAATGGTTCGCGGGCTTGCTCGCGGCCGTTGGATTCGATGCGTAGCGATGTGGCGGGCGTACGCAGGTCGGATGGAAAGCTGAGTTGGTTAACGTTGATGCCGATGCCGGCGATGACGCAATCGTTAATGAGCTGAGTGAGGATGCCGGAGACTTTACGTTCGCCAATGAGAACGTCGTTAGGCCAGCGGAGGTCGCACAGGAGATTGGTGGTTTTTTGAATGGCATCGGCTACCGCGAGACCAACAAGCAGGCTGGACACGGGTGAACTGGCGGGAGCGAGTTTGAGGCGCAGAAGAATAGTGGTGTAGATACCGGCATTCGCCGGCGAGAGCCAGGTGCGGCCGAGACGGCCTATGCCAGCGGATTGCTCTTCGGCTAGAACCACTGTTCCGTGCGGCGCGCCCGCTTCGGCCAGTTTAGATGCTTCGGTCATAGTGGAACCGATGGTGCTGAAGTAGTGAAGCACATTGCCGGGACGGGCGGTGCGAATTTTCTCGATATCGATCACGGATTCAATTCCAGCCTGAAGCTTATGTCAACAGCGGTTGCGGAGTGAGTAATGGCGCCACAGGAGATAAAATCGGCACCGGCTTGCGCGTAGTCGCGAATGTTGGAAAGATTGATGTTACCGGAAAGTTCGGTGCTGGCGCGGCCGTTGATGTAGCGAACCCATTCGGCGGCCTCCGCGGGTGTGAGGTTATCGAGCAAAAGACGAGTGGCTCCGCAAGCGAGGGCTTCGTCTAATTCGGCGCGGGTGCGAACTTCGATTTCCACGGGGCCTTTGAAGGTACGCGCTTTCTCGAGAGCTTTCCGCACCCCGCCCGCGGCGGTGATGTGGTTGTTCTTGATGAGAACGGCATCAAAAAGGCCGAAGCGATGATTGGTCACGCCACCAGCAGCGGCGGCCATTTTCTCTAGGCGGCGCAGGCCTGGGGTGGTTTTGCGAGTGTCGAGCACTTTGGTTTTCGTGCCGGCGACCGCGGCAACATGTTGGTGGGCCAGTGTGGCGACTCCGCTGAGCCGTTGCAGGAAATTGAGTGAGACGCGCTCGCATTCGAGCAAAGTGCGGGCGCTGCCCGTCACGGTGGCAATCACACTTCCCTTCTCCAGTTGTGCGCCGCTGGGCTGAAGAATTTGCAGATTCACGGCGCTACCGTGGGTTTGGTAAATGAGAGGCAGAAGTTCGACCCCCGCCAAGACCATCGACTGTTTCGCGATAAAGCTACCGCTTGCCATTTGATCGGGCGAAACGGTTAGCTGAGACGTGATATCGCCCGAGCCGATATCTTCGGCCAGAGCGCGGGCGACGGCGTCACGAACGTCCGGCTGTTCCACATCGAACATGATGCTAACTCAAGTTCTCCAGCAGTTTTTTGTTTTTGGCGAGTTGCTCTTCGTAATCGGCTAGCTTGGCGCGCATGCCGGCTACCACTTTTTCCGGCGCTTTGCCCAGGAATGTTTCGTCACTCAGTTGGGCTTTGGATTTGCTGATGAGTAGTTCGAGAGACTCGATTTCCTTTTGAATGCGAGCTTTGGAATCGCCCGTGGACGCGCTCGCTGCAGGGGCTGCGGCGTGAAGTTGCAGGTCGAAATCGGGAGTAGAGCGAATGAGCCCTTTGTGTTCGCTGAGTTTGCCGGATTGCAGAGTTAGTTTGAGTTTGGTCAGCGTGCCAATGGCGGCCAAATCGGATTCGGCAAATTGGCCGGAGTGCAAATAGAGCGTGGCGTCAATGATGGCCTTCGTATCGAGCTTATTATCGGCGCGAAGTTCACGCGCGGCGGTTACTACGTTTTGGAGTAACTCGAAGGTTTGTACTTTCTTTGCGTCAGAGGGGAAACTCGCAATTGGATAAGGCGCTAGTGAAACGGATTTAGGCTGGCTTGCATTGGCTGCCGCACCGTGGATGAGGCGCTGCCAAAGTTCTTCCGTGATGAACGGCATCAGAGGATGGAGCAAACGCAGAGCCGCTTCATACACGGTGAGAGTGGCTTGCCAGTGCGCATCGACGCCGCTGTTGGGACGGAAGCGGAGCTTTTTTACTTCCAGATACCAATCGCAAAACTCGCGCCAGATGAAATCCCAAAGGGTTTCGGCGGCTTCGTGATAGCGATGCAGTTCCAAAGCGCGGTTGACAACGCCCGTCGCATGGCTGAGGCGCGAAAAATCCAGGCGTCTTCAATCGTATCGGACGTCAAGGCTGCGTTGCTAGGAGACCATTCGGTAATGCCCGACGTCTCCATGTTCCCGAACAGTAGACGAGATGCGTTCCAGAGCTTATTGGCAAAGCCGCGGCCCGAGGCCATGCGGTTATCACTCAGGGCAATATCGTTACCGGCGGCCGCGGATACGAGCAGCGCAATGCGCACCGCGTCGGTACCATACTCGTCCATCTTGACGATCGGATCGACAACGTTGCCCTTCATCTTGGCCATCTTTTGTTTGTCGGCATCACGCACGAGGCCATGAATGTGGACTTCGCGGAAGGGAACTTCGCCGGTGAGTT
The DNA here is from genome assembly GCA_963840845.1 of Bryobacterales bacterium. Lineage (GTDB taxonomy): Bacteria > Acidobacteriota > Terriglobia > Bryobacterales > Bryobacteraceae > Bog-105. The sequence continues at coordinate 19,117 of CAWJBS010000049.1, forward strand.
CGATACCGAGCATAATCATGCGCGACACCCAAAAAAAGAGGATATCTGCGCCGGTAATCATCAGTGAAGTTGGGATAAAACGCTTTGAGATCTTCGGTCTGGTCGGGCCAGCCGAGCGTGGAAAAGGGCCACAAACCGGAACTAAACCATGTATCGGGAACGTCAGGATCTTGCGCGAGTTCGGTGGAATGGCATTCGGGGCAGGTGGCTGGCGCTTCCAGCGCAACGGTCATGTGGCCATTCGGTGTGCAATACCATGCCGGGATGCGGTGGCCCCACCACAACTGGCGCGAAATGCACCAATCGCGAATGTTCTCCATCCATTGGAAGAACAGCACTTCGCGGTCGTTCGGCACGAACTTGATTCGGCCGCTGCGCACCGCTTCCATGGCTTTTTCGGCGAGCGGTTTCATGTGGACGAACCATTGCATGGAAACGAGCGGCTCAATGACTGTTTTGCAGCGTTCGCACTTACTGAGATTGACTGTGTATTTTTCGGTTTTAGTAAGTTCGCCCGATTCTTCGAGTGCGCAGCCAGGATGCGTTTGCGCGCTTCTTCGCGCTTGAGGCCGGCGTACGGACCAGCCGCCGCCGTCATGCGGGCGTCTTCGCCAATCACTTTGATTGAAGGCAGATTCAAGCGCTTGCCTGCTTCGAAATCGTTGGGATCGTGCGCGGGTGTCACCTTCACCACGCCGGTTCCAAATTTCGGATCGACCATGGTGTCGGCAAGAATAGGAATGGGGCGATTCATGATGGGCAGGATCGCGGTCTTACCGAGTAAGTGGTGGTAGCGCTGGTCGTTCGGATGCACCACAAGCGCGGTATCACCCAGCATGGTTTCCGGGCGAGTAGTGGCCACAGTAAGAGTTTCATCGCTATCGCTTACGCGATAACGGATATGCCACAAACTGCCTTCCACTTCCTCGTGAATGGTTTCGAGATCGGAGATGGCGGTTTGGCAACTGGGACACCAGTTCACCATGCGCTCGCCGCGGTACATCAAACCCTTTTTCCAAAGATGGACGAAGTTTTCACGGACGGCGCGCGACAAACCGGCGTCGAGAGTGAAGCGGTCACGCGACCAATCAACACTCGCGCCTTCGCGGCGAATC
>CAWJBS010000050.1:0-43700 GCA_963840845.1 Bryobacterales bacterium
CTTCTCTTGGGGCCGCAAACCCGCCGATCCCGAAGTAACCCCATTCGCATTCGTCAAGGGTGACGACAAAGCGGGTAAGCCCGCCATGGCCGTCTTCGGCGTGGTCGATCCCGATCTCCTGAAAAACGTAGGCCGTATCAACTACGCTTATTGGAACGATCAACCCAATCTCAACACCGCCGTCACCGTGGCCGCCCCTGACTATTCGCTCCGCCAAGCTCTCGAACTCTGTGACGCAACGGAGAATTGCCGTAACGCGCACAAGATCCTGATGGCCCAAATGTCGCGGGCAAAGGCCAGCCAACTCATGGCTCACCTCGACTCTCGCTTTGATCTCGTCATATCCCAATCTGACGCCGATCACGATGATCGCAACGCTTCCTTCTCCGATTCCTTCGACCCTGACCCGGCCAAGTTTCACCTTCCCTTGCTCATCACTCCCGCGGCGCCCGCCTCAAAGTCTAGCGAATTCAAGCCAATTCTCTCTACGGCCACGGTCTCAGAGGCGAACGCCTCAGGCCGCATCCAGCGAGCGCTCACTACGGCATTGTTCACCGCCAAACCAGTCCCGGAACTCAGCCCAATATGTCCCGGGGCTCCTGTCTAACCGTCGCCCAGATGAGCCACGCGGCCCTCTCCTCTCTGCACGGCTTAAGCTCTGCCCCCAAACCCAACTCTCAGACCCTGGCCCCAGAGCTATCTCAAGATGTCTCCACTCTGGCTCTCCTCGTTATGCGCCGTGCCCTCAAAACCGACATCGCTCTCCTGCAAAAACGCGATCTCTTTTACGTCGAAGCGCTAGAGCCAATCCATTCCCCAGCACGATCTGCAAAGCCAACTGCAGAAAATTTTCTGGAAAGGCGATTTCGCCACTTCCTTCTTCGTCAAAGGCTCAACACTCCGTGCAATCTTGAAGCAGTCCGCCGCCTTTGCCGCCCTCGATCACGATTCTCTCGCCTCCCAGAATGACAAAGATCGTGAACTCTTGACACTTGGCGTCTCCCCCGATCCTCTCGATTCGTCTACGCTCTACGTAAACGGCGCGCCCCTCGTCGACACCCTTCTGTATAGCGTCGCCTCCAGCCAATACCTCGGTCTCGGCGATACCGGCTATAGCGCCTTGGCCACTCCCGATGTCCCACCGCCATACCGCATCGAAGATTTCAAAACGCTCAGGCCCATCGCCGCTCTCGTTTGCCAGGCGATCGAAGAAACCCAGAAAGAGGGCGACGTCACGTGCGATTTCCCAAATCTGCCTTCGACGGTTCCCGCGCCTCCCGCCGTCTCCACCGCCACCGCCGCGCCTGCACCAGTCCCAGCGGCCCTGACCCCTTCCACGCCCACAAAGCAAGTCTTGCCGCTCTACTTCGATCGCACGAGTCTCCGTCCCTTCGACGAAACTCGGGGCTTTAACACGTTCAAGCACTTAACTCTTTGGCGTCGGCTCTTGGCGGACGCAGCCCCAACCTCGGGAGTCGACGGCACTATTCAACAACGCGCCTTCTTGTCCATCAACCTCGAGGATCTCGATCTCGGCTACAGCGGTACCTATATCAACCACGTCGCTAGCTCTGCCCTCAAATTTGCCGGTATCTCCGCTCCCGGCGTTACCACTAGCGGCACCAACGCCATTAATTCAGATCACCGCGTGCGCGCTATCCTTGACCTCCGACACTTCACGTTCTACTTTGTGAACGACTCCACGTACATGCGCACTTCCAACAGCGGTAGTTCGGTCCCCGCTCTGAGCGCCAATACGCTGGGCTTTGAAGGCGGCGGCACCGTTCGTCTTTATCACGCACACCGCCCATCGCTCTTCTCCTTCCAATACGCCACTCGCTTCCAGGGAGACCTCACGCCACAACCGCCAACGGCTCGTCACTCCGACCCTGACTGCTGCTGTTACAACTCAGCAGCCAGGCTTTATCTTCCGGTTCCCAAGAGCAATACCCTCTACGGCCGCCTGGGCCTTCGTTTTGACCACGCCGATACTTGGTTTGAAACGGGTGTGGAAGAGATTGATTCCCGTCATATCCTTCAGCAGTACAGTTTTTCCAATGGTGTAACCTGCAGCCCAGCCCCGCAAACGCCGCTGGCTTGCACCGGAGGTCTTTCCATCCAAGACCCCTCTTTGATGCTGAGCGGTCTCGAAGCTCCCAAGTTCTCAACCGGCGCATTCCTCAACTCCGGCGCCTATCTGAACTTAAAAATCAAAATTCCTTTCTGGAGCCGCCTCGATGCCAATCACGTCGATCAAAGTTGGTACTTCAACCTAGCCAACAAAGGCGACTTGTATTTCAACCACCGCGGCGACACGGCCACGCAAACTCGCTTGCTCGACAAATTCACACCTTCATTCCCATTCCGCTTTACGGCGGTATTTCCCTCACCCCGAAAGTCGATTTCATCCTGTTCAATAACAAAGTGCTCAACAACCACTTCCGCGCCGTCGAACCCTCGCTCTCGTTGAGCTACACCTTCGCTTGGCGTCAAGGGATGAAATCCTGCGCACGCTTGGCTTCGGAGCCATTACCACCACCGCCGGTTCTCCCGGTTCGCTGCCGTAGTCCGTTTTCACTCTCCGGGAAGCGCGGCTGAATGTTGCTCATCCGCGCTTCCTCTACGAACATGCGAAAATCTAACCTGTGAACGGCGGCAACGCCACAAGCATGCCAGCTGATTCAGAAGTCTCCCAAGCACCCCACGACAATTTCTTCGCAGCCAGTGAAGCAGGCGAAATAGCCACTGTGCTTCGCTACCTTGAGCGCGACCCCAGCCCCTTTCAAATGCCGATCAGCACCGTCCGCTTCCCAACTTTCCGATGTTCCGGGAGCAACATCAGAACCGTGTCGGCTCGGGTTTGGGCGACAAATCTGCCAAAGTGCACCCGCCTAGCAATGAGACCGCGCTTCATGTTGCCGTTCGTTACAACCAACTAGCGGTGGCCCGCCTGCTCGTCACTCATGGCGCTGAAGTGAACGCTGTCTCCCGAGATCGCACTCCGCTGCAGCTTCGCTCTCAGTCAGCAGGCGGCGGACGTGGAGCTGATTCGCTTCTTAGTCGAATGCGGAGCCAATGTCCACGGTGCCTCCAGTAACATCCGGGCGTTTGGCCGCAAGGGTTGGTGGCCGATTGTTGAGTATCTGCTGGCAAACGGTTTCAATGTCAACTCGCCAATTCAAAAGAACGGACGCACTCTCCTCGACTCCGTGGCCATGCGTCTCGAGCATCCCTGGAACCTCGACTTCGAACCGATCATTCAAACACTGCTAACTTATGGCGCGGAGGTCAACCTGGGCGGCAGGGAGGATGAAGACCCTCCTATAGTCCGGACGGCCGCCCTCGGCTGCGTTGGTGTGGCTCGTCTGCTGATCGCCGCGGGTGCCGATCCAAACCTGACATCGCTTCGTAGGCACACCGCTCTCCAGGCTGCTGCTCGCCAAGGCTCGTTTGAACTGATCGAACTTCTGTTGGCTGCGGGCGCAGATCCGTCAAAAGTCAACAGTAACGGTCAAAGTGCCTTGCAATTGACTCAGCCGTATTTAGACACGCTAGAACTCGTCGAGAGGCTCTTACAGAAGTGATCAACGACAAAAGGATCCGCCTGTACCTGGCTCCGTGGTTCGCGCGAGGGGGCACTCACGGGAGAATTTCTAAACGCCTGCCTGTCTGCCAACCTGAGCGTGCTCCGTAGGCTCTTGAAGCAAGATATAAGCTTGGCAAACATCCCCAGTGGCGAAGTAACGCCGCTTCGCTTAGCAGCGTTTTACGGACACACCGAGCTGGCGGAATTATTGATTCATCATGACGCAGACGTTAACAGTGTTGCCAGTGACGAGATAGATTATCCCCTCCATATAGCGGCGCAATCCGGACAATGTGGCGTCATCAAGGTGTTGCTCAATCACGGAGCCGCGGTGGACGCGCTTGACCGGCTTCGACAAACTCCTCTCCTGCGCGCCGCCAAAATGAATCACAAAGAAGCCATCCGAATACTGATCGAGGCCAGGCGCGAACACTGAGCATCGCGGCGGATATTTTGACAGCACAGCGTTACAGTACGCCATCTTTGAGGGAAGCGCCGAGGCGGTCGGTGAACTCGTGCGCCTGGGAGCTGACGTGAACGCGGAAACCAGCAAGAATTCCTGGTTGTTCTTTCGCCTCCTCAGCGAGAACCAGTGGCCCCTGCTGGACGCTTGCGAAGGAACGCGTCCGCTCTACATGGCCATCTGCCTCGTGCGGTATGAGATCGCGGAGCTTCTTCTCAACTACGGCGCCGATATCAACGCGCTCTCCTTTGGCTGGAGCGCCTTGCACGCGGCCGTTGCCATGCCAGATCCAGTTATGGTGGAACTACTCCTTCGCCGCGGTGCCGACCCATATGTCAAAGCGAATCTCAAGTCTCTGCGTGGCCCCGCGTGGAACCATCAGACACCTATGGACCTGCTGATGGGATTTAGGCGAACGGCTAATCTCCTCCGAAGCGCAGAGCGCAAGCGGTAACTGTAGTGAAGTGGTCTTGCGCGCCGGAACGATTCACTTACTCACTCGCTCTAACCTCAGCGAGCCGAGCCCGCAGCAACTCCGGCAACCCCGCCTCCATTTCAGCACCAATGAGCCCCACCGCATCCATATCTTGTATATGCACCCGGTCTTTCAGCCGGAAACTTGTCAGCTTCATCCGCACCAGATCCTCTACTGGCGCCAACAAAATCCCTTCCCTTGTCTCAACCGCCCTCGACGCCGGCACCGCCTCTTCATATTCGGGTCGCACCTTCTCATGCAGAAACACCAAATGCACCGTCGATCGCGCGTTCGGCTGCTCCCCATCGACAAGCATATCCACTCCCTCCACGGGCCGGTAAACCCATCCCACCTTCCGCGCCGCCTCTATCACCTTAGTGAGGTATCGCCTTTCCAGAGTCGCGTTCACATCAGCAGTCAGCCGCGCCCGGAGCGGATCACGTTCCGACACGTGCATGAACACTGCCATGCCACCCACAATTCGGTAAGGGATTCCCGCCGTCGTCAAGAGCGAGTGCAGTTGTTTGATGCGGTCAAAGAGTTGTTCCACGTGATTATCGAAGGCAGTTGCCGTCAACATGAGTCCGTTTTCATTCTGTCACCACCCGCTGCGCGCGAAAATCCCAGTTCCAAAGTTGAAAATAAATTTTATCTTTGTTTTCAACCACTTCCCAGCCAAAAATCAATTCGACGACAGGCTCCTCAAATTACCCTGAAAAAAGATAGAGCGTAAAAGGCCTTCTTTACGCCCTCTGTGCCGCCGTCGTCGCGCGCATACATCAACCATTGAAAGGAATCACGATCATGGCTACCGAAAAACAAAAAGCCGCTAACAAAGCAAACGCGCAACACTCAACCGGCCCCATTTCCTCCGACGAGGCCGCTTTTAATAATTGGCGTCACGGACTGGCTGTCAAAACACACGAACACTTCGGCTTTCTCATGGACGAGAGCCAAGAAGAATTCGAAGCACTTCTCAACCAACTCAGCCACGACCACAACCCGACCTGCGAAACCGAGTTCATTATGGTTCGCCACATGGCCGAATCCGCGTGGTTGCGCGCCCGCGCCATCCGCTTGCAAGCCGACTGCCTGGTGTTCGGCCTCAAAGATACCGACGTCGCCAGACTCGCGCTCTTCATCCGCTATGAAACCACGCATGAACGCGCCTTCTACAAGGCCGTAAACGAGCTGCAAAACCTAAGAAAACAAAAACAAAACTCGCAAATTGGGTTCGAATCGCACGGCCTCAAAAAGGCGGCGGATTCCCGCGCCCCGAAGCGCTGAATTTAAAGAAAGAAGAGTTCCAACTCAAAAAGGAAGTCGTGCAAATGAAAAAGGAGGCGCAAGAACGGCGAAATCCGCCCGTCGCGAAGCCGGATCTGAACCGATCCCGGCCTCGAAATGGCCGCTTAACCGCCTCCAACATTGCTCGCAGGTCACGTCATGCACTCGAACTGTGTCCACACATCGGCGGTTGGCGCGCTAGCGTCCGCCTTGTCGCACGCCGGCTTTCTGGAACACCGCCAGACTTGCGTCCAGCCCCATCTTCGCCGCTACTTCCGGTGGATAGTTCTTCAAGCCCCGCCCAAACACCTCAACGCTCAATGCGTCTTCATAACCAATCTTCTGCAGCGCTTGCAAAAAGCCTGTCAAGTTGATTACGCCCTCGCCGGGCAGCAGCCGTTCGTTATCGCGAATCTGCTCCGCCGGCAAATTCGGTGCATCGTCAAAATGCACCGTTACAATCCTGTTCTTGCCCGCACGCACAATGTCGTCCACGGTCCCGCCCGCATGGTGCCAGTGCCAGGCATCCAGCGTCAGCCCTACATTCGGTCCGCACTCCATCGCGAACTCAAGCATCTCCGGCATCTTCCAAATGAACTCATTCGGAAACTGTTTGCGAATATGCAGCGGTCCCAAAAATTCCAAGCCCAACCGCACATTCGTATCCGACAACGTATGCGCCGCCTCCCTAAACCGCTCCAAGTAGGTCTTGCGCAATTCCGCCTTTGGAATCGGACTGCTCGACATAATCCAAGTCATCATGCGCGGACAACCAATGCCCGCTGCAAACACGCCCGCGTCTCGCAGCTTCGGCATGCCCTGCTGAAAAGTGTTGTCGTCCTTGCGAAACTCCACCGGAAAGTTCAAACACGCCGGCCGCAGCTTCAACTCCGCCAGCAAATCCTTTGTCGCGTTAATGCCCAGCTTCATCGCCGCATCCAGATCTACATCCGTACCGGGAAACCCAACTTTCGCCGCCAGTCGTGCGAACTCCGGCCACGGCACGCGCCCCTGAATCAGCACGCTGTTCAGCGAAAGGAACATGTTGTGCCGCGTTGTCCCCGCACCCAGCCCAGTCGCCGCTGCTGCCGCCGTCGTCAACAGCGTCCGTCGAGTCATCTTAGACATAAACAAAAATCATATCCGACCCGGAATGTAGCGCACGCTTGTGTCTCACGTCCATGCCGTCGATCGCGCCACCGCAATGCCGCGCGTCTCTTTCGGATACTTCCCCGAAACCGCGCAATAGAAGTGATACAGCGCGCCCTCGTAGGTCACTACCGATGGCTTATGCGCATATGTCGAATCCACACTCCCCGGCGGCCCCACATCTATCAGAATTCGCTCAGCCTTCCTTGGATGAAACAGATCGCGCCCGGTGGCCAGCAAGTCCCGCGCCTTGCCCTTCGCGTCCAAGCTGTAATAAAAGAAAGCCCACTGGTTCCCAGCCCGCACCACGCAAGGGTCAGAAGCGAAGATCTCATCCCAAGCCCCAGCCGGACCGTTGCTGATGATCGGGTTCGCCACATGCCGCTTCCACGTCTTCAGATCGTTCGAAGTGGCCACGCCAATCTGTTCGTGCCACCGCTTGCCTTCGCTTTTAGCGTTATAGAAAAGGTAGAACGTGCCTCGCTCCTCCACCAGGCAAGGTTTGTAAAGTCCGCCCCGTTCCCAATCGGCGCCGTCTTGCGGCAGCAAACAAGGAGCGTCAATCTCCCAGTGCATCAGGTCGCTGCTCGAGCACAGGCCGATCACTGCCGCGCCTTGCTCGTACCCAGCGTTCGGATACGCGTGATAAACGCCCAGGTAACGGCCTTTTACTTTCTTCAATTCGCCCTTGGAATCCATATTGTTCTCACGAACAATCCAATTCATCGCGATATTGAATCTGGTAATCGGGTTCGTTGCGTCGCGCGCCAGAATACACCCCAGCTTTTGCCAGTGCATGAGATCCGCAGATTGCGCGAGCCCCGTTTGATAGCCTTGTCCGTCAAACCCGATATAGGTCATGTAGAACGATCCCGCGTGATGAAAAACGAATGGACAATCCACAGACTTGCTGTCGAACGCCGCCGCATCGCTCGAAGCCGAAACCACCAGTTGATTCAGCTTGAAAGGAGTTTCGAACTCATGTAAGTCACGCTGCTGCAGCGAAAGCGCCAGCGTGCCGAGAAAATCGCGGCGTCTGAGAGGGAAGGGCATTGGTCACCACAGCCCTGTATACCAAAACGCGCCCCAGTGGCAGTATTGTGGATACTTCTGTCTGGTCGTCAGTTGCGCCGTTTGGAACGCTTCGCGCTTACCCGATCCGCCTTCGATTTCCCCGTAGAACGATTCGAAAAACAGCCGCGTCACATCGCTTCTTACCGGCCACAACGTGCCGATTACGGTGTTCACGCCCGCAATCAGAGCGTTCGTTGCAAAGCTGCGCAGGTTGTCTCCTTTATCCACGCGCCCCAACGCCGTCTCGCAAGCGCTCAGCGTCAGTAGGTCTAAACCGTGCAAATCGTGGCGCAGCAGTTCATAAGAAAAAAGGATGCCATCGTTTTGCTGATCCGGAAACAAGTACACGCGTTGAAAAGACGGCGCACTCACCGTCAGCAAACCATGCGTGGAAATATGTACGCGTTGGGAGTTGGTTAACGCATCCACTAACGCCGATTCAGTCGCCGCCTGTCCCACCAGCGCCGGCTCGCCAAAGATCTTCGCGATACTGGCCGCTTCATCCTCCGCGCCAAGAATCTCGGGTAAACCGTGGGGCATGTTGTTCTTGAAGTCGATGCCGAAGCTAGCCATCTTCCGCGCCCGCGCCGGCGTTGTCCGCGCCGCCGGATTCAATAAATGCAGCGCAGGCAAGTACGTAACCGCCCATTCATCGCTTAGCAGTCCTTCGCCATAAGGCAGCAGATGGAATGGAAAGAAATGGGCGGGTCCACACGGCACTAAACAGAGATGCCATTTCCCCTGCTCACGAAGTCCACTGAGTACTTGGCCAACCCCCGCTTGCACGTAAGGGTTGTGCTTTAGCGCATCGCGACCCTCTGGCGTGACTTCCTCTGCACCGGCGGTCTTTCTGAATCTCGATTCGTGCGGCTGAAACGAGCACGGCTAACAAGTCAGCGGGGAATTGATGCGTTCCCAAACGTATTTCCTTGATGGGGAATCCGAAATCCAAAGTCCGCAGCGTCCCCGATTCGCGCGTCAGAATATGCACATAGAGCCCGGCATTCCCGCTGGGCAAAATGCCCGAATAGTAATCGATCAGCACCGTTTCCGGGTTCAGCAATTTCATGATTGCCGGCGCGAACGGAATCCAATCCATTTGCTGCGGTCGCCGCTCACTCAGCCTGCGCCGAAGCTCCTGATCGAATGTGACTTCGAGATTGTGCAACGTAGCGTCCGGCCCCGCACCGCCCGCCATTTCGGAATCTTCGGCGAACACGGTCAACAGGTCGTCCATCCCCAGGCCGCCGACGTCTTGCACGATTCCTCCTGCCGGCGCGATCTTTCGCGTCGCCTCGATCTTCGCAAGCATCTCTTTACTAGGTGCTGAGTCGAGCCAAGAAAGTTGACCGCCCGCTTCCCACGCAGACCCTAAAAGAACGCCCTTCAACATAGCCGACAATGGAAACGCAGCTGAACTCGAACCAGCCGCACTGATTGACATGGGGAAGAACCTCCGTCCCACGTCCCGCACTCGCGCGACCGTCGCCGGACCGCCCTGCCTCTCCAATTCCGGCAAGACCACGATAAATTCGCGCACAAAGTCAACCACCGGCGACAGGGATTTGCTCACCAAATCGGCGCCGTGGTCAAACATGTCCCAAGCTTCGTTAGACAAATGCGCTGCCAGGAAATGCAGCGCGCCGGCTGCATACGCCTTCATCGCGAGTCCGTAGTCTTTAGCGGCGAACTGGTTGGCCGCTTCCCGCCGGTATAACGAACCAGCGAACCACATATAAAGCGGACGCCATTCTCTAGCTAAACTTTGGCTCGCCGATTCCGCCCTTTGCACCAGTTCGATCCCTTGCCGTTCCGTGTCGGAAGTCTGGCTCGCCCAAGCCAGATTAAGTAAAGTGGCAACCACTTTCTCCTCCGGCCAGTCCGTCTTCACTTCTTCCGCCGTCTTGACTTGTGGATCCGCTAATGCCGTCCTTATATAGCCTAGGCCCATCTGAAGAAAGCTGGCGAGAGACGAATCTTCGCGTTCAAGCATCAGCGGAAGAGTTTTCCGCCACAACGCGAGCGCCAGCGCGGGATCTTCGTTATAAACTGCCGCCGCCACGCTCTTGAGCAATTCGGTCGCCTGCAGCGATCCTCGTTGCTGAACTATCTGCGAGGAATCGGTAACCAGCAGACCCTGTGCCGTCGTCTTCCATTGTGGCGGTGCTGCTTTCTCCTGACCTGAGTTGCGAAGCAGCGCCGCAACCGCCGCCCGAGGTTCAGCGTACTCATCGCCCGCAAGTAAGCTTTCTGCCTCCGCTGCTACTGCCGCCAACGGAGCCGCGACGCCGCCCACCACTTGCTTCCAAACTTCGGCCTCCATGTAGCCCTTCAAACTCCGCCCACGCACGGGACCGGTTTCCAAGTTCGCGGAAGCCAGAAAGTGTTGCGACGCAATATTGAACGCCTCTAACGGAGTGGGTAGAGCCGTCAGCTTGGCCAGTTCCGGGGTGAACTGTGCGCCCATTGCCTCGCGTGGTCTGCGCATCCACTCTTCGATTTGTTGTTGGTAGTTAATGCTGTTCCTGTGAGAGATGTATGAATCAAGAAAGAGCGAACCAAGCGCATATTCAGCTGCGCCTGGTGAATTCCACGGACCCAAGTTCGCCCCCAATACGGGCGTCAACCGCCCCACCGCATCTCGTAAGTACCGTCCATCGGCTGTCTCCCAAACGGCTTGCTTGGCAAGGTATGAATACTCGATTGCGGCAATAGTTTCCATCGCTTTCTGATCGCGAGTGAACATGGCCTTGCGCGCGTCAATCGCGGCCAAAATCACTCGAACACAAAGCATCGGCTGACGCCAATCGGCGTTCATGGCTTGGTAGACGCATTGCATCAGTCGTGCCCGCACATGGGCCGCGGAGAGATTGCGCAGTATCTCCGGTGCGCCTGCCATGAGCGCCGCTTGTTGCTCGTCAAACTCGCCAGCCATCGCTCTGCCCAAAACTTCGTCAAGCGGTCCGGTCCCGAACGGTATTTGATTCCAACGTTGAACCGTCTCCTGTAACAGTAAAGGCAAAAGCTGCATAACTCTGCCGCCAGCTGCCTGCGTTTCGGGCGTCTGCTGAGCCAACCACGCCTGAAACTCCGGCCAAAGACTTTGCGACAACACCACCGGCCTCTGTATCGCAATCGCAGCGATTGCTTGATTATTCGGTGCGGCCATCAACGCCTGGAACGACTGCAATTCAAATGAGTTCATAAGCGAATCTGTCAGCCATGCTATCGCGATTACCGTTACAATGTAGATTCTGTAAAGGCATTTCGGGAGGGAACGAAAGCTGATGCCGTACGCGCCGGAAGATATTTTCGTTTTGTTGCCGGGGATTCTCGGCAGTGTTTTGGCCATCAATAATCAAGAGGTTTGGGGGCCGTCGGCCTCCGCCATCTTCAAAGCTCTTAAGTCGCATGGCGAAAGCGTGAGCGGTTTGCAGATTAGAGGGAATGATGACCCCGACAAAGACGATTTGGGCGACGGAGTCACTGCCACCCGTCTGGTGCCCGACGTAACGCTAGTTCCAGGTTTTTGGAAAATCGACGGCTATACCACTATTGCCGAGTCGCTCATTTCTCACTTCAACTTGGTACGCGGCGAAAGTTTCTTCGAATTCCCTTACGATTGGCGGCGTCACAACTCAGTCGCCGCTCGTAAATTGCAGCGCAATGTTCACGATTGGCTGAGCGCGCGCAAAGAAAAACGTGGAGGCAATCCCAAAGTGATCTTGCTGGCCCATTCCATGGGTGGCTTAGTCTCGCGCTATTTCCTGGAGGTTCTGGGCGGCTGGCAGCAAACGCGCGCACTATTTAGCTTTGGAACGCCCTACCGCGGATCTCTTGACGCGCTGGGTTATTTGGCGAATGGTTACAAGAAGGCGGGCATGGACTTATCGTCGCTGCTCCGCACGCTCTCTTCCGTCTATGAACTTATGCCCATTTATCCATGCGTCGTGAACGGAACTTCTGAGCCGTCGCGCGTTGCGGAAACACCTGGCTTGCCATACGTCGATATCACCCGTGCGGGCGATGCGTTGGCTTTCCATCGCAAAATTGAAAGTGAACAAAAATTAAATTGCACGCTTCCTGGTTATGGCTATCAGATTGTGCCGATGGTCGGCTTCGAGCAACCAACGATGCAATCGGCGCAGTTTGATGGAAAATGCGTCACCTTACTGGCCTCGCGCGGGGGCGTCGATGAATCGGGCGACGGTACGGTGCCGCGTGTCTCCGCGACGCCTATCGAAATGAAAGATGAAGCAGGTGCGGTTTTCGCGACTGAGCGTCACGCTTCTCTGCAGAACAACGAATCACTGCTGGCTCAGGTACGCGCAGTCCTCACGCGGCCAGATACCGGAGTCGTTCTGCGCTACGCTCAAACTCAGGTTGGTTTATCGGTCACGTTAGAGGATGCCTACGAGCAGGGGCAAGACATTGAAATAGGCGTAAGGGCGAGCAGCGGTATCCCCGATTTGGAAGGCGTTCTGTACAACGCATTGACGAACGCTGAGATTGCGCGCGAGCCATTGCGGCGCGGCGGCCCTTACGGACAGCGCGTCATCTTCGATCCTTTGGAACCCGGCCATTATCGGCTCACTGTTAGCGGCGTCGATGTTTCGCCTGTCTCCGATGTGTTTCTGGTGGGATGAATAAGCCGCATGAGCGTCCTGAGATGGTTTGACAAGCCGCCCGTTTTTACGCTAACGTCTCCAGTTAAGGACTTGCTGGCGGCCATTCCCGGGAATCCCGCCGTGGTGATTCTGGGCGATGAGGCCAAGTATTATGCCTACGAATCGAAAAGTCTGCGCATCAAGCCTTGGTTTGCGAAGTTAAGCCGCTTGCGAACGGGCTCGGTCGGCGATTATTTTGTACCGCAGGTTGAAGATGCTGTCGAAGTTGTAAAATCCGGCGCCGAGCCGAGCACTGGCCTGACAAGTTGGTTGCTCGAAGTGGACGATGATGGATCTCTTACTCGCGTAGGCTTTCGGGTTCTCTTTGCCGAACTTGTCCCAAGCGAACCGGGGGTCGCTTATAAAGGTGTTGCCGCCTTCGACGTTCCAGATACGATCGCTCCGGGACCGACTGTTTCGATCACTCGCTACCCTGTGGTTGAAGCGGACAAGGTGCTGGCGGCCGGCGTGAAAGTGAATTTCACGATCGATTTGGCTTCGACTCCACCAGACGGTGTAGCGCAGCTGGAGAGCCTTGATATCACCGGTCTCGCCGAGGATTGGCAACAGGCGCAGATCGACGTTGAAATTGCCAGCGGCTTCATTGATTTCAAGACAGCGGCGGGCAGCATTCTGTTGAAGCGTGACGGCTCCTCGGTCGCGTGTCATTTGTCCGGTATTGTAAAAGCTGACTGCGTCGCTGGGCAAGTCATTCCTGTGATAGTCACTTTCCTGCGCGAAGGCCGGGTGTGTGGCTTTATTCGGCGCGCCTTCACCGCCGGTCAGCCGGCAGTTCCTTCTGCCAGTGCTCCTATCGGGGTCGATTTCGAAGCAGAGCCGCCGGTGCTGACCGTTAGGATCTTCAAATTGGACAGCGGTCGCCTGTTATGGTCCGCATCCATCTCTCCTGGACTCGATATTGCGGGATTGCCAGGAAAGCTGAATGGAGAAATCGATTTGGGGCAAGACCCAGCCAGTTTTGTCGTGCCGCTTTTTGCCGAGTTGTCGCAGCTCAAACCGGGCGAACATATGGCCACGTTTCATGGCTTAGGCGAGCAGCTATGGCGTCGAGCTCCGGATTTCTTCCGCCAGGCCTATTGGGCATTACGTAAGGCCTTAGGTGAAACGTTCGCAATTCAGTTCATCAGCGACGACGCCTACATTCCCTGGGAATTAATGCGGCCTGTTCGTCCGGATTCGGACGACGGTCCAGATACTGAGTTGTTAGCAATGACGCATCCAACGGCCCGTTGCGTTGGGGATTCGCAGGGCACGCTGAGGTATCGGCTACCCGCTGGAAAAATCGCCACGATTGCTCCGCAGTATCTGAAAGCCAATGACCGGCTCGAACGAGCGCAAACGGAAACACAGATGCTGCAGAAGCAGTACGCGGCGACGCCAATTAATGGAACCAAAGCCGCCGTATGGACGTTATTAACTAAGGGGCTCGATGCCAATACCGTCTCTATCGTTCATTTCGCGGGTCATGGCGATTTTCCCGTAGTCGGACCCCGGGCAAGCATTACTTCAATTGCAAGATGCGAACCTCACCGTAACCGAGGTGGATACCTCTGAAGTGAAGTTGGGCAACAAGAGCCATAGCCTGGTTTTTTTCAACGCCTGCAAAACGGGTGCGACCGGCGGCTTGCTCGGCGGTGTCGGCGGCTGGGCCGATACGCTCCTGCGCCGTCAATTTGGCGGTTTCATTGCGCCACTCTGGGCGGTAGACGACGGCGATGCGGCCACCGTTAGCGCTAGTTTATTTGATAATTTGGTGAACCGGAAAATCCCCGTCTCGCAAGCTCTGCTGGCGGTCCGGAAAATTTATGGGACGAAATCGCCAACCTACTTGGCCTATCTTTTCTATGGCGATGTAGGCGCGAGAATTCAGTAGGCGGAAAAAAAGCCATAGTGCCATACTGCTGAGCCTTGTGGGCGCCAAGCAGCGGCGTAAGAGCCCGCGGGCAATGCTGGCGATGATAGTTGGTAGGCCAGGGAAGGGAAGGGTTTGGACTGTTCGAGGCGCACGATCTGCGGAGAGGCGATCGCCGTACTCAAATCGGCCGCGCGGCAAATCTCTATTTCGTAGTTGCCCGGATCAG
The DNA here is from genome assembly GCA_963840845.1 of Bryobacterales bacterium. Classification (GTDB taxonomy): domain Bacteria; phylum Acidobacteriota; class Terriglobia; order Bryobacterales; family Bryobacteraceae; genus Bog-105. The sequence goes on from CAWJBS010000050.1 coordinate 14,804, forward strand.
TGCTGGCGGGAAGACTGATTTTGAGCGTGCGGGCTGATGCTTGGATCCTTTGCACTGCCGCGGAAGAATCGTCCCCTCCGCGTTCAGCCGAATCTTCCGCGAAATTGAGTTGCGCCACGTCCACCGGCCGGTTGCTGGCTGGCTTATGGATGGGCCAATATATCAACATGGCCAGCGCGGCGCAAACCAAAGCAGAACTGACGGCTAATCTCGTCTTGGCAATGCGCGCAGAGGCGCTGCGCTTGGCATCCCGGAAAGTGCGGAACTCCGCAAAGCAGGGGGAGCATTGGCGGACATGGACGGCAACTGAGTCTTCCACGGGGGGCGGGTTTTCCGCCAAAGAGCGCAATTTTTCGCTGCCGGGGCAGTCGTGGCGCTCGGGGTTTGGAAAAGCGTTGAGAAGCAGGTTCTCAAACGGGTCGGGCGGCATTATGCCATTCGCTTTCCACTGCCGGGCTTGCGTTTGTTCCTTGTTTCCTCATGCAAGACGCGTTCAAAGTGCGCCTTGGCGCGTAACAAATAATAGGAACTCATGGCCGGCGAAATGCCCAACTCCCGACCGATGTTGCGGTGTTGCCAACCCATGGTATAGCGCACGAAGACATCGCGTTCCATGTCACCAAGACTGCTGAGCAACTCGTTTACCAGAACCCTCGCTTCGATAGCGGCGGGGCTGCCGTCAACCGCTTCACCAGCCACGTCGATCATGGCGCGGGGCTCACGACAATACTCCGATTCCTTGCGAAAGGTCCGTTGCTCTTTGCGCGCGGTGGCAAACAGCGCCTTGGTGGCATAGTGTAAGACGTTCAGGATTTCACCGTCGATGGCTCTCTGTGCGATGGTCCGTGCTCTTTTCACGACTGCGGCTATATCCGAATCGGGATGGGTAATAGTGCGCAGAATGGCGGTGCTCATATCCGACTGCAGGTCTTTCGGCAGCGTTCTGCCGCGACTATCGACGAGTTGATCGAGTTTCATACAAGCGCCGCGAACCATCATCTTACACCGCCGGGAGCCGTTCGCAAAAATAAATTCGATTGTCTTTGAATTTCTTCCACAAAACTGCCGCTATAGAGAGTAGGCCGAATTGTAAACCCTCCAATCTGGTTCGTGCCTCCCAGACTCTAGGTTCTCGGAGATCCTAGAGTCCGGGCCTCTTTTTAAGCCGTTTGCGTTAAAGTTTCTCGCCACAATGCTCGATATGTCCTCTATCTGGAGGCATCCCATCAATGGCCGCTGTAACCTTTCAGTTGGAAGAAGACGAACTGGCATATTTGCCGCAACGAACCGCTACCGGAACTCTTGAGCAGCGGCGCGTTTTGCTTATAGAGGATAGCGAAGAGGCTATGCTTCTAGTCCGTTTCGCGATCGAGGAGTATGGCCATGGGGAGTATAGCCTGGAATGGGCGATTAGCCTAAGCGACGGGCTCGACAAGTTAGCCAGCCATGAGGTGGACGTGGTGTTGCTTGATTTGGGTTTGCCCGATAGTTCCGGTCCGGAGAGCTATGCGTGGGTGCGCGAAATCGCACCCCAAGTGCCGGTTGTGGTCTTAACGGGTGACGAACGGCAAGAGACAGAGTTTGCCGTGACGGCCAGCGGGGTAGAGGGGTACCTCTTAAAGCATGAGGCATCGGGTGAGCACCTGATCAAAACCATCAAAGCAGCGCTGAACGCGAATAAAACGAAACCGTCCTATCGACGAAGATACCCGGTTTTACCATCGCCTTTCCGAATCGGATAATGTCGCGGCGAATCCTGCCGATGCGAACAATAGACGTTATCAAACCGGCGAAGACCGGGAAAGGCAACACCACTTGATGAGTTCCTCGCAGAGAGTGCTGATCGTAGAAGATGAAGCGATCATCGCTTTAGATATCCAAAGCCATCTCAATCAACTGGGTTTTGAGGTAACGGGAACTGCTCGTTCGGCCGCCGAAGCCCTTCACCTTATTGAGCAGAAGCCGCCGGACATCGTGCTGATGGATATCCGGATTGATGGCGAAATGGATGGGATTACGGCGGCTGGCATCATTTGGAATCGTTACGCCTTGCCGGTGATCTACCTAACGGCACACGCCGACGAAGCGACACTGGAGCGCGCTGAAGCCACCGAACCGTTCGGCTACATTGTTAAACCTTTGCAGCACTCCAAAATAAAAGCCGTCATCACGATGGCTTTGCGGCGGCACCGCACAGAACGTGAGCTGCAACAGAGCCGTAGTCTGCTGTCGGCGGCGCTTCAACAATTGGAAGTGGCAAAGGAAGCGGCGGAGGCAGCGAATAGAGCCAAGAGCGATTTTTTGGCGCGCATGAGCCATGAAATCCGCACGCCCATGAATCTGATCATGGGCATGAATGCGCTGTTGCTGGAAAGCCCGCTCAACGAAAAGCAGAAGAACCATGTGGAGATTTCGTATCGGAATGTGCGGCGGCTGTTGCGTCTGATCAACGGAATCCTGGATCTATCTAAAGTGGAAGCTGGAGAACTGAGCTTTGATGCGGTTCCGTTCGACCTGAATGAAGTCCTGAAGGAATGCGCCGCTACCATATCTGCAGCCATCGAGCGCAAGGGCCTTGATCTACAGATATACACCGACTTGAACACAGAGCGCTACTGGCTGGGCGACGCGGAACGGTTACAGCAAGTTCTGCTCAATGTGATTGGGAACTCCGTCAAATTTACGGCAGAAGGACGCATTGAGGTACGGGTGGGAACGGAGATCAACGCTCAGGGAAAAAAAGGCTTACGCTTCGAAATCAACGATACCGGCTGTGGTATTCCGAAAGACAAGGCTGCCATCATCTTTGACGCGTTTCAGCAGGTTGATGGATCAATGAACCGCCGCTTTGAAGGAACCGGATTGGGATTGGCCATCGCCAGAACGTTGGTTGAACGGATGGGCGGCCGAATCTGGGCGGAGGAGTCTGCCGGGCCGGGCGCAAGAATCGCGTTCACAGTGTTCCTGCCCCCTTCCACTAAGGCGGATCTAGAGAGCAAAGCCGCAGTAACAGGAACTCAACCCATGGTGGGCAGGCTCGAGCCGGGTCTGCATATTTTGTTGGTTGAAGACAACGCTGAGAATGTCGCGTTAACGCAAGCTTACCTCGAGAACTATGACCTTTCTCTGGATTTGGCTGAAAACGGCGTGGAGGCGGTGGCCAAACGGCAGGCACACAATTACGATTTGATTCTGATGGACGTGCAAATGCCGATTATGGATGGCTATACGGCTACCCGTGCCATCAGAACGTGGGAAAAAAACACTGGCGCGAGGCGGATTCCCATTGTGGCAGTGACAGCGCACGCCTTGAATGGCGATGCCACAGCGAGTTTGGAGGCGGGTTGCGACGGACACCTGACCAAGCCTCTGGAACGCACTGAATTGGTTCAGGCGATTGCAAAATTCGCGGAGCCTCCGAACAGGGAACGCGTTGTGAGCGAGCCTGAGCCTATCCCCGCGGCGCAGGAACAGCGCACGCAGAGCCTGCCGGATTTGATCCTGGCGCGACGCCCCGCCTTTCTGGCCAATCGCTGGCTCGATCTGGAAAAGATGCGAATTGCCTTAGGCGCGCAGGATTATGTGGTTGTTCAGCGGATTGCCCATAACTGCAAAGGCATTGGGAAAGGTTATGGCTTTCCGCCGATCAGCGAGATAGGCGCCAAGATCGAGACGGCGGCGCGGGCGCAAGATCGAGATCAACTGGAACATGGGATCCGCGAGTTCGAACGGTATCTGAAAACTGCGTTGGGAGAGGCGGCCTAAATTCAACGACGCAAAAAAGGTTCAAGTTTTCGAAGAAGTGACCGATAGAAAGGGTGTCGCTCTACAACGGTGAAACGTTATGGCTACGGTCGGACTTCAAATTTGCGATGTAGTGGATTGCTTACCCCGGAAGCAGGAACCGGTGGTAAACCGTCAAGAATGCGTGCTCCTCATTGAGGACAGCGAAGAAGCGATGTTGCTTGTTCGTTATGCCTTGCAGGAATACGGCAATGGAACATACCGCCTGGAGTGGGCGGATGGGCTCACCGCAGGACTCCACCGGCTAGCAAAAGGTGGCGTGGATCTGGTGATCCTTGATTTGGGATTGCCCGAAAGCTCTGGGCCGGCTAGCTATTCGGCTATCCGTAAAGCCGTGCCCGAATTGCCTGTCCTGGTGTTAACAGGCGATACTCGCGAACACACAGAACTCAAGGTTATGGAGGAAGGCGTGGAAGACTTCCTCGTCAAGGACGAAGTTTCGGGAGAGCTGTTGTTGCAGGCTATCCGCGTAGCGCTTTATTCGAACCGGCGCTGGCAGGAACAAAAGAATTTGGCTTACAAACAAAGCCCGCGCTTTGTTTGGGCACAGGACAAATGCCAGGCCCTCAGTGCGCTAGGCGCGCGAATGCTGAAGCTTAATCGCATCGAGTCTGCCATCGCCTGTGCGAAAGCAATGAGCGCCATCGTGCGTAATTACAGTGAATCGGAGAACACAATGCCCGCGGCTTGTGCGGATCTGTTCGTGTCGATGGAGCGTCTGGCGCGCGCCGCCGCAGCACAGCAACTGAAAGAATCGGCACGGCGTTTTAGGGCTTTGATTGTGCCACCCGAAAATGCCGGTGAGCGAGGCCGCCAAGAGTTTGATTCGGCCATTCGCCGACAGAATGAACTGCTGGACAAGGATTCAGTCGCGCAAGACGGGACGTTGCCTGTCCAGGATGAAGACTTGGCGCAGGTCCTCCGGCAGATTCTCGCTTCCGTCCCAACACTAAGTTAACCAACCACATGACATCCTGGGCTCCTCCTCCTTATCCAGTTCAGAAGAACGAAGCCGAGCGTCTCGTCGCGCTGCGTTCCTTCGACATATTGAACACCGAACCCGAACCGTCGCTCGACCGAATTGTAAGAATGGCGGCACGCCTGTTCGGTGCGCCGATGGCATTCATATCGCTGATAGATTCGGATCGTCAACTAATCAAGGCTAAATACGGCTCGAATGTATGCGAAATGGCGCGATCGGTCTCGTTCTGCGCTCACTGCATGGTTGAAAAGGAACCGATGGTGGTTTGCGACGCAACGAGCGATGAGCGGTTCAGCGACAACCCCATGGTGACCGGCGAGATGGGCATTCGCTTTTATGCCGGCGTTTCGCTCCTGACCAGCCAAGGACTTCCTCTTGGATGTCTATGTGTGGTTGATACTTCCGTTCGCGAGTATCCGTCTCAGGATTCGCTGAAGAGTTTGGTCGATCTAGCGTTTCTGGTGTCTGATCAAATCGAATTCCGCTCGGCGACGGCTGCGAAGAGAGATGTTAACGAGCGCGAGCTTCGACGATCTTTACAAGAGAAAGAGACTCTTTTGCAGGAAGTACACCATAGGGTGAAGAACAACCTGCAAATCGTTTCGAGCCTACTGAAGTTGCAGGCCGATTCACTGGTGGACAAGACCGCGGCATCGCTGCTGCGTGAAAGCCAGCAGCGCGTATTATCCATGGCGCTGATTCATGAGCGGCTTTATGCGGGTAAGCAGATGGAGGCGGTCGAGTTCGATACGTACGCGCGTTCCCTGGTGCGGGAGTTGGTGTATTCTTATGCTGGCCGCGCCGGAAATGTCACCGGACGAATTTTGCCGCCACCGATCCTCCTGACAATTGGGCAGGCCATTCCTTGCGGATTGATTCTAAACGAACTGGTCACAAACGCTTTAAAGTATGCATATCCAGAGGGTGGAACAGGTGAAGTGACGGTAGAACTTCACGAATCGCCGGAAGGGCGCATCCGCCTGGCTGTGTCGGATCAAGGCAAAGGATTGCCTACTGATTTTGATTTCCGCAACTCCAAGTCTTTGGGACTGCGGATTGTCGATGTGCTTGCCAAGCAGCTGGGCGGGACGCTTACGGTGGAGACGGGCCAACGCACATCATTTGTCCTGGACTTCCCACGGGAAGAGCATAAAACAGAGGCGACCACGCGCTAGTCGTGACTGCTTTCGCTTATGAGCTTTTTGTATACCTCACGCGCATGATCGTAAGCTTCTTTGCCTTTAGCTTGATCCCCTGCGGACATTCGCGGCGCTTTCTGGGTCCAACATTGGTTGACGGCATTTAGACACCATTCAGCACTGCGACGTGATGCTCGAATGGGCTGGCTGTTAACGACCACAAAAATCGGATTCGTATGAGCGGCGGGTAGAACCCGCGCGGCGATCCAACTGCTCTCGTTGATGGGAACAGTAAATTCCAACGGATGCACGGTGCCGTCGGCGACGATCGTTTTACGCGCCACCGAATGGCCGTTCACCACGATCTCTACGGGCACCTCACGGCTGTCGCCAATGCGGGCCCGTTCCACGTCCCAGTACGGCTCTTCGTCGTAAGGCAGTTTGCGGATGGCGTCGTTCGGCGTTTCTGGAAGATAAGCGGCCGCGTTCAAAGTGACCTTGACCTTGCCGGCCGAATTGAGATCGACTTCGCTATCGCCCGTTCCCAGCGCCGTGGTGTTCACTTTGAATTCCATGAGATGGGTTTTGCCGTCCGACACGTAGCTGCGGCCAGCCTTAAGCGCTTCGAGCCAACCGGTATAACTGAGCGCGGTGTCGAGCTTCGCGTAGGTTCGCCCGATACCCACGCGGCCATCGTAGATGCACGGAAAATCGGTTTCGCCGGCAATCCGCGTACGAAAGCCGACGTTCAAGGTGTGATACCAAATGTTGAGTTCCCACGGATAAGGCGTATCCACCGAGGAAATAAAATCAACGGTGTCTGGGTAGGTCACATCGACAATATATTCATTAGCGCCAATGCCATCGAAGCCAGGCATTTCGTAGCTGGGAAGCTCGGGGCTCATCACCTGCAAGCCCCAACCGGAGTGGGCGAAACCTACAATGGCGCCTTGCCGCTTGGCCCAGCGGAAGATAGGTAGATCCCAAGTCGGCCAATCCTCAATGGCTTTCGTGCCTGGATAATCCTGGTCTTTCAAATTGAGAAGCACGATGTGGCCGGCATGGCTAGATGGGAAACCGGAAACTTCCAGATCGTAATGCATGATGCGGCCAGGCTGGGAAAGCGCGTCGTCTTTGGCGCAGAAGAATTGCTTTTGATAGTAATAATCGGGACCCCAGGTGAGAACTGCGCCGATGTTTAAACGTTCACCAAGAATTTGGCGGACCATGTCTTTCGGCGTCACGCCCTCGGCCGGGTTCATGTAGTGGGAACAACCGGCAGCGTGGACGTGATGATCGCCGGAAAACCAGCCGGCCTTTGCGGGATCGATCCAGCGCTCGAGTTGAAAATCCAGTTGCAGCGGATTGCTGCCGTTTACGGCAAATTCCTTGGTATGGGCGAGGTACTCCGGCCCGCCGCCATATTCAACTGTGTAGTAGCCCTTTGGCAAACGGACTTGTTCGCCGTCTTGGCGGTAGATCTGAGGCTGAAAGAAGAAATCAGGAGCGAGGCGTTTGGAGCGGGCGGGGTAGATGCGCTTTTGCCGATCGCGAATGAGGAAGCTGGCAAAGGAGGGCTGGCCATTTTCGTCCTTAATATGCAGCGTTACCGAGGCGGCGGGTTGGGCGTTGAACAGAATTTCCACTTCATTGCGAAAGCCGATATCCTGGCTGCCCTGACCAACATTGAAAGCAATCTTGGCCGAGCGCTGCCCCGCATCGCGGCTGTAAACTTCCAGGATTTGATACTCCAGCCCAAGACCAGATAGCCGCTTGCGCATGGGCGGCTGATGGTAGAGCGAAATATCGGCCCAGCGTTCGGCGGCATCGCGCGGCGTTAACTCAATAGCTGGCTTCGGGTCGCTGTTCGATTGGAGGAAGACATCTCCGGAGTTAGGGCTTTCGACCTTTAGTTCGGCAGTCACACCCGCGCGATTCGTTACTTTGACAAGAAAAAGGCGCGTCCCATCTTCCGATAGCGTTGGCCCGGCTGCGCCCTGTTCCACTTTGACGCGGCTCTCGGCGTTGATGTCAACCACCGCGAGAACATGCGGGTCGAGAATGGCTTCCAGCGCCAGCACGGCTGCGGTCTCATCGGGATTTGCGACCGCCTTATCGATGCTCGTCAGCTCTTGTTGAGAAAGCGGCTCGCCCAGGTAATCGAGTGCTTCCGCCAGTTGGCGCACTTGGCGGGCTAGCGGTTGCAAGGGTAGTTGTTCCGCAGCAGCGGTGAGCGCGCAGAGAAGAATGAGAAACAGCCTCACGTCGGCCTCCGCGATCAATGATATCGCTTATAGGAGTTCTTCGCGTTTAGCAGAATCGAGGCGCTTCACAATTTTGCTCACGTCTTGAGCTGCGCCTCGGCTGGCGACCAGAAGGGCATCTGCGGTGTCGACGATGACCAGATTATCGACGCCCACCAAGGCAACAGGTTTCTGGGCATCGACATAGTTACCGTGGCTGTTTTCGACGATGACTTCGCCGCGCAAGGCATTTCCGTCGCCATCTTTATCGGCCAAATCGTAGACCGCTTCCCAACTGCCGACGTCATTCCATCCAATATCGTCGAGAGCGAGGCCGGCCACTTGTTTCGCTTTCTCGATGATGGCGTAATCGACAGAGATGTTTTCGCACAGCGGATAAACTTCGCCCAGTTTCTTGGTAAAGTTCTTCGAATCAATAGAAGGCAGACCAGCGAGGAGCGTAGCGGTTTTCGGCTGATGCTGGCGCATCAAGTCGAGAACAGTGGAAGCTTTCCAAAAGAACATGCCGGCATTCCAAAAGAAGTGGCCGCGTTCGACAAATTGCTTGGCGGTTCGCGGATCAGGCTTCTCGCGGAAACTTTTCACGGGAATGGCAGCGCTGGCGCCGGGCAGCGCGTTCTTGGGAAATTCGATATAGCCGTAGCCGGTTTCAGCCCAGCGGGGTTGAATGCCAAGCACGACCACATCATTTGTTTCAGCCGCTCGAAAAGCAGAGCGAATGAAATTGCGAAACTTTCCTTCCTTAAGAATCAAATGATCGGCAGGGAAGACTCCCATGACGGCTTCCGGGTCAAGATCATTTAGGATGTGAGCCGCCAAACCGATGCAGGGCGCGGTATTGCGTTGCGCGGGCTCAGCGATGATCTGGCGCTTGGGAATCTCGGGCAATTGCTTGCGGATTTCCTGCTGCAAGTAATCGTTGGTAATCACCCATAAATTCTCGGGCGGAATGATGGGGCTGATGCGATCAACGGTTTGCTGAATGAGCGAACGCTCGCCAAAGAACCGCAATACCTGCTTGGCATTGCGCTTGCGGCTGCGCGGCCAGAAACGTGTGCCACGTCCGCCGGCCATGATCAGGCCGTATCGGTGATTTGCCATAAGTTTTATGTGCGCCTTCGATCTCTTTAGGGGTTGGGATTGCCGCGATTGACCGGGATTTCGTGGTTGGGTAACTGTGAATCAGGGAAGCCGTGAATCAGATGGAGCGTGCGGCTCCAGCGTGTGCGAGAAAAGAAATGTTCACCCAGATCGACGGCGTGTGTGAAAAGCGAATTAACGTGTTTCCAGCCAAATCGTCGGTGGTGCTTGATAAGACCAGTAGATGACGATCGGCTTGCCGATGATGTTTTCGCGCGGAACGAAGCCCCAGTAACGGCTGTCGAGGGAGTTGTCACGGTTGTCACCCATCGCAAAATAACAATTCGGCGGCACCACGATGTCGCCGTTCTTGACGTTTTCCGTCAACATTCTACGTTGCAACTCAGCGCCTAAAGGAGTGGTCTGAGAGATGGCGCTGGGTTCGCCCGGGAAGTTGTCGCGCTCGTCCCTGATATCGCCAAATTTGTGGAACACGTAGGGCTCATTCAGCTTCACGCCGTTTCGATAGAGTTCGGTTCTCACCATATGCAAGCGGTCGCCGGGTACGCCAATGACGCGCTTGACAAACGTTTGGGCGATATCTCCTGGATACCGAAAAACAATGATGTCGCCGTGTTTGGGCTCTTCATAAGGAAGAATGTATTTGCTGATGGCCCCGCTAGGAGCGTACGCAAGCTTATCTACCAGCAAATGGTCGCCGACCAGAAGGGTATCCTCCATGGATCCAGTGGGAATCACGAAAGCCTGCACCAGCGTAGTGGTTCCGAAAAGAAGTAGCAGGATGGTAACCGCCCATTCCGCAATGCTATTGCGTGGCGGTTCTGCTGATTCCGAATTCGGGTTTCCATCTGCCGGCTTGGTTTCCGGTTTGGTGTCTTTGATCTGCTCTGCCATGTTGGGTAGTTTCGCTGTAACCTTTATTGTATCTTTTAGAGTTGTGCAAAGGCGTTACTGCACAGGACCTTCCGCCAGAACGGCGAGGCTTAGGTACTGAATGAGCGGATCGGACGAATGCGTAGACTTTTCGAGCAGACTGTTGCCCTCATCCGTCTGACCTTTGGCAATGAGGAGCGAGCCTCTTTCGAGGAGAACCACCGGCGGGCCTTGGTCAGGATTAGTGGAGGGCACCTGGTGAAGAGCGGCGTCGATACGCTGGGCGGCATCGCGTCTCCTAAACGCTTGGCGGCTAGGATGGGAAAAATATAATCGGGCGAATCGGGCGGCTCGTTGAGTTTACTCAGCCGGGCCCAGCGTTTCTTTGCGGCTTTTGTGGCGCCACAAAGATTCTCCACCATACCCATGTAGTACTGGTAGTGGGGTCGCTTCATGAATTCGCCAAAACTGCCATCTGTCAGAGGAAGCTCTTTCCTGATCGGCATCGAGATTCTCCAAGCCATCGATGAGGTCGCGACAATTAGAAGGTTTCGCCATTGCCTGATTGAGAAGTCCGCGCAACTGCACCTCAATGTAGGCTTGGCGAACAAACGGTGGTTGCTTGCCATTCGGGAAGTTGACGGCGGTGAATTGAGAACTGGCCCAATTCGCGTCTGCGACTGAACGAACCAAGGCCAGCCCGGCTACGTCTCCGTTCGGCACTTCTAACGAACGCGCTGCCACACTATTTCCAGTTGCGGGAGCGCCGGGGCTGCTTTGGTGTGCGGGGCCGTTACCGCCGCTGTGCGCAATTGATTGACGCGGTCGAGCGCCCGAACGATTTCCTGGTCCTTTGGCCAAAGGCGCAATCCGCTTTGTAAGACGGATTGCGCCGCAGTGTAATTGTTTTCGAAATTGAGCAGCGCTAGCCCCAGATTGCGATGGAGAGCGGGCAATTCTTTGTTCAGCGCCAAGGCACGTTGCCATTCGCCAATTGCTTGGGCAGGGCGATAGCGAGGCCAAGTAGAGCTCTCCTAACAAGTCGTGGGCTACGGCATCGTTATCATTTTGCGCGATGGCGGCCGCCAAGACTCGATAGTCTATTTCCCGATGGGGAAAAACATAGAGCGGAGAAAGCTTGCTTGCCGCGTCGAAATCGGGGCGCGCATCCTGGCCAATTTTCGATTTGCAATAGCCGCGAAAATAGAGAAGCAATGGGTTGGCTTGCGGGAGAACCGCGCCGGGTTCGCCTTGGTTGGCGGGCGGCGCCACATATTCGTGATTGAGTAGCTTGAGTGCATCGTCGTAAGCGCCCATCTGGCGGTATTGCTCCGCCAGATTCAGAACTCGTTCCGGATCGGCCGCAAGATAGGTCCACAAAGCGGGGTCATCAGCGCCGGAGTTGAAAAGGCGTTCGACGCGCAGAAGATCGTCGGCGGGATCTTTTTGCAGCCAGAATTGGAGCCGGGTTTGGGCGTCGTGCGTGTGGCCGGCGCGGCGGAGTAGCGCGACTTCCAGCGCTCCAATCTCTACCGGCGATTTCGGATTCGCGGCAAGCGCGTGTACAATGTTGGCGGCATCGGCAGTCCCGGCGGATGCCTTGCTCGCGCGCTTCTAAAAGGGCGAGTTGAACATTCGCAGCCAGTGCATAAGTGGGGTCCTTTGCCGCTGTTCGCAGAGCCGCTTGCGCTTCCGCCACATGGTCAGACGTGCTGGCTAGAGCGACGCCATAGTAGAAAGAGGCTTCGGGCGTCTTACCGGCGACTTCCTTTAAAAAGCGGGCGGCATCGTCATATCGGTTAAGCGCAATTTCGGCGCGACCGACGGAGACCAGAATTGGCAGGCTCATTGGACTTAGTTTGAGCGAACGGTCATAATCGCCCCAAGCCATGGCCCACTGATCGCGTTGCTCGTTATAGGCTCCGCGTTCCAGGGCTGGGCCTTCCTCGTCGGAATTGCCGGCGGGGGGAGCGGCTCTGGATTTTTGGCAGTGCGATCAAATGGGGCGGCGTCGGATTCGGCTTCGACGTGATGCAAGAGCGCGACGCCGTTCTTGTCGAGAAGATCGACGGTAAGCTTACTGGCCGCAACGGTTTGAGTGAATTTCAAGCGTGGATCAAGATTCACCGGTTTTTCCCAGACGGATTTTCCCCCGTCCGATAGTCGCAGGGTTACGCCCTGCATGATGTGCGTGGGCTGCAACTCGAGCGTGACATCCGAACCTTGTCTGCTCAGGTTGAGGACTGCATCACGAGTGGCCCGCGAAACACCACCCAGATCGTGGAACGGGATCCAGTAGTGGGAGAAGGTCTTGCTTTCGCCTGGCAATAAGAAGGTGAATTCGGGTTGGCTTTCCAACTCGCCTGCCTGCATTTCGACGCACATTCGGGACGGCTCGCTAAATTTACGGCGGAACTCGTTGGACATTTCGTCGGTCCCCCAGACCCATAGTTTCTTTCCCTTGATGCTGCCGAGGTCGGCGTAGTGCGCGACCCCCGATCGGAAAGTGGGTTTGTAAATGGCCATCCACGGCTCGTGGGACAGGTGAGCAAAAAAGCCAATCATGTGGGCATTGTTGGTGGCGACGCTCAAATCAACGCCGTTTTTGTCGATTGGCCATGCTGTCATCTCACCTTCGCCGTGTGGCATCATCCAATTCGTGGGATAGATGGCGCGGAGTTTCGGATCATCCAGTTCCACGGCGGCATTGACCCACCATTGGTACCCACGGCGAACGGGAGATGCGTTATAGATAGTGCCGCGTTGCTCAAGAACGGCGGAGCCGGGACGCAGGATGAACTCGGCACGCCAGCGCATACCGGTTGGCAAGTCGGTATCTTCAACGATCACCCTTCCCACGCCGCCAGTGAGTGACCAAGCGTAGGCCACCGGCCAGCCGCTCATGCGGTTATGAGCAATGGGAAAGCTGGTTTCAATGCCAGTCGAGGCAAATCCACCGCGAGTCTGGTCTTCGGTGCGACGAATCACCGGATTGGCAAAGAAAATTTCTTTGCCTGTGATGCGGTCCGTGCATCCATGCAAGTGACCACCTAAATCGGGAAGAATCCGGCAGGAGAGATATTCATTTTCTAAAACGACGACGCGCCACTGGCTTAAGCTGGGTGTTTGATCAATCGGACGAACGATGGCGTAAGGGTAGCTTGGAAAAGGGTTACGTAGAAAAGCGTCGAACTGCGGATCGGGATCGGGTGGGCCCACGTCGTACGTGGGGAACGGACGTACTTCCTCGTGAATTGTCACGCTGCTATTTTGCGCTTGAAGGAGAACCGCGCAAAACGCGAGAAGCAGTAAGCGAACGGGCATGACTAACATTATTCCAAAGGTCGCCTTTTTGACGGTGGCTATGAGTGCCGGCTACGCGCAAACCGATTCAAAGGTCTGTGCCGGTTGTCATCGTGCTATTTCGGAAACCTATCAGCGGACGGGCATGGCTCGTTCGTTTTCCAAGCCAGTTGCGCAGAACACGACGGCGGACGCAGCCAGGAGCAACACCTACTATCACAAAGCATCAAACAGCTACTTTGAGATGCTGCGGCGGGATGGCCAGTATTATCAACGGCGCTATCAGGTTGATGCCGAGGGTAAACAGATCAATGTGATGGAAAAGCGCATTGACTATGTGATGGGATCTGGGAATCATGCACGGGCCTATTTGAGCAGGACGGCACGGAATACTTTAGTGGAGTTACCGTTAGCTTGGTATGCGGAGAAGGGCGGGTACTGGGCAATGAATCCGGGCTACGACAAGCCGGATCACGAAGGTTTTCGGCGACCCGTTACTTACGACTGTATGTTTTGTCACAACGCGTATCCGCAAATTCCGAGTGGGCGTGAGCGTCCAATGGCGGAAGCGGTTTATGCAGGTTCGCTGCCGGAAGGGATTGATTGTCAGCGCTGCCACGGGAAGAGCGAGAAGCATGTCCAACTGGCCAAAACGGCCGGCACTACGAAGGAGCAATTGCGCCAATCTATTGTGAATCCGGCGCGATTGAACGCCGATCGACAAATGGAAGTGTGCATGCAGTGCCACCTGGAGACAACCAGCTTTCCATTGCCGAATGCACTTCAACGTTATGAGCGGGATGTCTTTTCTTACAAACCGGGCGAACCACTGAGCGAATTCATTTTGAATTTCGATCACGCGCCAGGGAGCGGCAGGGAGGAGAAATTCGAGATTGTGAACGCGGCTTACCGGCTTCGGCGGTCGGCCTGTTTTTTGAGAAGCAACGGTGCGCTGGGTTGCACCACGTGCCACAATCCGCACGACATACCGCGCGGGGCCGAAGCAGTGAAGCATTACAACGGCATATGCGAGCAATGTCACCAGTCAGACGTGCACGCGCGCACTGGCGATTGCATTAGTTGTCATATGCCGAAGAGGCGGACGGAGGATGTAGTGCACGTTGTGGCGACAGATCACTATATTCAACGGCGCATGCCGGCAGGGGACTTAGTGGCGGATCTGGCGGAGCGGCATGAGACTGATGCCGGTGCTTATCGAGGCAAAGTGGTGCCATATTATCCAAGGACATTGCCTGCCGATGATTTGTATCTTGCAATCGCTCAGGTGATTCAGAAGAGTAATCTCAAAGCGGGAATCAACGAGTTGAGGGCGGCCATTGAGCAAGCGGCGCCCACGCGGGCTGAGTATTATTTCGACCTGGCAGAGGCGTTGAGGAACGATGGGCAAGCGGATCAGGCGGAACCGATTTATCGAGAGGCGTTGCGTCGCGATCCAGCGTTTGAGCCCGCAATGCAGAAGCTGGGCATGACGCTGAGGCAGCTGGGCCGCGCGTCTGAAGCAATTGATGTATTGCGACGGGCGGTGGCCGTTGACAACCGTGCGATTACTTGGAATGAACTGGGGTTGAGTTATCAAGCCGCCGGGCAAGTGGCGGGGGCGACTGCTGCGCTCGAGAAAGCGATTATGATTGATCCCGATTTCGCCGAAGCCTACAACAACCTAGGCATCATTCGGTTTGGGGGCGGGGAAGCCGCTCAGGCCGAATTGTCTTTTCGGGAAGCGATTCGGATACGACCAGACTATGCGGATGCGCATGGGAATCTTGGCAACCTACTGGCAGCTAAAGGCGATCTTAGCGGGGCCGAGGATCACTTCTGTAGCTCATTGCGGTTGCGACCTGACGACGCTAACACGCACTACAACTATGCGATGGCTTTAGGGCAAGGCCAACGCTTTGACGAAGCGCAGCGGGAACTAGAGGAGGCTTTGCGGTTAGATCCAAATCTGGCGGACGCTCACTTACTCTTAGCGAAGCTGATGTTGGCGAAGGGGAAGGCACCAGAGGCTATTCTCCATCTGCAACAAGCGGCCGCGATTGGCGATGCCGCCGTGCGTGACGAAGCGCAGAGAACGCTCCGTCAGCTCGGCAAATGAATCTAAAGCTTAGAACGAGATCCGTCCGGAAAATTGGATTTGACGCGGAGTCCAATAAGAGGTTTGCAGCGATTCAGTGCCGTCTGTCGTATTGGGGTTGACGCGGCCCTGAATGTTGAAGGCGTTGAAGGCATCGACGTTGACTCTCAGTTTCACTCGCTCGCTGATTGAGAAAACTTTGTAAAGAGAGATGTCGGCGTCATAGTTATAAGGCCCGAGCAGCACGGTTTGGGAGAAAGCATTGGCGCCAGAAGGGCCGGGAGAGAAGGCCGTGTTGACGACGGTCCCGTTATTGAGGGTCACTGGGACGTTGTTATTGCCGTAGTTAGATGTTCCGGGTGTGTTGTTAATCGGCGCGAGATAGGGAACGTAGTCAGCGGGCAGGCCGGAAATGCCGTTCTTCGCAGCGCCGATGACGGTGGGCGCCAAGTAACCGTTGAACCAGAGATATTCCGGGTGGCAAACACCGCTACGGCAGTCGGTAATGGGCACGGCGCTTTTATAGATCTTGAGTTTGCTGGTGGCGCCCCAGTTGCCCGCGGCAACCTGGAACGATTGTGAAACGATCTGACCAACGAACGCGACTTGGTAACCGCCGAGCAGACCATCGAGCCACCGGCTGGAGTTAGACATAAAGCGTTTGCCTTTGCCCACGGGCACGTCTACGACGCCGTTGATGACCAAGTGATGTTCGGGAATGGCCGTATCGATGTGATAGTTTTCCCAGCGATTGAGAGCCTCACTCGGATCAAGGAGATTGCCGAGAGGGATGTTCGACGGGATTACGCCATTGGCATAGTCTGCAGCAGGGTAGAGAATGTTGTCGCGGAAGGTGTTGCCGCCCAGGCGGAAGGCCCTGGAGTACACATAATAAGCCTGGTAGGCGATGCCTTTGTGGAACGGGCGCTGATAGTTGATTTGGAGCGCGCTGTCGTTGGAGAAACCGCTCTTCATGGAGAGTGTGTTGCCACCCCAGACCGTTTGATCGTAAGGGCGTGTCGCGACGGAGGCATACCTGCCGGTGGGCAAGGCTGTGCCGGTGTTCGTCTCCCAAGCGTAGGTTGAGGGTGCGTTGTTGTACAAATAGTTCTGATCGAGATCGGTTCCGTGAGTGAATACGTAAGTACCACGCAGGACGGAGCCGTCGCGGAACGGCTGCTCAATCGTGAAATTGGTATCTTGAACGTGGTCGGGCGGATAGTTGGCGGCTAGCGTCTCAGAGGTGGAAATGCCGGGAAGAAGAGCGGTGGTGGAACTGGTGTTCACGACGTTCTGGCTGTTGGCTCCGGCGACGATCGACTGTGGGGAGCGGAGTAGATAGTTCGCTAAGCCATCGGGTGACTGAGACGCACTCACATAGCTTTGCGAGTAACTGGCGGTAAACGGATAGTTGGCGGTCAGATAACGGGCAGAGTTCCGGATGGGTACAGGATAAATGTAGATTCCATAACCGCCCCGGATGACGGTACCCCACTTAGCGAAGGGCGGAGTGTAGGCAAAGCCGATGCGTGGGTTGAAATTGGCATTGCTATTCTCGATGCCAGCCGCCGGCAATCCCCCTTGTTGCGGAGTCTCGAACTTCACTCCCAAACCTTGGAGATTGGAGACGATGGCTTGCGTGGTAAAGCCATTATTGATGTAGTAAGACGTGGGCTGCGGGAGCACCAGCGCGTCGTTCTTGAGGTCAAACGTGACGAAATTATCCTTATCGGAGTGCGGCGCAGGATGCGCTTCCCAGCGCAGTCCAAGGTTGAGCGTCAGGTGGTCGTTCACGCGGAAGTTGTCCTGAAGGTAGCCATCGATCTCTTGCTCACGGTAGTGGCCAAAGGGAGCGTTCTTGACCTGACTGTAGGAGTCGGCGGCCCCGAGGAAGAAATCCGCATCGGCATAGCCGGTATTAGCTAGAGCGCCGTAATTGGAACCGGTGCTGGGATCGTATTCGGCCGTGGCTAGATTGGAGAAGGCGACGGTATCGGCAGAGCGGTCAGACAGGTAGCCGAAACGTTCATGCCGGTAACGACCACCGAAGGCGAGCTGATGTTTGCCGAGAATCTTCGTAAAGTTTTGGTCGAGCGTAGAGATAATTTGGCTCATACCGTAGTTGAACTGAGTTCCACCGTAGGGCATGATCAGGTTGGAACCGATTGTGGGAAATCCAGACTGACCGAAGTTATTCGGCAGACCAAGTTCCGCTTCATAGTCTGTATTGACGGCCCCGCCACCCTGCACATACATGCGTTGCCATTGCTGGCTCAAAATGGTTTCGGAATAGAACGTAGGCGAGAAGATGTGCGAAAAGCCCAGCGCGCCGCTGATCGTTTGAATCGGAATGGCTTGGATGCCGGTGGCGCCTGCGCTGAGGCCGCCACCAGCGATCGTCGCTGGCGAATTGGCGGGATAATTGCGCAAGGCCTGTTGAGTTTGATCGATATCGGTAAAGCGGAAATAGGCACGGTTTTTCTCGCTGAAAACGTGATCGAGGCGGAAGGTGATGTTTGGCACCGTCTGCGTCGTGTTATTGACCGCGTTGAAGTTTGAGTTGACGAGAGGGTTGTCGGCAGTTTGGGGCAGCGGAGTGGCGGCGTAGATTTTTTGAGCCAGAGGAGACTCGCGGCTGATAGGAATGATGTTGCCGACGAAAGGTGTGCGAGCATAGGTGCCAGCCACCGTGGTGTTCGGATCGTACAGTCTCTGCAGCACGCCAGCCCCGTTGATCAAGCCGCTGAAATCGCCGTTACGCATGGCGACGGTTGGCACGGTTACCAGTTCATTGGCCGCCTGACGCAGCGAAAACCTCTCGTAAGCGAAGAAGAAGAACGACTTGTTTTTTCCGTTGTAGAGCTTCGGAATGCTGATGGGACCGCCAATAGAGGCCCCGAATTCGTTACGGACCAAGTGAGGCGCGGCGAAGTTGGCGGGATTCTGGCGGGCGCGTGCCACACCGAAATAGTTATTGCGAGCGGTTTCGAAAGCGGAACCGTGGAAGTCGTTGGTGCCGGATTTGGTGGTGAGAATGACGGTGGCCGGAGTAGCGAACTGTGCGCCTGAATTGAGGGTCTCGAATTTAGCTTCCTGAACGGAATCAGGATCGGGCAACGTGGCTTGCGGCGAGTTGGATTCTCCGCCGAAGTTGCGGTTGGTCATCGGCGCGCCGTCCTGGGAATACTCCATGCCTTCTTGCATCAGGCCGTTGGCCCGAGTACCACCGCCTTCGAGGCCAGGAATGGTGTTTTGGGCGAGCCCTAAGACGCTGCGGCCGTTTTGCGGAAGCTGATCAATGCGGGCGGCATCAAGTTGTGTGCTCACGGTTCCGCTGTCGTAGGTAGCGAGTTGAACGGCGTCGCCGGTGACTGTCACTTGTTCGGTCACTGCTCCGACATCGAGTTTGGGGTTGAGAACAGCGTTTTGCGCGTCTTGCAGAGCGATGGACGTCTGATATTTCTTCATCCCGGCAGCGCTGAAGGTAATGGTGTAGTTACCTGCGAAGATACCTGGTACCGAATAGAAGCCGCTGTTGTTGGAGGTTGTGTCGTTCGACACGCCTGTGCTTTGGTTCGAGACGTGAATTTGGCAGTTGGGTATGACGGCACCGGTGGAATCTTGAACCGTGCCCTGAATCGAGCCAGCTCCGCTCTGCGCCAAAAGCAATTGGGGCGAAAATAGCGTAACGGCTGCTAACGCCGTGGTGGCCAAAAAGTTGGCCGATCTGGTAGTTCTTTTCGGAACGCTCATCTTTTAGTGAAATCCTTGGCTTGGAATGGAGACACGTCAACCACAGATCAATGCGGTAGTACTTAACCCCTAGCGATTCTTTGTTTGAGACTGTATCAAACAAAAAAGAAGGGTGTCAAGTTGGCTAGTAAGAACTGGTATGAATACTTACTAATTGCGCGTGATCCGATAAGTGGAGGAAGGACAAGCGGTTTCTAGGGCTGAAGGACACGCGACCGTTTTTGCCGAATCACTGGTTGAACAGCACAGTTCCCCAGGCGCTTGCGCTATGTTCGTGTCAGACATTATGTTGATACTTGCGTCGGCGTCACCGCGCCGACATGAACTGTTGTTAGCGGCGGGATTGCCGCATGTGGTTCGCAGCAGTGCAACACCGGAAGTGCGGTTGAACGGCGAAGCAGCGACAGCTTTTGTCCAGCGGGTAGCGGAAGAAAAAGCGCGCGCAGTGGCCCGGGAGCCGGTTGATGTTGTGCTGGCGGCGGATACGGTTGTTTGTTTGGATGGCGAAGTTTTCGGCAAGCCGCGCGACGACGAGGATTCCCATAGAATGCTACGCGCTCTTTCCGGGCGCGACCATTTCGTCTACACTGGCATTTGTCTGCTGCATGGGGAGCGTATGGTGAAAGACTTGGCTGTCACGAATGTTTCTTTCGCGGTGCTGACGGAGCAAGAGATTGAGGAGTACACTCGGAGCGGGGAGACGCGGGACAAAGCTGGTGGTTATGCCATTCAGGGTTGGGCGTCGAGGTTTGTGACGCAAATACAAGGCTGTTACCACAACGTGGTGGGGCTGCCTGTCTCGCTCGTCTATTCGCATCTCAAATCGCTATGACGCGCTTATTGAAAGTCGTTCGCCGGGCTCCTTTCGTAGGCCTGTTGCCCATTTTCCTGATTGCAGGGCGAGACAATACCGTTCCCGACTGGAAGCAGCAGGGCGTTATATTTCTGGCAGACTCGCCAAATGCCCGCCAGCATCCTGTGCCAGTACAAGCCGTCCACTTGGCGGATGGCTTCTGGGCGCAGCGCCGTCGTGCTGTGACGGAGCGCAGTTTGCCTTCGCTCTTGCTGCTGCTTGAAGAGCACGGTGTGGTGGACAACTTTAGACGATTGGCAGGACGGCCGGAGTTGCCGCGGAAGGGGCCGCTCTATACCGACTCGGACCTCTATAAATGGATCGAAGCGGCTGCTTGGGCGCTCGCGTCGAATGAGACGACCGACGCCCAAAGGGCGCAGTTGAAAGGCGACGTGGATTCGCTGATAGGGCACATCAGTGCGGCTCAGGAGCCCACTGGCTACCTCAATACCTATTACGTTGGCGATAAAGCGCATTTGCGTTTTACCGAATTGACGCGATCGCACGAAGACTATTGTTTGGGACATCTCCTGCAGGCCGGGATGGCTTACTATCGAGCGACGGGAAACCGTCGTTTGCTCGATGTGGGCATTCGCTTCGCTGATTATGTGGTGGATAATTTCGGACCCACGAAACGGCCGTTCGTAACGGGACATCCCGAGTTAGAAATGGCCTTGGTAGAACTGTACCGGACCACGCGGCAGACGAAGTATCTGGATTTCGCCCATTACTTGCTTAGTGGGGTAGAACGCGAACGGCTCAAGCTGAAGGACTCCGATATCCACTATATGTTCAGCGGCAAGCCTTTCACCTCCCGCACTGAGTTTGAGGGGCATGCCGTGCGGGCCTTATACGCGGCGTCGGGCGCGACGGATTATTTCACGGAGACAGGTGATCCCGCCTACAAGAAGACTCTGGACTTATTGTGGGCGGATCTGACCATGCGGAAAATGTACATTACCGGCGGCGTAGGCTCGCGTTCGGGCGGTGAAAGTTTTGGCGATGCCTACGAGTTGCCAAGCGAACAGGCGTACGCCGAGACTTGCGCGGCGATTGCGAACGTGATGTGGAATTACCGGCTGCTCGCCTTAACGGGCGATGCGAAGTACGCGGACTTACTAGAGCGCGCGTTGTACAACGGCGTAAATTCTGGGTTATCGCTTTCCGGGAACTTGTATTGCTACCGTAATCCTCTGGCTTCAAGTGGCGACAAGCTGCGCAACGCTTGGTACGACACCACTTGTTGTCCCCCGAATATTCAGCGGCTGTTTGAATCGCTGCCGGGTTATTTTTACTCGTCAAGCCGCGACGGCGTTTACGTCAATCTTTATCACAATTCGGAGCTGGATTGGCATCTTGAGGACGGCACTCCGTTAAAGCTGACACAGGTCACGAATTATCCATGGGCAGGCGAAGTGAAATTGACCGTAACACCGGGCCATGTGGCGGATTTCACCTTATACCTTCGTTGGCCAGCCTGGGCGGGAACCGTAGATGTGCAGGTGAACGGACAGCCGTTTAGCGTAGGGGCGGCAGCCCATAAGGGTTCGTTCATTCCTATTAATCGGACATGGACAGCGGGGGATACAGTGTCCCTTAGCATTCCTTTGCAAACTTTAATGATGGCGGCTAATCCGCGGTTAAGCGATGATTATGGACGTGTGGCGGTGCAGCGCGGCCCCCTGGTTTATGCGTTGGAGCAAATCGATCAGAACGGAGTCGCTATTTCCGACGTATTCTTGAGAGGAAGTAGCACTTTTACGGTTGACTATCGAAAAGATATTCTAGGGGGGATTGCGGAGCTAAAGGTTACCGGACTTGTGGCCGAAAGATCAGTAGGAGACGAGCCGCTCTACCAGCCGTATGGCGCTGGTGGAAGTCGGCCCAAGCGAATGGCCAATTTGACGCTGATTCCGTACTACACCATAGGGAACAGGGAAATGACTCCAATGGAGGTATGGATACCAATGTCGCGTTCCGAGCAAACGGTTCTTTCGGGGGGAGTACTCGGTGCTGAAAAGCACTTTGAGAATCGGTAAAATGTCGCTGAATTTGATCGTGAAACCGTGTAGAATCAAGGTAGTTCCCTTTTATATCTGTTCCTTTCAGAGGCCCACATGCGCAAAATTTTTCCGGTAGTTGGAAGCTCCGTAGCTTCTTGTTTCTTGATTTGTTGCTCACTTTCGTTTGGCCAACAGATCCCAGTAGGGACTCCTGTACCCCAGTACTCCGATAAACCGGCAGCGAAGGATGACAAGGATCACAAGGTTCCGGATCCTTCGGCAGTAGGGGCGGCGGTTGACTCCAATACATACAAAGTTGGTCCTTCCGACACGCTGCAGATCAGCGTCTGGAACGAGGAAAAATTCACCTTAAAAGCGGTGGTGCAACAGAACGGGAAGTTCACGATGCCCTTGGTGGGGGATATTCAAGCTGGAGACAGCACTCCGAAAGAGATTGAAGTTGCTGTGGCTAAGGCGCTCACGAAATACGTCGTCAAACCGCTGGTTACGGTAACAGTCCTTGACGTTGGGAGCAAGAAGTATTACTTGGACGGCTTGGTTAATCATCCGGGTGAGTATCCGCTTGCCGTGCCAACGACCGTTTTTGAGGCGATCAGCAAGAGCGGCGGTTTGCAGGATTTTGCGAACAAGAAGAAGATCTATGTTCTGCGTGGCGACAAGAAGCTGCCGTTTAACTATAAAGAGGTGTTGAACGGAAAGAACCTCGCCCAGAACATTCATCTTGAGCCCGGCGATCACGTAGTCGTGCCCTAACCGCTGAAGATTTGAATTGATTAATTAGGATTTTTCAAAAAACTATATGTTAGATAGACTTTCTGTACCTCGCCGGTCGTTTGATTTTGAGGACTATATTGATATCCTTCGGCGTAATTTCCGGTGGATTATCGGTCCAGCGTTCGCCGGCATCGTGATCTCGACAGTTGTGGCGTTCCTGATGGAAGACACCTATCAGTCGAATGCTTTAATCCGCATTGTTCCGCAGCAAATTTCCGGTGAGATTGTGCACAGCATTAGCTCGCAGGACGTTACGGACCGCGTACAGAGCATGGCTCAGACGATCTTAAGCCGCAGCACGATGACGAACTTGATCACGACATACGGCCTTTATAAAGATGACCTGAAGCGCGAGCCTATGGAAGATGTGCTGACGAAAATGAAGGAAGCCATCAAAATCGTTCCGGTGGTGCCAGTTGGAAACATTCAGGCGGGTCGCAGTTTTCCAGCCATGCAAGTGCAGTTTTCCTATCATGACCGCTTTCTGGCGATGAAAGTCTGTTCGGACGTAGTGTCGCGCTTTATGAGCGCCAGTTCTACCGACCAATTGAACGGGTCACTGTCCGCCGAAACCTTCTTGGCTGACAATTTCGATAGCGCCAAGCGTGCTTTGGAAGCTGCCGACCAAAAGCTACAGGATTACAAGCTTCGCAACAATGGCAAGCTGCCGGACCAGATGAATCAGAACATCGCATCCATGACGGCTCTTGAGCAACGCCTGAGCTCTTTGACGGATAATCAGACCCGCAACAGTGAACAACGTTTGATGCTGGAGACTCAACTCCATACTGCGAAAGATCGCCTGGCTTCGGTGAAATCTACGAGTGGAACCTCAATAGTACGGAATCAGAAGGCCTTGGAAATCGAAAAAGAAATTGGCGATCTGCAATCGCAGATAGCGTCAATGAAAGATCGATACACCGATGACTATCCGGATCTGCAGGCAGCGAAAGATCGGCTTGCCGTTCTGAAGCGCGAGCGCGATGATGCTTCCAAGACAGTATCGACGCCCCTTCCGGACGGTGGTCCCGAAAGTGTCGCCTCCGCCCGTGAGCGGTTGGATGCTCAAGGACAGGTGGAAGCGATTCAAGGCACGCTGAATGCTCTAAAGTTGGCTGATGCCGCTACAAGTCGCGATATTGCCGCTGTCAATTCACAGCTGAGGGCTTTTGAGGGACGAATTCAAGATTCGCCCGCTGGTGAAAAAGAATATCTTGAATTAGAGCGCGATCGCGAAGTGGCGAAAGGCACATTCGAGGAAGCCCAGAAAAAGATGCAACTCGCTAAAGATTCGCTGGCAATGGAGCGCCAGAAACAGGGCGAAACTCTTGAACTCCTTGACCCGGCTTCGACGCCGACTACCCCGACAGCGCCTAAACGAGGAATTTACATCCCCGTTGGTCTCGCCGCTGGATTGATGCTCGGCTTTATTCTCGTCGCTATTCGCGAGGTTCGCGACACGTCGTTGAAGAATTTGAAAGACGCCCGCCTATACACGCAGCTTTCTATCTTAGGCAGCATACCGTTACTTGAGAACGACGTGGTTGTACAGCGCCGCAAACAGGTAATGTGGGTGGGCTGGGCGACTGCAACCATTTTGGGGCTGGCCATCATGGGTGCTTCTATTGCGCACTATTTCTTGAGCAAAACATAAGCAGACAACTTAGGAATATATGCTAGACAGATTGGCAGTGCCTCGTCGTCCCTTCGATTTTGCCGATTATCTTGATATGGCGCGGCGGAATTGCCGCTGGATCATTGGACCAGCTTTTGCCGGCATCGTCGTTGCGACGGTAGTTGCCTTCCTAGTTGAAGACACCTACGTATCAAAGGCGATGCTACGGATTGTTCCTCAGTCAGTATCGCCGGATCTGGTGCGTAGCATTAACTCGCAGGACATAACCTCTCGCGTCCAGGGCATGGCCCAGACCATTTTGAGCCGCGGCACTCTTACAAACTTGATCAATACCTACGGTCTCTATAAAGGAGAACTTAAGAGCGAGCCGATGGAAGATGTGTTGACGAAAATGCGAGCTGCGATTCACATCACTCCCGTGGCCGCGATGGGTACTCTGCAAACAGACCGCAGTATTCCAGCGATGCAGGTGGAGTTTTCTTATCGTGATCGAATGACTGCCATGAAGGTTTGCGCCGACCTCGTATCGCAACTCATGACAGCTAGCTCCATTGGGCAGGCGAATGGCGCACGCGAAGCAGAGGTGTTTTTCGCCGATCAGATGGAGAGCGCTAAGCGTGCCTTGAACACCGCCGATCAAAAATTGGAAGAATACAAGACTAGCCATCCAGGATCATTGCCGGAAGATATGAACGCAAATATCGCTTCGATGGCGGCCTTGGAGCAGCGGCTGAATTCGCTCAACGACAGTCAGACTCGCAATAGCGAGCAGCGGCTATTGCTTGAAACCCAGTTGAACACTGCGAAAACCCGTCTCAGTGCTGTCAAGGCTGCCACGCCCATAGATCTTGCGCGGACTCAGAAGACATTGAGGATTGAGAAAGAAATTGAGGATCTGCAGTCGCAGATCGATTCTCTAAGAAAGCGATATACCGAAGAACATCCGGATATCCAGATCGCGAAAGATCGACTGGCCGTTTTGATGCGTGAGCGCGACGATTTCGCAAAATCCACTTTTGCCGCCGCTGGAATCGCGCGACCGGATACTGTTGCCACCCCCGAGAGAATTGATGCCCAGGGACAGGTCGATGCCTTGCAGGGTTCCTTGAGTGCGTTGAAGTTAGCAGATGCGGCTATTAGCCGTGACATCGCGAATGTAAACAATCAACTGGGCGCTTTTCAGGTCCGGATGCAGCAAGCTCCAGCGGGCGAGAGGGAGTTTTTGGAACTCCAACGCGACCGCGAGATCGCCAAAGGCACGTTCGAAAAGGCCCAAGAGCGATTACAACTAGCTGAGGCGGCCGTGAAGCTAGATGATAAAAAGCAGGGCGAGACCCTCGAACTTCTCGATCCTGCCTCCACACCCACGTCGCCAACCGCGCCCAACCGCGCTCTGTATATCCCTTCAGGGTTTGCCGCCGGCTTGTTGG
The DNA here is from genome assembly GCA_963840845.1 of Bryobacterales bacterium. Lineage (GTDB taxonomy): Bacteria > Acidobacteriota > Terriglobia > Bryobacterales > Bryobacteraceae > Bog-105. The sequence continues at coordinate 40,835 of CAWJBS010000050.1, forward strand.
TCGGCTTCATTCTCGTCGCTATCCGCGAAGTGCGCGATACGTCTTTGAAAAACTTGAAAGACGCTCGCCTCTATACGCAACTTTCAATTTTAGGCTCGGTTCCCTTACTTGAGAATGACGTTGTTATCCAGCGTCGCAAACAGGTGATGTGGGTTAGCTGGGCGACCGCGACCATTTTAGGCATTGCAATTATGGGTGCTTCGGTGGCGCATTACTACTTAAGCAAGACATAAAAAGACAAAAACCATGAGCCGAGTTCACGACGCGCTGCGCAAAGCGGCACAAGAAACCCCTGAGTTGTCCAATAATGCCGCTCCACCGCGTTCGGGGCGATCATCCGCCGCAGTCGAGCACACCGGCGTAACAGAGCAAACGCGCCGGGCCGAGCCGGAGCCGATGACCGAGATCGGCGACATTGAGGCCTACATTCAAAACGCCCGCCGGGTGGATTACAGCCCGCTCAGTGATGCTTTGCTCGTGAATCCTGCGAAACCCCGAGAAGGTCCTGCGGAGGAGTTTCGCACCCTGCGCACGCGCCTGAATCACCTGCAAACATTGCAGCCGATTCATACGCTGGTCGTCACTAGTGCGTCGCCTGCTGAAGGCAAATCTTTTACGGCGGCCAACCTGGCTCTCACGCAAGCCCAACTTGCCGACAAGCGCGTACTGCTGGCGGACTTTGATTTCCGCCGCCCCACCGTCGATAAGACCTTCCAAGTCCCGATCTCTCCGGGAATGACAAACTATTTACAGGGCACCGCCTCGCTTGGCGACATCCTGATGCGCGTCAACGATTCAAACCTTTATCTGATGACCGCCGGCGACGCTGTTCCTAATCCTCTGGAGCTCTTGAACCTGCGCGAGTGCCAGTCGCTCATCAGCGAACTACGCAACCATTTCGATTGGGTGATTATCGATAGTCCGCCGCTGCTCTTCGCCGCCGATGGCAATCTTCTTTCCACCATGTGCGACGGCACCGTGCTCGTCGTCCGTATCGGCACCACAACCTTTGACTCCGTTACCCGCGCTTTGCAATCGCTCTGCGAAAACAACGTCCTCGGAATCGTCGTGAATGGTGCTCGCCGCGGCGAACTTTACAGCAAATACACCTACTATCACGATTACTATTCGTATGGTGACGATGTCGATGAAACCAAGCCGTCCGACAAAGGCAATTCCCAATATACGGAAGTCGAGTAGTTCAACATTTTGAATACAAAACCTTCAGTTGTTCTCCCGCCGGGCAAATACGCGGAAACAGTGCCCGGCGTGGCGGATTTGTTCCGTGTTCGCTGGAGTCCACGGTCTTTTTCATCGCAGTCCGTGCCGGCAGAAAGTCTCGAAGCGATCCTCGATGCCGGACGTTGGGCACCTTCTTCTTACAACAAGCAGCCGTGGCGGTTCATCGTTGCAACTAAAGAAAATCCCGCGGCCTTTCAGTCTCTAGTGTCCGTCCTCGCACCGTTCAATCAAGACTGGGCAAAAACCGCCGGTGTCTTGATCCTGACAGCTGCGCGCAACAACTTCTCTCATAACGAAACCCCGAACCAGTACGCATTCCACGATGCCGGGGCGGCTTTAGCCTACATGATGCTACAGGCGTCGGCCTTAGGACTCCAAGCGCATGCTATGGCTGGCTTCAACCACGAAAAAGCACGCGAGGTTACTAATATCCCGCCGGAGTTCCAAGTCGGTGCGATCGTCGCCATCGGCTACGCCGATGTTCCTGACAAACTCCCAAACGAACAACTCAGGCAGCGTGAAGTCGCACCACGCGAGCGCAAACCTCTCTCCGCTCTCGCCTTCAACGGTCGCTGGGGCCAACCGCTCTCAAAGTAACCACCGTGGCTCCCCAGCCGCCCCCTTCGGCCGGGGCATCGCCAAACGCAATCACATTCGGTGTCCGAGCCAGAATTGCTCTCACCATCTCACGTTGCACACCAATACCCCTACCGTGGATTATCCTTATTGCTTTCAGCCCTTTGTGCTGAGCTTCTTCAAGATAAGCTTCAATGGCCGCTTTGGCGTCTCTCGGGGCAAAAGGATGCAAGTCGAAAACGTCCGTTACCGGAATCTCAATGGGATCGGTTTCCATCGCTCACGCCTGCTAGTTCATCGGGGCTAAAAAATAATGGCCGGTCCAGCACCATTTCTACGGTCATTCCCCGTTGCAACATCGCGTCGGGTCTACGACTGGCCAGGACGCTAATTAAACCCGCCGCCGCACCGCCAGCCACGCCAATAACGCTACCGCTCCGGATATGTCCTGCAGCCGCACCCACCGCGGTCCCAACGCCTGCCCCTGCGGTGCTGGTCTACAACGCGGCGCGACTGAAGGACGCAGGACAGGAGTTCCGAAAGGAAGCGGCGATGTCGAAGTACTTCGCGGCGCAGATGGCGGAGCGCGTGGCGAGCCTTGCGTTGGAAGTCCTGGGCGGGGCGGGATTTGTGAAGGAGTCGCCCGTGGAGAAGCTCTACCGCGACGCGAAGATCGGGAAGATCTACGAAGGAACGTCGTTCATGCAGTTGGCGGCCATCGCGAAGGCTATTCTCTAGATATTTGAAGGGGAAGTTCCCTAGATTCCCGGGAAATAGTGGATGTGGCGCCCGTCACACCACGTTGAGCAGGTCAGGCCGCACGAAGGGCCGTAGACCGGGTCGCGGAGCAAGCCGCGTCGAGCCGGCTGTAATTCTCAGATTCTAAAAAACTTCTCGCAATCGATACGCCAAGAGACTGGCCCCAGTCTCGAGGATTGGTGCGCCCGCACAATCCAGGTAACACGAAGGTGGGATTACCACCCGGGCCTGAAATCCCCCAACCGTACTGTATAGTAACGTTTTCTAGTACCCATATTTGTGGATAGAG
>CAWJBS010000051.1:0-17177 GCA_963840845.1 Bryobacterales bacterium
GAGAACTATCACACCGGCAAAGAACTCGTCGTCATGCTATCCGACTTAGTAAGTCGCGGCGGCAATCTGCTTCTCGATATCGGACCCGCCGCCGACGGCACCATCCCCGTCATCATGGAAGAACGCCTCATCCAAATCGGCAACTGGCTCAAAGTGAATGGCGACGCCATCTACGGGACCAAGCCCTGGAAAGCCACGCGCCAGTGGACCGCCGGCGATGTGCCCAAAGTCAACTACAACGCGGAGTACGAGAGCAGCTACGACATCAATTCGCTCGTCGCTGATCCAGCCCCCGGCAAGGCCCGCATCGCCGCGTTCTTCACCACCAAAGGCAACGACCTGTACGCCATTCTGCCCCGCTGGCCCGGCCGCCACTTCACCGTGAACGATGTCGCCGGCGTCAAAGCCGTAACATTGCTTGGCGTAGAAACACCACTCAAGTTCAAAGCCGCCCATGATGCGGTCACTATTGAATTGCCTGAACTGCCCGAAGCTCTGCTCGCACAACCCTCCTGGGTCTTAAAGCTGAGCCGCTAGCTATGGATCTTCTTCAACGCCACCGCATTCATGCAATACCGCAGCCCGCTCGGTTTCGGCCCATCCTGGAAACACATGCCCTAAGTGCGCGCCACACGTATTGCAAACCGTTTCCACCCGCACCATGCCGTAACTGCTGTCGGCATGGTAGGCAATCGCGTTCTCCTTAATCGGCTGCGTAAACGATGGCCAGCCCGTGCCCGATTCGAACTTTTCCGACGCGTCGAACAGCAGCGTGTCGCAACACACGCAGCCGTAAAGCCCCGGTTCAAACAAGCTGCACATCTCCGAACTGAATGGCCGTTCGGTCCCCGCCTGGCGGGTCACTTGATATTGTTCCGGCGTCAACTGCGCTTTCCATTCCGCCTCGGTCTTCGTCACTTTGTGGTCAGGTGCCGGTGTACCGTTCTTCGCCAGCGCCAGAACATCATTCCATTTCAACATTGCTTGTGCCTCTCCTCAGCTTAAGCCCGCCCGTTTCGCGTGGGATAATTCGGGCATGGCCGTTACCAGCCGAGTCGAGTACGTTGTCCGTTCCGCTTGGGAACGCCGCCTGCTCGTCATCACGGTAGAACGCGCCGCCATCGCCGCAGCCATCGTCCTCTCCGCCTTTGTCCTCTTGCTTCTGGTTGGCACCGAAGCGCTCGACTGGCGCTGGCTCTTGCTCCTCGCCGTGATTGGTCTTGGCATCGCCGGCTACCAAGTCCGCCAACGTCTCCTCGGTCATTACCGCGTGGCCCAAATCCTCGACGGCCGCCTGCAACTGGACGATTCGCTCTCCACCGCCTGGTATCTGCTCACTCGTCCCGGTCAACGCACCAGTCCTGTCGTCGAATATCAACTCGAAGGTGCAGAGGCCGCTGCCGAAACTGTGAACATCGCCGAGGCCTTTCCCTTTACCGGCCGTCGCCTGTGGTCTATCGCGGCTGCCCTCGCCTTGATTGCCGCCAGCATCTTTGGTCTGCGTTACTTCGTCACCAAAAGTTTGAGCCTGCAAAGCTCTATCATTCCGTTCCAGTTGAGCGACGTCTTCGAGCGCAACGACAAGGATTCCGACGACACCGAGCGCCAGCGCGACGAAGTCAAGGGCGATGATTCGCCGCGCAGCCAGAAGAGTACTCCCAAAGCCGAAGGCCAGAAGGATGCCAAAGATCAGCAGCGCGCGGAACAGCCTCCCGCGCCGCAAGGCAATGCGCCCGGTGCCGCCGGCCAAGATCCCAACAACCCGTCGCAAATGCGCGATATGAAGCAGTCGCCCGAAGACCAAGCCAAACAACACGCTGAAGGCGCATCCGGTACCGCACAGGAGAAGTCAGGCGACAAGCAAGGCGAAGATGGCGACAAACAGTCCGGTTCTGAAAAGCAATCCAACGAAGAATCTGCCAACAACCCGAAAAGCCCCAACGGCCTGATCGACAAGATGAAGGACGCACTGTCCAGCCTGGCCGCCAAGATGCGCCCCAATAGCCAAGGCAAACAGCAATCGAACGAACAGAAGTCGGGCGAAGAGAAGAGCGGCGGAGATCAGAAGAGTGGCTCGCAAGATCAGAGCAACGCTCCGGAGAACGCTTCTGCCAGCCAGCAAGCAAGCGAAGAGCAGCAAGCCTCCGCCGGCCAGCAAGGCAAAACCCAGGAAATGGGCAAGTCCGGCCAAGGAAAATCGAATAGCCAGGAACAAGACAAGAGTAAGTCCGATTCCAAGTCTGGTGTCGGCAGCCAGGATGGCGACAAATCGATGAAAGATGCCGATCAATTGAAAGCCATGGGCAAGCTGGCCGAAATCATCGGTAAGCGTTCCGCCAGCGCCACCGGCGATGTCATGGTGGAAAACCCTTCCGGCAAACAGCGCCTGCAAACGGATTACTCGCAGCGTCTGGGCCAGCATTCCGATTTAGGCGGCGAAATCAACCGCGACGAAGTGCCTCTCATGTATCAGCGCTACGTTCGCGAGTATATGGCCAAAGTTCGGCTCCAAGCCAAACACCACAAGCCCTCACATGTGAGCGCTCAGGAACGCTAACACTCGTTTCGTCGCATCCGCCGCTACGGCCGGGTTGTACTCGCCATGCCCAGGTGAAATGGAGCTGAGAAACCCAAGCACCTTGTTGGGCGCGTTATTCATAAAGCTGTGGCCTGCATCGGGATAAAGCTTCAAGTCGCTCGGAATCTGCAGCCGCTCTACTTCGCCCTTCAACTTCTCAAACTCCGGCGCCATCATTTTGTCCCGTGCGCCGTAACTCGCCACAATCGGGCAAGCCCCATCCAGTTTCGCCTGCGTCTGCCCATAAAACGGCGCAGCGACCCGGAACAGCCCCGTCTTCGCCAGAATCAACGCGAAGCCTCCGCCCATGCAGAACCCAATCACCGCCATGTGTTCCGCATCCACAAACTCCTGCTTGCTCAGCCACTCGCGCGCATTCAGCAGATCCTTCACATTCTGCCCTTGCCCGTTCTTGATATCGCTCATGCACTTCCGAACGCAGGAAAACCAGCTTCCGCGGCTGAACAGATCCGGAATCATCACGCTGTAGCCTGCGCTGGCAAAATCATTCGCCACGCGCTGCATTTCGTCGTTCAGTCCGAATGCTTCATAGATGAACAACAGGCCCGGCAACTTGCCCGCGCCCTCCGGACGCGACAAAGAGGCTGGCATGTTGTAACCATCTGAGCAGGGGAACGTCTCTTGAGTAACAAGCAGTTTGGGGTTTGCCACAAAAGCGATTCTACAGTGTGTCGCGCCGGAAGATACCCATCCAAAACTTTTTGCCCGCCCGCAGCGAGCATTCACAATAGTAGTTCAAGTCCAAACCTCGGCCACGCAATGTGTTTTCTAACCACTCTGGCTCAATCATCGAAAAGTGCGCCTTAAGACATTGCAGAGAAGGGAACGGACTGGCGCTCACGCCCTGCGCTACTTCACTAGGGAGTTGCAATACCACCGATAACGCGCCGTTTTGCCGCGACCAGAGCCAGCGCATTATCCAAGCACATGCTCCACGCCCGCATGTTCGAACACCAGCGCTGCATGCACCAGTTGCACCTGATCCAACGCAACTCGCTCAACGCTAAGGTCAATGCAATGCAGCTCAATGCCATCGAACCGCTGCCGCACTTCATCCAAATAGTGCGGGTTGATGTCCAAGCCCACGATGCGCTTAGTAATGTTGCGATCAATCCGCTCAAGTCCGTTGCCGCCGGCCACGCCCAAGATCGCCGCAGAAGTTGGTTTAACAAGGCCAAGAGCAATGCCGAACAGTTCAGCCAGCGCGCCCAACTGCTGAACGTCCGCCGAGTTCATATGCCCTTCGTAGTCTGCCAGCGGAATGCCCAGCCAGGGATTAGCCACTACTTCTTATCGAGAACCGATCGCGCGTAGTAATTCGTGATCTTCGCTTCGCTGCGCGCCACTTCGTAAAACGCCGCGCGCAACATCTGTTGCTTGCCCTGAAACAACTCGTTGCGGATCTGTTCTTGCACGCGCGGGTCGTTAAAAGGCCGTTGCCCGGCGGTTTCCTTCGAGATGACCTTGATAATCCGGTAACCCTCCGGAGTATGGATAATCTTCGACGTCTGCCCGGGGCTCATGTTCAAAATTTCGCGCCGCAGTTCCGGGTTCGCACCTTTCTCCAGCGTCGATTCCAGAATGAACCCCGCATCGCCCCCGTTCGCCGCCGTGTCGTAGTCTTCTGAATAGTTCGTGGCCAGCGTCGCGAAGTCTTGCCCTTGTTGCAGCAGGCCGGCAATCTTCTGGATCTTTTCCTTCGCTTGCTGGTCGTTCTGCGCCTTGTCGTTCTTCAGGTTCATTACGTTGGGGTCGGGCGTGGAGGTGACCAGAATTTCCGCCAAGTGAATCGTGTTTTCAGGCAAATTGTAATTCGCCTTATTCGACCGGTAGAACGCCGCAATGTCGTTATCGGAAATCGAAATCCGCGAGAAGATCTCTTTGGCAAACAGCTTGTCCACGCTTAACTGCCGCCGCAGTTCGGCCTTGAAATCGGCCTCCGTCATCTTGCGCTTTTCGAACTCCTTTTCGAGTTCTTCTTTCGTATACGGCGCCTTGTATTCGTTGAACTTCGCTTCTACATCCGAATCGGAAGCCAGCAGCCCTTCTTTCTCGGCCCGCTGCATCATCACTTCTTGATCAATCAGCGCGCGCAGCACTTCCAGCCGCAGCTGGATAGTCTGATCGGCCGTGGCCTTTTGGTTCGCCGCCGCCGGAAACTGAATCGCGATCGCGCGATCAAGCGACGTGTAAGAAATCGCCCTGCCGTTCACCGTGGCCGCCACGTCGCTAGAAACCGGCTTTTCGCAACTGGCAAGCGCTAGCAGAACGCCAACGCTGAGGAGGGCGCGGAATGTAAAATTCTTCATCGGAAATATTATGCTTTTGCCTTTTTGATCGCTTCAACCAGCGCTGGGACGACTTCGAACAAGTCGCCAACAATGCCGTAGTCGGCGGTTTCAAAGATTGGAGCGTTCTCATCCTTGTTAATCGCCACTACCATTTTCGACCCTTTCATGCCCACCAAGTGCTGAATGGCGCCGGAAATCCCTACCGCAAAGTATACCTTTGGCGACACCGTTTGCCCTGAACTGCCTACCTGCCGTTCCATGGGAAGCCAGCCGTTATCGCAAATCGGTCGCGATGCTGCTAGCTCTGCGCCCAAAGCCTGCGCCAGTTCTTCTACTACATGCAGATTGTCTTTTTCCTTGATGCCACGCCCCACGGAAACAATCAGTTCCGCCGCGCTCAAATCAACCGAGCGCTGCGCTTCGCGGAAAGGCTCTTCCGGCTTGCTGCGAATCTTGGCCTCGTCCAATTGCGGCGCGAACGTCTCTACGGCAGCCGAAGCGCCGGTAGCTTCGGCTGCGCGGAACGCCCCCGCCTGCACCGAAACGAACACCGGTTCGCCTTTGGCTTCCACCGAAGCGTTCAACTTGCCTTGGAACAACTGGCGCACAAACGAGACTTTGCCCGCTTCTGCTTTGATATCCACCACGTCGCTCACAAAGGCTTGCCCAAAGCGCGTAGCCAGCTTAGGAGCATAGTCTCTCACTTGATAAGTGTGTGGAAACACCACCGCTTCGGTTTTGGAAGACTTAATGAGTTGTTCCAGCGCCGATGTATAACCATCCGGCGTGTAATGCCCGAGTAACTTATGTTCCACGCTGATCGTCTTAGCAATGGGATAGGTGGCCAGTTCTTTGGCCAGCGCATCGGCTCGCTCAATCAAGACGGCATTCAGCGGCACGCCCAATGCATCCGCAATAGTTTTTCCGGCGGCCAGGGCTTCAAACGACATGCGGTTCCACTTACCCGCGTTTTGTTCTAAGACAACTAAGACACTCATATGACCCGCGCCTCAAATTTAAGTTTTTCTACCAACTGCTTGGCAACATCTTTCGGATCGCCCGTCAGAATCTGCGATTGCTTGCTGCGCTGCGGTAGGAAAACCTTGTCGATTTGTGCGCCCGGCGTGGCCGTAGCGGCCGGGATGGTCTTCACTTCCTTGGTCTTAGCCTTCTTGATGCCCATCAGAGTCGCGTAACGGAGTTTTTTGATGCCCGATTGAACAGTAAGAACCGCCGGCAAATCCAGCACAACATTTTGGAACCAGCCGTCTTCAAGTTCGCGCTTCACGCGCACTGTCTTGCCCAGCGGCTCCACTTCCATAACAATGGTTGCGTGCGCAAAGCCAAGTAATTCTGCTAAAACCACGCCCGTCTGCCCGTAACCCAGATCGTCCGATTGCAAACCGGTCAGGATCAGGTCGGGCGCTTCGCCCTCAAGCGCTTTCGCTAGAATCTGCGCCGTCGCCAGCGCATCCAGTCCCCCGTCTTCGCCCACTTCCACATGGATGGCACGGTCTGCGCCCTTCGCCAATGCCTCGCGAATTGTCTGTGTCACGCGCTCCGGTCCGGCGCACAGCACCACCACTTCGCCGCCCAGCTTTTCCTTGAGTTGCAAAGCTTCTTCGAGCGCGTAAGCGTCTGGCTCGTTCATTTCGAAGCTAAGGTCTGATTCATCCAGCCACTTCCCGTCGGCGTTCACTTTCAACGCCGAATCGCGGGCAGGCACCTGCTTAACCGAAACAATGATCTTCATTGCGTTCCCCTAACAGTATGACGAATCGAAGCCGGCGTTTGGGATAAAATCGCTGGGAACGGAGCGGGACATTCAATGCTGAGCTATTCCAAGGGCCCCGACCTGCCTTTGCTGGACTTAACGATCGGCCAACAGCTGGTCACTACCGCCGACCGCTGGCCGAACCAAGACGCCGTGGTGTCGCGGCACCAACAGCAGCGGCTCACGTGGTCGCAGTTGCTCAAAGCGGCCGATAGCGTCGGCCGAAGTCTTCGTGACATGGGCCTTCGGGAAAACGACCGCGTCGGTTTATGGGCCACGAATTGTCTGGAGTGGGTCATCGTCCATTTCGCTTGCGCCCGCGCCGGCTTGGTGCTGGTCAACGTGAACACTTCCAGCCGTGCTCACGAATTGGCATTCATTCTCCACAAGTCCGGCATGAAAGCCATCTTTCTCCATGAGCGTGACCACCGAGCCAACTTTCTGGAAATCCTTGCCGAGGCTCGCAAAGGCACAGCGCTCGAACATGCCATCTGCTTTGACACCTCCGACTGGCGCAAGTTGCGAGAAGGCCCTGCCAGCGTTAGTAACTCGGCGACCCAATACAACGTCTTTAATATCCAGTACACCTCCGGCACAACGGGTTCGCCCAAGGGAGTGTTGTTAACGCACAGGAACTTAGTCAACAATGGCTTAATAATCGCTCGCCAGTTGCGTTATACCGAGCATGACCGCATCTGTCTGGCAGTGCCCATGGCGCATTGCTTCGGTTGTGTGATCGGGACGATGGCGGCCTTAGTAAGTGGTGCCGCTCTGTTATTGCCAAGCGGATATTTCGATCCAGGCGCTACGCTGGCCATGATCGACGAAGAACGCGCTACCTCTATTTACGGCGTGCCGACCATGTTTATTGCCGAACTCCAGCATCCGGATTTTGCAAAGTTCAGCCTCAAAACGCTGCGCACCGGAGTGATGGCCGGCGCACCGTGTCCCGTCGAGATTATGAAACGCGTGATCCACGATATGCATTGCAGCCAGATGTCGATCGGCTATGGGCTCACGGAAACCGCGCCGATTGTGACCATGTCGGACATTGACGACGAAATGGACCGCCGCGTTCATACCGTCGGCAAAGCGATGCCATGCACCGAACTTAAGATTGCAGCGCTCGACACGCACGAAACAGTGGAGACAGGCGTACAAGGGGAGATTTGCGCCCGCGGCTACATGTTGATGAAGGGCTACGACGGCGAACCTGAGGCGACGGCGCGCGCGATTGATGCCGAAGGCTGGTTCCGCACCGGCGACTTAGGCGTGATGCGTGAAGACGGCTATTTTAAAGTGACCGGCCGAGCCAAAGACATGATTATCCGCGGTGGAGAAAATATTTACCCGCGCGAAATTGAAGAGTTTCTGTACACCAACCCGAAGATCGCCGAAGTCCATGTAACCGGCCTGCCCGATGAGCGCTTAGGCGAAGCCGTGCTCGCGTGGATCAAGCTGAAAGCCGGTCACACCGCAACCTGCGAAGAGATCAAATCGTTCTGCAAAGGCCAGATCGCGCATTTCAAAATTCCCGAATATATCCGCTTCGTGGACGGGTTCCCCACGACGCTGAGCGGCAAAATCCAGAAATTCAAAATCCGCGAAAGCGAAATTCACGATCGCGGCTTAGAAAAAGCAGCCAGCGTAGAAACGGCTTAGTGGCCACCCAATCGTAAGCTACTTCACACAAGCGAATTTTGTTGCAGTAATCGCCCTAAGCACGCTAACATCAACGCCAGGAGTGAAATCGCTTTGGCAGCCTTGGCCCGTCCCTTACTGAACGTGCGCGCTTTCAGCAACGAACAAAAAGTCGAAGAGACGATACAGCGCGGCGTCTCGTATTTGCCTGGTGCAGCCAAGGCGGAATTCATGTCGTTTCTCACTCCGCAATCGCTAGGAATCATGACCGCAACGCTGCTGGCTTGGGCTTTGGCCCATGTCTATGGCGTTGGCGAAGCTACGGATTTGGTGCTGCTTGTTGTGGGCGTTGGCTTCACCGGGTGGGGCTTCTGGCAAGGCTTGCGCGATGCAGTAGACTGCGCAGTCACGGCCCTTCGCGCGACTTCTGAGCGAGAACTTGATCTGGCTGGCCAACTTTTTGCGAAGGCTGTCATTGAACTCGGTATTAACACGTTGATGGCCCTTCTGCTGAAGCGCCCACTGACTTCGGCCAGAGCGCGAATTGGACGCATCACGAAAATGAACTGGCGTCCTCACCTAATTGATGTCGGACCGCCGCCGAACCCTGGACAAACAACTCAAGTGGTCTACAACCTTGCAAGTAATGTTTCCGGCGAAACTGACCCTTACGGAAACATCAAGATCAATGGTAATTTGTCGGCGGTCGAACAAGCCGAGGCGCTTGCGCACGAACTGGGTCACCGGAACTGCTCGCCGCTAGCTGAGTTGTTCCGCCACTTTAGGGGAAACCTTAACTGGAGCGCCTACCAGAGGTCGGTCTTCCTTCGCTACATTGAGGAGGTGTACTGCCAATCCCGCGCCGAACTGGACAAGCTGCCGCAAGCGGGACGAAACGCCTCCGGGACTCGACAAGCCATCGTTCGTGGCTTCAAATTTCCACTAAACGGAGCCTACAGGATTAATGTTTTGGATAAGGGTGTGGCTCCCACCGCAGTAGGCTCCGATATCGGTACGCAAAGTAGTTTTCTAGGTTCCCTGGTCATTGATGGACACCATGTAACCGTTTGGCTCGAACCGATTCACCAAGACAGCCATGCCCACCGATGAAAAGATAGCATCTGGCCGACCGAACTTCTGGAGCAGGCTGTTCCGCTGGCTCGTTCCAGCGATATCGGTACCGGAGGGCAAAGTCACCAAAGAGCAGGCCATCGAGGTCACTCGCCAAGTCTACGCAGATTTTGGCCAGGACGCCGGACTGGTGGAGGCCAGCGAGAGCATTTTGACCGCCGAAAGTGCGCAGCGAATTATTAAGGAATACGAAAAGGATTTCAAAGTCCGCGCCCCCAACGCGAAAGGCATTCTGAAAGTGTTTCCAGCTCTTTATGAAGTTAAGGAAACGATTCCAACCATTTCGGTCGATACAAACATGGGAATCCGCCAGGTGCGCTTTGTCGTTGTCAACGCCATTGATGGCAAACCCCTCTATCTGTCCATCTCCGGCTAACGAAGCTACCGCCCCGACCAAACAGCCGCGCGCTTTTCCAGAAAAGCCGTCATGCCTTCCTGCGCGTCTTTGGTCATGGCGTTGCTCGTCATCACTTCTTTGGTCAGCGCATAGGCGCGTTGTTGATCCAGATCCACTTGCGAGTAGAAGGCGCGTTTGCCGATTTCCAAAGTCAAAGAACTGGCGCCGATAATCTTTTTAGCTAGCGTCAGTGTTGCCTCACGCAGTTCGCTGCCGGCGACTGTGAAGTTGACCAGACCCCATTCGGCGGCCGTCTGGGCGTCAATCGGATCGCCCGTGAGCAGCATCTGCATCGCGCGCTTACGTCCAATCGCACGGGTCAAAGGAACCATGGGTGTCGAACAGAACAAGCCAATCCGGACGCCCGGCGTCGCGAACGTCGCTTCATCGGCGGCCACCACCAAATCGCAACTGGCCACCAGCTGGCAGCCCGCCGCACTGGCCACCCCTTGCACCTCGGCAATGACCGGTTGCGGCATCGCTTGCATCTTTTCCATCAATTGCGTGCAGGTCTCAAACAGCAGCCGGTAGTCGCTCAGCGACGAGCCCACCATCTCGCTCAGGTCATGCCCGGCGGAGAAAGCTTTGCCGGCTGCGGCGAGAATCACGCAGCGCACGGCGGAGTCTTGCTCCAGCGCGCCAAGCAGGCCGATGAGCTCTTGCATCAGCTCAAGAGAAAGAGCGTTGCGCTTGCTGGGCCGGTGGAGCGTGGCTATGGCGATAGTGCCTTGAAACTCGATGGTCAAGTTTTTGAACGACATCAGCTACTAGTGAATCACGAGCGCCGTAAGATGGGGAGCATGGCCGAACCCATTGACGCAGATCATGAGGCAAGCATCAGGCAGGGCTTTGCCACTCACGGCTTGATGCAAACTCTGAATGCGACCTTAGAGCGCGTCGAGGCGGGGCGTGCAGTCATCCGCATGCCCTTTAGTGCGCAGATTACCCAGCACCATGGATACGTCCATGCCGGCGCGGTTACCGCTATTGTGGACACGGCTTGTGGCTGCGCGGCGATGACCTTGTCAAAGGCCAGTCTTGGTTTGCTCACCGTCGAATATAAGGTGAATTTTCTGGCGCCCGCTCGCGGCAAGCAATTCGTCGCCACCGGACAAGTGGTGAAAGCGGGGAAGACCCTCACCATTTGCCAAGGCACCGTGGAGGACGATGCCGGGGTGCCAGTGGCCTTGATGCAAGCCACCATGATGATCCTGAAGGGATGAAGGCTAGTCTAGAAACGATGTCCACGGAACCCAATCCCGAGCATATTCGTAGCCTGATCATGGGCTACCAAAAGACAGCGGCTTTGCACGCCGCCATAGATCTGCAGGTGTTCACGGCGATTGGCGCGGGTGCCGCAACGGTGGATAAAATCGCTGCGCAATGCAAAGCGTCGCAACGCGGTATCCGCATTCTTTGCGACTACCTGGTGATTGAAAGCCTGCTCGAAAAGTCAGACCAAGCTTACCGGTTGACTCCGGACAGCGCGCTCTTCCTAGACAGGCAATCGCCGCAGTATATGGGTGACATGTTGCAGTTCCTCCATGCTCCGCGCTTTTGGGAAGCAGCCATGAACCTGACTGAAACCGTGCGCACCGGGCACACCACCTTAGGCGACGGGATCGCCGGCGATGAGGCCGAAGAGTGGGTCGCCTTTGCGCGCTATATGCAGCCCATGGCCGCCGGACCTTCCCAATTCATCGCAAATTTAGTGGCTTCGCAGAGTGGCCCAAAGCGTGTTTTAGATATCGCAGCGGGGCACGGTTTGTATGGCATCGCGCGTTGCATTGAAAGCCCCGGAAGCTCACGTCGTGGCGCAGGATTGGCCCAAAGTTCTCGCGGTAGCGGAAGCAAATGCAAACGCGGCGGGCGTTGGCAGCCGCCATCACTCGCTGCCCGGCAATGCATTCACCGTCGATTTCGGCGCGGGTTTCGATCTGGTGCTGATCACCAACTTCTTGCACCACTTCGACGAAGCCACTTGTATTCGATTCCTCCGCAAAGTCCGGGCCGCGCTGGACCCCGGTGGCCGCTTAGTCACGCTCGAGTTCATTCCGAACGAAGATCGCGTTTCTCCGCCACGCGCGGCGGCCTTCAGTTTGAACATGCTTTTGCAAACACCCGCTGGCGATGCGTATACGGAATCTGACCTCTTCCGCATGCTGAACGCCGCCGGGTTCACGTCTCACAAGGTCTGCGAAGTGCCCCAGTCGCCCGAGAAAGTGATTGTGAGCGAGGTCACATGATAAGTTAGTCCAATCCGATGATTGACGGAAGGTCTCATGGATTGGGGTGGGTGAGGGGCTTCGTGCTGCTGGCGGTGACGATGGCAGCGGCGTGCGCTCAGCAGCCAATCGCATTTCCGCATAATCAGCACGTGAAGATGGGCCTCGATTGTATTGACTGCCACATTGGCGCCGATACGCGAGCCGACGCTGGTATTCCTTCCATCAATAAGTGCATGTTGTGCCACGCGAAGCTGGGCCGCGACAAGGCAGAAGTCAAAAAAGTGATTGATTACGCCAATCAAAAGATTGAAATCCCGTGGCAGCGCGTCTACGAATTCGCGCCCTCGGCCCATGTGAAGTTCAAACATGCGCCAGCATTATCAAGCCGGTATCGGCTGCGCGACGTGTCACGGAGACATGACGCAGGCAACGGTGGCCGTGAAGCTGGTAAACCACAACATGGGTTCGTGCCTCACTTGCCATCGCCAAAATAACGGGCCGGAGGATTGCGCCGCATGCCATTACTAGGAGCATTTAGCAGTTAAGATGGATCGCCGCAATTTCTTCAAAATCGTTTCCACTGTTTCCGCGGGCGTGGCTACCAGCGCGTGCGGCAGCAAGACGAACCAACTCATTCCGCTGCTGGTCTCCGACAAAGAAATCGTGCCAGGGGAAGAGCAGTGGCACGCGGCGGTTTGCACCGAGTGCGGTGCGGGCTGCGGCACGATCGCGCGTGTGATGGCGGGCGAACGTGTGGTGGACCGCGGCGGCAAGCAGTTTCGCGAGCGCCTTGCTTGTGTGAAGAAGCTTGAGGGTAATCCCGACGATCCGGTGAGCGGCGGCCGGCTCTGCGCGCGCGGACATGCGGCTCTACAGGGACTTTACAATCCTGACCGTGTGCGCGGACCAATGCTGCGCACCGGCGAACGCGGCAAAGCGCAGTTCAAAGAAGTTTCCTGGGATGACGCGATTGCCGCAGTTACAGAGAAGCTAGGCAAGGCCCAAGGCAAGATTTTGTGCTTGAGCCGGCCAGAGCTTAGCGCGCGGTCCCAAGCGCTGGCAGCGTTTTTAAAAGCAATGGGTGCGCCGCCTGCGCAATCTGCTTCCTTTGATAGTTTTGCGCTGGAACAGAAAGCTGCGGAAATGGTTTTGGGCTGGCGCGCGGTCCCTGTCTACGACATTGCTTCGGCTCGTTACGTCCTGGGCGTAGGCGCGGATTTCCTCGGCGGCTGGGTCTCGCCCGTCTACTACGCACGGCAGTTTGGGCAATTGCGGCAAGGCCGCTCCGATATTCGCGGCCGTTTGGTGCAAGCCGAATCGCGTATGTCCATAACCGCCGCCAGCGCCGACGAATGGTTACCTGTGCGGCCCGGCGCGGAGCCGCAGTTGGTCATGGCGCTCATGCGGATCTTGTTGGACGGAAAGCTGGCGCGTCACGCAGACGCCTTACCGGAAGCCACGCGCGCATCAATCACCAGCGCTGATTTGAGTGCTCTCATCGGAGCCACGGGCATTGATGAAAAGAAGTTGCGCCGGATCGCTCGCGAGTTGGGTGAGTCTGAAGGTCCGCTGGTGGTGGCCGGTGCTTCTACGGTGCACAGCAACACGCTGAGTGGTTTGGTGGCGGCGCACTATCTGAATTTGATGTTGGGCGCTTCAGCCAAGCCCGGCGCGCCTTTGCCGGCGAACACGGGCAACGCCGTGCAAGCGTTGCAACAAGCGCGCGTTGTTTTGCTGGATGGCGAAAATCCTGTCTATACGCTGGGCGCTTCTCTTTCCGACAAAGATTTCATTGTTAGCTTTAGCCCGTTCATCGATGATTCCGCCGCCTTTGCCGACGTGATTCTGCCGGATCATCACTCGCTTGAAAGTGCGTCCTCGGTGATGTCCCCCGTGACACGCTCGGTTGCGGTCGGCGAACAATTTGTGCAGCCGCTCTACAACACGCACGCCTTGGCGGAAACATTGGCCGATCTGGCAGGCAAGTTGAATGTTACCCTTGCGCCGCCGAGTCCTTTGACAGAGTCGGCGGAATTACCCCACGGCAATGTCGCTAACTTGGCATTGACAGTGCAAGCCCAAGCGTCCGCCACCGATCAATGGCCCTTCGAATTCCAGCCTTATCTCTCTCTCCAATATCATGATGGGCGCGGCGCTAACTTGCCGTGGATGCAGGAACTGCCCGACCCAGCATCCAGTGCTATGTGGGATCTGCCGGTCGAAATCGATCCGAAATCCGCGGCGAAATTGAACATCGCGAACGGTGACCGTGTGCGTGTGACGTCGCCTAAGGGTTCGCTCGAAGCTTTCGCTTATGTCCATCCAGCGGCATTGCCGGGTGTGATCAGCATGCCGATCGGACAGGGCCACACTCACTATGGTCGTTATGCTTCGGGACGCGGCGTTAATCCACTTTCCCTTCTGGCTCCCACCTCTGAGGAAGCAACAGGCGTTCTAGTCACCGGAGGCACGCGAGTGCGTTTAGAGCGCATAGGCGAAGGAACAGGCGAATTGATTCAGTTCTCACCAGTAGACCGCGAACAAGGGCCATGGGGGCGATCATGAGCGAGCAGCAGAAACACAGTTGGGGCATGGCCATCGACCTTGACCGTTGCACCGGTTGCCAGGCGTGTGTCGCGGCGTGTCATGCGGAAAATAATTTGTCTGTCTCGGATGCGGAGTCGGCCGCCAAGGGCCGTGCTGTCCATTGGATTCGTGTGGATCGCTATTACGAAGGCGAGTTCCCCGATGTGCGCGTGAAGTATCGACCGGTCCTATGCCAGCAATGCGACGAGGCGCCGTGCGAACCGGTGTGCCCGGTGTACGCCACGTATCACAACGATGAAGGCTTGAACGTCCAGGTCTATAACCGTTGCGTGGGCACGCGTTATTGCGGCAATAACTGCCCTTATTCGGTGCGATTTTTCAATTGGTTCGATCCCGTATGGGCCGAGCCGCTGCCCTTGCAACATAACCCTGACGTGTCTATCCGCGAAGGCGGCGTCATGGAGAAATGCACGTTTTGTGTGCAGCGCATCAACCGGGCCAAAGACGAGGCGCGCACAGACGGCCGGGTGATCAAGGATGGCGACGTGCAAACCGCTTGCGTTCAATCTTGCCCGGCGGAAGCCATGGTGTTTGGCGATTTGAAAGATCCGGAGAGCCGCGTTTCACAACTGGCCAAGAGCGGCCGCGCGACTCAATTGCTGGGCGAACTGGGCACCAAGCCCAAAGTCTTTTATCTGGAGAGGGCAAAGTAGCTTGCTCCCGCCAACCATTCCGTTTCATCAAGTCCGCGACGATTTGTGGCGTCCCTTAGCGGGGTTCAGCAAACGTTATAGCCTCATTCTGGCGCTGCTTTCCGCAATTGCATTGTGGGGGTTCGTTGCCTGGGGTTACCAGATTCGCGTGGGTATTGGCGTCGCCGGCATTCGACGGCCCGTGTTCTGGGGCTTTTATCTGGTGGATTTCGTATTTTGGATCGGCATCTCTCACGCGGGCACGCTGATCTCCGCGATCTTGCGTTTGACCGATGCGGATTGGCGCAAGCCGGTTACGCGTGCGGCGGAAGCCATCACAGCATTCGCCTTGATGATTGGCGGCCTGTTTCCGCTCATCCACTTGGGGCGCGTTTGGCTCTTCTACTGGCTGTTTCCTTATCCGAATTCGCGCTTGTTGTGGCCAAATTTCCGCTCGCCTCTGATGTGGGACGTGACGGCGATTTCCACTTACCTGACTGGTAGTTTGATTTTCCTCTACCTGCCGATGATTCCCGACGTGGCGCAACTGGCCGAACATGCTAAGGGCTGGCGGTTGCGTCTTTACAAATTGATGGCGCTGGGCTGGACGGGCAGCGATCGAGAATGGCACGCTTTGGAACGCGCCATGAAGCTGATGGCGGGTATCATTCTGGCCGTCGCGGTTTCAGTGCATAGTGTGGTGGCATGGGATTTTGCGATGGCCATTGCGCCTATGTGGCACAGCACTATTTTTGCGCCCTATTTCGTCGTGGGCGCTATTTTTAGCGGATTAGCCGGCTTGATTGTCGCGCTAAATATCATTCGCAAGACCATGCATCTGGAAGCCTATTTAACGCCGCATCACTTCGGCAACTTGGCAAAGCTTCTGCTTTTGATGAGTCTGCTGTGGTTGTATTTCACCTTCGCGGAGCATCTCACCGTCTGGTATGGCAATGAGCCAAAAGAAATGAATGTGTTTGGTGCGCGTGTGCGCGGCCATTTTTCGCCTGAGTTTTGGGGCATGGTGGTTGTGAATTTTGTGATCCCTTTTATTCTTCTCGGCATTAAAAAATTGCGCTCGATTACCACGGCCACCATCGCTTCCATTGGCATTTTGATTGGCATGTGGCTCGAACGTTATCTCATCATCATTCCCACGTTGAGTCTGCCGCGCTTGGCTGCGGCGTCAGGGCACTATTCGCCATCGTGGGTGGAGATCTCAATCACCGTAGCGACTTTTGCCGCTATGGCGGCGCTATACATGGTTTTCTCCAAGCTGTTCCCCATCGTGTCGGTTTGGGAGTTCGAACCTCACGAACAGGAGGAAGAGTGAGTCTATATTTAACGGGTCTTTCGCCGACAAAGCAGTTGCCGCGCAAGCCATCAAGCAACTGAAAGCCGGCGGCTATGGCCCCGACGATCTAGCGGTGTTTTCAGATGAACCGGTGGAGTTTCCGCGCGGCGTGCTCGAGCGCCGCAGCCACATGTCGCTGGTGGTCGTTTTGGGAGCGATTGCGTTTTTCCTGATGGTGGTTGGCTTCGTTTACTTCACGCAGTACGACTACCGGCTGGTAACAGGCGGAATGCCGATTTTTTCCTTCTGGCCGACGGGTGTGGTGTTCTACGAAATCACCATGTTAGGCGCCGTGCTGACCACCACCGGCTGGTTCATTTGGGAGAGCGGATTGCTTCGCCGCGATCGGAATGTTCCCGTGCCCTCCATTGAGCCCGAAGTGATTTGCCTACGTGTGCGTTGCACGGCCGAACAGTTCGCGGCAGCGACCGATCTTTTGGAAAAGGCCGGCGCTCAGAACGTGGCCAAACTGGAGAAGACGGCATGAGGGTTTTCTTCGTAATGTTTGCGGCAGCCGCGTTGT
>CAWJBS010000052.1:0-19568 GCA_963840845.1 Bryobacterales bacterium
CCTTCAAGCGCTCGGTGTTCGGCGAGGCGGCCAACTCCCAGGAGGCGCTCGAGCGGGTCTGGAAGGAGCCCTGGGACGTGGTGATCCTCGACCTGACGATGCCCGGGCGCAGCGGGCTTGAGGTCCTCAAGGAGATCAAGAAGGCCCGCCCGAAGCTCCCGGTCCTCATCCTGAGCATGCACCCGGAGGACCAGTTCGCCGTCCGGCTCCTGAAGGCCGGGGCGTCCGGGTACATGACGCGGAAGAGCGCCCCCGAGGAGCTCGTGGGCGCGGTCAACAAGGCCGTGGCCGGCGGCCGGTACGTCGAGCGCCGCGCTCGCCGACAAGCTGGCGTCGATGATCGTGCACGACGTGCAGGCCGCCCCGCACGAGAGCCTCTCCGACCGCGAGTTCCTGATCCTGCGGCTCATCGCCTCGGGCAAGCCCGTGGGCGCGATCGCCCGCGAGCTCTCGCTCAGCGTCAAGACCGTGAGCACCTACCGGGCGAGGCTGCTCGACAAGATGGGGATGTCCAACAACTCGGAGCTCGTCCACTACGCGTTCCAGTACCAGCTCGTGGAGCGCCGCTCCATGGAAGTGGGTCCGGCACCCGGCGCAAAGTAGGCAAATGCCCCGCCCCCCACACGGAGCCATTCGGATCCCGGCGCGTCCATACAGAATCACGGCAATGACCCACCGATGCACACTATGACGAACGAAACCAACGGCAGGGAACCCCTGCCCCCCCCCTTCGGCGCCTGGGCCGTCCTCGACATCCTGGCCCGCAGGTGGCGCCGGATCGCGGCCTGGACCGTGATCGTGGCGGCCGCCGGCGCCGTCCTCGCCAGCATCGTGTGGAGCCGGTCCTTCACCTCCACGGCGCAGCTCATCCGCTACGAGCCGTCCTCCGTCGAGGACGCGTACCACCCCCGTGCCCTGGCCGCCCCGAGCCTCGTGGTCATGCTGCAGGCGCCGGGGCTCCTTGAGGACGTCGGCTCCCACCTTAGCCCGCCCGGTCTCCGCAAAGGAGCCTCCGAGCACCTCGAGGTCACGCTCGACCGCAACAACGACGTCGTGACCGTCACGGCCACCGCGGTCACGGCCGAGCAGGCCGTGGACACCGTGAACCGCTACTGCGCGGCCGCGATCGCGTACACCCAGACGATCCAGCGGCAGGAGGCGGTCGACGTCGGCGACAACCTGAACCGCCAGCTTGCGCAGGTCGAAAGCGAGATCGCCTCCACGCGCAGGGAGATCCCGGCCTCCAGCGAGGACGGCCGTGGCCTCCCTCGTCTCCAGCGCGGACGCGGCCGCGGAGTCCACGGACGGCCTCACGCAGAGGATCGAGGCCGCCCGCGAGCAGCTGGACGACCTCCTCGTGCGCTACACCGACGCCCACCCGCTCGTGCGCGAGCAGCGGGCGCGGCTCGCGGCCCTCGAGGCGGACCAGCGCCAGACCGCGTCCCCGCCCGCGGGGGCGCCGGCACCCGCTCCCGGATGGCGCCCGCGGCGGCGCCTACCTCCCAGGCCTATGGCCGGGTCACGCCGCGAGGAGGTCGCCATGAGCGAGCGGGTCCGCGCGCTCGAGACCAACCGCGCGCTCCTGATCGAGCGCCAGCGGGCGATCCAGCCCTTCCGCGACAATCCCCGGGATACTTCCGCGTCCTCCTTTCGGCCGCCGTGAACCCGACAAGGCTGCAGCGCTACCGCCTGCAGATCGCGCTCTTCGGCTGCCTCGGCGCCGTCCTCGGCCTCCTCGGCTCGGCCGCCCAGGTGCTCCTCGGGGAGTTCCTGGACAACCGGATCAAGACCCGCGCCGACGTGCGGCGCGTCACCGGGCTGCCGCTCCTGTCGACCCTCGGGGACCTGGGGCGGATGTCGCCCGCCGGCCGACCCATGGCAAACCACCACCGGAAACGCCGAATGGTTTGTCGCAAAGGCCAGCGCCAGAAACGGCTTCAACAGCGACCCAAAGCTAATGGCATGCGCCGGATCAGGCCAGTGAGACGGACTTACTCCCGTGCAGTAAGTCCAAATCCACCCAGTTGAAGCGTCTCTTCGGTAACAGCCCGATAGCTAGCCCCGCCAGTAGTTCCCTACGCGTCACTTGCCTAGGAACTCGTACAACCGTATCGCGCGTCACTCCGCCCTCGTCCTGCGTTGTCATCGACACACTCCTCAGCCGGTAAAGGGAGTCTCCCAAACTACGCAAGTTGTTCGAGAAAAACGCCGGCGCCTGTTCGGTCTTAGGGTCAATCACACTAAACAGCCGCTTGTAGCGCGGCCATTCGGAGCTATGTTCGTAATTCGCCACATAGCTTTCGCCCTTCAGCACCGCTGGACCCTTCGCTGCCGCCGCATGCCCGCCCAACCGGCTCAACACCAGCACGCCGTTCTCCTCGCTGATCTTCAGCGGATCTAGACTCCCCGTCTTAACCAGACTCACCGAAGTTTCAAGCGCCTTGTTAAGTGCCGCCTGGTCGGGCTTCGCACAGGCAAGCGCCATTTCACTGTCCGGAACCACAAACACACGATCCCCGGTTATTTGCGTCAACTGGCTGTGTAGCAACGCCCTCGGTTGCATCGCCATAATCGCATCCGTCACCACATCAATGTTGTTTGCCGACGCCCTGTGGAATGCCGACTGATCGATTCTCGTTTCCAGATCGGAATCACTGCCGACAACGGGCGCCTCGGTCGAAACTTCCGGCGCCTCGCTCTTGTCCACCGCCGCCTGTGCCGTCTCGCTTAAGACCACCTGCGTCAGAACGGACTTCACCAGATCGCGACTCGGCTCCTCCCAAGCGCGATACAGCGACGCGCCCGCTGGGATATGAGACACAACCTGCGTCAGCCCGATGCTATCAACTTTGGCGTCTGTTCCCGCAGCCCGCAGTAGCACGCGCCGTTCTTCAAAACCGTTCGCTTGCTCAAACAGATCGGCGCTCCCTGCCGTAAACGCCGGAAAGCTCCGAGTTGTTCCGCTGAATCCAATACGTCCGGAAATGCGGTGAGTCGCGCAGCTTATTCAAGTCATATACCAGGCGCAAGTCTCCTTGCTCTGGAATCTGCTTCACCGTGTCCGCGTACCAGGTCTCGCTCGCAATGGACTCTTTCGCCTGCCCCGCGAGCAAAGCCAGCGTATGCGCCATCAGATCAGTGTCGGTTGCTACCACCAACCAGCCATCATGCGAGGCAAACGCTACCGTATAGATATCGCGGCCTTCCGTCTGCGTCTTCAAGTAAAACGGGATTCCCGCCGCCTCCCTTGTCTGGTATGAGCTGCGGCTTTTCCAAAGACCACTTTGATCCAACCGCGAGCCGTCCATATGTGTCACATAAACGAACCGCAGACTGGAAAAGTCATAGAACGCAAACGCCGATTGTCCGCCCGCCAGTTCGTTGACCATGTTCATTTCCACCGGCAAGCCAGCCACCGTCTCAAAGTGGTTCTGTGCTTGCATCAATCGTTGCAACAGGCGCGATTGCGAAAGCACGCTGGCACTGTCGCTCCTCAACCAGCGCCGCTTCTCTTCCGAACCGTTCCACTCTGTCAGAACCTGATGAAAGTCCTTCGCCTCAAGGTAGAAGATCGCTCCCTGCGGCAGCAGCGAATCCGTCCTCCGATTGTCATTCCGTTGCGCGTACAACCAAACCGCTCCTACGGCAATTGCGATAGCCAAGAACTTCTTCATTCTGCGGCTCCTTTCATCCTGACTTTGACAATTCTCGGTTGCGCTAACTCCGCACTAATCACCGGCGCCCGCTCCTGATTCGTCGCGTTCAACTGAATTTCGGCGTCCAGTTTCGTCATAAGCTGCTGCACTTGCGCTCGAACCGCTTTATCGTCCGTCTGTTCTAAAATCTGGCTGTAAAGCGCTTCGGCAACAGCAAACTGCCTTTGTTTCACCAAAACGCCCGCCACCAGTTCGTCGACTTTCACCCTTTGGCTCGGCTGTTTGTCGAGCGCCCGGTCAAGCGGTGATGAATGCAGCCACTCGATGTTTGCCGGCCCCGCTTCATAGCTGTTCCAAGCCGCCAAAGCCCGCGCATCCTGCTTATTCTCAACGGCAATTTCAGCCAAAGCTAAGCGCGGTTCGTGAAGCGACGGCTTTATGGCAATCGCTTCCGCATACAAATTCGCGCGCAAACGAGCCAGCACAAAGAACGGCTGAGACGCTTCCTGACTGGAAATTTCCGCATGTGTCAACAAGTCCAACTCCGTTGTCCCGTTCACCGGCACCTTCAAATCCCGCAGCTTATTTGCGGCTTGCGCCCGCAGGCTATAGTCCGCGCTTTCCGATTTCCGCACCGCCTCCAGCAACTTTTGATCCTGCGTTGTTCGGCAACCGCCCAGCTAGCTTCGGGATTCCAAGGTTCAGCCCTGCGCCATTCTGTTGCATACTCCGCCGCATCCTTATGCAACCCAGCCTTTTCCAAAAGCTCAATCGCCGGGCCAAGATTCTGGAACGGATCGCCCACACTTAGCGTCACATCTCTCAGCAGCGCCAGTGCCTCATCCGTTCGCTTCTGTTCCAGGCGAACCTCAGCTAATCCGAAATAAGCCGTGGCCTGCGGATCGTCGCCTCTCAGTTCTCGCTGGTACTCCCACTCGCGGATTTGCAAAGACAAGTCTGGATTATTTTTGTGGAAGCGAGAGGCCACCACCAGTATTTCGTCGCCGGTGGGCGGTTCCAGTGCGCCGGATTCATACTGTGCCAAAATCTCCGCGAGATGCCCGGTTTTAGCCGCGAGTTCCAATAGCAGATCGGCTGGCCGTTCGGTTTTCGGTTCTATTTGGTGAAGCGCTTGCCAAGCCGCTTGCGAATCGCCTTGCTCGTTCAGATATTTGACATAAGAAGAAATTGCCTCTGTCAGGTTCAGCCGCGCGTCTTCAGCCGCGTCGCCGTGGACTTTCCCGAGCGCAGTGCGGCGGTTTTGTATTTCCGCCTCATAGAAAGGTCGTTTTTCCGCATCCGGTAGAAGTTTCATACTGATGATCTCCTCTGCGACCTCTTCCAATTCCGGAGCTTTCAGCAGTTGTAAAACCCAAGCAAAAGAAGCCTTACGGTCAGGTGAATCCGTGAGAATGCCCTCCACAAACGGAAGAAATTCATAACCACCGTTCTTCTTGATCTTCGCTCTGATCGCTTGGTCCGCCACCGGCTTTAGCTGATCAAGCGCGTTGTACTGATTCATCCGCGTAAGCGCAGTCTTGGCCGTTTCATAAGAATCGGGCGAGTCCTGCTTCGCCATCAGCAAGAAGGCGTTGCGCAGATCCTGAATCGCCTCCTGCGGATGCTTGCGCGCATGTTCCGCTTCCGCCATAAAGACATGCACGTCAACCCGGTCGGGACTGAGTTCGAGCGCTTGTTCGTAAGCCCGAAGAGCGGCATCGAAATGCGAAGAATCTGCTTCATCGTTGCCTAGCGCCACATAGCTATCGGAAGCAATGGGCGCAGCTTCCAAAGGCGCCGCCCGAAAATCCGCCGCAGCCGAGTCTTGCCGGGCCGTCAAGTAGTCTCCGTAGCGTGCCGCATAGTAATACCAGATATCGCCGCTCAAAGTGTCCTTTGCTTGTCGATTATTCAACTGCGCACCCACCGTGCGCGGGCCTAAAATAGCATCAAACTGCGCACCGGTTTTCGGTGAGAAGAAATATAAGTCGGTAAGCGCCGAGTAAGAGCGCGTCCATAGGGCCGAAAGCTTCGCCCCGCGTCCCTGAATAGCCGCCAGTGCCTGGTTTTCCGATACCATGAATAGCAGTTCTTGCGTCAAATGGTCGGCGGCCTTTGGATTCAGCGTATCTAGCTCACGAACGCGGGCTGCGAGATCGGCGTGCGAGTCAATCAGCAGTTGCGCATATCGGTGCATGTCCTCAACTTCTGCTCCAGCCATCAGCCTTTCTCTCGACAACCTCAATTCATTGGCGCTGTCACCCGCGCGAGAGTAGGCCGCTAGCAAAGAAGTATTGACGTTCTCTGTCTTTGGCAATAGCGGCGCGAGGGTCTCCAGTTGCTTAGCGAGTTCGGCATTCTGCAGTCGCGCTATCTGCAGATTCTGCAGGGTCCGCCATACTGCACGAGGCTTAGTAAGAGCGCTTTTGTAAAGCCGTTTGGCCGCTAAGTCGGTGAAACCGCCGGCGCAAGCAACGTCGTAAACGTTGACGCCATTCGGAACTGCTTGCGGATTCTCTAATTTGGCTGCAAACTCGGCCTTCTCTTCCGGCGTATAGAGATTGTCTATCTCTGCGCCGAGAGCGTCGATCTGCGGCTTGATGCTCCAAGGATGCTTCGCATCGCTACTGGCTCGCCGGACGCTTACTACCGCCTCTAATGCTTCCATGGGCCGGCGCAATTCGACCAGCGCCTGAGCCTCTAAAGTCGCGAGCCTTTGCGCGTCGCCGTTCGCGGGTTGCACTAGCGGCTTTGCGTCTTTATAAACCTGGTCGGCCTCCACATACATGTTCCAAGACAGCAAGCTGCTCATAGTGTCTACATAGCCGTTCAATTCCTTAGGATGCGCGTCCACATAGGCCGCTCTCAGCAGGCGAACCGCCTCCGCATTGTGCCCAAGCCTCGCGTGTAACGAGGCTTGCGACGCTAGATACCGCGAGTCGTGATAGCTGGCGTCGTAGAGCTTCTGATAGGTCTTCAAAGCATCGTCGAAGCGCAACAATCGGGTCTCCAGGTCGGCCTTGGCAATGAATAAGTCGGTTCGATCCGGACGCACGTAGACCGCTTTATCCAAAGCCGAGACGGCTTGGGGATACCGCCGTAGAGAGATATCGATGCGCGCCAGCACCATGGGCCAGCGATAGTTTCGAGGCGAGTCGGCTGTGGCCTTTTCGTAATACCCAGTAAGACGGTCTGCCAGGTGGTTCGTCTCGGCGAAGCGCGCCATCTCCCGCTGGGAGGTTTTCATCTTCTGGGAAACCCATTGAGCAGCGCTTCGTACTGCTCCAAAGCCTCATTCAATTGCTTAGCTTTGACAAGCGCATTGATATAGCCGCGCCGTAAACTGGCTGTGCGTTCTGTCCTCTCGGCCTCCGAAATCTTGGCGTTCTTAATCTGACTCAATTCCGCCGCATAAAAGTCGATCAGTGCTTTGTTGTTGCCTTCGCTCGCATAGGTGGAAGCCTTGGCCGCTAGCAGATCACCATTGAAGGGATCGGAGATTAGGAGCAAGTCAAGCAGGCGCCGCGCGGTTTGATAATCAGCCGAATCGGCCGCCTTCTGGGCTGCCTCTCTCCGCAATTGCGCTTGATAAGGGGCTTGCGCGCGTGATGCGGCCGCTTCCAACGTTGCCACCGCTTTCTTAGGCTGCTTTTGTGCCCAATAGAAATCGGTGTTGGCGCGAACAATCCCCAACAAATTGGGGTTCTCGTTGAGCAAAGCGGAATACTCGCTTTCGGCTCGCGTCAAATCTTGATGCTCCTGGTAGAACTGAGCGAGTGCCAGCCGGGCAGAAAGCTTTTCCACTGGATCTGTATCCAGTTGCACGGTACGCTGCAGCGCGGCCGCCGAAAGATCATCGAATCCTAAACGATCGCAATCTGTCTGAACAATGCTTACTTGGTCCACATCCGAAATGGCAGCCAACGAATCGCTCAAGAGAGCATGAATGTCCGTCCGCCGATCCTGACTTTCAAGCAAGGCAAGGCGCAATTGGAACGCCGGAGCATTGAAGGGTCTGCTTTGAGCGAGCGCTGCGGTGCGCTGTTCGATCTCGGCGGCGGTCGCTTTGCGTTTCGCCAAAACGATCAGGCGGCTTTGCGCCGCATCGTCATCCGCTTCAGAAGGCATCCCCTCACCCTCTTCAGATTCGTTTGACACCTTCGCTACCGGCTGAGGAGCCGCTAAAGCCGCTTTCAAATATTCGTCAATAGCCCCGTGATAATCGTTTTGGTTTTCGTGAATCGCCCCGGCTTCGTACGCGTAGAGAGCCGGGTTAGAAGCCGCGGCACGGCCACTCTGCAACAGCCGCAGGGCATCGGGAAATTGAAAGTAATCCCAGAAAATAGTGGCAGCATTTACATAACCGTCTTGCGCACCTGGGCGCATGGTGGCCACTTTGTTCCACCAGGGCGCAGCCTTGCTGAACTGATCTCTGTCGCCGTAAATTTCCCCCACGAGCGTTACCGCGCCGGCATCTCCCGGCATTGCCTTGCCTCTTTGTTCAGCCAAACGAACAGCCCGATCAAAGGCGCCCGGAACCGTAGGTGCGAGGGAACGCTCAACGCTAATGACACGAGTGGTGAGCGCATCATCGCCCGGAGACAAAGTAGACAGAGCGACAAAGGCGGGAGCAGCGCCTTCGAAATCGGCGAGCCAGGCCTTTCCTTCGGCATACTGCATAAGGGCGGCCGTGTTTTTCTGCTGCGCCGCTTCCGCCGGTTTCGGCAAGGCAGCCAACTCGGTTTGCAGCTTATCGGTGCGGCTCAGATATTCAAAAAATTCGTTCCGCAGGTTTGTGTCATAGAACCAGTTCGCGCGAAGCAGAGCCTCGAAGGCAGTTGGATCTTCAAAGCCCTTTGCTTTATACGACGCCAGAAGATTACGGACAAACGTTAAGTTATGCGGAAAGCGCTGGTGCGCATACAGATTCACCTGCCGGTAAATCGACTGACTAAATTCTTTGCCGGGAGGCGCGGCTGAGATGAACTTGGCCAGGTCGGAACCGTCAAACCGATCTGTCACATCCTTCGCCAGGGCAACATAAGCGTCGGATTTCTGGCGATGGATATAGAAACGCGCCAGCTTGTCGGGCCACGTCGTGCCATCGAAGCGTTTCATGGCTGCGCGGTAGGTTTGTTCGAGATCACTATCGAAATGGTTTTGCTCGACAAACAAAGCCAGCCGTTCGTAAATGCCGGGGTCGTCCGGATTGCGATCAATCTCTCGGCGGTACAGAGCGACGGCGTCGGTGAGACGCTTCAGTTGAGTCAGGCGGGAGATATAGAGGTCGAGCACTTGGGCGTACTCCGGCGATCGAGCCGCCGCCGGCTTTTCACCTTCGGGAAGTTCAGTCACTTCTCCGATAGGATGGTGACTACTGGCTTCGCCGAGCTTGCGCAATAAACCGTCATAAATAGCCAGTTCTTGAGTCACTTTGCGGCTTGAGCCGTACGTCTCTGCGAGTAACAAAGCCACCTTGGTGTAGTCTGCGGCGTTGCCGTGAGCGGCCAACCAAGGCGGGGTCAAACGCAGAATTGCGTCTTTCTGCCCGTAAACTGAGTAGGCAGAAAACAACTTAGATTCCAGCGCCGGCGTTAGTTGAGAGTTTGGAAATTCCGTTTTCATCCGTTCAATCAGCCGCTCGGCCATGGCTCTGTGAAAATAAGCAACCCCCGTTTGCGACACCGTCTGATATTGAGAGTCGGGCTCAGTGGTGTTGAGAACAAGCGAAAGAATGCCATTCAAAAAGCCTGGATGACGGTCAAGAGTCGCGACGTTTCGATAGATGCTTAAATCGCGCGTGCCGAACTGCAGAGACTGCTCTGGGAAATCGAGCAGCAGGTCTACTAAAGAAGCCATAGCCAAGGCCTTGTCCGTTTCGGCTACGCCGGGCAATGCGTATAAAGAGTAGTAAGCATGAGCGGCCTCATCGTACTCCGTTGATCGGGCGAAAAGAACGGCCAGAGTTTTGAGTTCGGAAGCAAGCCAGGGCGCTTTGCTAGCGCTTCGGCGCGCTTCGAGTTCCAAGAGTTGCTGGGCAGCCAAGTCGTGCTTGTCCTGCTGATCGTAATAGAAGAACGCGCGTAAGGCCGGATCAAAAGCAGTGGGATTGGCTGCCGCCTGGCTGTGGGCCTCCGCAAGAAATTGCCTGAGCTGATGGGATTCAGAGAGAAGTGAGTAGTAACTGCTGCGCAATTCGCGCGGCCACAACGGCGAAAATTGTTTGGAGTAGACATCGAGTGCGGCTTGCGGGCCGTTCTCAGCGCGCGCTAGGTCGGCTTCGGTTTTGATTGCGAGGGTCAGTTCATTGGGGAAGGCAGCGCGAATCCGGGCAGCCACCGCACGCGATTGTGGGAGGTTCTTCGCCGCAACCAGGGCCAGGAAATATTCGTGAAGCGGTTCAGTCTGCTTTGGATAGCGCTTAATCCAAGTTTCATAAATCGCGCCTTTTGTTTCCGCGGAAAGCTGATAGTCGGAGGCGACCTGCAAGGCTCGTTTAGTGGCCAACCAGGAGGCTTGCTGGGAGGCCGGCCGATAGGTATCATCACCCTTGGCCGGGAGATTCGCTACTTCCAAAAGCGCTTGCACTTCGGACTGAGGTTGAAGGCGGCGCTCATAGAAATCAGCAAGACTGAGCAACGCCGATTGCTTGTCCTTGCTCAATTGCGCCGCTTGTTGCCAATCCGCCTCAGCGGCTTTAAAATCCAGTTGACGTTCGTCTTCTTGCGCCCGGATTGCGAACAGTTGGGAGTTATTTGCGGATTGCTTGATGAGCGAATCGACCTCCGTGCGCGACTCACTAGGAGGACGGCGAGCCAACACGGAACCAGCGGGCAGCGCCATAAGGCGGTAGAGAGCTTGCTCCAAAACGCTGGCAGAGATCACATTTTCCGCGGCAGGCGAGAGGCCCATCTCCGCCCGCGCCACTTTGAAACCGATAGCGAGAAACACGATTGCGACTGACCACTTAAGGAACGATTTCAAGCGGCACCTCCTGATGACTGATGTTATGGGCAATATCTTCCGCTGTTACATGAACCGAATAGCGGCCGGCTGGGAGAGACGCGGGAACAGCTAGAACTCCGGTACTGGCCTTGCTCTCCTCATTCCAATGAAGAACGACGGGCACGGCGCCATATAGGCGGGCCGTGATGGTGCGAGTGGTTTGCGAGCTTTGTACGCGCAGCGCCACCTGCTCACCGGCGTGGACACGATTCGATGTAAAGTGGACCTTCACTACAGGTGGATGGCTGGAAACGATAAACGTCTTCTGCTCACGATAGACATTGCCGTTTTTGTCCCGCAAGACAAGCCTGACGGTGTGCGCACCATCTTGCATATCATCCGGGGCAACAAAGCGCGTTTGCCAAACCTTTTCACTTTGAATGAAACGCAGGGGCTGTATAGCGCCAAACGGAAAGAGCGCCACCACAGATTCGATAGATGGGTCGGTTCGAACGCGCAGCATCGGATCTCCCGGCCGGATCAGGCGGGGACGCAAAAGCGCGCGAGGAGCAGCCAGGAACGAAGTGTAAGGAGTAACGAACTTATATTTGCGCGAGAGCGCGATAATCTCTTCGATACTTGCCTTGTCCTCACCTTCGCGATCGATTCTCTCTAGGAGCGCATCCACCCGGGCGCGCGCCCAGGTGGGAGGTAAATAAGGATGGGAGGTATCCAGCTTTGGGAGATTGACGTGCACCGTCTCGCGAACGACACTGCCGCCGCCTCCCATCACTGCGGTGAAGTCCGTCGCCTGCGGCTTGGCATACTGCCCAACCCAGGACGCTAGCGAACCAGGAAAGTTGTCGTCTTCGAGACGGTAAACCATGCTGGTGTTGGCCTCTGGAGCGATTGTCAGGCCCACTTGATTCAAGCGTTCGAGCCCAATCTTGTGAATGAATGACTCCAGCTTGAAATCGAGCGACTCCGCGGAACCCACCTGTTCGAAGACTCCGTCGTGGGAGGCGACTCGACGGAGCAAACGGAGGTTGGCATCATCTCCTATGGCCAAGGAGTAAAGATGAGGCCGATGTGGCGCAGGCAGATCCTTCCATGCTTTGTCTAGCCAATCGCCGAAGCGATTGGGAGAAATTGGGCCATCGGTCAGTTCTCCGTCAGTGAGCAAAACAATATAGGTTTCTTCGCGCAACTGGGAGAAGGCGGAAGTTAAAGCCGACTGAAGGTTTGTGCCACCGCGTAAAGGCGACGCGCGAACGAAGTCAAGCGCTTGGGAGATGGCAGCGGGCGTAGCGGGAGTTAGACCGGGATTTGCCGCCTTACTCTGCGAATTAAAAACGATGACGTTGAAAGTATCGCTGGGTTGGAGAGAACGCACGGTAGCTTCCAGAGCCTGAAAACTCCGCTCCAATTTCTCCCACTGCATTGACAGTGAGGTATCAAACAGAACGATGACGGAGCGAGCCTTCCGCGCCTGCGCTTTCACAGAAGAGCCTGGCAAAACAGCGGAAGCCTCAAAAAATCCCGGCTCCTCATCAGAAGACCGGTAGGCTTGTACTGCCACCGCGTGGTCATCCGCGAACCCGTAGCTGATGGCAAAATCGTCGCCAATGGGCACATTTTCACCTTGGTAAGAGCCCTTTACCGTATGCGCATCCTGTGAGGTAATTTTCAGAGGGAAGGCACCGCCCATAACCTTGAAGCCAGTGAGGGCCATTGCGCTTCGCAACTCGAATTCTACGGAAACCTTGCGAGCCACTTGCGGGGAAAACGTCACAGGTTTCAGCGGAATCATAAAACCGGTAGCCAACTGAGTTATTGGGAGACTCTGCCGGTACTCAGCTTCGACCCGCTTGTAGCCATAAGCGGGGATCGGCACAATTTTCACTGAAAACTCAGTGGAGTGTCGCGCTTGGCCGGGAGTGTCACTGTCGCTCACCTCGCCCGACTCCAATAACCCGGGGTCGATGATCTGATTGCGGATCTGCTGATACAGTTCGGTTGCGCGCTTGCGTTCGAGAATGACTCCGGGAATGCGGGTTAAATCGTCCCAAACGGCAAAATCGGAGATGGCCGCGCTCGAGGGCATATCGAGAGAGTATGTTCCTTCCAAACTGCGATCAGTCTTATTGCGGAAAATCTCTTGCAAATGCACCGTGGCGTGACCGTTATCAATAACAACGTGGATTTGGAGAGAATCGATGGCCAGTGTGTTTGCGTCCGGCGCGTCCTTACCCGCTGCAATGATCACGCCGCTATCGGCCGGCGCCAACCAGGGGAGACAAAGAAATACGAAAAATCCTCCCAGCAGCTTTTTTAAGTTATTCATAGTGTTATGTCTCGCTCCGGAACGCGAACCAAGCCGTTATCAGTCCCTATATAAATGTTGTTTTCATCGGCCGCCAAGGCAGTAACATTCGCCGATGGCAAACCTGAAGTCCAAAAGCGCCAGCGAACGTCACCCTTTGGGAGGAAGGCTAAGCCTTGGCCTGCGGTTCCCGCGTAGATCCCGCGGCTGGTGGCGATCATGGCGTTAGCGTTAATCTCAACGCGGTTCTTGCCGAATTCTTTGAAGCTTTGCACTTCGTAATGGGAATTCATTCGAATCACTCCCGAGCCATAGGTACCAAGGAAGATGTCGTCTCCGACCACCACCGACGCCGTGATCCAGTTCTGGCTTAGATTCGAATTCGCGGTGGTGAAACTGTTTTGGACAACAGCGTTTTTCAGCAGAGAAATTCCTCCCAACGTCCCGGCCACGAGAGATGCGCCCATCTGGGCAACAGTGTAAACGTGATTGTTTACGAGTCCCTGAAAAGCGTAGACGCTCGAAGCCGTCGCACCGTTAATGAAAGTCAATCCAGCGCTGGTGGCGACAACAGTGCCCTGCCCGCTTGGAAGTGAAAGCACGTCAGTGACATGGTCTGAAATCAAACCGTCACTCGTTCTCATGACTTGCCGTGGCTTACCGCTCACATCAAACATCACCAATCCGTTGGCTGTTGCCACAAAAACGCGGCTCCCACTTGGATCGGTCTTAATTCGGTTGACGCAGAAAAGTGCATCGTCCTCCCAGTGGCGGAGGTTCCCGTTCATCATCAAATCCATGCCGCGGTTGAAGTAACCGATCCACAGTCGTCCCTGGCGATCAACATTGAGTGCGGTGATATGGCCGTTCGTCAGACCGGTCGAATTTGCAGTAAGCAGATCCTGCCGCTCGGGGAGGTACGAAATCTGCGCATCCCCCAAGGCCGCCACGCCATCTTTCATTGCCAAGAGGGCGGCTGCGTGAAACGGATGACTTTCATCGTGATTCATCCCGGCAGCGGGACGTGGGGTGTGCACCTTCAAGTCCACTCTTTGAATGCCTTGGTCTAGAGTGGATATCCAGAGTTGGCCGGCGCTGTGAGCCAACGCCGTGGCTAAGACTCCTTCGGCGAGACGCCTCCGAAAACTCCCATCCACAAACTCGGCAACGCCGTTGACGGTACCGACCCAGACACCCGCCTCGTCGCCCAGAATGGAAAGAACTTGGGGATCTGGAAGCTCGGACAAGAAGTGATTCAGCGTGCCAGCGCGCCAAAGCCAAGCGCCTTGCGCTCTGGTTCCGATCCAAATCTCTCCGGCTGTGGCGCCCTGAGCGAGTGCCGTCACTTCCGCATTTGCTAACTCGCTGCGGAAGAGAGAAAATTGCCGCGTGTCGGTGACATATAAGCCGGCACCCAAAGTGCCCACCAACATCCGGCCGTCCGGCAGCGCGAGCAGAGCCGTCTGTTTGCGGAGCGGCAGAGCGGCTGGCAACAGCTGACGGAAATTCGTGCCATCCCAAATCAATGAACCGGCCCCCTCGGTGGCAACCCAAAGTTCAGGCTGGGGAATGCCGCGGCGCACTGCCAAACCGTTTAAGGGATGGGGTGGCAGTTCTAAGCCGACCCTCCAAGTCTGGCGCAGTTGACCGTGCTTGTCATAACGAAAGAGGGTGGAACGGTTGCAAATCATCCAATCGCCTTCATAGAGGGCGAAGGATTGAAAGTCACCGCGAAGGCCAAAAGCCTGCAAACCCGGGGCGCCGGCATTAGTAGGAAGCGGCGTCAGACTGAAAGGAATAGCGGACGATTGCGTAATCTGCCTCGCACTTTCATCGACGGCGCGCTGCGCGTTATGTCGAATGAGCAATGCGAAGCCGAAAGACAACAGCAAAACTGTGAGAATTGAGGTAAAAAGTACTCGCCGCCGAAGGAGGAACAAGAGTTACGGACACCACCTGAATTAATATAAACGCAACTGCCCCCCAACGTACACTGAATTAGTACTGAAAGAAGCCGAAATAAACTAAGGCACATCAAGCTGCGCACATGCCCTCCCGGAGCGGCGATCCGATTGAAAATGTCAAAGGCTTGAATAATCAGAACCAACTAACGAATGACCGGGAGGTTTGCCGCCCTTATATATATATGGATAAAGAGAGCAAGGCTTCTTCATAAATGACAAAGAGCACACAAGTGGCGATTATCGGCGCTGGCCCAGCGGGATTGATGCTCGGCCGATTGCTTGAACTGAACGGCATTGATTCGGTGATTCTAGAAAACCGCAGCAAAAACTACGTGATTGACCGGGTCAGAGCGGGTGTTTTAGAGCAAGGGAACGGTTGACGTTATGAACGCTTCGGGCATTGGTGACCGCTTGAAACGCGAGGGGCTTCGTCACGACGGGGTTTGGCTAGCATTCAACGGCGAGCGCCACCGTATCGATTTCCGCGAACTGACTGGGCAGTCGATCGTAGTTTATGGACAGAACGAGGTTGTGAAAGATTACATTGCCGCACGGGAAGGATCGGGGTATCCGTCGCTTGTCGAAGTCTCGGACGTCGCCCTTGAAGGAATGCAAGAGCCGAAGCCGAGAGTGCGCTTTACCAAGGATGGCGTACAGAACGAGTTAAGCTGCGACTTCATTGCCGGCTGCGATGGCTTTCATGGAATCTGCCGCGCTACGATTCCAACGGATCAGTGGCACGGTTATGAAAAAATCTACCCATTCGCGTGGCTGGGTATTTTGGCCACGGCAGCACCTTCATCGGACGAACTTGTCTACGCGTTGCATGAGCGCGGTTTCGCGTTGTTTAGTATGCGCTCTCCGCAAGTCACTCGCCTCTACTTGCAATGTTCGCCCGACGAAGACATTCAGGCCTGGCCGGATGAGCGCATTTGGGAGGAATTAGAGATCAGGCTTCATACCTTGGACGGGTGGAAAATCAACAAGGGACCGATTTTTCAAAAAGGCATCACGCCGATGCGGAGTTTCGTGGCGGACCCGATGCGTTACGGGAATCTGTTTCTGGCGGGCGACGCGGCACATATCGTACCTCCTACGGGGGCGAAGGGTCTGAATTTGGCAGCCGCCGATGTCAGGGTATTGGCGCACGCTTTTGCAACATACTATAAGACCGCGAAGAGCCACGAACTGGAGCAATACTCGGCCACTTGTTTGCGGCGCATTTGGAAGGCGCAGCGATTCTCGTGGTGGATGACTTCCCTGCTGCACCGCGGAAGCCAGGAAAACGACTTTGACTATTATCGCCAACTGGCGGAACTGGACTACCTGACGAGTTCGCGCGTAAGCATGACGAGCATGGCAGAGAAACTACGTTGGCTTGCCAATTGAAACGCCGATAGCGGTTTAGTTCGAGCGTTCAACTGTGAGCAAATCGACTCACACTCAAACGGCGCGTTCAAATTCACCGCTCCTGTGCGTGCCATCACCGCGCATCCTCTCACTCCTCAGCTAAGATTCAGTTTCGCAGTGGTGCTGTTCCATAAGTTTAACAGGTTTCTTACGCATGCCATTGCGAGCGCGGAGGATGAGCGTGTCGTGGGGAAATCTCCAACTTTGGGGGCAAAGGTGATTAAAGATAAAGCCCTAAGATGGGCGACGATGTTGTTCGGGTGGATTGCGCTGATAGGAAGTCAAACTGTCACGTATGCACAGACCCGGCCGGCGGCGAGTGAGCCGACTTCGGTGGTAGAAGCGACACTCCCGCCGTCAGCTCAGGCGCGTATGTTGGCGAGGAGGCTTGCCGATCTTGCCACAAAGCGGAATTTCGTGAGTTCACAAAACGGTACACGCGCGGATACCCGCGCAAGAAGGACACGTGGCCGGCTGCGAAGTATGCCACGGGCCAGGAAAGGCGCACTCAGACGCGGAGGAAGCGGCGCACGGCGACGATGCGGCCACCGCAGCAGCGAACAAGTTAGTCTTCAGTTTCCGAGGGTCTCCACGCGAGAATTGGGAGCGCTGCCAGCAGTGCCACTCCAGCAGCCACGAACAGAGCGAGTTCAACCATCGACGCACGCCCGCCATGGCGTGGGTCGCAATGAATGTCACGCTACACACTCGAGTGGAAGCGGCCCGTGACCCAAATCATCATACACTTGACGGCGCACAGGCAACCTTCTTTTCCGTGCCCAACTTGGGGGCCGAAGTGCGCTGGCTCAATAGCAGCTTACTCAGAATCGCAGCCCAAGCTTTGCAACGGATGCCACGCAAATGTGGTGGCTCAGTTCGCTTTACCAAATCATCACCCAGTGCCCGAAGGTGCTATGAAGTGCAGCGACTGCCACAGTGCACACGGCGCAGATGGCAACCGCAACATGCTGCGGGAAGCGGCTAGAAAGCTGCGTCCGCTGCCACGTGGAAAAGCGCGGGCCTTTCGTTTTTGAGCACGCTTCGGTGAGAGTGATGGGCTGCACGACCTGCCACACGCCCCACGGCACGATCAACAAATTTCTGATGGTGAAGCGACAGACGGTTCTTATGCCTTTCCTGCCAACGTTGCGCACAAGCTCGCCAACGTGCCGCACAGCAGGTTGAGTTTCCAACTAGCGGCGATCGTACGCGCCGCCACGTGAGCATACACGGCTCGAACTTTTGACGTGGACTATACGCATTGAGGACACAGAACATGCGACGCTGACCATTCTTACTACTCTTGATAGGAACAATCTCAGCGCCAGTTAACATGCGCGCGCAGGACGCCGATTCAAAGCCGCTCGTTTCGGATGGATTCGATACCCAGTGCTCGATTACAACCGGTCATCGATTCACAGATGTGCAAGGTTACTGCAACCAGTTCACCGACTCTTCGGATTGGAAACGGCATTCCGCGTCATGGATTTCAGTCTGTCGGAGAGGAGAACCTGGCGACAATAAGCAAGTTCGGCTCGACAACTACTCACTCACCGTGAGCGGCTTCTTGGCGGCGATCCGTACACAACGGCGCAGCTCGACGGCACGCAAGGCGAATATTACGACTTGCGGGTTAACTTTCAGCAAACCCGCTTCTATCGGGATTCAGAGCAATGTACTGCTCAAAACGGACTTCCTCGATCACCAACAATCAAACCTTTCGCCACGGTACATAAGATCGGACCTCCTTGATTTAACAATACATGCGACCAAGAATCTGCGCTTTAACTTTGAGGCTCTCCGCAACACGCGCGACGGAGTAAATTTCACGACTGAAACGTTGGACTATTGTTGGGTCTTCGTCCACTTGGGGTTCGTTCGCGCGAGCCAACCCATACTACTTGTTGGCGCCTATGAGCGAATCAACAACCCGGATCACCGCCGGCGTGGACTACACGAGAAACATGTGGAATTTCCACTACAAAATCGGCTATGAACGTTTTGACGATACGGTGACGGCGATAACATTATCACTCATAGCGCAGCATTAACATTAGATCCAACGACAGCCAAGGAACTGCTAAACAGTGCCTCGTTTATCGACTATCGAAAACTGAGCACCCCTATCAGCCAGTTCTCGTATAACGGCAAGATTACCCCCCGCCTGGAAGCGCATGGTCAATACGTATTTTACGATTACGGCGGCCCAGCCTATCTCGACATGTCTGCCAATGGCATCGCACGTACCAATAGCGGCGGCACTACCGACGCGGCTTATGCATTTTGGCGGTTTCCCATGCCACCGATTCCGAGCCCGCAATATGGTGGAGCAAGGTTTCACTTATAAATTGAAGGAGTGGTGGTCTGTAGACGCTGCGTACCGATATACGCGCACGGACTTGAACGCGACCGGAATTTTCAGCAGTGTCACCGGAACCACTGTGGCCAGCGGCACATCGCTTAACCAATGGCGCATTGGCACCTCCCAAGCAGACCTGACGATGATGTTTACACCGATTTCGTCGTTGCTTTTTGACGTTGGCGTTCGCTATCTGAAAAGCGATGTTTTAGCTCTCGATAATAGCGTGGCCGATCCGTTGGAAACGCAGAGAATCAGTCGGTGGGCCAACGCTCAAAGTCAGCTACGATCCGTCGAAGAAGTTCTCTATTCGCGGCGATGTTGGGGAGACCAATAATGGGACCTCATACACGCGCATCACACCGCATACCTCAATTGGCGGGAGAGTGATTGTGCGCTATCAGCCACTCGAAAAATTATCCATCGAAAACGCCACGATCGTTCGAAACGATAAGCTGCTGGTGTCTGATTACCGGAGCACCGTGAGGAGCAATGCGACTAATGTCGCCTGGGCCTTTAATGACCGTGTGCAGCTTTTTGGCGGGCTCAGCTACGAAAGCTTGTTCGATACAGATGTTACGCAATTCCTGCGCGGCACTGCGCCGCTCACCGACACAATTACGGATCAGATTATCGATCGCGTGTGGCAGGGGGGTGTCGATCTGCGGCCGGTGCGACGGCTCCGCGTGAACTTCGCCGGAAACTACGTTCGGTCTACCGGGCTAGGCAAATAACCGGAGAAGCGCCACTCTACGGACCTATGAGTTTCCCTTACGCCACAGGATCTATCGACTACGATGTGCCGTACATCGGCATTCTTGCAGTAAAGCTGCAAAGAACTTACTACATTGAGCAGATCATCACGGCGAATAATTTTAGCGCCAAAATATTGACCATTTCCTGGACACACA
>CAWJBS010000053.1:0-17603 GCA_963840845.1 Bryobacterales bacterium
TGATCCGTCGCGCCGTCCAGGTTCGTTCGCCGGTCCCCAAAGAGCTCACTCTCGATCAAGTCTTCCGGGATTGCCGCGCAGTTCACCTCCACAAACGGCCCGTTCACCCGCTGGCTGGAGCGGTGAATCGCGCGCGCGACCAATTCCTTGCCAGTGCCGCTCTCCCCATAAATCAGTACCCGCCCATTCGTGGCCGCCATCAGATTGAGTTGCTGCCGCAGCGCCTTCACCGCGACGCTGTCGCCAATAATTTCGGGCCACACCGAATCTTCCCGCAAGCGTCGCAACTCCAAATCCATACGCCGCTGCTCAACCGCATTCTTCAGCACTACGCTGACTTTCTCAATCGTGAGCGGCTTCTCCACAAAGTCAAAAGCGCCCAGCTTCGTTGCCTTCACTGCGGTCTCAATATTGCCGTGACCCGAAATCATGATCACGGCGGGCCGCGCCCCGCTCGGCCACTCTTGAATCCGCGCCAGCGTCGCCAAGCCATCCATTCCGGGTAACCAGATGTCCAAAAAAATCGCTTCGTACGATTCGCGCGCCAACGCTTCCAGGCAAGCTTCACCGCTGCCCACAGTCGTACACTGATAGCTTTCGTCGGCGAGCACGCCGCTCAACGATTGCCGGATGTTGGCTTCGTCATCAACAATTAGGACTTTCGGACCACTATTGGACATTCGATTCGACTACTTCAGAGTAACCGGAGGGTTGATTATCCGCCGGCAGCAGCGGATTCAACTCGACCACAAAGCGCGCGCCGTTGGGCTGATTATCTTCCACGCGCACGCGCCCACGATGCTCCGTCACAATGTGACTCACAATAGCCAATCCCAGACCGGTGCCGCGCGCCTTGGTAGAGAAATAGGGCAGGAATAACTTCTCTTTATCGGCGGAAGAAACCCCGCAGCCAGTATCAGTCACTGAGATTTCTACAACATCCGGCGAAGGCTGCAACGTGGCAATCTCCAGCTTGCGCACCGGCGAATCGGTCATTGCCTCCGCGGCATTATCAATCAGGTTCACAATAACCCGCTTCAGTAACTCACGATCGGCCAACACCGGCGGAATATTGCGGGCAAGTGATACCGAAACGTCGATGGCATCAAGCCTTCCCGCAAAAACCTGGCGCGCACTTTCCACAATTTCATTCAGGTCAACGGGCACCGGCTGTGCTGTGGGAAAGCGCGAAAACTGCGAAAATTCATCCACCAGCGTCTTCACCGTTTGCACTTCCTGTTGAATGATGAGCGTACATTCTTCCAGAATGGCGCGGCTTTCTTGGGGCAGCGGGACACGCAAAAGCTGGCGGGCAATGCGGTCGGCACAAAGAGAAATCGGCGTCAGCGGGTTCTTAATCTCATGCGCAATGCGCCGCGCCACCTCCTGCCATGCGGCTGCCTTCTGCGCTCGCAAAAGGTCGCTGGTATCTTCAATCACCATGACAAAGCCGCGGCGTTCTTCAAGCGAAGCGGCCGTCACCGCCAAATGAAGAGTGCTGGAACCGCGCGGCACCTCCAGTTGACAAGCCGCAGCGCCTCGCCGTCTCGCTTGCTTGAGCAGGTAACGGATCTCCGCTAAATCGTCGGCCGCAAACAGATCCGCCAACCGCTTCGCATTCGCCACGGTTTCCGCCGGAAAAATGCCGGCCAGCGCACGATTCACGCGTTCAATGCGCTCGTCTGAGGAAACAGAAATTACGCCTGTGGGAATGCTTTCCAGAATTGCTTCCGTAAAACGACGGCGCAGTTCCAATTCTTTCGCATTGCCTTCTAGCTCGCCGGTCATCTCATTAAAAGCGCGCACAAGGTCGCCAGTTCGTCGATCGCGCCCACGCGCACGCGATAAGAAAGATTCCCGCGGCTCACCTCACGCGCGCCTTCCAGCAAACCGGCAATCGGCACGCTCAGTTGGCGAGAAAGGATTTGCGCTGTCCAAGCCGCA
Organism: Bryobacterales bacterium; assembly: GCA_963840845.1. Taxonomy (GTDB): domain Bacteria; phylum Acidobacteriota; class Terriglobia; order Bryobacterales; family Bryobacteraceae; genus Bog-105. The sequence continues at coordinate 1,945 of CAWJBS010000053.1, forward strand.
AAAAACAACACGAACAAGGTCAGAAGACAAATCAGCAGGAAATAAGTATTGTGATAGAACTTCTGGCGGCTGCTCAACTGTTTCTGATCGTTCATGTAGCGCTGAATGTCTTCTTCTTTTTGCGAGGGTCGTCCGTCATGGCGGCCAAAACGGTTAGCCGCCCCACATTCTCAGTAAGACTTTGCACATCCGCTTCCGCGCGAAGAACGGTTGCGGCCGGCGCCTTAAAAAGCTGGTAAAGGAGTAAAGGAACGCCGCTGCTGCGCGTGAGCACAAGCTGGCGAATGCCATTTTTTTCGCACAGCGATTTGAAAAACGCCGCATCGACGTGGCCTGTGAGCGCTGCCTCTCGCGTCTCAGGCAGCAGGCTGAGCCAGTTCACCTGAGCTTGCACCCGCGCCTGCGCTTCGTCGCGATAAGCCTTATCCAAATCCTGCAGGTTCAACTGAATGCCGCGCGCGGGGTCGGTAAACCACTTTTCGAGTGTGCGGTTCAGAACCATGTAATTAAACAGCGCTGAAAACAGCGTGGGCGCAACCGTCAGCAAAATAGCGCCCACCAGCAGTTTCGAGCGAATGCGCGAGCCTTCGCGCTGGTTTTGCCTGTCGATGTATAGCTTGATTGTGTCGCGGAAGAGAATGAAAGCTAGCGTCGCCAGCAGGATGAAAAGGATGATCGAGACCGCCGAGAGAAGAATGATCTCGTGCGAATCGGCGGGGTGAAACGGGAAACTGAAAGAGCCCTGCCACACGAGTACCGCGAGCAGCACAAGAAAGAGTGCCAGCAGGCCGATAAATGCGAGAGGGTGCTTTCTCACGACACTTTGATGGTAGCCCAGTTAGGTCGCTTATTGGGTTACAGCGGCCGGCTTTTCCGATGGATAACCCTTTTCAATCCAATCGGTGTGCAGATTGGTTTCTATCATCACCACTCTTATTTTTGTAAATCCTAAATCGTGCAAGGCCGAATACGCCGGGCGAATATTGGGGCATTTCACAAAGGGACAGCAGCCACAATAGATAAAAAGCTCTTTGTCACGCGGCAGTCCGGCCACGGATTTTTTCAGCGTCTCCAGCCCGTCGGCCTTTGAACAAGGCCAGCCAGCGCCGCTCCTGTCACGTGCGACCCATTCCTGTAAAGCGTTGGGAAGCCGACGTAAAACACAGGCAACTGCCTCCTTCGCCTGCAAACGCTCTGCCAGTAATTTGGGTTGCACAATCTCTTGTGCCGTCCATGGATCGGTCGCCCCATCGAATAGGCCGAACGCCAGCAATAACGCAACGAGTTTCATTGATGTTTCTCCGGATGAAAAGGTGTCGGTTTGCCCGCACTGGCGGGCTCGGGGCTGGGCATATTCAGATTCACCACAATCGGATCCTGTCCGCTGCGAACCACCACAGCTTCGCACGCTTCGTCGGGTTTCGCGTTGATTTCCTGATGAGGCACGAATGGCGGGACATAGATAAAATCGCCCGGCCCTGCTTCGTCCATGAATTCCAACTGCTCACCCCAACGCATGCGCGCGCGGCCCTTGATGATGTAGAGAACCGTTTCCAGTTCGCCATGGTGATGCGGCCCTGTTTTTGCATCCGGCTGAACCACCACTGTGCCCGCCCAAAGCTTCGATGCCCCCGCGCGTGCGTGTGTGATCGCGGCCGCGCGAGTCATGCCTGGCGTTTGAGGCGTGTTTGGATCCAGCTCGTTCCCGCGAACAATTTTTACGCCGTTCAGTGACCAGTCCATAGCAAAAGCCTATCAACTAGCGCGGCACGGTCATGACATTCCATGCACGATTAGAGCGGCCAAGCTCTTAATAATTCTTTCCGACATAGTGCCGAACGGCTGATCTGTTGTGACGTAAGTCCAAACCGCGCCTCGCTCATTTGGATCGGGCCCAACGCCGGCATCTGCCTCGGCAATGCGCTCTTGAATCTTCTCGGGTAATGCTTCCTCCATCTCGACAAAGGTCTTATGAATAAAAGCCATGCATCCTCGATAAGGGTCGCGCCCGCCCCAAGAGTGCCAGAGCAAACCAGAGCGGTAATCTGCCACATCCGCCAAATAATCGGCCCAGGCGTCGTCAATCGCTCGCAGGCTCGCTACGCGCGCCAGTTCACTGGTGCTGGCTATTTCGCCGGTCAACACTTTTTGACGGTAGGTTTGTATCCGATTTCGCTGCCCTTCCATCGGCATCTCATATTTGTTTAGCATGATCCGCGTGTCCAAATGTTGCCCTTCCACCAAGCGCTGAATCGCGTCCGGATCGCGGTTGTAACGGGGATTCAAGTCGCGATATTTCACCATCAAATCGTCTTCGAATGAAATAAAGAAACGCGAGCAACCAGGGTCTCCTTGACGGCCGGCACGCCCGCGCAGTTGATTGTCAATGCGCCGGCTTTCATGCTTATTCGTGCCGATCACATACAGGCCTCCCAGCGCCGCCACACCGTCTCCCAATTTGATGTCGGTGCCGCGCCCTGCCATATTAGTTGAGATCGTCACCGCGTCTCGTTCACCTGCCTTCGCAACGATCTCCGCTTCCAGCGCGTCGTTCTTGGCGTTTAACACTTCATGGGGAATATCACGTAAGTAGTGGCTCAGCGTTTCCGATTCCGCCACGCTGGCTGTGCCCACTAAAACTGGTTGTCCGCGCAGATGAGCGGCGTGAATTTCGGCCAGAATCGCTTTATGTTTTTCGGCTTTCGAAGGAAATAGACGGTCTGGATGGTCTACGCGGATCAGAGGCTTGTTCGTGGGAATTACCTCAACAGGCAACAAATACATTGCTTCTAATTCACTCGAAGAAGAAGCGGCGGTGCCCGTCATGCCGCAAACATGCGAATACATGGCCGTCAAGTGCTGCATGGTGATGGAACCAAGAATGTGCCCCTGCTGTTTTGTGGCAACCCCTTCTTTGATTTCGATGGCCGTATGCAAACCGGCAGGCCAACGCCTATCCAGCGCCACACGCCCGCGGAATTCATCTACCATCTCCACTGCGCCGTCTTTCACAACGTAATCAACATCGCGGCGCAAAAGAGTATGCGCATGAACGGCATCTTGCAGAACGGTGAGAAGCGTCAAATTGCGTTCTTCGAAAAGATTGCCGCAACGAAGCATACTCTCCGCTAGATTGATTCCAGCGTCTGTCAACATCACGTTGTGTCCGCCGGGGTCGGCTCGGTAATGAAGCCCCGGATGCATGCGGCGCGCAATGCTGTCGGCAGCGTGCCCCAAGCCCGCGTCCGCTCGTCCTGCGCCGGCAATCACCAGCGGGATGCGCGCCTCGTCAATCAAAATGGAATCCGCTTCATCAATGACAACCGCCTTAAATGGGCGATGCACTTGATCGTCTACCCGCAGCGCAATTTGATCGCGAAGAAAGTCAAATCCCAGTTCGTTCGCAGTGGCATAGACGATATCGGCCGAATAAGCCGTGTGCCGTTCAGAAGGCGTCATCCCCTGCTGGATGCACGCCACTCGCAAACCCAAACGCCGGTAAATCTGCCCCATCCATTCCGCGTCGCGGCGTGCCAGATAATCGTTCACGGTCATCACATGCACGCTGCCTTTGGTGCGCGCCAGCCAGGCGATCGGCGGGAACGGCAGTGAGCGTTTTGCCCTCGCCCGTTTGCATTTCGGCAATGCTGCCGCGGATCAGCGCCAGCGTGCCGCGCAGTTGCACGTCAAACATGCGTTCGCCCAGAATGCGTTGCGCAAGAACAGCTGTGACCGCGATAAATGGATGGAGTTCCGTGGTGCTGGTGGCAATCTGATCTAATGCCCTATCGGGCAACGCTTCGTACTCCTGGCGGAGTGTGTTGATTGCAGCAACGTCGCGTACATCATGACGCGAAGGCGTAAAAAGACCCTTCAAAAGTGGGCGCATGGCCTCTCCTCTTCTTCTTGTTTGCAGGCTTGGTAGCAGTTAAACGCGACGAAAGAAGGAACCCGGGAGGCGGGCGCTGCAAGAGAGTGAGGTTGATTCCGGCGAGCGTACGGCCGGAGTCGTCGAGCGTTGAAAATACCGATGGGAGGCGTTGTTGCGTCCACTGCTGCGTCTGCGCGGTAGACGTACTTCGGTCCGAAACACCAACCAGCAGAACAATCGCGTAGCTGCTCTGGTTGATCGTGCGCGCTGAAACTGGAACGGTGACGCCAGCACACAGGACAACCAGCGTTGCCAGCAGCCAAGCTGTCAGTTTCGGTCTCACAGCTTTTACCTTACCTGATTACCGTCTCACTTACCAGCGTTATTTGGTTCTCTCAACTACGATACCCTTTAGGAGGAAGGCGGTCTGCATGCGGCTTTTAATAACCCCGGTGGCGGTTTTGGTGCTGAGTGCCCTGTGTTTGAGTGGGCAAGAGTCCACACCCAGAGGCGTGCATCCGCGCGCCACGCCCGACGATTATGCAGTGAAAGCACAGGGCAAAGATGCGGCCTATGCGGCGTCGCTCATACCCGCGGAGCAAGCCAAACACCTCTTCGCCTTCGACATCACCAATAAGTTCCTTGTGTTTGAAGTCGCGTATTTCCCCTTGAACAACCATTGGGGGCAAATCGACATAGACGATTTTGTGATCACACGCGGCGACAAAGGCGATTTGACTCACACCGCCGACGCCTCCGCTGTGGCCTCCGCCATTCAAAGAGAGAATGCGCCGAAGCGGGCCGAATCTTTGGGGACGGATGATACGCATGTTTACACAGCGGCGCATGTCGGCTATGAAAGCGGCAGAGATCCCGTAACAGGCCGCCCTGTAAGCGGCACTTATACTGGCGCCGAGGTGGGCGTCACACATGGTGGACCTTCCCCGGCTCCCGACACTCCGCGTGCCGGCGCATCCATCGATGATCGGCGGGAACTGGAGAGCGCAGTTACTAGATCGCCAGCTACCCAACGGCAAATTCGATCATGCCGTCGCCGGTTATTTGTACTTCCCGAAATCGACAGTGAAGAAAGATGCGAACGGTAATTACGTGCTGGAACACTTGGGAGAGACAAATTCCGCAGGCGTCAGCGAAAAGATCGAACTTGTTATTTCGGCGAAGAATCGCTAGCCGTCATTTTGCCAGTGAATAAACGGTCTGCTAGGTTTGGAATTGTAGGCGAAGACTCACCTTATGACAGCAGGCGCGGAACCGAGTCCCGGTTCGGCATTTTGGCGCACCGTCAAAAAGATAGATAAGGGCAAAATAAACAATCGCTGGATGGCGCTGCGAAACGCGCTTGCCATTGCGGTGCCGCTGGCTGTTGGCATTGCGTCAGGCAACTCTTTGGGAGCAGCGGCGGTGGCGACAGGTGCGTTGAATGTTTCGTTCTCCGACGGCAGCGACCCTTATCGCCAGCGAGCGCAGCGCATGCTGATGTGGAGCGTCCTCGGCGCCTTTGCGGTATTCATAGGAGCGTTGAGCAGCGGTAATAAGACGGCTGCCATCGTCGTCACCACATGCTGGGCACTGCTTGCCGGCATGCTGATCGCGCTCGGAACGCGTGCCGGCGATCTGGGTCTCAACACATTGGTGGCCCTTATTGTATTTGCGGGCCGTGGTCCTGCGGGGTGGCAAAGCGCTTTCGACACCGGCGCTTTGGTGCTGGCTGGTGGCTTGCTGCAAAGCTCCTTCTGTTTAGCCTTCTGGCCCATGCGGCGCTTCGATCCGGAACGGCGCGCCTTGGGTCACGTTTATTTGGCGCTCGCGAAGGATGTTGACCCGGATTCGGATTTAGATAATCCTAACTTGCTGGGTCCGCTTAGTTCTGAAGAGCAAGATACGATTGACGCGCTGGGCAACGATCACAGCGTGGAAGGAGATCGCTTCCGTCTGCTCTTCGATCAAGTGGACCGCTTGCGGCTTTCCGCCTACCGCCTGGTGCGGTTGCGCGACCAGTTGGGCGAGCGCGACGATCAGCGCTCCGAAGCTGAAGGCGATTCAGCAGACCTTTTAGACGGAGTTTTACGAACTACCGCCAAACTGCTCAGCGCTATCGGAAACGATCTGGAACGGCAACCGGCCGACGACTTATTCGCCCTAGAAAGTGAACTCCGACAGTTTGCTGAAGCGGCACAAGAAAAGAAGGAGGATGCGACGAATCGGTTGGCCGGGAGCATTGCTTCTGCCGTGGACGTGCTCGGCGGGTCAGGCTCGGCTGGTGGTTCAGTTGGTGCAAAGAGCGGACGTGGCGGAAGGGCGATCTAGCCGCAAGCCCCCCAAGTACGCCAAATTTCAAAGCACAAGTTTCCAGCTGGGCTGCCACCTTGTGGGCGAATCTGGATTTGCGGTCGGCAGTGTGCCGGCATGCCATCCGTCTGGCTTTGACGATCGCGGCCGCTGAGTGGATTGAACGCAGCGTCGGCTGGCAACGTGCGTACTGGCTGCCGATGACCGTAGCTGTGGTGTTGAAACCCGATTTCACGTCCACGTTCAGCCGCGGAGTTTTGCGCTTGCTGGGCACGTTGGCGGGTCTGCTTTTGGCAACAGGACTGTTTCATTTGCTACCAATTTCAGCCATGACGCAGTTGCTGCTGGTGGGCGTGTTCAGCTTTTGTCTGAGGTATTGGGGTCCGGCAAACTACGGAATTTTCACGTTGTCTGTGAGCGGGTTGGTGGTGTTCCTGATTGCCGCTACCGGCAATTCACCGGTGGATGCTGTGGTCGCCAGGGGTCTAAATACACTGTCGGGCGGGTTGCTCGCCTTGCTCGCCTACGCTCTGTGGCCGACTTGGGAACGAACGCAAGTTTCTGATGGATTTGCCGAAATGCTTGAAGCCAGTCGTTTATATTTACAAGGACTTTTTAGCGGCAGGCAGGTCGGGCATGGAGGAGCGCTTAGCGTGGCGGCGGGCGCGTTCCAACGTTGAGGCTTCGGTAGACCGGGTGATAGCCGAGCCAGGAATTACGGCGCTTCGACGGGATACACTCCGTTCGATGCTGGCCAGTTCACATTCCTTGATGTTAGCCATCGTCGGGCTTGAAGCGGTTATGCTGCACCGGCAGACGCTGACGCCTGCGGAGGCTTTGCACACGTTTGCCCAGGACGTAGACTTAACGCTCTACTATCTGGCAGGGGCGCTGCGGGGATCAAAACCGGCGGGGCGAAAGTTTGCCGCAGTTGCGAGAAGACCACCGCAAGCTGGTGGAAGCACAGAGGAGCTTTGCCCAAAGCGACGATTCCGTCTTAGCCGAGACGGACAGGCTTACGGTAAGTTTGAATACGCTTCGCGAACAAGTGATGCGCTACGTGGATGCCAAGCTAGCTGGCCAGTTTATCGAGTTGCTCAAAGAGTTCGTGCAGCGGGAGGCTCAGACCCGGTTCGGCGGTCAGCGAGTCGCCGGCAAACAGGTTGGCGGGTTGCGGGTTGGCGCGGGTCATCATATACCCTTTGCGCTCCTCAGGATCAATAATCCAGGCAGTTTCAATGCCCCAGTCTAAATAGTGGGCGCATTTCTGAAATACGTTGCGCGAGTCGTCCGCTGGGGAAAGAATTTCAATGCAAAGGGCTAACGGCTTTGTGGGAAAAGGAGACTCAATCGGATTTGGATCTGCAACAAGATCGGGAATTGGGTTGGCAAACGGCGACAACTTCAACTTAACTTCCGAGGCGGCTTTCCAACCTCGCGCGAAAATCAACATCCCCAGCACAATCTGGGTGCTGCCGTGCAGAGATGTAGGCATGGTTTTTTTGGATTGCCTCGCCAAACCAGTATTCGTAATAGGGCTTTTCGTTCCCGTAGGTTTGTTCGAATTGCTGAAGCGATAAAAACTGTGCGGCGGAGGCCATAGGCGCACCTATTTCCCGGATCGGCTTTGGGTACGGAATTCGTATTGCTGAATTTGTAAGGCCAATTGACCCTTATTGTGACGCGTAACGCGGCCGCGGGCCACCAGATTTAGGAGACATTTTTCATTCAATTGGGCTGGCCAACTGATGGAAACCTCTAAACGGGTGCCGACAGGCAGATCGTGATCTGAAGTAAAAAGAACGCCAGAACTACTGATATTCAGAGTTTTCCCGCTACCAGCGAGAATTTCAGCACGCTGGTTCAGCGTTTTATAACGCAACTCGCGTTCGATAGGAAACCGGCTAGACCGCCGCCGCTCCGAATTATTTAGTTCCGGAGTCATAGTAGTTAACGACACAATTTGAGGAACTCCGATCTTTAAAGCTTACACAATCGCCACTGCATTTTTCTGGCTAATTTCCCGATTCGCTTTCGGCCCGGCGCTTTTTCAGCCAATCCAGCCGCTCTTTAAGCCTTAGTTCAAACCCTCGGTCCGTCGGTTCGTAGAAGGAAGTCTGACGAAGGCCGGGGGGCATACACTCCATATCGGTGAACGCGGAAGAATCTTTATGCGCATGCTTATAACCTTTTGAATAACCCATTTCCTTCATCAGGCGCGTCGGGGCATTTCGTAGATGTAGTGGGACCGGCTCAGCAACAGTTGTCTCAATGATCTCATTGGCTCGATTGAGGGCTTGATAGGCCGCGTCAGACTTCGGGGCTAAGGCGAGATAAAGGGCTAACTGTGCCAGAGCCTGGTCACCTTCCGGAACTCCCAGGAAATGAACGGTTTGCTGACAAGCAATCGCCTGTTCTACGGCGCGGGGATCTGCCAAGCCAATGTCCTCAATCGCCATGCGAATCAGACGGCGTACCAAGTAGAGGCGGTCTTCGCCGGCCTTCATCATGCGGGCGAGCCAGTAGAGCGCAGCATCCGGATCGCTCGAACGAACAGATTTGTGGAGCGCGGAAATGAGGTTAAAGTGCTCTTCGCCGGATTTATCGTAGAGCAAAATCTTACGCTGCATGGCGTCGGCCAGAGCTTGACGGTCGATCTTGCCGTTTTTGGCAAGGCTGGCTGCCAATTCCAAGGTGTTGAGGGCGGAACGGGCGTCGCCACTTGAAGAAACAGCGATTTCGGTCAGGAGTTCGTCGTCAGCGGTGACATGCAGGTCGGTTTCTAATGCGCGTTGTAAGAGAGACACCAACTGAGGCGTTTCGAGCGCCTTGAGGGTGTAAACCTTGGTGCGGGATAGCAGCGCGGAGTTGATTTCAAAAGACGGGTTTTCGGTGGTAGCGCCAATTAGGACGACGTCGCCGCGTTCAACGTATGGCAGAAAAGCGTCTTGCTGGGCCTTATTAAAGCGGTGGATCTCATCGATGAACAAGATAGTCTTACGGCCGAGGCGGCGGGCGCGCTCCGCATCGGCCATTACGGCTTTGATCTCTTTGATACCGCTCAGAACGGCGCTAAATTGGATAAAATCGGCATGGCTGGATTTCGCGATCAGGGCGGCTAAAGTGGTTTTGCCGGAACCGGGCGGTCCCCACAGGATCAGGGATGTCAGCTGGCCGCTTTCCATTTGCGCACGCAGAGGCTTGCCGGGGCCCAGAATGTGTTCCTGCCCCATGTAGTCGCTGAGCTCCTGGGGACGCATACGATCAGCCAACGGGCGGCCTTCCAGGGAGGGCGGGGTGGCATCGAAGAGGCTCATAGTTCGCCTCGTTGCCGGGCGGCCTCGAAGAGGGCAATGGAGCAAGCAACACCCGCGTTCAGAGATTCTACCTGAGCGGTGGGAATGCGCAGGGCGATCGCGCAGGCGAGCAGTTCAGGCGAAACGCCGTGGGCTTCGCTGCCGACAGCGAGCGCTACGGGCTGGCGCAAGTCGGCTTGGCTTACGGAGACGTTCGCTTTAGCGGTGAGCGCGTATAGAGTCAGGTTGTTGGCACGCAGATTGGCCATCAAGGCCGGGCGTTTCTGGTATTCGAGATAGGGCAGGCGAAAAATGGAACCTGCAGTGGCGCGCAGGAATTTGCCGTTCGGCACATGCACGCTATTTTCCAGAAAGATAACGCATGAAGCGCCAAAGGCTTCGGCGGAACGGACGATTGTGCCGGCGTTACCGGGGTCTTGAATGCCGTCAAGAACGATGGCTACACCAGAACTGCTGAGACAGGTTTTCCAAGTGTGGACAGGGGGCGCCACCAAAGCCATGATCTCCTGGGAGGTCTCCGTACCAGACAGCGCAGCGAAGGCTTTCGCCGGAATCTCCATGACTTCGGCACGGGTTTTCGCAAGCAACTGGGCATGACGTTCGCGGCCAGCAGGCGTGATGATTAGCTGTTTCAGATGCCAGTTACTCCGCAAAAGTTCTTGGACGAGATGAGGGCCTTCGATGACGATATGACCGTCTTCGGTGGTACGGCCTGAGGTGATAGCACGGCGGATGCCCTGTAGAAACGGATTTTTAGTACTGGTGAGTTGCATGAAATTCCAGCTAGACTAAGAGCTATCGAACTCCTCGGATGAAGCGAATACTCGGTTGGTTGTGTCTACTGCCCGCGGTCACTCTATTAGGCTACATGTTCTATGTGGCCGATCAGATTGAACGGCAGTCGCAGCTTGACGAATCGCAGCCAGCGGACGTGATTCTGCGTCATGGGCGCCGCTGAGTATCGAGGGCATCCCTCGCCCGTTCTACAGCAGCGATTAAACCACGCGCTACTGCTGTATTTGAAGCACTTGGCTCCTTATATTTTGACGACGGGCGGCGCGGGCGGCGACCCGCAATTTACCGAAGGCGAAGTAGCGCGCGCGTATCTGGTAACGCATAATGTGCCGGCTGAGGCGATCATTACGGACGCGGTGGGATCCACAACCGTGCAGAGTCTGGATGCGGCGATTGAGAGCATGCGGCGCATGAGTCTGCACTCCTGCATTGTGGTGAGCGACGGTTATCACATCTATCGAGTGAAGCGGGTGCTGGAGGCACAGGGGTTCAAGGTTTATGGTTCGCCGAAGCCGCCGGCGGGGACACTTTCGCGGAATGAACTGCGCTGGCTTTATCTACGGCAAGCCATTGGGTTCATGATGTGGCGCTTGGGTATCAATCTGTAGTTAGCGCGACGTAGGCACCGGCGGAACAGAAAACGACGTACTCTTTGCCACCCACTTCGTAGACGGCTGGGATGCCTCCGATGGGCGTGTCGAGCGATTTCTCCCAGAGCACTTTTCCGGTTTGTTCGTCGAGGGCGCGGATCATCTTGTCGGAGGTGCCGGTGAAGATGAGACCGCCGGCTGTGACAACGGGTCCGCCTCTGGTGCGGCTGGCGTGGCCGAGCGGGACTTGCCATTTGATGATGCCGGTGTTGAGGTCGTAGGCGGTCATGGACGTCCAAGGCAGTGAGATGGGCGAAACGCCCGCGCTGGTGGACATGAAGCCGAAGCCGCTTTCGTAGCGGTCGGGTCCGACTTTGGGAGCGGGGGTCAGCTTCAGGATGCAGGGCAGGTCTTTGGAGACTACGTATAGTGTGCCGTTGGTGGGATCGACCGCTGCTCCGCCCCAATTGGCACCGCCATTGTTGCCGGGCATTTGGATGGTGTCACGCAAGCCGGGTGGCGTGAAGAGGCCTTCGTTACGGGCGCTTTGGATTTGATCTTTGATGCGGGCGCGTTCGGCGGGATCGGTGATCAGCGCGCTGAGGTCATCGGCGGTGAAGGTTTGGCGGGCGAACGGAGGAGGCTTGACGGGGAATGGCTGGGTGGGCCAAGCGTGCTCGTTGGGCATGTCGGACTTGGGCACAGGGCGCTCTTCGATGGGCCAAAGTGGTTGGCCGTTGTCGCGGCGAAAAACCCAGATGAAGCCTTGCTTGCTGACTTGGGCGACGATGTCGAGCGGCTTGCCGTTATGTTGGACGGTGAGAAGCTTGGGCGCGGTGGCGTCGTCGTAATCCCAGATGTCGTGGTGCACCATTTGGAAATGCCAGAGGCGTTTGCCGGTGCGGGCATCGAGGGCAAGGAGGCAATCGCCGAAGAGATTGGCGCCGGGACGGTCGGCTCCATAGAAGTTGTACTTGGGGCTCGCTGTTGGGATGAAGACGATAGCGGATTTGGGGTCGACGGTCATCTCACTCCAGGCGTTGGCTCCGCCGACGGTTTTCCAGGCGTCTTTGGGCCAAGTGTCGTAACCAAATTCGCCTTCGTGCGGGATGGTGTGGAAGGACCAGCGCAGGGCACCGGTGCGGACATCGAAGGCGCGGATGTCGCCCGGCGCGGAGCCCCAGCCTTCATTGGTGGCGGAACCGAGGATGAGCAGATCTTCAAAGACGCGGCCGGGGGTTAGGGATTGGACCAGCTTGAAGGATTGGGGATCGCGGCCGAGACCGACTTTCAAATCGACGAGGCCGTGGTTGCCGAAGGATGGGATGGGCTGGCCGGTGCGGGCATCGAGGGCGTTCAGGACATGATCGGCGGAGAAAAAGAGGCGGCGGTCGGACCGGTCGGGGCTTTCCCAGTAGTTGATGCCGCGGTTAGTGATGACCTTGGGAGCCGGGATGTGTTGCCAGATCCAGATCTCTTTGCCAGTGGCGGCGTCGAGGGCGACGATGGAATTGTTGTGGGCTAAGACATACATGACGCCATCAACCACGAGGGGGCCGAAGGCGTAATGGTTGGCGTCTTCGATTGGGTAATTCCAAGCGACCTTTAGCTGGGCCACGTTGGAGCGGTTGATCTGCCGGAGGGCGGAGTATTGGGCGGAATCGGGAGAGCCGCCATAGTCGGACCAAGTGAGGTGGGTTTGAGCATAGGACGGCAGGCTCGCGGCCAGCGCGAGAGCGACGAGAGCAATTTTCATAAGCTCCTAGTTTTTCACGAGCACTGTGTCTTGGCGGTCGGCCCCGCGGCAGTTGTCGAAGAACTTCTTCACTTTGGGGAACTGATCGGGCGGGATGGTGGCGGCTTCGGTGCGCAATTCTTCCGTCATGATGAGGAAGCCGGGCTCTTGTTTGAAGGTGAGCGAGAACTTGGCGAAATCGGAATTATAAACCGCCGGGACGGGGGCATCGTCAAAGGTGAAGCCGTCGGGGAGTTTGACGCGGATGGTTTTGCGGTACAGGGCAGCGGAGAGAACGACGGGGCTTACTCGTTTTTCGTCTTTGGGAAAGCGCGGCGAGATGGAGGGCGGAATTTCCACGATAGACGGTTTGAAAACGAGTAAGCGGCCTTGCATCAGCTGGCCGTAGTCTGGCGAATCAAAATCGATTTTGACCTTGAACTTATTTTCTTCAAAGCGGTCTTCCGGCGCGATGCTGGAGATGACCGCGCCGCGCGCCCCCTCGATGACGAAACGGGCGTAGTTGTTTTTATACTCGTCGGGCTTCAGATCGGCATGGCGACGACGTTCGGAACTGGCGGGCTGGCCGGTCTTGTCGTTGGTGAAAGAGGCGCTGAGCTTGCCGGTCGGTTGGAGAGTCGCTTCGGCTGTGACTTCGTATAGGTTGGCGTCGGGTTTGGTGACGGGCATGCGGATAAGATCGCCTTTATCTTTGGCGATGAGCAGGGCATAACTCGATTGTTCGTAGAAAGGCAGATCGCCCACGGGCGTTTTTTCGTCCGTCGGATCGAAGATGAGAAGGCGACCCAGAGGGCTGGCGACGGTGGTGCTGGCGGTAACAGAATCCGGCACTTTGGCGGCCAATATCATGTGATTGAACTGGCGGGGCGACGGAAATTCGCTACGGACGTGAGTACGGTTACCGGAATAAATAGCGACTAAGTAAGATTGCACGCCAGCGGCTTTGAGCATGCAGCGCATCAGGTTGGCTTTATCTTTGCAATCGCCATATTGTTTGGTGAAGACGGTATCGGCCGAATGCGGGATATAGCCACCGCCGTTTTGCAAATCCATTTCGATGGCGACGTAACGAATCTTCTGTACATAATGACCGATGGCGCAGATCTTGTCGTAATCGGTTTTAGCGCCCGAGGTCAGTTGAGCGACTTTGGCAGAGATTTCGGGAGTTACTTCATCCTGGCCTTCGGCGAGGGAATCGTGCCAGCGGGAAACGTCGGTCCAGGAGCCCAAAGTGGCTATGCCGGCGGTTATTCCAGCCGGAGGGATAAATGAAACTTCAAGCCGAGGAACAGTATCGCCGGATTCGTCTTCGGCCTCGCGATAAGGCATGTCTTTCGCTTCCCAGGTATAGGTAGAGCCTTCAACGGTGGGTTGAATGGGAGGCTGATTAAAGAGGACCGCTTTGGCAGTCCAGCCGGGCGGAAGAGTGACGGAGTAACGCGCGAGCAGAGAAGGGAGTTCGCCCTGGAAATAGTATTGATCCTGGGCGATAAGAGCTTTTTGCTGAAGAGTGTATTCGTAAGCAAAAACGGAGCCGACTTCGGGATTATCGGCGGCTGATGACACGAGCGCGGCCGTCGGTATAGAGTTCTTCTTCGCTGATAGGCGCCGATATCCATGACGCTGTTCTTGTCGAAGGTTTTTTGAAAGCCGCTAGAAGAGATGAGCCAAGCGTGAAGGTCTTTCACCTCGCGACTATTTTCCAATAAGGAACGGTGACGCTGGCGGATTTTGGCCCTGCTGATTGATGTATTTGAGGGCGTAGCGCTTATCACTGTCAGGTTGCCGGCCGCGTCCATCGTGGAGTGCGCCTCATCAAACAGCACGACGGCGGGCACTTTGCCGAATAAGCCGGCGTCCGCTCGGCGGCGACCTCCTGCACCCAGCAGGCACTTCTGGATTATTGGGAAAGCCCCACAAAGCGGGGGCTGAGCGAGAGAACGAGCAAGGATAGTGGAAGTCAGTCGCATCGGTTCGGCCCGTTTACCGCGCCGAGTAGGCGCTCCCGCGGACGCTGGGCATCCGGATCGCCTGTTTTAGCGCGACCATGTGTCCGTCGCTGGAATGAGCCTGATCGAAGACGGCCTTGACGGCTTTCTAAAACTTTGAATCAAAGCCGATCAGCCTATCGTTGCCGACGGTGAAGTTGTGCCTGAAATCAGCGATCGGCCAAGGGAAGAGAAAACTTTGGGCGACCCATTTGATGGGCGGGACGTCGAAATTCGGCGGAGCGTCGGCGTGATCGAGCTGAAACCCGGCGGGGAGACGAATATTGACGAAATCGAGTCCACTCCAGGGTAATTGAAGAAAATGATGTTACTGCGGTTAGTGTCGGTAAAGAAGCCGACTGACCGGAGGTAAAGAAACTGGGGCGCAGAAAGAGGCGTTTGCCGGTGCGCTGGCAATACCCTTTGACGGCGAGATTATACGAAACACCGACTCGGGCGGCTGGCATCGGGGGAGACGGCTCACTTTGATATCTTTCACTTCAAATTCGGGTAGCGATGCTTGAGGCGTTCGCGAGATAGGCTTCGCGTTCGGCATCGTTTTGATGCAGATGATCCATGCGCCAGGCGATGGCCTCGTCGCCCAGAAGAGCTCGCGGATGGTGCCATCGAGGTCGCCCTCCGGAGAGAGGGTGAGATCGGCGATGCGCTGGATTTTGGTGTCGTCGGAGGAGAGCAGGGCGTGGTTACCGATCCGGAGTTCTTGGATCGGGAATGAGAGCGCTGACGGCTTGTTCGCGCCAAGTGAGCGTACCAGGAGGCGCGTATTCATCGGCTACGTCGTAGACTTCCACTTATCGCCGACTTGGACGGCGGCGTCGAAGTTATTGTAAGTGAAAAAACCGACGTGGAGACGGGGATCAAAGATATAAAGACGGCGAGCGGCGATGTGGGCGAGACGAGCCTCATAGCCGGCGGCTTGAGCCAGAGCAATGAATACCAGGTGAATATCTTCGGGTGTTCCTAGCTTTCGCTTGAAGGTATCGCTGGTGCTGTTGTTTTCCTTTTTATAAG
>CAWJBS010000054.1:0-91664 GCA_963840845.1 Bryobacterales bacterium
GCGGCCGGCGCCCTCGAGCAGTTCATAGCCGCCGCTGTCGATGACGGTCCCTGGGCCACCGAGGCGCCCGACCAGAAATAGGCCTGTCCGCCGCTGAGGGTCAGGCCGCTGACGGCGCCGCCGGAATAGATGTCCATGTAGGAAAAGGCGTTGGTCGGGCCGCCGATCGTGACCGCGCTCGCCGCCCCGCCGGAAAAGACATAAGCCGAGCCGCCCGCCTCGACAGCCAGGCCGCTCACCGTCCCGCTGATCCAGCCCGCCGCGCCGCTGTCGATGGTCACGCCGCTCGCCACGCCGCCCGACAGCGCGTCGAAGAATCCGCCGCCGCTGACGGTCGTGGCGCTCGCGACGCCGCCGAGGCCGACATAATAATAGCCGCCGCTGTCGACGTCGCGCTGACGCCGAGACCGAACACCTCCTCATAGGCGCCGCTGCCGACCGTGCCGCTGGTGTCGACGCCGCCGGAAAACACATATTCCTCGCCCCAGGCCGCGCCGCCCTCGACCAGCGCCGCGCGCGCCGAACCGCCCGAGTAGATATAGAGCGCGCCGCCGCCATCGATGGTCGTCCCGCTCGCGAGTCCGGCCTCGACATATTCGGCGCCGCCGCTCTCGATGGTGGCGCCGCTGTCGAGGCCGCCGTTGACGAATTCGACGCCGGTCGCGCCGACGATGGCGCCGCTGGCGACGGCGCCGAGATCGACGAATTGTTCGCCGTAATTGCCGAGAAAGGTTCCGATCGCGACGCCTCCGGCGTCGATCTCGACCTCGCCGCCGCTGACGATCGTCCCGGTCGCCTTGCCGCCGGCCTGCACGTCGAGCAGGCCGCCGGCGACGATGATGCCCGCGCCGACCTGGCCGTTGCCGACGTCGAGGGTCTGTCCGGTGGTGACGATGGTCATTGCGCGCGCTCCCGGGTCCCCTCCGCCGCAAGCGGATGGCCGCGAGGGAATTACGGGACGGTCGCAGCGGGCCGCGGCGATGGCGGCCGGCGCCGACAAAGGCGATAAGGCGGGCCGGATAGGCGCTGCGGAAGCAGGCTCGCCGTCATCGGGCCGCGACCCCGCTGCGCCGCGCCGGTCCGGGGCCGAGGAAATTTTTGGAAATTTATATTTTCTGGTTTTCTTTGATTTCAATGGGTTATGGGAAAGTGGGCGCCGATTCGGGGCGGCGGGCCGGCGGGCTCGGGCGGCGCTCGCAGGATCCGCGCGAAGGCGCGCGCGACCGAGGACGAAGGGCGCCCCGAGCGAATCGGAGCCGCCAGGACAGGAAACGGCGCCGGCGGGCGGGCTCGGACGCGCAGCGTGCGGCGATCCGGGACTGACGCCGGCGCCGGCTTCGGGCTCGGGCCTGCGCCGATCGGAGCGCGCGGCGCGCAGTCGAGTCCCGGGGCGACGATCGAAAGGCGCCGGCCAAGGGCTCGGTCGACGGTGAGCCCGATCCTGCGGCCCGGCGGGGGCCTGCGGGTCATCGCGGACTCCTCTGTAAGAGCGACATCTATTCTGAATAACAGAATTATTGCTCTCCTGCAAGCCTTACTTTCAGGGGACGCGCAGCAAAATCCGAAGCGATCCCGAGCCGGCGGTCGCCGAACCCCGGGGGAATCAGGATTTTCCCGCGATCGCCGGCGACGTCGGCCGCGATCCGGCGGCGCGAAGTCGATGGGCGCAGAGCGATGGGTGCGCGTAGCCGACCCAGGATGGCCGGAGCAAGGCGCAGGCTCGGCGCCGCTTCCGGGTTTGGACGACCCGAATCGGCGCAAGGCGGTTGCGCGACAATTCCGGCGGCCGCCGCCATGGCGGTCGGCGCGGGCAAATGCTATATGGAGTTCAGGAAATTCAGAGCGTCAGGAGGCTCGAATGCGCAATCTGATCATCGCGGCGGCCGTCGCCTGGCTCGGCGCGATCCTGCTGGCGGGCGAGGCGGCGGCGCGCTTCATCGGCGGCGGCGACTAGCCGATCGGATCCGCTCAGGGCGCGCCCGGGCAGACATCCGCGGCGAGCGCTTCCGCGCAGGCGGGCTCCCGGTCGAGGTCTCCCTCCGCATAGACTTGCTTCATCCAGCCTTTGATCGCGCAAATCCGGTCGTCGAGCCGTTGGCGGTAATTGGCGTCGTCCTGGTGCGAGAGCCCCGCCTCGAGTTCGGTCGACCCGTCATCGACGGGCGTTTCCTCATAAGCCGATTTTGCCTGGCGATAGGCCGTGATCGCGCGGCAGCTTTCGCCGGCCGGCCCCCTCGAATCGGCGAGGAAGAAATTCCTTCCCTTCGATTCGCGATAGCTCCCGATGCTCTCCCAGAAGAAGGACCGGGCGGTGTCGTCGACCTTCACGCCGGCGACGTCCTTCAGGCAGGACAGATCGACGTTCGGCAGTTCGTCGGCCCATTGGTCGAGATCGGCGACCAGCTTGAGGTCGACGCGGCCGTCGTCGACGGCGACCTGCCGGTTGGCGCCGGCGACCGAGATCAGGTTGTTGTGATAGGTGAACTTGTAATACAGCAACGTGAAATAGATCTTCCTTTGCATATCGATGGTGATCTTGTCGTGCAGGGGCGTGAGAGCGCCGAGCGCGTCGACCGGGCAGGACGCCCTGGGGTCGACGATCCGCCGCGCGATCCCGCCGTCCCTGTCGAGAAATCGGAGCGCCCGGGTGACGACGTCGACGTAATCGCGATAGCGATGCTTGGCGGCGAAAGTGTCGAGCGCGTCCTGCGGCGAGGCGGCGAATTTGATGAGATTGGCCTCCCACCGGATCAGCCGGAGCACGAGCGCCTCTTTCTGCGCGATCGCGAACCGGTCGGTCGCGGCCGACGGATAGGCGCCCGCTTTCGACAGCGCGTCGATCGCCGAGATTTCCTTGCTGATGCGGTCGTCGAGCAACTGGATCGCGCTCTCCCGGTTTCCGTCGACGAATTCGGCGAAAGCCGCGAGCGCGGCGAGATAGCCGAGATAGACGCTGCGCGTGTCGTTCTCGTCGGGCGTGACTTCGACGACGGGAAATCGGACGACGCCGGCCGGAAGCGTTCGGCAATATCCGTTCGACAAATCGAGAGACGATTCGTCTTTCTGCCTCGGACTCATCAGGTCGTATATTTCCGATATATCCTTCTCTAATTTATCATAATCGTCATGGACTTGATCCATGACGTTTTGTCTGGTTCTGACTGCGGAGACATCGCCGACATCGACCGCCGCAGCGCCGGGCGACGTAACGCGGTAATCCATTTCATAGAGCTGCCTCAGCTTGAGGGACACGCTCGGAAGGATGCCGAGCGTGGGAAATTCGCTCTTGTAGGACTTTTGAACGACGAGCAGCTTTCT
Source organism: Bryobacterales bacterium (assembly GCA_963840845.1). GTDB lineage: Bacteria > Acidobacteriota > Terriglobia > Bryobacterales > Bryobacteraceae > Bog-105. Next base: position 3,319 of record CAWJBS010000054.1, read on the forward strand.
CGCCGTCTCGAAGAGATCATGACAAGCGAATTGCTGGAGTTCGTCGGTGGCGGGGTCGGTCGATCCATCGTCGGACTGGGCGAAGCCGGAGGACATCTCGGCGAAGGTGCGATCCTGTTTCATGAGATCGCCGAAGAGGGCGAGCTGGCGGGTCGCATAGAGAATGCCCTCGACGGCGAACTCATCAATCAACGAAAACGTCTCTTTCCACAAATAAAGCCGCGTATCCGCCGTAATCTTTCCGGAAGCCGACATCTCCGCAAACCTCGCTAAGAGCTGGTCGGGCGGCAGAAAAATAAATAAAGCCAGCGCACCCAGTGCCAGCGCAGTCAGCGTCACCGTTCGAAAATTCTTTGATGGCATTCGCGGCCCGAAACTCAGAGCGGCTGTGACAAACAAACTACAGATCGCCACAAAGAATCCCATGCGCGAGAGCGAATAAACGATCGCCACCAAAAACAACGCCGCTACAGCCCACGCCGATCCAACCTGCAGCGCCGGAGTTAGGTTCTGATCGAAATTCTCCCGCTGCCGCTGCAATATCGCCCAACCGAACATCACCGCCAGTGGCAGCAGCATCTCTAACATGCCGCTAAAGTGGTCGCGATTAGTGAAAGTCCCGGTCGCCTGCGCATTCGGCCAACCGGCCCACACTTGGATCATGCCGAACACGCATTCAATGAAACCGATAGCCAGCAGCGGAACCACCGTCACCCAAGGCGTGTCCACAAATCGCCAAGCCAGTTCACGCACCAGAAAAAATACCGCAATGTAGCTCAGCAGCGTAAATCCCCAGTACAGCGCCATCGGCGGATCAACTGCGATCGGTGCGCTGTTCACGGCCGCGGGCAGCACAGGCGCTAACGCGCTCACTAACTGCGCTCGTACCGGCGAGAAGACATGAAGCAGTCCCAGCGGCAACGGTAACAGTTGGAACGCGCAATAACAGGGCAGCGCCCAGATGGCGACTTTTACCCAGCCCACCACCGGCGGAGCCATTTGCCGCCGCCGCGCCACAAACCAATACCCCAGGCAAATACACCCAATAAACAGAACCGTGGTGACCCAGTCCGATGGATACACGCCCGCGTGTAAGTACAAGGCCCACGCCAGCGAAAGCGCCAGCGCGATCAGAGCTATCAGGGGAGCGACCATTACACCGTCATTTCCAAAACGCGAAACGCGACTTTTTCGTCGGCTGCTTCGGAGCCGTCGCGAAAATGGGCTCGTCCATAATGACCGCGGTCGGATTGTCGTAAAAAAGCGCGTCCGCCGTTTCCTGCCCCCAAGTGTGTGCAACGTGGTGGTAGGCGGGCGCCAGGTTCGGCGGCCGGTCGTGGCAGTCGTGTGCGTCGCTCGCTACAAAATGCACCGCGTGCGAATTCATCAGCGTTTCCGCTACCCGCTGTGCAGTCTGCCCGAAGCGTCCAAAAAACGATAAAGCTGTCACTTGCGTCAAACAACCATCGCGCACCCAGCTATGCAGTTCCGCAAGATTCGAACACAAAGGCCCATTTCTTTCCGGGTGAGTAATAATCGGCACAACACGAACCGCCAATAAGCGGCCCAGCACGGTCCGCATCACCGGCAACGACGCCAAATCCGGCAACTCCACCATTAAATAGCGGCCGGAGTTAACAGTGTATTGCGCCGGATGTTCCAACGCACTCGAAAGGTTATCGAAGTTCAGGTGAAAATCGCAGCCCCGGTGAATCCGAATCAGCGAACCAGCAGCCTCGCTCACCGTCGCAATCAAGTTATCCGCCACCTGTTCGTTGTACGCATAGGAAGAATTCGCATGCGGCGTCGCTACAATATCGGTAGTGCCGTTTTCTGCCGCTAAACGCAGCATCGCGAGTGTCTCTTCTAAGGTTTGGGCGCCATCGTCCAGACCTGGCAATATGTGACTGTGAATGTCAACCAACGAAAGCGGGCTCCTCTTGCATTATAGAAGCCGCGCTGCAAAACATGTAATAGAGAACAAAGGCGGGCAGACAGCCTATGCCAGCTTACCCGCCTTTCCTTAACTCAAACGTCTCTACTTGAACGTGTAACCATTCGACAAGGTTGCCGCTTGCCCACTCGGATTCGTCACCACGACACTGACGGTTCCTGCCGCATGCGCAGGGGTCCGCACGCTAATCGATGTCGCGCTCGTCGAACGGACCGTCGCCGCCGTCCCGCCAAACGTCACCGTCGCACCTGATACAAAGTTAGTGCCGGTGATGGTCACCGTGGTCCCGCCACTGCGCGTACCGCTCGTAGGCGACACGCTCTTGATCGTTGGAGCCGGGGCCGTATAAGTAAACGCATTTGTGAGCGTGGCGCTCTGCCCGTTAGGATTAGTCACCACCACGCTCACCACTCCCGTCGAGTGTGCCGGCGTAGTAACGCTAATCGACGTCGCCGAATTGACCGCCACAGCCGTACCCGCCGTTCCGCCGAATGTCACCTTCGCCCCAGCCACGAAATTTGTACCGGTAATAGTGACCGGCGTACCGCCCGTGGACGGACCCGAGGTCGGCGTCAAACCACTGGCCGTCGGAGCCGTGCTAGCGACCGTCACAGACACGCCCGTTGACGCAATACCGTTCGCTACCACTTGAATCGTGCTCGCACCCGCTTCGATATTCGCGGGAACATCAAAGCTCGTCGTCACGGTCAACGAACCCGTTGCCACCCCCATGCTGCTGTGGTCGTGCGTTCTGGCGTAGAAAACGTGTCCGGTCGAACCATTCGTAATCCGCACCAGCGGATAATTGGTCGAATTCTCCGATTCGTCGCCGAAAGCCGTTCCTTGGCTCAACCCATTGAACTGCGTTCCACTAATTTGATACGTGCTCCCAGCCGTCAAGGTCGTGGACGAAAGCGAACCGATCGCCGGCGCCCAACTCGGATTCGCTGAACCGGCCGCCGTGTAAACCTGCACCGTCGCCGAGCCATCCACAAACAAAACCTGCCCGTTCGGCAACACCAGCAACTGGGTGAAATAAGTCGCATCGCTGTTCGCGCGCCCCGGCGCAGGCACGCTCGTCAGCGTCGTCCCGTTAAATTCGAAATACTTCAAGCCTGTGCCGCTATCACCCGGGCTGCCGCCAAATAATACGTTGCCGCTCGGCAAAAGCGCCGCCGGACCATCTTCCACGTTCAGACCGGAAGGCATCGCCGGGCCAATCGCCCATGTGCCCGTTGCCGTCGATCCGGCAGCCGGTGGCGTGTAAATCGCTGTGTTTCCATCCGCGCCAATAGCAAACACCGTCCCATCAGGCCGCAGCAGTGCTGGCCCCATCTCACCTGGTGGATCATAAACCGGGCATCCCGGCGCTGTCAGTGGCTGCGAAGTCGTGGGCGTGTGCAAATCTTGCAAAGTGCTGCCCGCGCTAATCCACTGCCCCGTGCTGGCAGTCACAAACAAACGCTCCGCCGCCGGTGCCTTCGCAACATCCAGCGTAAACACCGTGCCGTCGGGCATCAGCGTCCAGCCTTCTTCCGAATTAAAACTATCGTTCTTCCCGCTCACGGCCAATTCCGTCCAAGTCAACGTGCTCGGATTGAGAACTGCCAAATCCGTGTACAATTTGCTGCCAATGATAAAGTCGCCATTCGCCAAAATAGTGGACGGCGCGTCTCCAATGCACGCCCAGTGATTTGGCGAACCCGTCGAAGCCGGCGGCGCAAGCGTGGTCCACGTATTCGCCACCGGATCGTAAACCGCGCCCAAATTACTCAGCGCAAAATTGCCGTTGTTGTATTCGCCTCCGATGACCACCACTTTCCCCGAGGCCAAAACTGTTGTCGCGTATGCATCCGGATCGTAGCCGGAAGGGAAACTCGCCAAAGTCGTCCAGGTGCCGTTCACATAGCTGCCCGTGTTGCTTGGCGTGAGCTTATACCAAGCGGTTCCCGCTTGACACATCGCGCCGCCATCGGTGAGCAACACACAATTTGTCACACCATTCGGCGGATGATTCGTAATCGTCGTCCAAGTCTGCGCATGCGCCAGCGTCGTGAAGAGCGTCAGCCCTATCAACGTTGTAAGTGTCTTTTTAGTATTTTTCTTCAATGTATCCCCAAAGGTAGGTAAAACTACCGTTACCCAGTATAAGAGGATTTGCTAGGTGGAGCCAGGGATAGTCGACGAATTGCGAATCGGCAGTTGCCAGACTGAGATCACCACCGTGAGTACCCAAGGAAGCGTTGTCGGTTCCCCTCGATTTCAGGACGACAGGTGTAAACGCCGTATCATTTCGTAACTCATCTCTCAATTGCCAGATTTTCGCGCAGGATTACAGATCCCGAGCTGCCGGCTGGGCGAAAGAATCAGCGAAGGCTAGCCTTTATATTAAGAAGCCACCGTCGAGAACTGTTTGTGGGCGGTCTGGTAGAGATCCTTTAACCTGAAAGCTCGTGGGTCAGCAGCTCAAAATTACCCTCAACCTCTGGGCTAGCGGGCGCGACGTTTGTCCTCTGATCCTAGATCCCGTCATGTTCGAAATCTGCATGTGTACAGCCGGCAAACTCCATGACCGCGGTATTGCCCCGATATCCCAGATGTTGACGCTGGATTAAGCCCGACGCATAGAACGCTTCAATTGCCGTTTTCTTGAAGTCCACGAAAAAATGATCGAGGTCGGTCTGCGGTGCCGACTCCCCTTTGGCTAACTCCGCCATCAACTCCTCCCGTTCCGCCTACGGAGCCGGCTGCGAACGGACGTTGGAATCGGCTTTGCCCAAGCACTTCCACGGCCGCCAGTCCGTTTTTCCAAAACTGCGTCTTCGCAGAAGTGCTATGTTTTAAAACCACATCAATGTAATAAGCTACACGCGCATCGTGCGCGCCAGGCCCGGTTTCGTCTGCCGGCAGAAGAGTCTCTGCCAAGGCATCCAGCAAATCGTATTCAACTTGAGTCAAAGCCTGCGGCTGGTACCGCGTAGAATCTGGCGTCGCGAACAGAGTCGGCTCGCTCGCCGCGCAGGCGCTCAAAATCGCGAAGAACTCTCTCCTGTGTAAAGAAGTCATCCCAGTTCTCCTCTCTTAGCTTTCTCCGCAAGCTGCTCGCTCATGCGCCACGCGAGCGCAATATTTGTCAAGTCGGATTCTTTTCCGGATAGGCAGCAAACACCGAAGAATCTCCCACAAACAAATTGACAACGTCATGCGCCTGTCCGTCCGCATTCAAAACCGATGTCTTCGCATCGTTTCCCATGCGGACCGTGCCCACCCAATGGTTGTAGTCGATCTGCAATGTCTCCGCGGTAACTTGTCTTGGTTTCGCAAGCACCTCGCCATGTGCCGCGTTAATGATCTCTTCCGACGTCGCGACCATATCCTTGGCCATCGCCACATCATTCTCTTCGTAATGCAAAGATACTCTGGGCAGCGGCAATCCATAACGATCCTTCCGCTGAGGATCCAGATCGACGAACTTCTTGGCCGACGCCAGCAGCGCGCCCTGCATGTTCATATTGACGGAACAAATCGCTTCCTCCTTGAGTTGGCGCTTCAAGGTTCGTCCGAATCCCACAGGGTATTGAAGTCTGGGAGCGTTCGGATGCAAACCTGATCCGCATTGGACTTGATACGTTCCGGCAAAGTTCTTGCTCGGTTCATCCCAATAGAGTCCACTCAGAAGCCCATGATAGTAGTCAGTCCCATCATCATTTGAGGCGTCGCGATTTCTTAACTGCGGAAAGAATGCGCTTACGCTTAAGCCGAAATGGCTGGTGAGGTTCCGTCCCACCTGGCCGCTGCTGTTTGCCAATCCGTTGATCAACAGATGCCGCGCCGTCTCTATCGTGCTGCAGGCCAATACGAGCGCTCGGCATTCCAAACGCGCCGTCGAACCGCTCTCGTCTACAAATTCAATTGCCCTGACGCGCCGGCGGCTAGCGTCGGTGAGAATCTGCGTCATCATCGAACCGCTCAATACTGTCAAATTGCCTGTCTTCAATCCGAGTGGAATCGGCGTATTCGCGGACGTGTACTTAGCATCCACCGCACAGCCGTTCATGCAATGGCCGCAATAATGGCACTTGGCGCGCTGGCCCTCATGCATCTCCGTCGGCATCGCTTTGCGCAACGGAACAAACTCCATCTTGCGACCTTGCGCCTTGATCCGCTGCACACCCTTTTTCAGTGCATGCTCGCCGCAACGCATAGGCACGCCTTTCTGAAACTCTCCATCGGGCATGTTCCACAGGCCATCTTTGCTGCCGTACACGCACATGAGCCGTTCCGCTTTCGCGTAGTAGGGAGCCACTGTGTCGTAAGAGATCGGCCAAGTCCTGAAGTCGAGCGGCCCAAACCGCAAACTATGTCCCGCCCAGCAAAGCGACCTTCCGCCAACGGCACGCAACAACCCGTGCCCGGGGCGGTCGCCAATCGGCGTGAAGTGATCTTTCTCTGAAAAATCCGTGACACTGAGCAGGGGGCTTCGCTGTGCACCGAGCCGCTCGTCCAGTTTTTCATAAATTGAACTATGTCCGCCGTAATCCAGACCCGGCTTCAGCCAGCGGCCCGATTCGACCAACGCGACCTTCAGACCTGCTGCCGCGAGCACATAGCTGCTGATTCCCCCGCCTGGGCCACTGCCTACGACGCAAACGTCATATATTGATTGCCGCATCGTTGCTAACGTATCACTAATCCGGTGTCGTTGTGGCGTGCGGTCCCTCCGCCGCCCGGTACTGATGAGCCATCACTCGAGCAAGCTGCGCTACATCATCAGCCCTGCAGATTTCTCCGTTGTACTTAAGAAGCCGAAAATCACCTTGCACTGCGAATATTTCAGCGAGGGCAATATCAGGCGAGTCCTAGCGGACGGCAATCCGCAGTCATTCTGTTGCACTTACTTCGTTTCGATCAGGCGGAAGCAGCAAGTCCCGCCGTCGAAATGCACGCGCTCTCCTCTAAACCGAACTACGTTTATGGATGCGCAAACGTCATCCTGAAGAAAAAGCGCGGGCTCGCAAACTGGCCCGATACTGCTCAAAAGTAGTGTCTGCGGTGCATCGACCCTCGTTTACTTCCCGGGAAGCGGAGACAGTTCGCGTGCCGAAAAACGGATTAAGCGCGTTCCAAATAACTGCCGTCCGTCGTATTCACTCGAATCCGTTCGCCAGCCCCGATGAAGGGGGGGACCTGCACCACCAAACCTGTCTCTGTAGTCGCCGGCTTTGTCACGTTCGACACGGTCGAGCCCTTCAAACTCGGCTCCGTTTCCTTGACTTCCATCTCCACGCTCGGCGGCAACTCCACGCTAATGGCCTTGCCTTCGTAGAACTCCACATTCACTTTCAATTGCGGAATCAAATACCAAACGCCATCGCCCAGCATCTCTTTCGAAAGATGCATCTGCTCAAAATTCTCCGTGTTCATGAAGTAGTACGAATCGCCATCGTCGTACATGTACTCCATCTCTTGCTCGTCCAGCGAGATCCGCTCCACTTTATCTTCCGAAGAAAAGCGATGCTCAATCATCGAACCTGAGCGGATGTTGCGCATCTTCGCTTGTACAAAGCCGCGCAAGTTTCCAGGCGTCCGGTGGACCATGCTGAAAACCGTATGAAGCTCATTATTAAACTTCACCACCATACCGGGGCGCAGTTGTGTGGCTGCAATCATGAAAAGAATGGACTCCCTTAAAAGCAGGGCGTCACTCTTATGTGTCCCGCAACCTGCAATTTCTTAGTTTATCAGTGACCTGTAACACAAACCTTACCTTCTATGTTTGAGCCCGGCCGCCACAACCCCGCCGCAATCCGCTTCCCACTCGTGCGCCTCTTTGCCCTTGCCGGATGTGATAGTCCCTCCCGGCTTCAGTTTCCACACCATCACAGAATCGTTATGATTTTGAACACGTGGAATTTCGACGCAACGCCCCGTCATCGGTATCAAGGTGAGGTGCCCGAACGTCACCGTTTCCGCTTGCCAGTTCGCTGGACAATTCTCTTGATCCACTCCCTTGGCCGATATCTCAATCCAACAACTGTTGGGCTCCCAACCCGCGCGCGCAAACAGTCCAAAGTGGTCGTCGTAAACCGAGGGCTCCATATTTTGATAGCCAACACCCGGCAGATAAGGATCGGCCCAAAGTAACTCGTAAGCTACGCCCGGCCCCTCGCGCAGCGTCTGCGAGTCTTCCAGCGCCCAGCTTTGCAAAAACTGAGACGATGGCAAATTCGGATCAATCGCCACCAATGCCAGTGCCGCCGCATGCAACATCAACGCCGGCGAATTCAGTTGGCTGGGCTTTGCCGAAAGCAGCACAATCTCAGGCAGTCTGTTAAAAAATGCTGCGTCCGTTTCGCGCACATCTGTGTGCGTACTGGCCCGCACAACGTAAATAAACTCACAAAGTGCGTAGAGTTGCTCCGGCGCCTTTACTCCGCTTTCAATCCACCACATCAGTTGCTGTCGTAGCAGCGCTGTGTCGGGTATCGCCGGAGTTCCGCCGCTCGCGATTCTCATAAATGCCGCATCTCGCCAGCCCTCGAAGTGCCGCTCGACCAGATGCCCGTCCGTGTCAACGGCGCCGGCCAAGCGCAGTTTCCCCCTCTGCTCCTCGGAGAGGAGACCGGCGCACCAATCCATCACGATCGCCGCTTGCCGCGCCGACCGGTGCTGAATCGCCCACGCAATCGCCTCGCGCCCTTTCGCCTCATCGCCCGTAATCGCATAGTAAAGCGCCAACTCAAACCCGCGCTCCGACGAATCAGGAAAGCCATTCACCCGATTCTCAAAACCAACCCAGCGTGCCGTCTTGCGCTCTCTGTCTCGCTTCAGCCGTCGCAATCGCTGCGCACTCAACAGCAGCTTTGGTCCCGGCACCGCGTCATCGGCATGCAAGCCAACACCTGGGCCAACCAACAAAATCGCAATCGCGAGAAGTTTTCTCAACACGCCATTATTGTTCCATGCCCTTCCATAAACTGGTACACCTATGGCCGTCATTCAAATCGGTAAGTTCCGCTTAGTCGGGCTGGCGCTCCTCGGTCGTGCTCTTTTGTTTTGGCCTATTGCTTGCCAGTTGGTTCGTCTATCATCCCCTGCGTATCAATCGGCCCGTTCTACTCTCCATCCTCGGTTTCTTAGCCTTCAACGCATACTGGGGCGCTGCCGCCAAAAACTCATCCCCCGCTCAACAATCGGAGACTCCGCAATCGCGTCAGATCCATCAATGTCTGCTAATCGCGGCTCTCGTTCTTGTGTTTATCCCCATCCCCGGTTTGCAACGTCGCTTCCTTCCGGATAAAATCTCAATTATCATCGCGGGTCTAATCATTCAAGCCGTCTGCGGTGCCCTCGGCGTCTGGGCTCGCCGTCATCTCGGCGCGCAGTGGAGCGGCGAAATCACCATAAAAGTTGATCACCAGCTCATCTGCTCCGGACCCTATCGAATCCTGCGCCATCCCATCTACACCGCTTGGCTTGCGATGTATATCGGCCCCGCCATCGTCTCCGGCGAATGGCATGCCTTACTCGGCGCAGCCGTGGCTCTCTTTGCTTATGCCCGCAAAATCCGCATCGAGGAAGCGACCTTGCTACAAAACTTCGGCGACCAATACGCAGCCTACAGACACGCTACCTGGGCGCTACATCCCGTTCGTGTACTAACACCTCAAACTCCAAATTGCCGCAAGTGATGGTCCAAATGCTTATACGTCAAAATTGCCCACTCTTGCGGCGTCAGAGGTCCGAAGAAAGGATGCGGACACTTCGTGCACCCCGCTACTCCACCCGCCGAAAATCGCTCAACCAATCCGCACAGCCGTTCACGCTCCTCCGCCAAGTCCTTGTCGCCCGCTACAACCAAACTCTTCGCTGTCGGCGAATTTCTCCGCAACGGATCGTCGTTCCGAAAGACAAGCGGCTTAATCATCGCCCCAAAAGCCGCGCCGCCAACGGTCCGCTGTCCGGCACCTTGTCCCCAACTGCCCACTGCATACTAATCGCGCAGTGCGCCACAGCCTGCGAAGCTGTCATCTTGCCCCACTGCCGTTGGCTCTCCCGCCCTAACTTCCCAGTCGCGCTTTAACCTCTTCCGCCGTCGCCCCATCGAACAAATTCTTCATACTGCATTAGTTCCCAAACGCCTGATAAACTTCGGTCATAAATTTCGGTTGGATATCCGTCTTATTCGGCATAAGTTGAATCATCAAAATCGTAACCAGATGCCCCTGCCGTCAACTTGATATAGCGTTCCATAAGCGCCGCCCCAGCCAAATGAGCCAACGCTCGCTAAACCGCTCGCGCCGTACCGGTCCACCGTTTCAATCCCAACCCAAACCCCAATCCATCCTTCGAATGCAGCGTTCCCGATTGGTTCGTTGTCATCAAGTCCGTCGTCCGCGGCGACAAAATACGCACCCCGCCCAACGCGCCTCGGTTTCGAATCATCTCCAAAAATCGTGCGTAATCATGCGCCGTTGACGTCAAACCGGCCCCGCCCGCAAAACTCTTGCGCGGCCCTTCCACATAATGTCCCTGTCCTTTAGATCCGTCCGGCGCTCTCACAATCGCCCCATCCTCGCCACTCGCGTACACTGCCGCCAAACGATTTTTCTCCGCCGGTGGCACATAGAAGCGCGTGTCCTTCAATCCCAGCGGGCCGGTAATGCGTTTCCTAATAAATTCATCCAACGGCATTCCCGAAGCTTTTTCCACCACACAACCCAGAATGTCCGTATTGTAGCCATAAACAAACGCCTCACCCGGTTGCGCCACAAATGGCAGCGTGCCCAACCGCTCCATCGTTTCGCAAATGGGCTCGTCCTTGTCCGCCGTATACCAACCGAATCCCGCCGCCGGCCCAAGTCCTTTCGCCTCGTAGAAGGGGCCGATGTAGCTCTCCGTGCCATAGGAAATACCAGCCGTATGCGTCAGCAAATCTTTGATGGTGATCGGCCTCTTCGCCGGCACCATCTTCTCCGGCTCGTCTTTCGAAGCCACCATCGTATGCGCAAACGTGGGAATGAAATCGCTCACCGGCTCGGTCAGTCCAATTTTTCCGTCTTCCATCAACGCTAAAACCGCCGTACTTGTAAATGCCTTCGTCTGCGACGCAATCCGAAACAGCGTGTCCATCGTCATGCGCCTTCCGGCTTCTTTATCGCTCCAACCCTCGGCGCGTTCGTAAACCGGCTTCCCGTCTCGCAGCACCAGCGCCACCGCACCGGCAATCTTCTTCTCTTCTACATACCTCTTCAACAGCCGGTCAATCCGCGCCGCTCGTTCGGCCGCGTCGGACGAGCCCGTGGAAACTTTCTTGGCAACCGCAACCGCCGGCTTCGCCGTCTCTGTTTGTGCGGCCGCGAGCGTCACCGCCAGAAGAAAAATAATCGCAGTCAGCTTTTTCACGTGGCCGATCTTATCACGCACGCTCCCGTATTGCATCTGGGCTATCCTTCAGAGATAGCCGCCCGAGTCGCTGGTACCGCAACCAAATTGAACTGAGTAAATTTTATGAATTGTTCCGAATTCCGCCGCCTCATCTCTCTTTTCTTTCTTGTGTCACTTGCCATGGCGGCGCAAACACCCGACACCGCCACCCTTCACGGCACCGTCCGAGATCAAACGGGCGCAGCCATAGATAACGCCGAAGTCACTCTCCTGGACTCCACATCCCAATTCAAACGCTCTACCCTCACTGCTAACTCGGGAACATTCACCTTCTCCAGCTTGCCTGTTGCCGGCTCTTACACCATCAACGCCTCCAAACAAGGTTTCGAAACCGCCGTCAAAGACGCCATCACCCTCGCTGGCGGCACCAGTGCCGATATTTCCCTCCAACTCAATGTGCACGGCAAACAAACCTCCGTTCAAGTCATCGGGACCGCCGGCGGCCTCCGTACCGATGAGCCGCAACTCGGTCAGTACATCGCTGGCGCACAAGCCAACGATATGCCGCTGCTCAACCGCCGCGTCACCTACCTTCCCCTTCTAAACGCCGCCAATCGACCCGCCATCAACCAGGGCGATATCTTCATGAACGAAGACTTATTCACCACCAATGGCGCTGGCCGCCGCCAGACCTGGTTCGAAATCGACGGCGCCTCCGGCAACGATAGCTGGGGCCGCCAAACAATTTTCAGCAACGTCCCTTTATTAGCAGTCCAGCAACTCACCGTGATAGAAAACGCCTTCTCCGCCGAATATGGCGGCAGCACTGGCAGTTCCGTCAACTTCGTCACACGCAGCGGTGGAACCACCTTTCATAGCGATCTGCTGGCCGACTTCCGTCCCTCAGCCACGAGTGCCAGCCTCGCGGGCTTTTCCCAAACCAACGCCGGCAGCGGCAACGACATCACCTCCGACAAAATGACGCAAGGCGCGCTCACTTTTTCCGGCCCTCTGAGCCACGCCACTCAGTTCTTCGTTGCCGGCGAATACACCAGTCAAGACCGCGCCTCGCCTATCACCTCTCCCCTCGCCCCCGGCAGCTATGAAGGTGAATACCGCGGATGGCTTGGCCTCATCCGTCTCGACCACCAAATCAACGACCGCAACAACCTCTTTCTAAAAAGCAATGCCGACGCCTTTCGCGACACCAATCCTAACGGCATCGTCGGCGGAAATTCTTTGCCCTCCGTCGCCCGCGTTTTCTCTCGCCGCACTTATACCGAAGAATTAGGCGAAACCGCCACTCTCTCGCCAAACATGGTTAACACTGCGCGCGTCCAATTCCAGCTCGCATCTCCGATTACTGAATTTTCACCCGCTATCTACGGCACCCAGTATTCGGTCCCCATCTCTACCGGCGGCACCTTCACCAGCGGCACCTCCCAATCCGCCGAACTCCAAAATCGCCAGTACGAAGCCACCGACACTGTTTCCGCCGTCTGGGGTCGCCACCAAGTCAAATTCGGCGCAGATTCCATTACCGCCCATACGGGCGGTGACAGCAAAGAATTCGGCGGGCCCATCTATCTCGGCCAATTCACGTATAAGCCCTGCACGCTCGCTCTCAGCTTCTGCGAAAGCCAATCCTATTTAGGCAACATCGCCAACGTGCAAAGCTACACCCAGAGCTATGGCAACGCTGTCTACACCGTCAACGATACGCTCTGGTCTCTCTTCACCCAAGACAATATTCAAGTCCGCAGCGATCTAGTGGTGAACCTCGGCCTGCGCTACGAACGCCAAACCTTCACCGATTCCAAGAAGAATTTCGCCCCGCGCGCCGGTTTCGCTTGGAACGCAAACGGCAATGGCCGCACTGTCCTGCGCGGCGGCTTCGGCATATACTACTCCCAAATCGTCGATAATTCCGAAGCCAATTACGCCTTAAGCGGACCCACCGGCGTCTTCAACTACACCGCCAGCGCAGGCCAAGTCGGCTTTCCTATTTCGGTAGCCTCCGCTCCCCTGCCCGCGTTCCCATCCAACGCCGTCGCCCCTGTCCGCAGTCTCTACGTGCGCCCCGGTGAAGCTTCCTATCTCAACCAGTTCTTCCCCGTCTCCACCTTGAACGGCTATCAGAACGGCTTGTACAACCCCTATTCCGAACAATGGAGCCTAGGCGTTCAACACAAAATCGCCAGTGGCTATATCCTCAGCGTTGACTACATTGGCTCGCACACACTGAAGATCAACCGGCCCCTCGATCTCGATGCCCCTTCGCCCTTCATCCGCACCGCCCCCGGGCAAACCCGCACCGCCCAAGCCGCCAATTGCACTCGCCCCTATTGGATCTGACTGGTACGCCCAGCAAGGCCTCACCTGCAACACAAAAACTGCCACCAACCCCCAGCCCCCCTACAGCGTCATCCAGAGCGACGTCAACGATGGTTACTCCTATTACGATTCCCTCAACGTTAACCTCAACCGCCAATTCACCCGTAAGTTCGTCATGTTAGCCAGTTATGTCTGGTCTCACGCCATCGATAACGTCGATCCCGACATCCCCAGCCAAAATCCCAACGACGCCAACTTCACCGGCAAAGTGGAAAACGCTAGCGCCATTTTCGATGAACGCCAGCGCTTTGTTCTCAGCGGCGTCTATACCGGCCCCTGGAAAATCACTTTCGGCGGCGTCGGCACCATGGGCTCTGGCCTTCCCTACAACTACACGACCGGCGCAACCAATAGCGGCGACACCGGCGCCACCACCGATCGTCCCGTCATCAATGGCGTAGTCGTCGGCCGCAATGCCGGCCGTGGCCGTCCCATCTATGACCTTTCTCCGTTCCTAGAACGCCCCTTCGCTTTGGGCGGCGAACGTGTTCAACTACTTCTTCGCGCCGAAGCTTTCAACGTTCTCAATCACGCCAATTTTGTTGGCTACAGCGGCACGTATGGAAACGGCGCCACCGCCGGCGCAGGCTTCGGTCAGCCACTCGCTGGAATCACCAATGAGTTACCCGCTCGCTCCATGCAGTTTCAAATCAAGTTGAGCTTCTAGCGCCGCCACAATGTTGTTCGAAGCTCACAACATCTCAAAGCGCTTTGCCGGCACGCAAGCGCTTCGCGACGTGAGCTTCCAAGTGCAATCCGGCGAAATTCTAGGTTTGATCGGCCCCAACGGCGCTGGCAAATCAACCCTCTTCGAATGCCTCGCCGGAACCATCCCTGCCGACAGCGGCGAAATACTCCGCCAAGGCGCATCAGTCCCCGCCAACCAGCGCTCCACGCTCCTTTTCTATGTCCCCGACAACATCGCCCCATGGCCCCACGAAACCGTCCGCTGGGCTCTCGATTTCGTCATCGGCTTTCTCGCGGGCCAATCCCATCTCCGCTCAACCCTCATCGACCAACTCGATCTCACAGCCCTCCTACCCCAAAGAATCGCCGCACTCTCAAAAGGCCAGCGCAAACGCGTCTTGCTCGCCATCGGCTTACTCACTTCCCAACCCGCCCTTCTCATCGACGAACCCTTCGAAGGCCTCGACCTCCGCCAAGCCCGCCAAATTGCCAAGGTTCTTCGCACTTACACCGCCCTCGGTCGCACCCTGTTTCTTTCTCATCCACCAAATCAACGAAGCAGCGAAACTTTGTGACCGCTTCATTCTCCTAAACACCGGCCAAGTCCGCGGCGAAGGCACTTTGCCTGAACTCACCACCCTCGCTCAATTGGCGAACCCCTCTCAATCCTTCTCCGATCTGGAGGAAGTTTTTCTTGCTCTTACATAGCTATCTCTGGCTGCTCAAACAAGAATCGCGCCAGTTACTAGCCTCTAAATCCTGGTGGCTCATGTTACTCAGCATTGGCCCGCTCGTTGGTTTATCCTTCATCAGCGCAGTTCACACTTATTCCGAAGTCAGCGTTGGCGGCGGCGTAGCCTTGGCCCCGCTCGTTGGCATTTGGGCCCCCACCTTTAGCGCCTGCGAACTTGTCGCTGTTTTCCTGCTCCCCTTCGTAGCCATCTCCTTAGTCGCCTCTGCTAAACAAAGCGGCGCACTCAAACTCGAACTCCAACAGCCTCTCTCCACCTTCGCCATGCTGAGCGCCAAAGCACTCATCCTCTTCCTCGGTTGGCTCATCGCCATGCTCCCGCCCTTCAGCGCACTGGTCTTATGGAAAAGCTACGGCGGTACCCTCTACCCTCCCGAACTCTTCTCCCTCTCCCTCGGCCAACTCCTCAACGCCGGCCTCACCATCAGCCTCGCCGCGCTCGCCGCCGCACTCACCGAATCGCAATCCACCGCCGCCATTATCACCTTGGGCGCAACCATCGGCACTTGGGTCATCAGCATCGCCGGAGCCATCCAAGGCGGTTGGTGGGAGCGCGCCGCCGCCTTTACACCCGCCGCCATGGTCTATCAGTTCCAGCACGGCCTCGTTCAGTTAGACGTCATCTTCATCGCCGTCCTACTCATGCTCACCGGACTCTCCCTTGCCGCCATTGGCATCAAACTCAGCCTCAAACCCTTCACCAAAGCCGCCGCATCGCTCCTCATCCTCGCCATCACCGCCGTCGCCATTTTCGCCAGCACCCTCTCCCCGCTTACCTGGGATCTCTCAGAAAGCCGCGCCAATTCTTTCCCCCGCCCCGACGAAGCCGCCCTCAAAACAATCACCGCCCCTCTCTCCGTCGATGTCCACCTCGCCGCCCAAGATCCCCGCCGTCAAGATCTCGAACGCAACGCGCTATCTAAACTCCGCCGCCTCCTCCCCAACCTCCGCATCCGCTACATCGCCCAAACCTCCACCGGTCTCTTCGAACAAGCCACCCCCAACTACGGCGAAATCTGGTATCAAATCGCCGGCCATCGAACCATCAGCCGTGCCACCACCCAAGAAGGCGTGCTAGAAGCCATCTACCAAGCGGCAGCCATCAACCCTCCCCCCGAATCCACCGACGACGACAATTCCACATTTCGCGGCCACCCCCTCGCCACCACCCCCAGAGGCGCAGCTGTTCTCTTCTATCTCCTTTGGCCCGCCTTCTTCATCTCAGGTGCGATACTGTCACGAAAGAGCCTTTAATGAAATCCTCCCGACTCTCGGTATCCATCGTTCTTGCCACCTTGTGCCTAGCCGCCACCATCACCAAAGTTGACTTGAGAAAAGAGCACGTCGGCAAACCGCCCGCCGTCTTCGAACCTATCGTCGGAACCTGGCTCATCGCCGAAGACGCCGGCGAAAAAGTCATCATGTTAGACGGTCGTCCCTGGGTCGCCAGCAAAGACAATCCCACTAAGTTGCTCGTGGAAAGCGCCCGTAAGCTTTACGGCACCTCAAACGAAGAGTTGATGGATAACGCCAAACAGTTCGCCTATTACCCCGTCGCCGTCCTCCGTACCGTTGACAATTTCACCAACGGATCGATCAGCGTGAGGTTCAAAACCATTTCCGGCGACGCCGACCGCTGCTCCGGCATTCTCTTCAACGTCAAGCCGAACGGCGACTGGTTAGCCCTGCGCTACAACGACACCGAAAACAACCTCGCCTTTTGGGAGTTTCACAACGGCATCCGCCGCAACCTCCGTTTTAGCGATCGCGCTAAGCCGCTGTCGCTCGACAAAAACGCCTGGCACGAGCTCACCCTCACCGTAGACGGCGCCAATCTCAAAGGTGCCATCGACGGTGCCGTCGCCATCGAATTCACCCTCGGCTCCGAACCCGTCGCCCGCCGCGGTCCGCCCAACGCCGATCTTTATCCCGCCAATAACCCCGTGCTCCGCGCGCCCGTCGAAGGCAAAGTCGGCCTCTGGTCCAAAACAGATAGCTCCAGCTACTTCAAAGACTATGTCGTCGCTCCCCAGTAAAAGGCCATGACGAACTCTTCCGCCAACGCCGCTCTCCTGGAGCAATTGCTTTCATCCGCCAACGCTCAATCCACGGATGAGCAAGAGGTCGTCGTTCTCTTTAGCCAGCTACGTCACCCCTTGCTGCGTTACGTTTCAACCTTCGGCCTGTCCGCCCACGATGCCGAAGAAATTGTCCAGGAAGGCTTTCTCCAGCTCTTCAAACACTGGCAGCGCGGCAAATCTCGTGCCAACCTTCCCGGCTGGATCTTCCGCGTTTGCCACAATCTCGCTCTTAAACATTTAGAACGCGCGCGCCGAAGCAACGCGCCCCTCGATTTAACCCAATCAGCCATCGATCCATCGCTCAATCCGGAACAACTTCTCGCCGAAACACAACGCCGCCAAAAATTGCAAGCCGTCTTGCGCGCTCTTTCGGAACAGGATCGCTACTGTGTATGCCTCCGCGCCGAAGGCCTCCGCTATCGCGACATCGCCGCCATCTTGGGCATCTCCCTTGGCGCGGTCTCCCTGTCCCTCGTGCGCTCGTTCGAACGCTTTGCCCGCGCAGATCAGGAGTGTTGACAAAATGCCTCACCAAAACTCTCATTTGTCTGATTCCGAATTACTCAGCGCCGCCGACGCCGAATTATCCCCCCGCCGCCTGCGCATCCTGCAAGCACATCTGGCAACTTGTTCTGCCTGCCAGACCCGCTTGGCGGACCTGACGCGCACCGCCGCAGACTTTACCGCGGCCTATCGCTCCACTTTTACCCTGCCCTTGCCGCTTGACCAATCCGCCGCCACTGCCCGCCTCAAAGCCCGCCTCGCACAACGCACACCAACTACCAATTCATCCTCTTCCTGGAAATGGGCCCTCGCTCTTCCCGTCCTCGCCGCGCTTGTCTTTCTGACTCTCCCTACAAACGAAAAGCCGTTTCCCGCCGCCATTATCCCCAACCCTCAACTCACACCCGGTGAAAGCATCGCGCTTTCCAAGTCCCAAGTGTGCCAAGCCAATCAACCGGCCTTCGATCAGCGGCAAATCCCCGAAGCATTGAAACAGGCCGTGCTCGCCGAATATGGCGTCAAAAGCGCACCCAACGAATCTTACGAAGTGGATTTCCTGATCACCCCGGAATTGGGAGGTTCCGCCAGCATCCGCAATCTCTGGCCCCAACCCTACTTCACTCACACCTGGAACGCCCACGTCAAAGACGTTCTGGAAGACCGCCTCCACCAACTGGTCTGCCGCGGTGACCTCGATTTACCCACCGCCCAACGAGAAATCGCCACCAATTGGGTCGATGCCTACAAAAAATACGTAAGCCCCAACACCCCAATGTGACGGATCGCGATTCGTTCCAAAATGGTTTCGGTTTATCATCAAAGCTTACATGAGTTTTGACGGACCCGTTCTTGCCTGGCTGGCCTTGGCTCTGTTGCCCATTGCGCTGCCCATTCTTTTAGCGCTACTCCTTCGACGCTTCTTGCCTGCCCAGACCGGCTGCCTGCCCCTGGCTGGTCTCGCCGCCGTTGGCTTGTTTTCGGCTTTCGGGATTCTCTTTTATCTGAATTCCGGCGGCACGGTCGTCAAAGGTGAGGTTCTCGATAAACGCGAATTTCTCCTCTATCATGTTGACGGCAGTTGGAACCGCAAGATGGTCGCCGACATTTCTTATAGCGCCACCGATGGCGCCCCTGCCACCGTCAAAACGCTCGATCTGCTGCCCACACGCTTTGACGAAATCAATCAGGGCGATTTTGTCGAATTGCGTATCCCCGCCAAACCAAGCACCCTACGCGTCATTCGCCTCGAAGATCAGAAAACCGGCGACCAGATCTGGTACTGGCTCACCAATCAGCCTTTTCTCTTCTGCTTTGTCCTGGGTCTCTTAATCGTTCTCGGCGTCCGCTTCATGTCGCAAGCCAGCTTGCCTACGCTCTTTTTCCTCAGTTCCTTTGTCACCATCGGCTCTTGGTGGATCGCCGCCGTCGGCATTCCCGTTTGGGACCAAGCCTCCACACTTTTCGGCTCCCTTAATTCCGTCGGAGCCACCGTTCGCGAAGTTCACCCGCCTTACTTGGGCACCGGTTTACAAGGTTGGATCTCCACTACGCTCTACCGCCCCACAGACCTGGTTCTGCTCGATATCGTTCCCGTCGGTCACGCATCGCCCATTCTCTCCATCGACGAAGTTGACCTCGGCTCAGTCGATATTCGCCCCGGCCAAAGCGTCACCGCCGAATATTCGGCCGCCAATCCGCGCGTCTCTTATGTGCCCGACGCGTCTCGCAGTTTCGTCTGGAAAAACGGCTTGGTCGATTCCATTCTGGCCGGTCTGGCGCTGTTTGGCATGGCTAAACTCGCCCTACTCATTCGTGGGAAAACCGACCAGCCCCTCTTCCCCAATACTAAGCGCAAAAAACGCAACCCCGCCCCTGCTTCCTAGCGCCGCAATACAATATCTGGCATGGACGAAATGTTTCTCAAAGACGTCGAACAGCATCGTGGCGATGACAATTACTCCCGCGCGATCGACGCCATGCAGCGCACCGGCCAGGAATATCCGCAAATCCTCCACATGTTCGCCTACAAGATGCCGGCCACGGTGCATCTCGAGCGCTTCACGCAAGAAATGCTCCGCGAACCCGCACCGCTCTCTCCCGGCATGCGCGAACTCATCGCCGCTTATACGTCCAGCCTCAATCAGTGCCCGTTTTGAACGAAATCGCACGCTGCGGTCGCAGCGGAACTTTTGAAAGATCACCAACTCGTCGCCGGCGTCCTCGCCGATCTCGAAACCTCTAAACTGACTCCGTCCGACAAAGCTCTGTTCCGCTTCGTCCGCAAAGTCAACGCAGACTCAGTAAACATCGGCCCGCCCGACATCGCCCTTCTGCACGACGCCGGCTTCACCGACGAAGCCATCTACTACGCCATCACCGTCTGCTCGTTATTTAACTTCTACAACCGTTGGATTGACGCCAGCGGCGTCCATGCCATGAGCGACGAAGCCCACCGCCTTGGAGCCAAACGTTCCGCCCTGCACGGCTATTCGCGCAGCTCCCAGCCTCTTTCTTCCGGCATCCCCCCGAAAACTTAGGCAGTTGTCAACCCTGCGCCCATCGCCACAAGCAAAGAGAAGAGCAAAGGGGGACATCGCGGGCTTGCGTGCATCCGCCCTTCAAGCTGCGAATCAAGAGTGGCAGAGGTGTTCCCCTTTGCGCTCCCAGGCGCAGACGTTACCCTTCCTCTAGGCAATCCCCAACTTCTTCTGCATATCCTCCAGCGTCACGCCCTTCGTCTCCGGGTACACCATGAACACCACAATAAACTGCACCACCATCATAATCGCGAACACCACAAACGGCAGTCCGCGCGATTTCTTCGCCAGAACCGGAAACGCAAACGAAATGGCCGCGTTCATCGCCCAGTGCGTAAAGCTCCCCAAACTCTGCCCTTGTGCCCGCACCCGCGTCGGAAAGACTTCGCTCAAATAAACCCAAATTACCGCCCCTTGCGAAAACGCGAACGAAGCAATAAACAATACCAACGCCCACACCAACAGATCCTCGTGGCTGCTCGAAAGGAAAATCCCCGCCGCTCCCGCCAAAGCCACCGCACAGCCCACCGACCCGATCAGCAGCAACGTCTTCCGCCCCACCTTGTCAATGATCGTCATCGCCAGAGTCGTAAAGCAAAGATTTGTGAACCCGATCAACACCGCCTGCTTATCGCTCGAAACCCCCGTGAAACCAGCCTTAGCGAAGATCTCATTCAGGTAGTACAGAATCGCATTAATACCGGAAAGCTGGTTGAACATCCCAATCGACACCGCCAGAAAAATCGGCAATCCATACTTCTTTTGGTACAAAGATTCCTGCCCATGCCCATGCTCCACATCCACCGACTTCACAATGTCCTGCAACTCCGCTTCCACGTTCTCTTCGCCAATCGCCACCAGCGTTTCCCGTGCCTCGCCCAGTCGCGACTTCTTCACCAGCCAGCGCGGACTCCGCGGAATCAAAAACAGCATCATCAAGAAAAATAGCGCCGGCAGACCCGTCACGCCCAACATCCAGCGCCAATCTTGCGCACCTAAATTCGCCAGTCGAATAATGTAGTTCGAAAGGTACGCCACTAAAATCCCGGCCACCACGTTGAATTGAAAGAAACCCACCAGCCGCCCACGCCACTTCGCCGGCGCTATCTCGGCAATGTACATCGGCCCCAGCACAGACGATCCGCCAATCCCTAGCCCGCCAATAAAGCGGAAGAACAACAGCGAGTACCAATCCCACGCCACCGCGCACCCAATCGCCGAAATCAAATACAAAATCGCCATCCCGCGCAAGCTGTCGCGCCGTCCGTATTTGTCCCCGGGAATACTCGCCAACAGCGCGCCGAAAACCGTGCCAATCACCGCAATCGCTACTGTCAACCCCTTGGCCTCTTCACTCAACGCAAAGAACGATTGCAAACCGGCCGTAGTCCCCGAGATAACCGCCGTGTCGAACCCAAAAAGTAAGCCGCCCAAGGCGGCTACAATCGTACTCTTGACTAGTGTTCCCGATAACGTCATCCACGTTTCCCCTGATTGTGACTTCGCAGAATTTCATCAAACTCTGCGCTGGCTGCCTCTTGCGCCGCCAGGAATAATGAGCCTACTACACCCGCATTCCCGCCCAGCTTCGGCGGCTGGATATATTCGTCCAAATGGTCAAGAATTTCAGGGTGGCGCACATAGCCATTCAGCACAAACGAAAACTCATCGCGAATCATTTTGAACAAGTGCGGCTGCTGCATAACACCCCCGCCCAACAATATCCGCTGCGGCGAAAGCGTCAGCGTTAGATTCGCCAGCGCCACCGCCAAATAGTGCGCTTCCAATTCCCACGCTCGGTGGTCCGCCGGCAGCGCCGTCGCTTTCACACCCCAGCGCTTCTCAATCGCCGGCCCGCAAGCCAACCCTTCCAAACAGTCTTTATGAAAAGGACAAATCCCCGGAAACGGGTCAACCGCCAAATCGTGCGGCAGCCGCAAATGCCCAATCTCCGGATGCACCAAGCCATGCACCACTTGCCCATGCACCATCACTCCGCCGCCCACGCCCGTGCCAATGGTTAGATAGACCGCATTCGCCAATCCTTGCGCCGCGCCCCACCGCCATTCGCCCAGCAGTGCCGCGTTCACATCCGTGTCGAAACCCACCGGCACCTTCAGCGCCTTCACCACACTGCCCACCAAATCGAAATTCGACCATCCCGGTTTCGGTGTCGATGTGATGAATCCATATTGGGGCGACGCCGGGTCCAAATCCACCGGCCCAAACGAGCCAATCCCTATCGCCTCCAAATCCCGCCCGCCATTCGACCGGAAAAACTGCACCACCTGTTCCAAAGTGGCTTCTGGAGTCGTAGTCGGAAACTGCGCCTTCACAAGGTCGTCAGGCCCCGTCCCTACCGCACAAATAAATTTGGTACCGCCCGCTTCAATCCCGCCAAGCATCTCTCATGAGTATATGAGAAAGCCAAAGCGGAGGGTGGCCTTTAGGCCGCCGGAACTTTAGTCCGCAATTGGTTCCGGAAGCTGTGCTCAACAACTAAAATAGGAAAACTTCAGACGCCGCGCACCATCTCCTTCTGCGCCAACTCGCCTAAGACAGCCCGAACCGGCTCGCAAAAATTGCGCTTTTATCGTGCTACTATGCCGCATGGCGTCCGCGCTCCATGTCCCGCCAATCACATTCGAGCAGAGCGCCAAACCCATTCCTCTGACGAAAATTTTCGGCCTACCGTAGCTCTCCGTCCACCCCGCACGCAACCGCTGCATCCTGCCATACAAAACGGCTTCTGGTCGGCCATCGCCTCATATTTTCCACGTTCATAAATCAGCGACCCGCAAATTTCACACTTGACTTCCACCGCCAATCCACTACCATATGGTTGTGGATCAATTAGGCACAACATTTGCTGCTCTGTCTGACCCAACCCGCCGGAAAATGATCGAACGACTGTCCCATGGTCCTGCCTCTGTGCATAGACTCACCGAACCGTTCGCCCTCTCGCAGCAGATGATTTCAAAACACATTGCCTACCTCGTCCGCGCGCGCATCGTGATCAAGACGAAGCAAGGACGAGAGAGCGTATGTTCACTGAGGCCAGAAGCAATAAAGACCGTCAGCGACTGGGCGGCCTATTATCGCCGTTTCTGGGAAGAGAGTTTCGACAAGCTGGACGTAGTTGTGAATCAAATGAAGAAACAGGAGATCAAAGATGACAAAAAACACGGTTAACGAGACAGAGCGCATGATGGTCACAAGAGTGTTCGATGCCCCGCGCGAAATAGTTTGGAAAGCATGGACAGACCCGAAATACGTAATGCAGTGGTGGGGCCCAAAGGGTTTCACCGCGCCTTTTGCAAAATAGATTTTCGCGTGGGCGGAAAATTTCTCTGCTGTATGAAATCGCCCGATGGCCAGGAATTCTGGAATGGTGGCGAATACCACGAGATTATTCCGCACGAAAAAATTGTTTACTCGATGTATTTTGCTGACTCAAAGGGAAACAAGGTTGAGGCCGCGGAATATGGCATAGAACATGAGGCCATCGAAGATGCCCGCGATGTGGTTACCTTTGAAGATCTTGGAAACGGCCAGACCAAAATCACCTTGATTGGAAATGAACCCATGGAGAGCGCCAAGAATAGCGGCCAATTAGAAGGCTGGAACCAGGTACTCGATAAAGTGGCCGCGGTGGTTGCGGAACTGGCGCAGGCGAAATAGCACTTGCAGTTTTGATCACCGTCGCACGCGAGATCAGATCTCGCTGCGCTCCAACGCTGCCGTCGGTGCCTCACGCTGGGCGAACCCAAAGCCCTTGAGTCATTGGCGGTAGCGCTTTGATTGCTCCATCCAGTAGCGAAGCGATCTTGAAAAAGGATCCAAGCAGACAGCGCATCTGCCGAAAGGAATTCATGGCAAGATTAGAGTTACTGGTCCGTAAAAAGACTGGCAATCCACGATTCCGGGTCATCCCGCTTTTCGAACGGCGCCCGATCATCATGGCCCCAGCAAAAGCCGTGTGGGCTTTCATTTCCTGCTGTGCGCTTTTTTTCGTTGGCTCCTTCAGGTGCTGGCCGCGATGGTTGGCATATGGCTTACTGGTTGGCTCTCTGCACGCGCTAGCCTCACTGCTTCTCTGGGCTCTTGAGATGCAACTCTGGGCCAGAATCGCTTGGGCAACCGACGGCAGGGCTCTGTTCGGATTCTTGTTTTGTTTTGCGATTTATGTGGCAACGCTTGCCTTCCAATACAACCTTTGGTGGCACGACCTCCGCCAGCGGTGCCCCTTTTGCCTTCACAGCTTGCTTCTGCGCTTCACAGAGGGCTCATCGGATTGCTTCTTATTGAACGCCGCCACCACAGAATCCATGTGCCCGCATGGTCACGGCACATTAGTCGAAACCAAATGGTCGTCTAAGTTTCGCCGTCACTCATCGTCCCTTAATGGCTTTGTTCATGGTTAGATGGCTAGCTGCTTTGATCTGCTCAGTCGCTTTTTCCTTCGCCCAATCGGGGTCAGCCATTGCCGAAACTTACTACAGCAAGCTGATAAGTCAAGGCGTCGTCCCAGGCGCTTACTTCGCCGAAGTGGCTCATGGAGAAGTAATTGAAACTTCAACATTCGGAAAAGCCCAGAAAGACTCTTTATGGAGGGCGGCCTCCTCCTCAAAAGCATTGGCGGCCGTAGGAGTGATGAAGCTCGTCGAACGCGGACAACTGGACCTGGATGTTGACGTGAACCAATACCTCAAAACCTGGAAGGTGCCTGCTACTCAAAGCAAACCCATCACCCTCCGCCACCTGTTGACGCACACTTCGGGTCTCGACGATCCATTCGTTGGCAGCGGTTTTCTAGCTGTCTCCGGTGAGCAGAAGCCATTGTCCACTGTGATGCAGACGTGGCTTCCGGCTCGTTTATATGAGCCGGGAGAGGTACGCCTTTATTCTAATTTTGGCTATGGCCTGATAGGTGCCGTGATCGAGCAGGTCACAGGCGAACGTTATGAGGATTTCATGCGCTCTGAAGTGCTGGAACCACTGGGCATGAATCACAGCACCTTTCGCCAGCCGTTGCCCAAAGCAGTCGAGCAAGAATTTGTCCCTTCCCTGGAGCGCAGTGTTTTTGGATTTACGCGTCCGGCACAAATCATTTACCATCGCGCAAGTCCCGCCAGTGGGGTGACCACCACGCTTGCAGACCTAATCCGCTTCGCTCGCTTCGTCCAAGGCGTAGGTTCAATAGACGGACGTCAAATTCTTCGCCCGGAAACACTCGCCCGCCTGTTAGGGGAGAGCGATTTGGACCCTGCGGGCCAATCCGAAAGCTATGGCTTTAACAAGGGGATCAACCGAGGCCAACGGTATTGGTACGCCGGAGGAGATTTGGGAGGCTATCACACAATCCTGCTCTGGTTTCCCGACCATAACCGAGCGCTCATTACAATGGCGGCGAGCGCAAGCAATGTGGCTACCTGGAATCTTGTTCCAAGCGTCATGCAGAGTTGGTTTGGCGTCGAACAGAAAGCCGCCGCAAAGCCTCTCCACGCCATTCCGAACGCAGTGAAATTCGCCGCACGGGCCGCGGTATGTACTGGCCGGTAAGGTATCCACATCACGACCTCGGCAAAACCTTTGTGGTGAGCATGGATCAACAGGTGCTTGCAAATGGCGATGGCAGCCTTACCTACGAAGGAGAGCGCTGGATTGCCGTCGAACCTCTTCGGTTCCGTAACGTTGCCGATTCGCGCGAACTAACATTCCAACAAGATGCCAATGGGCAAATTGGTAAATCCCTTTGATGAATCGCGAGAGCGAGCGAATCATGTGGTATCAGAGCGGTCGCGCCGCCATCGCATTCTACTTCTGCTTTCTTGTCATCTCCGCCCTCATTCTCGTTGGCCCCAGCCGGTTGGCAATCCTATGCGATTTTGGTCGGCGTTTGCGCTGTTCTGTCCCCGCCTTCTCAAACTACTGCCTCTTCAGTACGCGGCGATCAAAAAAATGATTCGGATAACCCCTTATTCGCCAATGCCTTGCGGAGACTCGTCCCAAAATCCGCCCTCCCCAAAATCCGAGTCACAGCTCTCTCCAAAAATCGTCGATTTTTTATTTCCCTTTTTATCAACCACTTACCGCCCTTTTTTCACTTAGTATCGAAACCCGAGGCACGAAACCCCGGGGTCCCCATGCTAACGTCAATCAGGTCCGCCAGAGCTTACCCTCTGCCGCGGGCCTTTTTTATTGCCCAGAAAAGGAAAAAATCGAAAATGAAACCGACGTATATGATGACCCGCAAAGAACGCCGTGCCGCCGCGCACGCCGCCCGCAAAGCCGAACGCAAAGCCGGCTCCTTCGCTACCGCCAACACTCCCGCCCCCGCTCCCGAAGATCCGGGCAACCACGAAAACGAAGACGTCACTCAACCCGCCGCTGCCGCCGACGCTCCCGGCACTCCCAAACCGCCCCTCTCCGAAGCCCGCCTCGAAGCCAATCGCAAAAGCGCCCAAGCCAGTACGGGTCCCAAAACGACCGCTGGAAAAGCCAAAGTAGCCCAAAACGCCGTCAAAACCGCGTTAACCGGCCGCACCGTGTTACTACCTTTCGACGACGTCGATGCCTATCAGCAATTACTCGACGACTACGTTGAGGAATTCCAACCCGTCGGTGTCATCGAACGCGGCCTCGTCCAATCGCTAGTCGATACCTGCTGGCGTCTCGAACGCATCCCCGGCCTCGAATACGCCCTCATCGAAAACGGCTACAACCAACTCGGCACCGAAGACGCCGCCCGCACTTTGGCCACCCCAAACGCCACTCTCGAAATGCAAATCCGCCTCTGCGCCGAAAAGGATTTCCGCAACCTGGCCCTGCAGGAAAGCCGCCTCGTCCGCCGCCGCGAACGCGAAATGAAGGAACTACGCGAACTGCAGGCTACCCGCAAAGCCAAGGAAGAGGAACAACTCAAACAAGCCGCCCAACTCTCGCTCGTCGCTGGCGCCAAAAAGCAGCCCTTCAATCTCGAAGAGCTAGGCTTTGTTTTTTCAACGGCCCGTTTCGCCCAGTACATGGCCCGTTTAACCCCCGCCATGAAGAACGATCTGTTGCGTGAAGCCATTTCGTTGATGCCGCAAAGCCAATCAGCGGCCGCGTAGGCGTCGTTAGTCAGTCAATCCCGGCGCTTTCGTTTCTTCGCCGCAAGGTGTTCGAAGCTGTTGGCCCACAGATCTATGACAATCGAATAGTTTTCCGCCCGGGGTGGGACAAGTGCGCCCAATTTGCGCTCCGCAGCGCAGCCTATCTACGCCCGCAGCTCCCTCAACGTCTTCCCCACCGCGCCCGGCCCGAAATCAATCCGCGCCTCCGCGATACTCAATCCCGCCACTTCAATCCGCTTCAAATCGCAAGTGCCAATCCCTACCGCCTCCGCCAGCTTCAGCGAATTATCCCCGCGAATAAAACAAGATTGTCCTCGGTCGGCATGCGTGTCGTAACTCATCACGGCCATCCCCACCGCGTCCGTACACACCGCGTTCCGTCCCACCAGAATCACGCCGGGCTTCATCGGGTCCAGTCCTTTTAACCACGGCCCTTCCCCGCCCCGCACCGTTTCCACGCCATCCACAATCGCTAAGTCAACCGGCCGAATGCCATTTTGGTCAACAAGAATCCGCGGCACCCGATACCCCGGGTCGCGCGGTGAATCAGGATGCAGTTCCGCATCAACACCAGCCGGCGCTTTCGTCGTCCCCGAGTGCAGCACATCGCCGCGTTCCTTCGTCGGGTGTTCATTCCCGCTTGCGCCACAATCGCTGCCATACAAAGAACAAGGCGTATTGCCAAAATTATTCTTCATCGACATCGTCACGCCCGCAATCCAGTGGTTCTTCAACTTCGCCAGCGACGCGTAAACATCACACTCCGTATACGCTTTGTTGATCGTATACGCCGGATACATGTAGCCGCCCCATGGCACCTTCAGCCGCACATACTGCTTGTAATTCCCCAGGTTCTGCACATTCTCCCAAACCACCTCCGTGCCCAGGTTATTAATCGCGTTCACGTCTAACCCATACCGCGCCCACAACGCCGGGTCTTGCTCCGCCGGAAAGAAGCTCTCAATAATCCGCACCCGTTTCGCCCCGGCCTTCGCAAAGAGATGAACCGTTGCCGCCACCGTGCTCCCATCCGTCCGATAAGGCAAATCGGGCGTAAGCGGAAAGTTCTTCGGGTTCCCCGTCAGGTTCAACTTCAGTCCCACCGTCTTACCGCGCACCAGCTTCTCAATGCCGCCAATATGGTTAAACGCGGTGTTCAGTTGCGTGCTGAAGTCCGAGTAACTCCGGCAGCGCACCAGAGCTACTTTACTCGCCGGCGCTGGCGTGTCAGCCTTCAGGAGACTCGCGCCACCAATGGCGCCGCCCGCTACCAGTAACTCACGACGGGATAGATTATTCATCGTTCACCTCTTCCGTGCAAGTGTATCGCTTTTTTTCGGCCTCCAACAGCGCCGTCTTCCGTTCCATGCCCCAGCGATATCCGCCCAATGCCTTATCTCCGCGAATCACCCGATGGCACGGAATCACCAGCGCAATCTGATTCGCCCCGCAAGCCGTGCCTACTGCGCGCGAAGCACCCGGGTCGCCAATCGCTTTCGCCACTTCTCCATATGTCCGCGTCTCCCCGCGCGGAATCGTCTGCAAATACCGCCACACCTTAAGCTGAAAGACGCTGGCCTTCACATCAATCGGCAAATCCAGCGCTGCCGGTTCACCTTCCAGATACTTCGTTAACGCGCTCATCCATCCGGCCATCTCTTCACGCCGCGCGCTGCTCTCCGAAATCTTCGCTTGCGGATACTCAGTCTTCAGTTCCTTCATCAGCGCATCCACGCTTTCGCCAAACTGCACGAAGCACAACCCTCTGTCCGTAGCCGCCGCGAGCAACAGTCCCAAAGGCGTCTGCGCGTAGGCATAGGAAATACCCACATCCTTGCCGCCCTCCTTATATTCAGCAGGCGTCATTCCCAAATTCTTATCCACGTTTTCATAAACACGGCTGCTCGATCCAAAGCCAGCTTCATAAACGGCTGCGGTCACGGTAGTTCCTTTCTTCAGTTGTTTCTTTAACGCGGAGACCCGGCAAGCATCCAGTAACTGCTTCGGCGTGATCCCCAAAACGGCCTTGAAAGTGCGGTGTAAATGGAACGGACTCCAGCCCGCTTGCTCCGCCAACACTTCTAACGTCACTGCATCGCCCGACTCACAATGCGTTTGAATATAAGCGCAAATCTCGCGGATTTTCGTAACCGTCGCTTCATCCCCTCGCTCCGCCAACGGATGGCATCGCAAGCAAGGCCGCAATCCCGCCCGCTCCGCATCACCCGGCGATTCGTAAAACCGCACGTTCTTCCGCAAAGGCAACTTAGATGGGCACGACGGCCGGCAATAAATGCCCGTGCTCTGCACGCCGTAATAAAACTGCCCATCGCGTTTGGAGTCGCGCTCCGTAACGGCCTCCCAACATCTTTCGTCAGACAACATATGTACTGATAGTAGACGGACCGCACCCGCCCCGCTATCCGCTTCTTGTGGTGCAATGTTTCTTATATGCTCATCGCTCATATCCAAATCCGCGTCAAACCCGAGCATCTCGACGCCTTTGTTGCCGCCACGCTCAGTAATGCCCAAGCCAGTCTTCAGGAGCCAGGCATCGCCCGCTTCGACTTCCTCCAAGACCCCGCCGACCCCACCCACTTCGTCCTCTGCGAAGCCTATCGGACCCCCGACGCCGTCGCCGCCCACCGCGCCACCGCCCACTACCTAACCTGGCGCGACACCGTCGCCGACATGATGGCCGAACCCCGCATCCGCCTCGAACTCCAAAACCTTTTCCCTCAGGACTCCGCGTTTTGAACCGCTTCGAATTCGCCACCGCCACCCGCATCATCTTCGGCCCCGGCGCCATCTCCGAACTCCCCGCCCTGGCTGCCCCCTTCGGCGCCACCGCCCTCATCGTCACCGGCGCTAACCAATCCCGCGCCAAACAGCACCTTTCCTCCCTCCAGGCCCAATACTTCAGCATCCCCGGCGAACCCACCGTCGCCTTCATTCGCGAAGGCGCCCAACTCGCCCGCCACTGCCACTACGTCATCGGCTTCGGCGGCGGCAGCGCCATCGACGCGGCCAAAGCCATCGCTGCCGTCGCTCCCAATTCCGGCGAACCTATGGATTACCTCGAAGTCATCGGCCAAGCCCGCCCTCTCGAACATCCGCCGCTCCCTTTCTTAGCCGTCCCCACCACCGCTGGCACCGGGGCCGAAGTCACCCGCAACGCCGTTATCGGCTCACCCGAACACTCAGTCAAAGCCAGCATTCGCAGCCCATTCATGCTCGCCCGCCTCGCTCTCATCGATCCTAATCTCACTCTCGAACCTCCCACCCGAGATCACCGCCACCACGGGCCTCGACACCATCACCCAACTCATCGAGCCCTACGTCTCCTGCCGCGCCAACGCCCTTACCGATATCTACTGCCTCGACGGCCTCTCCCGCGCCCTTACTGCCCTGCCCCGCGCTTATGCCAAAGGTTCCGATACCGCCGCCCGTTCCGACATGTCCTTCGCCAGCCTCCTCAGCGGCCTCTCTCTCGCCAACGCCGGTCTTGGCGCAGTCCACGGCTTTGCCGCTCCGCTCGGTGGTATGCTCAACGCCCCGCACGGTGCTCTTTGCGCCGCCATTCTGCCTCACGCCACCGCCATCAACATCCGCGCCCTCCGTCAACGCCAACCGCAAAATCGTCGCCCTCGCCAAATACGCCCGCATCGCCCACTTACTAACTGGCAACGACGACCAGCCCGAGGCTTGTATCGACTCACTGGCCCAGCTCAGCAAGTCCCTGCAAATTCCGACGCTCCGCACCCTCGGCTTCGCTCAATCCGACATCCCCATTGCCGTCGAACGCGCGGCCGCCGCCAGCAGCATGAAAGCCAACCCGCTACCGCTCACCACAGCGGAATTAACCGAAATCCTGGAGCGCGCCCTCTGATGCTTGGCAACCCCGGCGAATTCCCGTACACACGCGGCATCCACCGCGACATGTACAAGGGCAAGCTCTGGACCATGCGCCAGTTCTCCGGCTTTGCCACTCCTGAAGAAACCAACGCCCGCTATCTCTACTTACTAAGCCAGGGCCAAACCGGCCTCTCCGTCGCCTTCGACCTACCAACTCTAATGGGTTATGACGCCGATCACGCCATGGCCGAAGGCGAAGTCGGCAAATGTGGCGTCTCCATCTGTTCCCTCGCCGACATGGAAACGCTCCTCCACGGCGTTGACCTCAGCCAGGTCAGTGTCTCCATGACCATCAACTCGCCGGCCGCAATCATCTGGGCTATGTTTCTCGTCGCAGCCGAACACCAAGGCGTCACCTGGGACAAAGTCTCCGGCACTCTGCAAAACGACATCCTCAAAGAGTACATCGCGCAAAAGGAATACATCTTCCCGCCCCGCCCTTCGATGCGCCTCGTCACCGACACCATCGAATTCGCCGTCCAATACACGCCGCGTTTCAACCCCATCTCAGTCAGCGGTTATCACATTCGTGAAGCCGGTTCCAACGCCACCCAGGAACTCGCCTTCACCCTGCGCGACGGTTTCGAGTACGCCGATTGGGCCATCGAGCGCGGTCTCGCCGTTGACGACTTCGCACCCCGCTTCAGCTTCTTCTTCAACGCCCACAACGATTTCTTCGAGGAGATTGCCAAATACCGCGCCGCCCGCAAAATCTGGGCCGAAGTCATGCGCGATCGTTATGACGCCAAATCCGAGCGCAGTCTTAAACTTCGCTTCCATGCCCAAACTGCCGGCGCTCACTCTCACCTGGCAGCAGCCTTATAACAACGTCATTCGCACTGCCTACCAAGCCATGGCCGCCGTTCTCGGAGGCGCGCAATCCCTGCACACCAATTCACTCGACGAAGCGTACGCACTACCCAGCGAGCAAGCCGTAACACTCGCCCTCCGCACCCAACAAATCCTGGCGTATGAAACCGGTATCCCTGATACGCCTGATCCCCTCGGCGGATCTTGTCACCTTGAAGCCTTAACCAGCAAAATTGAATCCGCCGCTTACGATTACATTCGCCGCATCGACCAAATGGGCGGCATGATCCCCGCCATTGATAACGGCTTTCCGCAAAGCGAAATCGCCGCCGCAAGCTACGCCTATCAATGCGAAATCGAAAAGGGCAAACGCACCGTCGTCGGCGTCAACCGCTTCCAATCCGAAGATCAACCCATTAATCTCTTGCAAGTCGATCAAACCGCCGGTCAAAAGCAACGAGCCAAGCTGGCTGATCTTCGCCGCACGCGCGACAACTCAGCCGTGCGTCAATCGCTAACGAATCTCACAAAGGCCGCCGCGCATCCTAGTACTAACACCATGCCGTTGCTGCTCGATTGCGTCCGCGCCTACGCCACCGTCGGCGAAATATGTGAGGCTCTGCGAGCAGTTTTTGGTACTTATACTGAAACAAACCGTATATAGGTTTACGTCTCCTCTGTATGAAGACTAGATCCAATCAAGGTTTACTCGGTGCCCTGTTCATCGGCGTCGGTTGTGGCTTAGCGGCAGTAGGCGTTGCCCTTGTCGTTCCAGCCGTAGCAAATTGGTCGCTCAGCGCCACAGACCGAGCGCTCCGTCGCAGTCGTGAACTGATTGGTAGCGCTGCCGATACGTTTGCCGAAGTGGCCGGCTCCGCTAGCACCCATTTTGATACCGCCGCCAAGGTGGCCAAATCAGGAACGGCCAAAGCTGCTAGTGCTGTCGAAAGCGCCGCTCGCAGCGTTCGCGAGTACGCATCCTAAAATAGGAGTAGTGGCAACCAACCGAATCGACATTCTTAAACAAATGGTGGAGCAGGATCCCGCCAACAGCTTTGCACGTTACGGCCTCGCGATGGAGTATGCCAAATCCGGCGACCCCGCGCTGGCCGTAATGAGTTTCAGGCGCTAATAGAAAAAGATCCAAACTACGTCGCCGCGTATTATCACGGTGGTCAAACTCTGGAAAAGCTTGGTCGCCTCGAAGACGCCAAAGAAATTTACGAGAAAGGCATCGCCGCCTCAACCCGCAAAGGCGATGCCCACACTCGTGCCGAGATCGAAGCCGCCTTAAACTTGCTGCCGATCTGATTTCAAAAGGCCGTAGCAGTCCTCGTCATCGAGGCGAAATCCGGTCCTTAAAGCTTGCCTTCGCGTTCCTTCGTGTCTGAACCCCAGGCGTTTGGGGACCCCCGCGCTTCGCATGTTACTGCTCGCGCAACGGATCTGCACCCTGTTCAGTCCCAAGTCATCGAAGGCATAATTCACCAAGGCCCTGCAGCAATCGGTAATGATTCCCCGACCTTCGAAGTCTTTACCGATCCAATAGCCAAGCTCCGCATAGCTGTCCCGCTCATGGATAAAGAGTCCGCAGCCCCCAATGATGTCGCGCCGTTCGACGATGACTAAATGAAGCGCGGCAGGCTTCTGAAATTCTCGGCGCGCCATCTGTACAAACTGCAAAACATCTTCAGTCGTATTTGTCGAATGCGCCCAATGCAGCCACTCTTCCAGCCTGTCCCGATTGCTCTCAATGAGTTTCAGCAACTCCTCCACGTCCCGCTCCTCGGGCAGGCGCAGATAGACGTCGTCGCGAATCGGCCAGCGCAGCAACTATTTCTCCGGCACCGCAGCCACTAGCTTTTGAACGCCCGGCGCAATCTGAATCAGCAAGTCGCCGAAACGCTGGTCCACGTAAGGCTTAATCCGTGCCTCCGCCTTCGCCTTCCAACCGGCGGGCGGCTTGGCTGTGCCCCTAAGAAAGCTCAGCGCTTCCTGGCCCACTTGGCTCAACACTTGTACGCCCTCGGCAACCGCCAGCTCTTGCGTCAAAACTGATTGATTCGTCATCATCGGCTTCACGTCTTTCGCAGCTTGCTCCCAGATCGCCAGGCGCCGCGAGAGGTCTTCGCCAGTCCGCTTATCAGCCAAGTAAGCGTCCACGCCGTTCCGAAACTCCCGAGCGGTGTCGCTCTCGGAAGGGATGGCAAATTCCAAGCGATTCAGCGTTGAGAAGATCCCATACTTCTGCGCGTGCCGGCTATAGCCCTTCGTCGGTTCAACCAGCGACGCCACCGTATCCAAAGGTTCCACCGGATACGGACCCGCCAACCGCTGCCGCATCAACTCGGGTTCGTTCTATGATTCAGACCCGACCACTCGAGCCACTTGCTCGTCACATCCAAGCGCTGATACATCGAAGCCACATCCGTTGTCGATTCCGGTGACCAAAGCCTTTCCGCGATCACCGCCAATCGCGGCCACAAGCGCGCGTCCATCATCTCCGGAGAAACCAGCTCTTCCCACATCGCGGCTTCTCCGCCCAAAATCAGCTTTGCTTGCTCCGGCGTCAAGTCCGCCTCTTTGCCCTTCATCTTCATCGGATCTACCGCATAATGATGTTCCGCCGAATAAGACAAATCAAGGTAGTAATCGGCAGACAAAATCCCTTGGTAACCGTCTTTCGCCGCGCTCCACAAAGATGCTTGACCGCGCCACGATTGGATGACAGCCGTCTTCGGCAAATCCTTGTTCAGAATCTCGTCCCAACCCACCATATGCTTGCCATGCTTGGTAACAATGTCCAGCACGCGCTTGCTGAAGTAGGCTTGCAGCGCCGCCGCGTTCGCCATGTGGTGCTCGTCCATGAACGCCTTGATGTGTGGCGTGCCCACCCACTTCTTCGGGCTGACTTCATCGCCGCCCACATGGAAATACTCATCCGGAAACAAGGCTGCCATCTCGCCAATGAATCCGTCAATGAACTCATACGTCGTCTCTTTCGTCGGATCCATCACCAGCGAAGGCTCTTCTTCGTGATCGTGCACCACATGAAACGGTCCCGGCCCACTGCCCAACTCTGGATACGCCGCGAGAAAGCTGCTCGAATGCCCAGGCATGTCGAACTCCGGAATCACGCGAATCCCGCGGTCGGCCGCATAAGCGAGAACGTCCCGAACTTCGTCCTGCGTATAGTACATCCCGTCGGAACCAAGTTCCTGCAGCTTCGGATACACCTTGCTTTCCACCCGGAACCCTTCATCGTCCGATAAATGCCAGTGCAAAACGTTCAGCTTCACCGCCGCGAGTCCGTCAATCTCGCGCTTCACCACGTCCACCGGCATGAAATGGCGAGAAACATCGAACGACAATCCACGCCACGGAAAGCGTGGTTCGTCATGAATTACCACGTTCGGCACGCCAAATCCAGGCGTTCCCGGCGTTTGTTGAACCAGTTGCAGCAGCGTCTCCATCCCGCGCAAAACCCCCAGCGGCGTATCGGCATCCAGCTTGATGTGATTATCGGCAACGGTGAGTGAATACCGCTCGTCATCCCCCAACTTCTGCACGCCTTCGTGTCCCGCTTCGGCGACGTTAATTTCCATAATGGCCGGAGCGTCACTCGGATGAATCGGAATGCCCGTTTGCCTGACCATCCGCCTGATCAATCGCGGAAGCGCTTTTTGAACGCGAGCATCTTGCGCACCCGGTCCGGAAACAGTTGCCGAAAAGGAGACGGTAATCGGCACAAATCCCGTACCCGCCGTCATTTCTTTCGGTAAGGGCATCAAATACGTGGCGCCAAAGAGTCCAGAAGCCAGCGCAGCTAAAGCCGCAACGCGAACGGAAGTAATCATAGAGAATTCTCTAGATTATCGCGCGCGTCTCCGCAATCTCCAAAATGGCTTTCAACTTTACCGGCTGAATCGGTTTGGAAAGATAGTCGTCCATGCCTGCCGCAAGACAACGCTCGCGATCGGCCGCCATGGCGTGTGCAGTCATCGCAACAATAAATTGGTGATGCGGCGAACCTTTTTCCCGCTCACGAATTTCGCGCGTCACTTCAAGTCCGTCCATTCCGGGCATCTGAATATCCATAAAGACGACGTCAAACTTCCGCACGTCCAACGCTTTCACGGCCTCGCGCCCATCGCACGCCACAACCACTTCGCCGCCGTAACGCTCAATCAAACGGCGCGCCACGATTTGATTGATTCGGTTGTCTTCTACCACCAAAACCTGCAATCGCTGGCTGCGCCCTTCTTCGACGACGTTGCGCTTTGACTCATCTTCTGGATCGCCATTGGGAACGGCGGCCAACAACGCAAGTAATTCCCGGCGCAATATTGGTTTTGGAAGGTAATTAGCGTTCTCAGGATTCTTCCCTCGCGGCCCCACTAAAATGACTCGTCCAGAATTCAGTTCGCGGCAGTACGCCATTTTGTCCCGAAATTCGACACCGCAGAAAACTAAATTGAACTTCGTCATCGTGTGACGCGCCATAACTTCGCCTTCCTCTGGCGACGGCGCAAACGCCGCACGTATTGACCAGCTTGCCAGCAAGTTGGACAGTAACCGCGCGGTGGTCGCGTTCGTCTCAATAATCAACGCATTGACCCCCTTGGCCTCAAGCGGCTCCGGCGCATCCGGCTTGCGCACAACTTTCAAAGGCACCGTAAAGTGAAAGGTACTGCCTTCGCCTATCTGGCTGTCAACCCAGATCCGGCCACCCAACAAGTTCACAAGTTGTGAAGCGATCGAAAGACCGAGCCCGGAACCACCGTAGAGTCGCGTCGTCGAAGCATCTGCCTGGGTAAAGGCGGCAAAAATCAAAGACTGCTTTTCTTTCGGAATGCCGATGCCGGTATCGCGTACGGCAAAATGTATGGTGGCCGTTTGTGCGTCATGGTCCTCCACATACACTTTCAGTTCCACTTCGCCACGATCAGTAAACTTGATGGAATTTCCAAGCAAATTGGTGAGGATTTGTCGCAACCGCGAAGGATCGGTCAAGACCACTTCGGGCAAATCGGCCGCCAAATCGCAAACTAATTCCAAGCCTTTGGCGTGCGCGCGCGTAGCGAGCATGCAGATTGTTTCTTCGATGCAATTTGTCAGATTGCAATCAAGCATCTCCAGTTCCAGCTTCCCCGCCTCGACTTTCGATAAGTCGAGAATGTTGTTCACAATAGAAAGGAGTGAATCGGCTGAAGATTTCACCATGCGCAAGGTGTCGCGCAATACCGGCTCTAGCGGTTGTTCCAGCGCCAGTTCAGTCATGCCCAGAATGCCGTTCATGGGCGTGCGAATTTCGTGGCTGATATTGGCGAGAAATTCGCTTTTCGCGCGACTACCCGATTCGGCGCGCTCTTTGAGCGCCTCAACTTCCACCAGTTTGTGGGAAATAATAGTGGTTTGCCCGGTTAACGCGACGGCGCAGCACGGCCACCCAAACGCATGCGGTAAAGGTAAGCAGAGCCAAGAAACCAAGAACTTCGTAGGCCCGGTCACGCGTCAACCAAGGAGCGCCGCGTAACAAACTCAAGTCGGCAGGCGAACGCAACACTAGCTCAAAGCTAGGCAGTTCATCGCCGCCGCCCTGAATATCGGTGACGCAGATGCCGGTAAGACGCAGCACCGAACCCAAATCTAAACCTGAGAGAGGATCTTTGCTGCGCACGGAGAACATATGCCGGCCCGCCTGCGCCAACAAAATCCGTTCCGTTCCGCTCTGGAATTGATCCTTGAGACGCGCGTCGATTTGCACCAGCTGCCCGTTGTATTCGCCTGACAAAGCTTGATCTGTGGTGATCGGAATAGGTTCGGGTGCCGTCCCGGAACCCCTGCGGAGAAGTTCGGCATTCTCAATTTCGGCCGCAGACTTACCCACAGCGAGACCCGGCCACGTCAACGTCATCCCCGGGGGACAACGTGAGGGCAGCGTGATCGCGAATAAGAACAGCGCCGGTTGCATCGCGAATCCAGGTAGGTCCTGTCGGCGATGACGCTAACACGGTGCCGTGCAAGTGCAAGCGGTACCCGGCGCTCCACGCCGGAGCGAACGTAACCAGCCGGGCAATGGGTGTAACCGGCCCGTCAAAGGCTCCAAAAGGCGAAGGAGCCAGAACCTTGAGTTGATCAATGCCCGGCGAATACATTTGAATGCCTAGTAGTTGGCGCGTGGAATTGAAAACGCTGGACAGGCGCCGCGTACTCGCACACGCGCGTTTATCAAGGACGGAGGTAATGGATGGTTGCCCGGATACAGCACACGGAAGCGGTAACCGTTGTGAGCGATCAACAGAGTCCACTGACCGGAATCAAACTTGTTCTCACGCACGATGCCATCCAACTCAATCCACTGACTATCCGCACGCCCTGCGAAAATATCCTCATCGCTGAATTGCCGGGGCGTCGGGAACGATGCCCCGTGCCTCTTCACATCGATCTTTTGAGGCACGATGATGGGCGCAAAATCGCCTGGACCCGTTACCCCGCTCAGCGTGATGGCATCGCCGGGCGACAGGCGAGAATTCAAATCGTTCGACCAAACAAAAATGCCTGCGCTCTGGTCCTGCACAAAAGCGATCCGTTCGATGGGATCGTTATACGTGACGACAGCCTCAATGCGCACGTTCCTTTCGAGACGGGCTTGATCGACAGGCAGCTTTCGCACCGCATCGGCAGTGGTGAGAATCTGTTCGTCCTTTGAACCGTTGCTCGTACCCAGTACCAGAGCCTCGTCCAAAAT
The DNA here is from genome assembly GCA_963840845.1 of Bryobacterales bacterium. Lineage (GTDB taxonomy): Bacteria > Acidobacteriota > Terriglobia > Bryobacterales > Bryobacteraceae > Bog-105. The sequence continues at coordinate 42,205 of CAWJBS010000054.1, forward strand.
AGGGCCGGACGGTTGACGATCAAGAAATCCGACCACATCGACATCCGCTTCCGAGTATCCTGAGCCATCGACCACTCGCAAACGAATAGACCCGGTTGAATCCGACAATTGCAATCCCAGGCGATCCGGCGTTTCCCGCAACGCGCCTCGTAAGTGGAATGGAAGGCTGGACAAAGAGTTACCCGCATCCTGCAGGTCACGCACGGTTCTGACTGGTAAACTGCGAAAGTCCAGAGGCGCGCTTTTCACGGAAACATTCTGTTGGTCGCTCACTGAAAGGAAGAAGCTGGTCACTTTGTCGTCAACGTCGAGGACAGTAGACGCGACACCGGTAAATTCCACCTCGGAATTTGCAAATTTCGCGCGGGCTTGTGATTCATCACCGATCTTCATGCGGACCTGCGCGACCGCACCATCAAGCCGGGTGTGGAAAAGGATTTCGTCCTCACCATCGAAATGGCCCGGGCAAGTTATGCCGCGCAACGTCACCAATTGGGCATCGTAGTTACTAGACTGTAGGTCATCTACCGACAACACCCGCGGCTGAGGAAACTTAGTAGCGCCCAGATCCAGGTAACGAGCGTCTACAATCGCATCTTCCCCGGGCCCAACCGGAGTGTGTCCCGTCACTTCAACCAAGTGGCCGTAGAGTGAGGATTTAAGAGGAGTGGCGGAACGAACACGAATGCCGCCAGTACTATCTTGGACGACGAAATAGGAATCTTGCCAGAGAGTAACCACTCCACGGAACACAACGCCTTTTGAGGTAGCGCGGGAGTTGGTTAATTCTCGGACTTCCTTAATGGTGAAATCTGGCGAGTGTAACCCAAACTTGTCGAATAAAGCCAGTACGATGACGAAGAACAGCAGGATCAGCGAAATGAGCGCAAATGCTCTTGTCTTTGTCATAAGAGAGTGACTTGTTCATTATCGTACTCTCCTCTAGCTAAATAAATCCTGGATCACTTTACCCTTGGCGTCTTTTGTCACATAAACGGGACGTTTTTCAAAAACAAAGGAATAATCGGGCGGGATGCCCAAGGCGCGGTAAATGCTGGCATGTAGGTCTTCCACTGGCACGGGATTCTCGATCGTCGTGCATGGCCTTTCGTCCGCCGGTCTCGCCGTAAAGGAAGCCCTTCTTCACCCCGCCGCCGAACATAACCACCGACCCCGCCGCGGTGAAGTGCCGGTGCATGCCGTAATGCTTCGGCAGAGTCATCACGTCGGGCGTTTTGGCTTGATCTTTGACTTCTTTGCCGACTTTGCCTTCGGTAATAGCATCGCGGCCGAATTCACTGGCCAGAACGACTAACGTGCGGTTGAGGAGGCCGCGTTCTTCGAGGTCGAGAATCAGTTGGGCAACCGGCGCATCGATTTGACGCTTCATCATTTCGGCTCGTTCATGCCCGCTTTCGTGCGAATCCCAGTAACGGAAGGGGATGTATTCGGTAGTGACCTCTATATAGCGCGCGCCCGCTTCCACTAAGCGGCGAGCCAGAAGACACGCTTGACCAAAGCGGCCATTGTTATAAACGTCGAAGCTTTTCTTCGGCTCCAACGATAAATCGAAGGCCTTGGCCGATGGCGAAGTCAGCAAGCGGTCAGCCGCATCCATGGATCGCAGAAGAGATTGGCGTTGGAAGTCTCCGCCGTACTGATAGACCGGCTCATCTTTCAGTAACTGTTCGTACAATTTTCGGCGGCTATGAAAGCGCGCGTCGCCCAGTTCGGCGGGTGGCCGCACGGCAGCGCTCGAATCGGCGGGGTCGGCAATCAAGAAGGGGCCGTATTCGGTGCCGAGGAAGCCAGCCGTGTGAAACGATTTGAGAGCTGCGCTTTCCGCCCCAATTTCCAAATTCTGGCCGATGGCGACGAACGGCGGGACGGTGTCGTTTCTAGGTCCCAGAATTTTAGAGATTACCGCACCTAAGTGCGGAACGGCCATAGGTTGTGGCGGGATGTAGCCGGTGTGCCAGTGATATTGATGGCGGGAATGGAGGATAAAGCCAAGGTCGGCGGCTTGGAAGGTGCGGATCAAAGTGGCGCGATCCATGACCTTCGCGACTCTTTCGAGCCCTTGAGAAATCTTGATGTTATCTACTGCCGTATCGATGGCGGGGAAGGTACTCAGAACTTGATCGGTGCGCACGCCCGGTGCAAACGGGGTATAGCGTTTGGGATCCCAGGTTTCCGTCTGCGCCATGCCGCCCGCCATCCAGATGACGATGATGGAATCCGCAGTGGCTTGGGGCGCCGTTGTGGATCCGCGCAAAAGCTGCGGCTCAGTGCCGGCTAGAGCGGCCAGAGTGGCCCCGGCAGTGGTTCCCATGAAACCCCGGCGGCTCATGCGGGACGAGATCAATTTTTCTTCGCGGGTCATGACTCTCTCTTTTCAGTAGATCAATTGAAATTCAGGCTTCATCAAGATGGCCCACAGCAAGTCAGCCAAGCCGTCGGCTGAGGCGTGCTTCTTACGGTCAGCGTCGGCAAGTACGGCCAAGGCGGCGCTTTTTTCTTCAAGCGTTGGCGCACGGTCCAGCGTGTACCAAAACAGCCGGTCAACGATCTTATCGGGCGATTTTTCAACCTTGCCCGCCACGACAGGTAGCTCTGGTGCAACAGGTGTTAAGCGCTCCATGTTCGGCTCAGTTTCAAAGACAAAGAAACGCAAGTTAGGATTGATGTCGCTACCCGCATCCATATTTTCGAACCCGACAAGGCCGCGAAGGGTGGTGTAACCTTGACCGCTGATGTCGTAGACCAGTCGCGAAGGGGTCTTCACGCGTACTCCAGCGCCGTTCGCACCGGCCACAACAATAGGGTTGTTAGAGGTACGCAAGCCGCTTTCGTCCAGCGGTTTCAGTGAGGAAAGCGGAGTCACTTTATCTTTGCCAACAAGTTCGGCGGCGGCCCAGATGGCTTCCACCTTCTCGGGCGAATAAGATCCGGTATCGGCGACGAGCAGCCACAGTTTCTTAGCGTGCGAGATATCGATGGCAAAAGGAGCCAAAGCCTTCTTGGGTGAAGGCCGGTCAAAGATCGGTGTGGGTTCGGGAGGGAGTTCGCCCAACATTTTCTTCGAGCCGCGAGTGAGCCAATGCGTTAACGGCTCGCCATTCACCAATTCCAGCGCCTGCAAAGTGGTGGGCTGATTGTCGCGAACCGAATAGACCTGGTCACGAATGGGACGGCCTAAAGCCCGCGTCAACGAAGTGGAAGCGACGCGCCATTCCCGGCTATACACTCCCGGAGCGGGCGGAACGAATGGAGGATCGACCTCAGGCTTTGGAGGATCGCCCGGCTTCGGGGGATTGGAAGGAGCCGGCTTCTTCACTACAGGTTCTGGCGGCGGCTCCTGGTACACGTGCCATTCGCCGGTGACTGCACCAATAGCGTCGGCGAACTCTTCGGCGGTGATTCTGCGAACTTCCGGGCCGCGAAAAACGTACTGTTTGGGTGATTCGGCTTGCGAAGGGACGCTGGCCATTTGATAGGTACGCGACGACAAGATAGCGGCCAAAAGATGCTTCATGTCGTAACGGTTTTCGACAAAATCACTTGCTAACCAATCGAGAAGTTCGGGACTGAATGGCTCACCATCCATTTCGTCGGGGTTCTCCACAATGCCGCGACCGAAGAGGCGCTGCCACAGGCGGTTCACGATGGTACGTGAGAGCCGGCCGTTGCGCGGGTCGGTAAAAATGGCGGCGGCGGTGGAGCGGCGGTCGGGCACGGAGCCACTGGGGGGCGTGCGATTGAGCACCGGATAAAGGAACGCCGGCGAGGCATATTGGTCTTGCGCGACGTCGCAACGGAAGAGTTGCAGTTTTTCTTCCGTAGAAAAATAGCCGGCCAAGCTGTAGGCGTCTCTTAGCTTCCATTTACTGATGAAGCTGTCGTGGCATGAATTGCATTTCAGGTTGATGCCCAAGAAAATCTGCGCGGTATTTTGGGCGGCCTGCATGGCAGGAGTTTGACTGGCACTGACCACGCCCCGCCAGTTAACACCAATGAGGAATCCGGCAGGATCAGTAGGTGCGGTGGGATTGAGCAGTTTATAAACGAACTGGTCGTAGGGCAGATTGTTTTCCAGAGCAGTTAACAGCCAGTTGGAGATGCTTTTGCGAGAGGCGGTTTCGTTGTGATAGTTGACACCTTCGTCATTGCGAAGCAGATCGTTCCAATACGAGATCCAGTTTTCGGCGTAGTTTCTCGGATCGGCCAGGAGCTTCGCCACCAGCTTTTCACGCTTCTGGGGTGAACGATCTTTGAGAAATTCATGCAGCTCTTTGGGAGACGGCAAGAGACCCCAAACGTCAAGATAGACGCGGCGCGCGAAAACCCGATCGGACACCAACTCCGGTTCGGCGATGCCATTCGCCTTTAGATAAAACGCGGTGAAGCGATCAAGCGAACCAGACCAAGCCGGCCAAATGACACTAGGAACAGAGGGTTTTTCCAAAGTGAGAGGCGCCTCCCACTTGCCCTTGGCGGGCGGCGAGGATGGCGTACGGCGAGCGCCTTGATCAATCCAGGAACGAATGAGAGCAATTTCCGAGCTTGTCAACGGTGTGCCGATGAGCGGCATGCGCGGCTGGGTTTCGCCGCTGACGCGCATCATCAAAAGACTATCGGCACTCTTGCCGGGACGCACGGTACCGCCATTGCGCCCCCCGTTCAGCACGTCTTCATAGGCGAAAAGGGACAAGCCGCCGGAGCGCTTCTCTTGACTATGACAAGCGAAGCATTTAGCCGCAAAAATGGGGCGGACTTGGCTATCGTAATCAACCAGCGAGGTTGAAATTTGAGCCGCCGATAGACTGATGAAAAGGCAAAGAAGAGCGAATAGACGCGCCAACATGGATTGGTCGCATCATATCAACTACTTACTGAGCGGCGCGAATTTCGGCGAGGCGCTTCTTTAAATAATCGGCGTATTCCTGCTTGAGAGCTGGATCTTTCGGGCTACCGTAGATCTCGGCCGATTTATACTTGCCTTCGTCGAACTTCTTTTTGGTCCATTCATCGTGGACGTGAATTTCGTCGGCTCCGTCTATCACTTGTTCCACCAACTGCGGCGGAATAAAGTAGACGCCTTCCTTGGTGCCGACCGCGAGATCGCCGGGCATGACGATAGCGTTGCCAATGCGTACCGGAACATTAATACCGGTCAGCATCACGTTGCCAATGGGTGTGGGGTCGGTATAGCGAAAGCAGGCGGGCATATCAATGGCGGAGATGCCATCTAGATCGCGAATGGCACCGTCGATGATAAGACCAGCGCCGTGCGTGGTTTTGTAGATGTAATAGAACAAGTTGTCGCCGACCATCGTGCCATTGACTTTCTTGCCAAACATATCAACCACCAACACGTCACCCGGCTGGAGCATGTCAATCACGGTTTGGTTACGGAGATCAGGAAGACCATGCGCTTTGGCTTTGGCGACAGCGACTTTGTCCACGTCCGGCCGGACGGGCATGAACTGAGCAGTGAAAACACGGCCGACGATTTTCTTTTCCGGATGAGTCATCTGGAAACCGTCGGCAAATTGATTAGGGAAACCTTTTTCAGGAAGAACGCGCCAGATTTCTTCCAGCGATACATCTTGGGCGCGCTTGAGAAACTTCTCGGGAATTTTGGGACGGCCGTCGGGAAATCTGTCGAAGGGATTTTGCGGCGTGTAGTCGATAAGATCCTGTTTTGTGAAATCAAAGAGTTGTGCGCGGGCCTTCGTGGGCGAGAGCAAAGAGGCGGCCATGATTGCCAGGCCAAGAGTGCATGAAAGCGAACGAAGTTGCATAGCTTCTCCAAAAAAGCTCAGATTTGAAATACTCGCAAAAGTACAGCGGCCGCGGTCATGACGAGCGAAGCCCCGAACAGATAAGGTATCGAAAAGCGTTGGTGCTTGTCCAAATCAATTTCGCAAAGACCAACGAGAAGGAACGTAGCCGGGGTGAGCGGAGTGACGGGAAAACCTGTAGTGTGCAGGCCGAACAGGGCGGCTTGAGCGACGTGAATAGGCGCGACGCCGAAGTGTTTCGCCGCTTCGGCCAGCACGGGCAGGACGCCGAAATAGAAAGAATCGGGGTCAAAGAGCAACGTCAACGGCATGGACAGAATGCTGAGAACGATGGGCATATGGCGAGCTGCGCCAGGCGGCGCAACATCGACCGCCGCTTTGGCCATGGCCGCGAGCATGCCGGATTCTTTCATGATGCCAGTGAACGCGCCCGCCGCGAATAAAATGGTGGCCATCATGAGCGCGGCTTTGGCGTGAGAATCGAGACGTTCGCGTTGACGGGTGGCGTTAGGGAAATTGACGGTCACGACGCAACAGCCAAACCGACCATGAAGACAATCACCGGCTGAACCTTGCCGGAAATCATGATGGCTATAAGGACGAGAGTAAGCGCAGCGTTGAACCAGGTACGCGCGGAGACGGGCACGGCGAGTGGAGTAGAGATGGAACTTTGAGCGCGAGGTTCCCAGTTGAGGCGGCGTTCCTCAAGTTTACCGAGGAACCAGGAGATGGCAAACACGTAGATCAAGCCGACCGATTGAACTCCAACGAGAGGGCGAAAGAGATCGGTTACGGGAATGTGGAGGGCCGCGGAGGCGCGCAGGACAGGGCCGGTCCAAGGGAGGAAGTTGACGCCTGCCGCCAAGGAGCAGGCACAAGCGAGGACGCGGCGGTCCATACTGAGCTTTTCATACAACGGCAGCATGACCGGAACGGCGACGAGAAAAGCAACGGCACCTGAGCCATCGAGATGCACGAGAAGCGCGAGAAGTGCGGTGCCTACGACGATGCGGGCGGGACGGTCTCCAGCAACGCGCAAGATAAAACGGACAACGGGCTCCACTAGGCCCGCGTCAGTCATGATGCCGAAATAGAGAATGGCGAAGATGAACATGCCGGCTACGGGAGCAATTTCCTGGATGCCTTTCAACATGAAGCCGCCCAACTTCAGGCCAAAGCCTCCTAGCAAGCCCGCGGTAACGGGCACAGCAATGAGAGCCACCAAGGGGGAGAGGCGCTTGGTCAGAATGAGCGCAAGCAAACAGACGATAGTGGCAAGGCCCAGCCAGGCGAGCATCATTGTTCGGGCTCAGCCTGCGCAACCACGCCGGAACGGATCAGACGGCCAAGGGTAGCTTCATCGAGATCCAGCAACTTCATGAGCATTTCGGCGCTGTGTTCACCAAGACGAGGAGCGGCATTGCCGGGAGATCCTGGTGTTGCGGAAAGCTTGATGGGAGTGCCCGTGATGCGCTGCGGCCCAGCGACAGGATGATCGATAACCGGGAACATATCTCGCACTTGCGTTTGCGGATGCGCGGCCACTTCCGCGAAGTTCAAAACAGGCGAACAAGGGATGCCCGCCGCGCGCAGGCGCTCCACCCATTCGATCATGGAACGTTGACGGAAGACTTCTGCGAGCAGCTTCTCAAGGGCGGGGCGATTCGTGACGCGCAGGGGATTGGTAGCAAAACTGGGGTGCTTGGCCAACTCGGGCCGTTCGATGGTATCGCAAAAGGTGGCCCATAGTTTCTCACTCCCGACGGCGATAGAGAAGGCACGATCTTGTGCGGAGAATACCGTATAAGGAACGACAGTTTTGAATGATGCGCCCAGCGGACCAGGCACGTGATCGGAGCCGAGATACGACATGTAATTGGAACTCATGGCGGAGATCATGGAATCTTGCATGGCGATATCGACATATTGGCCTTCACCCGTGATGTCGCGGGCGCGCAGAGCCAGCAGAATGCCGATGACGGAGTGCATGCCGGCGTTGATATCGGCAACTGCATAACCACTGCGCACTTGCTCGCCCGCCTCAGTTCCGGTAATGCTGAGAAAACCGGACGAACATTCGACGATGAGGTCCATGGCGGCTTCGTCGCGCGAAGGGCCGTTTTGGCCATAACCCGAAATTGAGCAATACACCAGGCGAGGATTGCGAGCGTGCAGAGCTTCATAACCGAGGCCGAGGCGATCCATGGCGCCTGGGCGAAAGTTTTCGATGAGCACGTCCATGCGGTCAACCAGACGAAGGCAGAGATCCATGCCTTCAGGCTTCTTCAGGTTGATCGCGATGCCTTGCTTGCCACGATTGAGGCCAAGGAAAAACGAAGAATACTCTCCGGCGAAAGGAGGACCCCAGGCGCGGCCCATGTCTCCGCCGCCTGGACTTTCGAGCTTGCAGATTTCGGCGCCGAAATCCGCCAGAAGCATGGTGCAATAAGGGCCGGCTAAGGCGTGCGAGAAGTCAAGAACGCGAATTCCCGCCAAAGGTTTGTTCTTAAGAGGCAAGTCAAATTGTACTTGCTGGGCGGTTCAAGGCTCTCTCTTCGTGATATTCAGACTCGGTGTTTAGCTGCCAGAGGTTAGCGCGGCTGCGCACGCCGGCGACGATGTTATCGACAGCCGTCATGGCGGTGAGCATGGAATGATCCTGATTGTTGTATTTGTGCATGCCGTTGCGCCCGATGAGAAACAGATTGTCAATGGTGTTGACCCATTCGATGACCTGGGGAAATTGGTCGTATGAGCCAAAGTAAGCAGGGTAAGTTTTGGGCATGCGAATCACAACGGCGTCGCAAACGTCGCTCGGATCAACCATGCCAAGTTTGCTTAGCTCCGATTTGGCAAGGTCGATCAAGGCACAGTCATTCTTATTCCAGAGCGAGTCTGTTTCATTGCAGAAGTATTCGAGACCCAGCCAGATGTTGGCAGGATCGGCCACCATCGCGGGACTCCAATTGTTGAAAATCTGCAGGCGGCCGACGAGGACATCGGGTTCCTGAATATAGATCCAATTGTCTTTCACCAGATCGCCTGAAGGCTCGCGAAGTTTCACGTTACGGCACAAGAGTCCGATGGTGATGAAATCGCGGTAAACAAGGCCGTTCGCAATGGTTCTGACTGAGTCGGGAGCGGGAGGTTGCATACCGGCGACGAGGTCTTTGACGGGCATTGTGGAGAAGAAATAATCTGCGGTGAACCGTTGCGATTCTTGCGTGGCGATGTTGCGAGCGATGATAGCCGAGATGGCGCCGTCTGGCGCACGTTCGAATTGTTCCACCGACCAGCCGTAGAGAATTTGGCCGCCGCGCGCGGTGATCTTTCGGCCGACTTCCTCCCACATTTGACCTGGACCGAATTTCGGGTAGAGGAACTGTTCGATCAAGGAGGTTTCTATGTCTTTCTGCGCCAAATCCCGGCCGCGATGGAAGGCGGATTTGCCGAAGACGTGAGCAATTGTTTTGCGAATGGATAGTCCTTTGATGCGTTGAGCGCCCCATTCGGCGCTGATCTGGCTGCAAGGCAGACCCCACACCTTTTCGGTATACGATTTGAAAAACGTTAGATACAACTCACGGCCGAAACGATTGATGAAGAATTGCTCTAGATTGCGCTCGGGGCGAATGGGGAACAGGACCGAGCGGAGATAACTCAGACCGATTCGCATGGTGCGGAGGGCGCCGAGTTTGCTAATTGTATCGAGGCTGAAAGTGATGGGATAGGAGAAGAACTGACGCCCGAAATAGATGCGCGATTTGCGTTTACGGAGGAGCATGACACGATCGGAGCCATTTGGCGCGATGTGGAGTTGCGTGGGAACGGTGGCGGTTTTCCCTTGGTAGGTAATTTGCGGATTGCCGGCAGCGACAGACTCCAGCGGGAGAATATTGAGCCACCAATTCATGACGCGATCGGACTTAGAGAAAAAGCGATGGCCACCGATATCGAGGCGATTGCCTTTGTAATTTACAGTGCGGGACAAACCGCCCAACGACTGGCTCTGCTCGAGGATGAGTGGTTCAATGCCGGTGCGGGTGAGAAGTTCGTAGGCGGCTGTCAACCCGGCTGGTCCGGCGCCAATGACAATGGCGCGTTTAGGCTGGGCGGTCAAAACAAAAAGTCCATGAATGGATGGTTATCTGCACCCATTCTCGCCTACAGGCGTTGGCTTGTTTTAGTAGTGGAGATGGCCGACTTCGGGAACCCGGGCAATGGATGTATCAGAAGTGGCGATCCGGCCACCTGCAGAGATAATAAAACCGGAGCCTCTGGATGCGGACGCGGCGCTCTTAGCGGAACCCTCCGTTGGCGAAGATGATGCTGCGTCGGTAGATGTGCGCTTGCGAAGAGTATCCAGGCTCATCACTTTCACATTCGAGCCGAAAACTAATTTGTAATCAAGGCCCCCCGAAAGCAATGTGACAGTCGGACTGGAGCCCACGGTGTCCAACTTGACAGTGGAGTTTTGATCAAGTTTGATGCTGCTGCCGTCACGAAAAAGAAGTACAGCGAGGCCGTTGGTAGTGGCGATGGTATCGCCTGAAACCAGAGGGTAGGAGGTGACACCTGGGGACAGAATCTTGTGTCCATCGAGAGAAAAGGGTTCGGCACTGGTAACAGTGGCGATGGAAGGCAGAGCAAAAAGCGCACACGGAACGATCATGGCGCACAGGAGTGCACCCCGGAACGAAAGCATGCCCGATTATTACGTGGATCTACCGATATAGCCAAGTACTGGGGGATAGTTTAAGGAAGAGGAAACTGGAGCCGTTGGTCGGGATTGAACCGACTACCTCGTCCTTACCAAGGACGCGCTCTACCATTTGAGCTACAACGGCCCGATCTGGGCGGAAAGTCACACCGTTTACGTGGTGGACAGGGAAGGATTCGAACCTTCGTACCTCGTAAGAGGGACAGATTTACAGTCTGTTGGCTTTAACCACTCACCCACCTGTCCGCAAAAGGCCTGACAAATTTGAGGATAACATAGGCAGCGATGATGAGGCGCGTAAAGGAACGAGCACCCTGCCAATGAGCCAAGCAAGTAGAACTTGAGGGAACTTTGACGCGCGAGAGATCGTCGATGTAAGCTAAGAATTCTTAGTATGGGACGCAAGGCGCAGAAAAACGATTCGTTACCGGGCTCGCTGGACATGTTAATTCTGCGAACGCTGTCGCGGCGGGATCTGCACGGCTACGGCATAGTGCAATTCATTCAACAATCATCTGAAAATGAGTTGCTCGTCGAGGAGGGTTCGTTGTACCCCGCGCTTCAGCGGCTGGAGTTGAACGGCTGGATCGATGGAGTGTGGGGCGTAACGTCGAACAACCGGAGGGCAAGGATCTATAAGATAACAGGCCAGGGCCGCAAACAGCTCGCAGTTGAAGCGCGGAAGTACGCAAAACTCACGCTAGCCATTGCTCGTGTGATGGGGGCGAACTGACGGAGATGCTGATACGACGAATCGCTTATTGGATCAGGAGTAGCAGGCGCAGCGATTCATTGAGCGAAGAGATGGAACTCCACGTTGCGGAGAAAGCGGCGCACCTTGAAGCAGAAGGCATGACGAGGGAGCACGCACAGGCTGAAGCGCGCCGACGATTCGGCAACGTTGGCCTGAAACAAGAAGAGTCACGGGAGGTTTGGATGACACGTTTTTTGTCGGAACTGGGCCAAGATGTCCGCTATGGCTTACGCACAATGATGGCCAACAAAGCATTCAGCGCGCTGGCGGTTTTATTGCTAGCGCTCGGCATTGGAGCCAATACCGCCATTTACAGTTTCATGGAGTCGATTCTGTTGCGCGCGCTGCCAGTAGCCGATCCGGAGGCGCTGGTGGTCTTGAATTGGCGGAGCGCACCGCCGCAGAACGCGGACAAGCAGTGGGTTCACGTCATGCACGGGGTGCAAGGCATGGCGTGGCCGGGAGGCAAAGGCACCATGGTCAGCGGGATGTTCCCTTACGGCGCGTTCGAGACTCTTCGCGAAGAGAACCCTGTATTTTCCACCCTCTTTGCATATTTCAACGGACTAAAGCATAATTTGGCCATCGGCGGGCAGGCCACAACCGCCGGCACGGAGTACGTCAGCGGGGAATATTTTCGCGGACTGGCGGTACCAGCGGCGGCAGGCCGTCTGATAGGCGCAGAAGACGATCGTCCGGACGCAGCACCAGTTGCCGTGATCAGTTTTGCAACAAGCCATAACCGCTTTGGGGGACCGGCGAATGCGATTGGACAGCCGATTCTGGTGGATAACCTATCCTTCACTGTGATCGGCGTGACGCCGCCGGAATTCTTCGGAGTGGATCCGGCGGCGCCGCCGGACATTTATCTTCCGTTGCATACAAATTTGCTGGTAGACAGTGAACAAGCTGGCCGTATGTATCCCGACCGAAATTTTTATTGGATTGAAATGATGGGGCGCTTGCGTCCAGGTGTGAGCATGGCCCAAGCGCAGGCAGTGCTGGCGCCGCGCTTCCATCAGTGGGTTGTCACTACAGCAAGCACCGACGGTGAGCGCGCCAAACTACCCGCGCTGATTCTGAATCCCGGAGGAGAAGGTCTGGGTAGCTTGCGGCGCCAGTATGCGAAGCCGCTCTACTTGCTCCTGGCGATGGTGGGATTGATCCTGGCGATTACTTGCGCGAACATTGCCAATTTATTGTTGGCAAGGGCCGCCGCCCGGCAGCGCGAAATGGCGGTGCGGCTCAGCCTGGGAGCGGGGCGTTTTCGCATCGTGCGGCAGTTGCTGACCGAGAGTGTGATGCTGGCGTCGTTCGGCGGAGCACTTGGTTTGTTATTTGCGGCTTGGGGCATGCGAGTGCTCACTTTGCTCTTCTCCAACGGGCAGGAGAACTTTACGCTGCGCGCGGAATTAAACTGGAAGGTACTGGCCGTGACAGCAGTTCTTTCTGTAATTTGCGGCGTGCTATTTGGCCTCGTTCCGGCAGCACAATCTACTCACCCGGACGTCATGCCTGCGCTGAAGAACGGCCACGGAGGCGGACCGCGCCACCGCGCGCAGCATTTTCTGGTGATCGCCCAGATCGCGATTTCGTTTGTCCTTTTGGTTGTTGCGGGTCTCTTTGTACAGACACTCAACAATCTGCACGCAGTTCAACTGGGGTACGCTCGCGAGAATATTCTGCTATTTTCGTTAAACGCGCGCCAAGCCGGGCATCGCGATCCGGAGATCGTCACGTTTTACGGCGAACTGCGCAAGCGCTTCGAGGCGATTCCCGGCGTGAGTAGCGCGACATTCTCTCAATCATCGATTGTCAGCGCCGCGCGCGGCTGGCAGGCCATCAGAGGACCACTCAAGATAGGTGCGGTAAACCTTGACGGCGCTCGTGTCATGGCGGCCGGATCGAGCTTCCTAACAACCATGAGGATTCCGATCCTTTCCGGGCGTGAGATTGACGATCGCGATCAATCGGATTCTAAGCCGGTTGCGGTGATCAGCGAACGGCTGGCAAGGACATACTTTGGGAGCGAGAATCCGGTGGGCCAGCACATCACGATAGTAGACGAAAAGCGTAATCTCGAGATTGTCGGTGTGTCGGCCAACGTGCAGTACGGTGGCCTGAAGAACGAAGAAGAGAATGCTATGACACTGTTTGTAGCGGCCCGCCAGTTTTCTTCCGACGGAGTGACCTTCGCGCTGCGCACCGCGGGTGATCCGCTGCGGATAGTGCAGAGTGTGCATGTGACCGTGAGGGAGGCAGATTCTCGCGTACCCGTCACAAATGTGGTTACGCAGGCCGCGGAAATCGATCGGACAATCAGCAGGGAGATTGCCTTCGCAAAATTGTGCACGGGTTTTGCGATACTCGCTCTGCTCATGGCGTCCGTGGGACTCTACGGGACGATGTCCTACAGCGTTGCGCGGCAGGCGGGGGAGATTGGAGTCCGGATAGCTCTGGGGGCGCAACGCAATGCCGTGGTTTGGATGGTTCTGCGGCGAGCTCTTCTAGTGGCCGTGGCGGGGCTCGCTATCAGTTTGCCTGGCGCAGTGATTGCTTCGCGGCTTATCAAATCGTTTCTGTTCGGTGCCGAGCCGGGTGATTTAAGAACCCTGGCGATAGCCGTTGTCGTCATCCTAAGCACCGCGATTCTCGCTGGTTATGCGCCGGCGAGGCGAGCGTCCCGCATTGATCCTTTGTCGGCTCTGCGGCAAGAATAAAAAGATCCCTCGCAAGGCTATTTACCAAGGTGCGCCTTGCTCTCTAGTTGTCACGGGCGCGAGCCCCTGATAGAGGAAGCGCTGCACGCGTTGGCCGCGGTACGTTTCAGTTGTATAGATATTGCCTTTGGAATCGGTAGCAATGCTGTGAACGCCGTAGAACTCACCGGGCTGGCGGCCGCCTTGGCCGAAGCTGGTGAGCACCTGTAAAGAGGACCGCTCGACAATGTGAACCTTGTTGTTTTCGCCGTCGGCCACATAGAGAAACCGCTGTTCGGGATCTTTCGAAAAAGCGATGTCCCACACGGAGCCGGAGCCAAGGGTCTGCTTTTCAATGAAGGCTTCTTTCACAAAAGTGCCATCGGGGCGGAAGACTTGAATGCGGTCGTTCGCGCGGTCACAGACGTACAGCAGGTCGTCGTGGGAGAGTACGGCGCAGTGCACGGGATTGCGAAATTGTTTAGCGTCGGCCGCGGTATCGGGCTGGTAACTGCCGGCATCGGCATCGCTCGGTTTAACACCGTAAGCGCCCCAATGCCGCTTGTATTGACCTGTATCGCGATCAAAAACGATGACACGATGATTGCCGTAGCCATCGGCAACATAAATTTCCGCACGCTTGGGATCTTCAAAGATTTTCGCGGGCAAACGAAGGTTTGCCACATCGTTGCTGCCTTTACTGTTGTTTGGCTTGCCGATTTGAAGAAGGAATTTGCCGTGCTGGTCGAACTTCAAAATCATGTTGTCGTGATAGCTTTCGACGCCGCCGATTTCGACGTCTTGGCCGTGTTCAACAGGACCCGTGCCACGACCTTTGCCGGCACCGCCGAGCCAGACATTGCCTTGCGAATCGACAGTGATTCCATGATTGGCATCGGGCCAGTCGTAGCCCTTGCCAGGGCCACCCCAGTGGGCGATAAGATTGCCGGCTTGGTTAAAGGCCAAGACATCAGGCGCCGGTGCGCAACACTCGGCAATTTTGGGAGTTGTCGTAGCGTGCATCTCGCCGATTTCCAGAGAGCCCGGGCGATGGACGATCCACACATTGTCTTGCGAATCGACTGAGACGCCGACGCTTTGTCCTAAGAGCCAGCCGTTTGGGAGAGGCTTGGGCCAAAAGGATCGACGACGAACTTGGGAGCTTTGACCTCTGCGGCGTGAATCGTGTGAAGACGAAGCGAAAGTGTGGCCAGAGCTACAACACCGACGGCTGTCACGAGGATGGGAGGTCTCACGCGAGTCAGTATATATGAGGCGTGATTTCTATGTAATCGATGGCGGCGGGGTCGGCGCCGTCGGGAATGCCTTCTATGGTGATTACAGAGTTCGGCTGCAGCTTGAAGTTGGTGATTGTGTGACGCGTGGACGAATCGCCATTGAGCGTTTTCGTTGGGAAATGATCATCGGCTTGCCAGGAACTGAGACGTTGATCGCCAACTTTCAGCTGAAATTTTGCAATGCCCGCGTTGACATCGAAGTATTGAACGGCAATGTCGTAGACGCCTTGACCGCCTTGAAAAACGAAAGTGGCAGTGCAGGCTTGGCTCGCGCAGGAGATGGCCTTACCGCCCGATGCGTCCTCCCAGGGAGTGACATCTTGCACCACATAGCCATCGAGTTTAGCGGCTTCGGCCTCGATGCGGCCAGGGAAATGGCCGGCGCGGCCTTGCGTATCTGGAATTCCCGACTCATGCAGGAACCAGCTACAAATGGCGTCGCGCCAGACGATGGCGTGGCCGGCTTGATAGGTGAGTCGCTGGGAGATGGCGGCAAATCTTTCGGGATCGATCAGGCCTTTCACGGCTTGCCAGCGAACCGGAAACCATTGCGCTTCAGCGGCGGCGGTGTAGTGAGAATCGTAAACATGTTGGATGATTGTCTTGCCGGAATGCAAGGTATAGGCGTATGGGAGGTGGTGCATGAATAACACCAACTCATCTGGACACTCTTTTAGCGATTCGTACATCCGCGCGACTTCGGGTGGATATTGGCCAATGAAACCGGTGCCGGTGGCGACGGTACGATCCATGCCGATGCCTTCATGATCGGCGCGGATCCACTGGCCCCAACCGTTTCGTTCGGCTGATTCGATGCCGGGACCATAGTGGCCGCGCAGGATGTCGGTAAGCGTTCCTAGTCCGAGAGGACCGGTGTACCCTTCGTAAACGTGCCACGAGTCCATTTCGAGTGAGCTAATCGCAGAGACAACGCGTGGATCGTTGCCGAAAGTTTGGCGAGTCCACTCTTGGGAGATTAGCTCGGCATTCAGGCTGGGACTCCAGGCCAGACGTCCGAACGCATACAGATTGGCCATGGCAAGATCGGCGCCGAGCCAGTTTGAGTCGCGCCCAACGTTGGCAACTCCCACAAAACCTCCTAAGGGCCGATGGGAGGTTTTGCCGGAGACAATCTCACTGACGGGAGTGTGTGCTCCTCCCACGCGCATGTCGAAATTCAGTACTTGGCTCCACATCGGAGCGAGAAAACAGAGGTGACGCTGTTGGCCTGTGTATTCCTGCGTAATTTGGAGTTCCAAAGTTTGATTCGTATGGGTGAGTCCGGCAATTAAGGGCGAGACTGGTTCGCGGGCTTGAAAATCGATAGGACCGTATTTCACCTGGACCAGGGCGTTGTCGGCAAATTGGCCGTCGAGCGGATGGAAATTGTCGTACGCAGCGCGGGCGCGATCGTTTTTGAGATTGCGCCAATCGGCGTGGTGGTCGTAAACAAAGCCGCGGTAAATGACGATGCCGCCATGCGGCTTCACGGCGTTTGCCAGCAGGTTCGCTGCTTGGGCATGCGTCCTGCCATAAGTGGACGGTCCGACTCTGCCTTCGCTATCGGCTTTTAAAACAAAGCCGGCGAAATCAGGAATTAGCTTATAAATCTCATCGGCTTTCGCTTGCCACCAGGCGACCACGCGCGGATCGAGGGGATCAAAGGTATCGAGACCGCCGATCGACTTGGGGCTAGCGAAATCGACTGAGAGTGAGAGCTTCACTCCCCAGGGGCGAAACACATCGGCGATACGGGCAATTTGCGGCAGAAATTCGCTGGTGAGTGCGCGGGGATTGGCGTTCACATTGTTCACCGTGCAGCCATTGATGCCGATGGAAGCGAGCAGCCGCGCATATTCGCCTGCGCGCGCGAGATCGGGCAGAACATTGCTGCCTTCGAAAAAGATAGAACGGCCGCCATAGCCGCGCTCAATGCTGCCATCGAGGTTGTCCCATTGGTTGACCCAGCGCACCGGCGCTGCGGGATTAGTGAGTTCGTTCAAGCCGGCAAGGGTCTCACCTTGCGCAGCGTGACGAATCAACGCAAAAGCACCATAGAGAACACCCCGGCTGGTGGGTGAGGCAACGACGATGACAGGCTTGCGATTGATTTTCGCGGTATGCAAATAATAGCCATCGCTGTCGAGCCCAGAGGGAACGGCGATCTGCGGATACGACTGCTTGAACTCGGCAACGGTGGCAAGAATAATGGATCCGCCAAAATTGACTGCCCGCGAAATCTCTCTGCGTGCGGAATCGACTTCGGGAGTTTTGTCCAGTTGTATGACCGCAGCAGGGTTCGGCACACGATAGCGTAGCCACGCATCTTCTCCCGTCTCGGCGCGGATGGAGACCGACACCAGCAAGAGACTCAATAGGAGTTTCATGAATTCACGCCGGAGGCAAGGTAACCACCATCCACCACCAGACACTCGCCGGTCATGAAACTCGCTCCATCGGAAGCGAGCAGCACGGCTGCGCCAATCAACTCTTTCGGATCTCCGAAACGCCGCATGGGGGTGCGCTGTAAAATCTCCTTTCCGCGATCGGTTCCCGTCAACAGATGCTGATTCAGTTCGGTGGGAAACACGCCCGGACCGATGGCGTTAACGCAAATGCCATCGCGCGCCCACTCACACGCCAGACTCCGAGTGAGTGAGAGGACGGCCGCCTTCGATGCGCAATAAGCGCTGACTTCATGAAAGGCCACAAACGAACCAAGAGAAGCAATGTTGATGACGCGGCCGGCGCCACTTGCTTTCAGCGGCGCGTAGAACTCTTGACACGTATGCAAAACGCCAGTGAGATTCGTCTCAAACAATGCCGACCAATCGGCATCCTGCACGTCGATTGTGGGCTTGCGGAATGTCTGACCCGCGGCGTTCACTAAGATATCGATGCGGCCCAGTTCGCCTAATACCGTATCGCGCAGCTTACAAATGGAGGCGCGATCCGCCACATCGGAAGTTTGCAGCAGTGTCTTGCGTCCGAGCGCTTTGACCTGCGCGCAGACATCCGCCAGCAACTCAGGCCGCCGCGCCGTCGGTACGACATCCGCACCATGCTCGGCCAGCCCAAGACTGATGGCCTTTCCCAAGCCCGATGAAGCACCGAAAACGACGGCCACTTTTCCGGATAGATCGAGACAGTTCTTTCCCACGGCTAACCTAGCGCCACCGGATAGCGATCATCGTTTGGGTCGGCCCAACGATCATTCGGCAAAACGGGCGCCCAACCGGGGCGTGCCGGGTCTTGATCGTAAGGATAGCCGCCCAACTTTTTGTAAAGTTCCTGATACTCGCGCAGTTTGTCGCGGTTCAGTTTCACACCCAAGCCCGGGCCATCGGGAACCTTGATTGCGCCGTTTTCGTAGCGCATCAAGCCGCCCTCGATGATGTCGTCAGTCAAATGATGGTAGTGCGCGTCGGCCGCAAAAGACAGGTTCGGAATCACTGCCCCTAAGTGCAACATGGTGGCCAATTGAATACCCAGTTCGCCGGAAGAATGCACGGCCACGCCGATTTGAAATGTTTCGCAAACACCGGCAGCCTTTACGCAAGGGCGAATGCCGCCCCAGAAAGTGGTATCGAGCAAAATGACATCAACGGCGGGGTCAAGAATATTGGCGGCGAGTTGTTCGAAATTCACAACCACGGTATTGGTGGAAAGCGGCACGCGCACTTTGCCGCGGGTCCGGCGCATGCCGTTCAGCCCGTATACCGGATCTTCCAGGTAATCGTTATTCAGGTCTTCAATGCCCTGCCCGAAACGAATGGCTTGTTCGGTTGACCAGACACCATTGGGGTCGAAGCGCACTTTGTCTTTGGGAAAGGCCTGCGCCAAAGCGCGATACAGTTCCAGTTCGTGTTCGGGAGGAAACACGCCGGCTTTCATCTTGTGCGTGGTAAAACCATACTTCTCTTTGGCCGCGCGCGCAAACGCGACAACTTGATCGGCCGTACGAACTTCCGTCGCGCCCGTTCGCGGATTCGCATAACGGAAGAAGCAATACGAGGCGAAGGGCACGCGATCGCGCAACTTCCCGCCCAGAATCTGATAAACGGGGACACCCCAGGCTTGCCCCGCGATATCGAGACAGGCGAATTCCAGCGCGGCCAGCAGTTGCGTGCGGTTGTTATAGAGGGACGCGGTGGGGTTGGCAATGAGGAAGCGCATTTCTTCCAGGCGCAAGGGATCGTGCCCCACGAGGTAGGTTTTGAGCGAGCGGAACGCAGCCTCGGCTGATTCCCCGCCCCCGCCCATCTCACCTAAACCAATGAGTCCTGTGTCCGTTTCCACCTCAACGATGGTTCGCACGAAACGGCCCCAATGGCAGCCGTTAGCGTGGCGCAATGCCGCTTCCAACGGCACAGTCACCGTGGTAGCGCGAATATCAACTATTTTCATTTAGTATTCACTTTGCCGCACGCGAAAGAGGCCGCGTTTTCGGGGTTTCCCCAGCCATTGTAAATCGGCGTCAGTGGATACGGGCACATCGGCCGCGTCCTCCCCGGGAACGCACTTCCCTTAGCGATCAGGTGGGCGGGGGCATCGCCCTCTTCCACCCATTTTTCAAGAGCTGTGAGCGAATCGAAACTATCCAGGCCGGGGCCACCGCCGCAGTGATTCACGCCGGGCAATAGAAAGAGACGCGCGAAATCGAAGGTGGCTTTTTCGCCTCCGCTGGCTTGCATCACATCCTGGTAGTAGTGGATCAAATCGTTTGCGGAAAAGACGGGATCGCTCATACCGGTATACAAGATCAACTTGCCGCCGCGATTGCGAAATGCGCCTAAGTCGGTTGCATCCGAGTTTAATGATTTCGCAGCGGCTTTTTCAAGGCGTTTCGCATCGCGGTCAAAATCAAAATGGAAAATGTCGATCGGCGGCTGTTTACCAGCTAAGGCCATCTGATTGATTGCCGGCGGAAAAATCAAAGTGTTGATCGAGGGCATCTTCTCGCTACCCAAAATCCAGGCGCGCCAGCCGTCGCCCGAAATGCCACTGTCATAAGGCCAATCGGAATACAAAGCTTTGCCGTGAGAATCCACCGGACCGTTAATGGCTTTTTTCATGGCCGTCACTTGCGCGGCGCTCAAGCACGAATCGGTCTTTGCTCCAGCGCACTGCAGTTCGACGGGATCGAAATGACAAGCCTCGGGATTTGAAATCAGATCGTCCTTAACGCCATCTAAAGCATCACACTTGGCCAGCACGCCCTTCGAAACCAATTGCAGATCGCTTTCTGAAAAGGCTTTGCGCAACTCAGGCCGGCCCTGCGCATCATGCGGCGCGACCGCCGAATACTGCATGGTGTTCCAGGCTTCGGCAATCATGGCTCGCGTTAAATGGAACGCAGGAGCGCCAGCGATCACGCCATCAAAATATTCCGGGTACCGCTGCACGGCGATGAGCCCTTCACGCCCGCCATTCGAACAACCGCGAAAGTACGAGTGCTTGGGCTGCTCCCCATAGTGCTTCAATAAAAGCGCCTTGGCGGCATCCGTCACTGTTTTTGTAGAAAGATATTCATAATCGGCAAGTGCCCCAGGATCGGAACCGAACGAACCCATATCTTGTGGAGCTTTCGGATCGGCTTCATGCCCGCCATCGGTTGATACGACAGCATAACCGCGGGAAAGCGCAGGGCGCTCAAATGATCCACTCGCGCCGATAGCGGGTTGGACAACGCCGTCGAGGCCACCGCCGCCTTGAAACAAGAGCCTGCCATTCCAATCGTCTGGCATCCGCAATTCAAAGACGTCTCCATACGATTTGCCGTCGGCGCCGGTATGCTGATTCACTTCGCCGCGCAGCAAGCAGTGGGCAGGCAAAACGGGCCCATTGCCGTTCAAGCGCTTCCCGCCCACTACATCTTCCGCACTGGAGACAACTAAACCCGCCACCTCCGGCCTCTTCAGTTCTTCGCAACTCCTACGATCAGCGGGCTGTTGGCCGTACCCGAAAACCGAGAGAAGGCAAACTCCACCCAACACGAAAATCGACTTGTTTTGCATATTAAGCTTTTCTGCTAGATCATACGCCAGAGACCTTAGAAACGCGGCTGGATGCATGAACTACCAGGAGTCCTCTCCTGGGTAACGATTCTCCGCGATGCTGATCTAATCAGTATGTTGATCTTACTCATACTGCTGATTCTTTTGATAGGAGGCGGTGGCGGTTATTACGGATACGGACGTTGGGGCTATGGCGGTGGCGCCGGAATCAGCCTCGGCACGATTCTCGTAATTGTTCTGATTTTTTACCTCTTGGGCGGTCTCAGGTTTTAGACATCGAGAACGCTGCAAATCTTACGGTTGGAATTCATAACCGGGCTTGAGAGTGCAGCGGTAAACCTTGTTCTGCTCAGCCACTTCAACAATGCATGTCGCCCACGACAAACTCAAGTTGGGTCCAAGCGGGAATACAACCGCTTGGCCATTTTCGTGCGCCTCAATGCTGGGGCCTTCGGCAGTAGCAGGCAAAGCGAAAGTCATAGCGCTGCCGACGATAAATGGATAGGTGTGCCGTACGCTGTCTGTGACCATAGGTCGTATCACCTCGGCCTCGACAACGAAGCTAGCCGGATCAGACCAGTTGAGGACGGTAATGGTTTTCTTGCGCGACTGGATCGCGAAACCGGCGGTGTCAATTCTGGTAAACGCGCAGGGACCCCCGACACAAGTGACTCGAACATTGCGAAACTCGTTGCCCGGGCCAGCATCGATCAACATATCATTCCTGACGGCTTTCCATTTGCCATCGGGAGAGCATGGTGCTTGACCGTCACAGGGCACATTGCCTACATTCTTCACTTCAAACTGCTTGGCGGTCGTTCCGACGTCCACTGTGGATTGGTTCTGGACCGAATACCGCACTATGACATCGCTAATGGCGTTAAGCTTTGCAAGACTCGCAGGTTGGGTCAATCTCGCGATAGATTGAGCGGAGGGTTCGAGGCGAACCACATAGAGCTTGTCCTGCGGTGACACTTTCATTTCAAGCGGCAGATATTGAGGGTGTCTGAAAAGCAACCGAATGGGCTGCCCGGGAATGGCGCCCGGGCGAAGCGTGACCGAGAAGAAACCCGAGGCGTCGGCCGTTCCGGTTCTAGAATTAAGCCCCGAACTAACGGTGACTTCGGTACCCGCAAGCGGCAATTGTTTGCCGGGGTCGCTGTCGTCCCTCATAACGGCGCCCTGGATCTGAACGGGGGCCATCAAATAGCGCTGGGGCACCTGAGTGTACGTTCGCAAGATCAGGACGCCGATACCTAGACACGTAACAAGGCCAATAGCGCCAGCAATGATGCGTTCTTTGGTCAACTTTCCCAGTCGAATCACAAAAGCTCTCTGCTTGTTAGACTGACTCTAATCTCATGGAGTATACAGTTCCGACATTAACTGACATGGGATCTTACCTTTCACGCCGGGCATTCTTATCTACGGCGGTGTTTGCCCCTTCCTTGCTTCGGCACAGCACTGTAACCAGAAAAGCCGCGCCCGGTATTTCCCCTGAAGACGATGCGTTTCTTGAGGAGTTGGAGAAATCGAATTTCCAGTTCTTCTGGGAACAAGCCGACCCGCAACCGGCTTGGTGAAGGATAGGTGCAACGTCCGCGCAAACGATACCGGTGTGGTGGCGAGCATCGCCTCCACGGGTTTCGGATTGACGGCGCTCTGCATTGGCCAGCAGCGCGCGTATGTCTCCCAGCAGGATGCGCTCAACCGCGTGTTGATGACACTGCGTTTCCTCGCGAAATCGATGCCCACTCACAGAGGTTTCTACTATCACTTCGCCAATATGAAAACCGGCGAGCGCATTTGGGATTCGGAGGTTTCGTCTATCGACACCGCCATGCTTCTTTGCGGTGTCCTTACTTGCCGTGAGCACTTCCGCCATGCGGAGATCAGTCGCTTGGCCAACAGCATTGTGAACCGGGTGGAATGGACTTGGCTTTCAGAGGACACCACTCTGTTGCCCCATGGCTGGGCGCCGGAGGGCGGTTTTTTACCCTATCGTTGGGATTATTACAGCGAGTTGATGATGATGTACTTGCTGGGTCTCGGTTCTTCCTCTCATCCGCTGCCCGACAGCGCCTGGGACGCTTGGAAACGAGTGACCTTCGAATACGAAGGCATGCGCTACATTGGCTCCTACGCGCCGCTCTTCGTACACCAATATTCGCAGGCCTGGTTCGATCTCCGTCACAGGAAAGATAAGTATGCGGATTATTTCGAAAACTCAAAGATCGCGACCGAAGTGCATCTTCGATTTTGCGTGGAGTTGGCCAAACAGTTCCCTGATTACAGCGAAGACTTGTGGGGCATTACCGCGTCAGATTCCGCGAAAGGATACGTAGTGTGGGGCGGGCCGCCAGAGATCGGGCCGATTGACGGCACAGTAGTCCCGAGTGCGCCTGCGGGTTCTCTGCCTTTTCTGCCGGAAGCGACATTGCGCACTTTAAAGAACATGAAACACAGCTATGCGCAACTGTCATGGTGCCGCTATGGATTTGTGAATGCGTTCAATCCGCTGACAGGGTGGAGAGATCCGGATGTGGTGGGCATCGATACGGGTATCACCATCACCATGGCTGAAAATTTGCGCAGTGGATTTGTGTGGGAAACTTTTATGCGCAGCGCGGAAGCAAAGCGAGGAATTTTGCGAGCTGGCCTGAAAGAGTACTAAGGAAAACAAATCGCCATTTAAAATTTGGCGGAGGAAGAGGGATTCGAACCCCCGTGCACCTTTCGACGCAAACGGTTTTCAAGACCGCCGGTTTCAACCACTCACCCATTCCTCCACTCACTATCTTAACGAATGACGGTCTGCGAAGATCACGTTTATGGGAAGGTTTGAGACCACGGCGGAGTTCTATCGGTATCGCGAGCCGTATCCTCCTGAATTCTTCGCGGCTGTTTCGACACACCTGGGATTGAGCGCGCAGAGTCGCATGCTGGATGTAGGGTGTGGTCCTGGAAACTTGGCAATTGGATTTGCACCATTCGTTGGAAACTGCATGGCCGTTGATGTTGAGCCGGCTATGCTCGCCTTAGCGCGCCATTTGGCCGGCGCAGCCGGCGCCGATATTCAGTTTGCGGAAAAGGCAATCGAAAATTTGGATGCCACCAACCACTCGTTTGATTTCATCACCATTGGACGCGCGCTCCATTGGCTTCCGCGCGAGGCCACACTTTCGGTTTTGGAAAGAACTCTGTCTCGTGATGGGCACATCGCCGTCTGTGCGTCCTTTGCAAAAGACTCAAATGCGGGAGGCTGGCAATCCGAATTCAGGAAAGTCCGTTCAGCTTGGGCTTCTGAGCATGATGAGACGAGATACAAGCCCGATCTTGACCACTGGTTTGCCCCTTCTCGTTTTCGCAGGCTGGAGCAAATTGCCGTCGCATTCCGCCAGCGTGTGGGCGTATCTGATTTAATCAAACGCGCGCTTTCTTTTTCCGTTACTTCGCCGGCAGTTCTCGGCAAACGCCGAATCCAATTCGAAGCAGCCCTTGAATCTGCGCTCAAGCCATTCGCCCTTGAAGGTGCGGTAGACGAAGATCTCACCGCTGTCGCCAACATCTTCACCAGACTAGCGGCCTGATTCAAGCGAGCTCCACACCAATCGACGCTGCTACCTTCTGTATGAAGGCTCGCCCTTCGTCATACTCTTCGGCCGTTTTCAAATGTTCCAACATGAGCGGCGCATCAACCGTAAGCTTTGATATTCCTCGCAAGTACGCTTTGTAATCCATCTGCCCACGGCCCGGAATGACTTCCAAAAAATGAACGTTCAATTCCGTGATCCACTGCAAATCCTTGGCGTGGCAAGAAACAATCCAAGGGCCCAGTTTGGCAAAACACTCTTCAATGAATTGAGTGTTGCGGTAAAAGCGCGCAGGGCAGTTGATTCCATTACAAACATCTAGGTGGACCCCAAACCCCTTACGATCTACAGCCTTAATCAGTTCGAGATACGTGTCAGGGCCGTCCGGCAAATTCCAGCCCATCATTTCAATCGTGAACTTTGTGCGCTTCGGTTTTACGGAATCAATGATGTGTCGGCAATTCTGCACTGTTGCATCAAAAAACTCTTTTGATAGATTCTTTGGATTCGGCCCGTACCAGACTTTCGGATCGTAGGAACCCGCAATATCCACACAACAGCGCGCCCCTACTTCCTCGGCTAGGGCGCAACGTTCCGTTACATACGCCAAATTCTCCCGGCGTTTCCCTTCATCGGGATCGAGCATATTTTTCCATGCGCCCACTTCGGCAATCACCACATTCTCTTTGGCAAATGCATTCCGAATCACTTCAATGTGCGCGCTGTCGCCCACCTTAGCCGCAGGACAGTAGGCGGCACTATAACCCAGACGCCGATGCTCGTGGGCTAGTTCCGCTGGATCGCTCGAATCCAGAAAAATCGGTCCGCCGAGCCGCACCTTTTTTTGCGGCGAAGTAGCTGCGAATGCGCCCGCTGCTAGCATGCTCGTTGATAAGAAAGTCCGTCTGTTCGTCAATACGTTCATAGGCTCCAGATATCTCCTGCTATCAGTGCTAGCTTATCCATCCTTTAAAAAGGTTTGTACGGAATCTGCTCAACCCTGCCGATAAGACCAGTGAGCCCTATGACGCTTCGCGAGCAACCACAATCCCTATCCCGGCTCTCTCCCGATACGCGAACTCATGCGAAGAATGAGGCCGGGAAGCTGTACGCTATTCGGTTGCGCAGCACCATCATAGTGCAGGCACTAATAGTTGCTGCAATTTGGCTTTCCACCAGCTATCCTGTCGAGCACTACACCGTCATCGAGTTTGCCAGCATCCTTTCGGCGCTGGGCATTACGCTCAATATTTTGGCAATATCGGCCCGCAAGACGATTTGGAGCCAATCCAGCAATCGTTGGTACGGTATGGTTGCGGTGGGGACGCTGATGACTGCGGGCAGCCTGGGCTTTCTTCTGGTGCATTCCATCATCTGCTACGGATTCGGTAACTGGAACTCCACCATGCTGATGCTTTGGAATACCGTTGCGGTGGCCAGTTCGATTGTCAACTTAGCGCCGAATACGCGGATTTTCGTGCTGCAAGTCTTCGTTTTACTTTGGCCTGCGCTAGTGTATTCCTTTGCTTGGCTGCATACTTCGATTGGGATTCGCTACTCATTCGCAAACTTTGTTCTGTTAGTTTTTAGTATTTTTCAAGGCAAGCAGGTGAATAGCGATTTCTGGGAGCAATTGGCCAGCCGGTTTTTAGAGGAGCAACGGGGCAAAGAAATAGACTCCGTGCGGCGTACTGCCGAGGGCGCGCTAGCTGGCGCCAAACGGGCGCGACTGAAAGCCGAAGAGGCAGCGAAAGCTCGCAGCGAATTCTTGGCCAACATGAGCCATGAAATTCGGACGCCTATGAATGCAGTCATGGGCATGACAAGTCTGATTCTCGACCAGAACTTGCCGGCAGAAACCATCGATTGCGTGAACACCATTCGTTCATCGTCCGACGCTTTGCTAACAATCATCAACGATATCTTGGATTTCTCGAAGATCGAATCGGGCAAGTTGGATCTGGAAGACGAGCCCTTTTCACTGCAAGATTGTGTGGAAGAAGTGCTGGAACTCCTTGCCAATCGGGCGGCGGAGAAGACAATCGAGCTTGCTGCGCTGATTCAACCTGAAATCTCCGCCAAGATCCGTGGCGACGTCACGCGCACTCGTCAGATTTTGCTCAACTTGGTGGGTAACGCAGTCAAGTTCACCGCTCATGGCGAGGTGGTTGTCACAGCAGAGATTCGCAAACACCAAGGAAAAGAACTTCTGCATCTGGCAGTGCGTGACACGGGAATCGGTATCCCGGCTGACAAACTGGGAGCGCTATTCCAATCTTTCTCCCAGGTGGATGCATCTACGACGCGGCGCTTCGGAGGAACGGGTCTTGGTTTGGCTATTTCAAAACGCCTCACCGAACTGATGGGCGGCAAAATCTGGGCCTCCAGCCAACCGGACATCGGCTCGATTTTCCAACTTGAAATTCCGTACCGCGCTGTGGCCGGCTCCAGCGATATGCCGGAAGAAGTCAGGGGCCTAGCCGGAAAGCGTCTCCTTTTGGTGGACGACAGTGAGACCTCTGAACAAATTATTACGGCGCTCTTAACGTCCTGGAAGTGCATCGTCAAGGCCGTGCCAACGGCTCAACGGGCGTTACACGTCATGCGCAACGAGCGCTGGGATGCAGTCCTGATCGATTGGTACATGCCTGAAGCAGATGGAGCGCAACTTGCCAATGCGATCAAACGAGAGTTTGCCAGCGTCGCGCCCCCGTTGGTATATCTCAGCTCTGGCAGTGCCTCTACTCGCGAATCCTTAGGCGCAACAGCGGCGATCTTTTCCGCCATTGTCCCCAAGCCTATTCGCCGCCGTCAGCTACACCGCGCGCTCGATCAAGTCTTCAATGGCATCACAGAGAAACAGTCAGCGTCCGGCAATCGAGTGTTCGATTCAGACTTTGCCAAACGCGCTCCACTCCGCATTTTATTGGCCGAAGACAATCCAGTCAATCAAAAGGTCGCTATCCGCATGCTCGAACGCTTGGGCTATCGGCTCGATGCGGTTGGCAACGGCCTTGAAGTTCTAGACGCGCTACGTCGCCAAACTTACGACATTGTCCTGATGGACGTTCAAATGCCGGAAATGAATGGCTTGGATGCAACGCGACATATCATTTCCTCTTTTGGAAACAAGCCGGGGACAGACCGGCCATGGATCACCGCTCTCACCGCTGGCGCCATGAAGGAAAATCGCGATGAGTGTCTCGCCGCAGGCGTTGACGATTTTCTTACCAAACCCATAAACGTCCCGGAGCTGGAACAGGCACTGAAACGCTGTTATGAAGCCGTAGGATCGGGTGATCGGCTTGGTCAGTCAGCTTACGAGGAAGAAGAAGTCGAGGTTTAGAAGCTCCAAGTCGAAAAAGCATGCGGATCTGTGAGCAGCCGTCGGTCTTAGAGCAGTTGTCTTCGGAACAACGCGCCCTCGCGCAGAATGAAGCGAGCATCAGTTTCAGCGGCCGCCTGCGCGTGGGAATTCCCGTCTATCCCTTCATTCTGGCAGTTCTCTGGACGGGTACCGATTACCCGCATGATCACCTCGCTATCCTTCTGTTCGTTTCCCTGCTCTTCCTTCTTGGAACAGCACTAAGATTAGTCGCACTCTCAAAGCGTGACAAGCTCTTCGCCCGTTCCGCAGAAGACTGGTATCGTTTCATTTGCCTAACCGTGCTTATCATGGCTGGCAGCCTAGGCTTCATCCTCGCCCACGCCATCCTTTTCTACGGATTAGAAAAGTGGAGTTTTATCATCATCATGATTTGGAATTGCGGAGTGATTGCCGGATCGATTGTCACTTTTGCGTCCAACGAGAAGCTCTTTAAACTTCAGATAGGCGGCTTGCTCTTACCACCTTTGTTCATGGCTCTGTGGCTACACACTTCCGTTTCTCTGCAATACGCGTTAGGGAACTTTGCTTTAATCCTGTTTAGTTTGGTACAGGGCAAACAAATCGGCAAAGACTTCTGGCAACAGTTATTGAATCGCTTCTTGGAAGACCAACGGCGAAAAGAGATGGAATCGTCGCGGCAAATGGCCGAGAATGCTCTGGTCATCGCGCAGGAGGCTCGTCACAAAGCGGAGCATGCCGCCAAAGCACGCAGTGAGTTTCTGGCCAATATGAGCCACGAAATCCGCACGCCGATGAACGCCGTTATGGGTATGACCACCCTGATTCTCGACCAGGAGCTAACACCCGAGACCCTCGACTACGTCAAAACCATCCGATCATCTTCCGAGGCGTTGCTCACCATCATCAACGACATTCTCGATTTCTCCAAGATTGAATCGGGCAAACTCGATTTAGAACGTGAACCGTTCTGCCTTCACGATTGCATGGAAGAAGTGCTCGAATTATTAGCCAACCGTGCCGCCGAAAAACATCTTGAACTCGCCGCCAAATTCGATCCGCAGGTTTCCGAATGGATATTCGGCGATATCACGCGCGTGCGGCAAATTCTGCTCAATCTAGTGGGGAACGCGGTCAAATTCACTAACCAGGGCGAGGTCGTACTGTCAGCGGAGCTTCGTCGAAATGATCAAGATGGCCTACGGCTGTATCTCGCCGTGCGCGACACGGGTATCGGCATACCCTCGGATAAGATCGCCTCTTTGTTCCAGTCGTTTACCCAGGTCGATTCGTCCACCACTCGCCGCTTTGGCGGCACCGGTCTAGGTCTGGCCATCTCAAAGCGTCTTACTGAACTAATGGGCGGCAAAATCTGGGTCACTAGCGAACCGGGTGTGGGCTCGGTCTTTCAGCTGGAGATTCCATACCAGCCGGCACCTGCGCAGAAGCTTCCCGCCATCAGCCCGAAGGACTGGATGGGCAAGCACATTCTCGTAGTAGACGACAATGAGACCAACCGCTTCTTACTTTCGTCTTATCTCTCGCGTTGGAAGCTACTGGCAACCGCTGTTGGCTCCGGGCAGGAAGCGCTAGCCGCCCTTCGTCTGCAGCCAATGGCCGCCGTCCTGATGGATTGGCAAATGCCCCAAATGACTGGCCCGGAACTGGCTCTCACCATTCAGCAGGAATTCGGCAGCACCGCGCCTCCCATGATCATGCTGAGTTCCGGCGCATCATCCTTTAAAGAAGCACTGGGAGACCGTCTGAATCCATTCTCCGCAATGCTCACCAAGCCCATTCGCCGCCACCAGTTACATCGGACGCTGGCTCAGGTGCTGAGCGGCACTAGAGAAAATCGCACCGTGGCCACCACGAAGCTTCTCGATTCCGAATTTTCCAAACGCATCCCGCTGCGTATTCTTCTGGCCGAAGACAATCCTGTTAACCAGAAGGTCGCTATCCGCATGTTGGAACGTCTTGGTTATCGTCCCGATGCCGTCTTCAATGGCTTGGAAGTTTTGCAGGCGCTTCGCCGCCAGCCGTACGACATTGTTCTGATGGACGTGCAGATGCCGGAGATGAACGGTCTTGATGCCACGCGCCAGATCATCGCCGAATGGGGAACGAACAGAGCCTGGATTACCTCTCTTACCGCTGGGGCCATGAAAGAACATCGAGACGAATGCTTAGCTGCCGGTGTTGACGATTTCCTGACCAAACCGATAAACGTTCAAGACCTCCAACTCGCACTCGAACGTTGCCTGAAGGCGCGAACGCTCGCCAGCAGGCAGCGGCGCTTCGTCATCGAACCGGAAACCGTGCCGGTATAACGCTCATTCTTCGTCGTTGCCCAAGAACGCCCTCATCCGCTCTACTTCCTCCGCAAAAGCATCTCGAAATTTTTTGCCGCTGGGCTTGCTGGCAACAAAACCAGGCTCAACCTTTACTTTGTTCATCTTTATTACTTACGTTGACCCAGCCAATGATTTCTTCGCCCCACAACAGAGGCAGCGCGTAATAACCCATCTTCCTTTTCGCTGGCGGCGTATAAGCTTCAAACCGGTACGCCCAACCCCAGAAATGTTCGAAGCGATGCCGATCCCAAACTAAGGGATCAAATGGCGCCAGAAATCGAACCACAGCGGGTGATTCGGTTTCGAAGCAATGATCCTTCGGCCAAACATACTTCGCACCCTCCACTTCTGCTGCGCTTAGATCGCCAGCTTCCAGCAATCGCTTGACCACTTGTGGCCTACCAGCGAGCATCGGCGCTGAGTATCCCAGGTGCCGCAACGTGGCGCGCAAACTTCTTTCCGGCACCGGCGCCAAAATTCGCGCAATCAGCAAAGTTAAACGGCGAAGCCTTTCGCCCGACGTAATTACCTCCGCCTGCTCGCGCGCCACTTGATAGAGGCGTATCCCTTTCTCACGGCCCGCCACCCGCAGCAGGCCGCGGTAATGCAACTCTTCCAAACTGCGCGTGGTTGCTTTTGAATAACTGCCCCACGCGTTGATTTCACGCTTACGCCCCAAGTGCGCTTCCAACTCGCGCGGATGCAATCTTTTCCTGAGCGCACACCAAGGCCCACACCCGTTCTTCTATCTTGCTCAAACGCTTGGTGGCACGAGGATGCAGCAATCGCCACGTTGTCTCCGACACGACGCCATAAGCGTAAAGATAGTCTTCTTCGATCGCAAGATCCGCATACTGCCGCTCTAAATCTCCAGCCCGGTACCCCACTACCCGCTGG
This sequence comes from Bryobacterales bacterium, assembly GCA_963840845.1. GTDB lineage: Bacteria > Acidobacteriota > Terriglobia > Bryobacterales > Bryobacteraceae > Bog-105. The sequence goes on from CAWJBS010000054.1 coordinate 73,687, forward strand.
CGCAAAATCAAATCCTGTGCTCGTGCAGGAGCGCGAATCGGATCGCACTGCACAAATCCCAGTCGTTCAATAGCCCCCAGTAGCGTAGTGGGCTCAAATAGCGTGGACGCAATGGCCCGCCGCCGCAAGTCTTTGATCGTTGTAACGTTCACTTGGCCTCAGCTTCTCACACCCAAACGCGCTATATTCACTCCAGAAGCGCGTGAACACAGTTTCCATTCTTTTGGTTGACGACGACGAGGAATTGGCCGCTCTCATGGCCGAATATTTCTCTTCCCACCAGATTCCGATTACCCTGGCGCACGATGGCGAGCAGGGTTTGGCGCGCGTGCTTGATGGGAATTTCGACCTCGTACTGCTCGATGTCATGATGCCGCGCATGGATGGTTTCGAGACGCTGCGCCAAATTCGCCGCAAGAGTGCGGTTCCGGTCATCATGCTGACGGCCCGCACAGAACACGATGACCGCATCAACGGCCTCAACGCCGGCGCAGACGACTATCTACGCCAAGCCATTCAGCCCCGACGAGTTGCTAGCACGGGTGCAGGCAGTCCTTCGCCGCTCTGGGCGGACGCCTGTACTCAAATCGGACATCCTGGAAGCAAATGGCATCCGCCTCAACCCGGGCAACCGTCAAGTCCTCCGAGACGGAAGTGAGGTTGAAGTGACCTCGCTTGAGTACGACATTCTGGAAATCCTGGTTCGTTCAGCCGGTCGAGTTGTTTCGCGTGATGATTTGGCTCGCTCTCTTTACAACCGGCAGGCCGATCCGCTTGACCGCGCTCTTGACGTTCATGTAAGTCATCTTCGTAAGAAACTGGAAAAGGACCGCACTCTCATCAGAACCGTGCGCGGTGTCGGGTATTTGTTCGCCTCATGAGATCCATTTTCGTTCGAATTTTTCTACTCTTCTCCGCCACACTCCTGGTTTGCTTCGCTGGTATTGAACTGACGAACTGGTTGCGTAATCGGTTTGCGCCGGAACGCCGCGACTTTTTCTCTGCGTCCCTCTCGTTGCAGGCACAAGAAGCGAGCCACGCCTATGACACCGGCGGAAAAGAGGCGCTGCGCGATTACTTCAGCAGACTCGAACGCATGTTCCCCGGCCATCACGCCCTGGTGGACCGAAACGGAATCGACGTGCTCACAGGCGCCAACCGCAGCGCCGACCTTCGCCACACCGGCCCCCGCTGGACCCCTGGTTCGCAAAGCCGCATGGTGCTGGCTTGGCCTGCCCAATATGGCAAATATCGCGTTCTTATTGATGCGCCCGCACCGCCAGGTCCTTGGAGCGCTATTCCCTATTACCTTTGGATCGGCGCCGCCGCATTGGCCTTTTCGTACATCCTTACTCTCTTACTTGCGTCGCCGCTACGCGCTCTTGAGCACACGGTCCAACGTTTCGGCGCCGGAGACCTCTCGGCGCGCGCACAATGTCGGTACGCAAAGATGAATTCGGTGAACTCGCCAATTCCTTCAATCTCATGGCGGAGCGGATCGAGACACTCCTCACTGCGGAACGCCGGCTGTTACAAGATGTCTCTCACGAACTGCGCTCCCCGCTGGCGCGCCTTGAGTTCGCCATCGAATTGGCCCGCACCAGCGCAAACGGCGACAAGGCTTTCGACCGGATCAAGAAAGAAACCGAGCGCCTAGGAATCCTGGTCTCTGAATTGCTTCAAGTGACCCGCGCTGAAAACGATCCGGCGAGCCGCAACCTGAGCGCCATCCCCCTGCGAGATCTCCTCAAAGGACGTTATCGCCAGATACTGCGGTTGAATCAGAAGCGCGCCATGTCTCGCTCCACCTGGCCGTCAGTCGATCCGCTCGAACTCAGTGGCGATCGCGAACTGTTGCGTCGCGCGGTTGAGAAATCTTGCGCAACGCCATCCGCTTTGCTCCGGAGAGCAGAGCCATCGATGTCACTCTGCGCCGTAAGCACGAATCATGCGATCATCGCCGTTCGCGACTACGGTCCTGGCGTTCCGGAAGAAAGCCTCTACCAGCCTGTTTAAGCCGTTCTTCCGCGTTGAAGCCGATCGTAATCGCGATAGCGGCGGCGTGGGCTTCGGTCTTATCCATAGCCGCAGCGTGCCGTCGCCATTCACCAAGGCCAGATCCGCGCCAGCAATGCTCACCCGGGCTTGTTGGTCGAGATCGAGTTGCCCGCCGGCCACTGTCTTCACCATAGAGTCCGCCAACTCATGATTAGGGTAATGGAAGATAACTAACAATTGCCGGCCGCACCTTTCACTCACGTCTGTTTGTGGGAACCGGCAAATACCGCAGCAAACAGTTGATGGCTCGCTGTCACGCCGCCGCTGCTACCGAAATGGTGACGCTGGCCGTCCGGCGCGTCAACCTCACCGATCGCACTAAAGAATCCGAACTCGATTTCATTGACCGTTCGAAAATCCACATCCTGCCGAACACCGCCGCTTGCTACACCGCAGACGAAGCAATCCGCACCGCGCGTCTGGCACAGGAAGTCGGTCTTTCGAACTGGATCAAAGCTTGAAGTGATCGGCGATCCGAAGACTTTATTCCCTGATAATGCAGGGCTGCTCGAAGCCACGCGAACGTCTTGGTCAAGGAGGGATTCGTAGTCCTGCCCTATACCACTGACGACCTAGTCAACGCCCGCAAACTCATCGACGCCGGTGCTTCGGCTGTCATGCCGCTAGCCGCGCCCATCGGTTCCGGCCTTGGCATTCAAAATCAAACCAATCTTGAAAATTCTGCGTGAGTACGTCACGGAAGTTCCGCTTGATCGTCGACGCGGGCGTCGGTACTGCCTCCGACGCCGCCATTGCCCTTGAACTTGGTTACGACGGTGTATTGCTCAACACAGCCATCGCCGAGGCGGAAGATTCGGAACGTATGGCTCTTGCCATGAAACTGGCTGTCGAAGCAGGCCGCGCCGCCTTTCTTGCCGGCCGCATGCCGCGCCGCGAATATGCGGTGGCCAGCAGTCCGCTCACCGGTAAGATCGGCGCCGCCGTTTAGGGCTGCGCTTTTGGAATCACTACATCACGCGTGCGAGTGCTGACTTGATCGTTGCGGTGGACTTCCACTAAAATCGTCCACTCGCCCGCTTGCGGAAACACGGGCTTAGCGAGATACATGCCTTCTGTCACTTCAGGCGCCTTAAACACCTTGACGTTCTGATGATCCTTGGTCTCAATCTGCAGCGTGACTTTGGCCTCGTGCAGCGGCTGTTGCAGATCGTTCATCACCTTAATCTCAAACGGAATCTGCGCGTCCGTTTGCAGAAGCGCCTTCGGCTCGAAACGAATAACGAAGTTCCCTTCGCGGCCGGCGAAAGCCGTAAAACCCAGAGCAAGAACTAGCAAGAGTGATCGCACAACCCTAGTTTAGTACCCGCGCACCGCAGCCGTGCGAGCGCTGAAAATACGCTTGCGGTCTTGTTCCGGCAAATAGGCCGCCTGCAATCGTTTGGGCTCTCCGACATCCTGAAAGAGAAGGTCACCTTTACCCAACAGTTGCTCAGCACCCGACTGGCCTAAGACCACTTGTGATTGTTTAGCATCCGTCATGCGCAAGCAAACACGCCCGGACAGATTGGCCTTCAGGACGCCGGTTACTACATCAGCCTTCGGATACTGGGTGGCGATGATCAGGTGAATGCCGGACGATCGCCCTTTGGAACCAAGCCTGGCCACCCGCATCTCAATTTCGGCGCGTGTCTTCTTCTCGGCAATCAAGTCGAAATACTCATCGCAAAACATAACAATGCGCGGCAACGGTTTGCCCGTCTTGGCTACATAAGCCGCCAGATCGTCTGTGCCGTTTTGCTTGAACAATAGATTGCGGTTGTTCATCTCCTCCATGAGGACGTCCAACACTTCCACAATCGGGCGATCGAGCGGGTGCAAGACGCCCCAATTTTTGTAAAGGTATGGCGAGCCCTCCAGAAGATTAAAGGCGCTGCGCTTGGGGTCAATGAGCACCAATTGCAGAGTGGCCGGCGTATTAGCGACCAGCAGCCCAGCCAGAGCGGTGCGCATCCATTCACTCTTGCCCGAGCCAGCCGTACCCGCTACCAGCAGATGCGGACAAGTGTTTTGCGACACGTCCACCGTATGCAAGAAGCCCGTCAAATCAGCGCCCAGGAGCACTTCCGCTGATCCTTGCAACGGGTCGCCCACCGGCAGGCTCTTCTCAATTTGCGCAAACAGAACCGGCTCAGGCTTGGCGCGTTTTACATCAATTACTAAGCGGCCGTGATCGGTATGAATCATCGGCGGCGTTTCCAGATTCATATGGACCTGTAACTCTGCTTCCCTCTTCTTAATGTCACCCACTTTGACACCCTTGCCGGGCATGACGCCGAAACGAATGAACGACGGCCCCACCAAAGGTTCACCCATCAATATCACTTCAAGTCCGTATTGCTTGTACGTTGCGATCAGCTTCTTACCGGCGGCGTCGGCTTCATCGCTAATCTCTAACGTGGAAGCTACAAGCGGGCGCTCAGCCGCCCGTTACACCCGCTAGACTTCCAATCAAACGCCTTAACTCGTTCTTCACTTCCGTCAGATCGGAACTGGCAAAAAAGGTCTCTTCGCGCTCTGGCTTAAAAGCAACCAAGGCTACGGCGCCGTTCTGATCGGCCATCCCCGAGGCGGCGAGCATCTCGTGATAAAGGCAAACTTGCGCTATGTCAACCTCGCGTCTTCCCTTCCCCAACTTGTACTCGACTACGCACCAGCGGCCGGTGCTCGGATTCTTCCAGAGCGAATCCGCGATGCCGGAAACACGCACGGGCGCCTGCCAGCCATGCTCCATCACATCCCAAGTCAAAGTCTGCTCCGGAAGACAGAGCGGCTCGCCGGTCCACTGCCGTGCTGCTTTGTCGAAGCGGATCCAACCCTGCCGTTGCGCATCCGCCAATAAACTGGACAGCCAGCGGCTGAACTCACCCGTGGCCTTCCACAGGCTCAACACTTGATGGCCCGCTTCATGCAAAGCGGACTGGCGAGCGGTTAGCTTTGGCCCCAACAATTTCTCATAAATATGTTCTTGCAACGCGGCGGCACTGGCCACCGTTTCTTCGTCTAACGTTTCCTGCCAGCGTAGGACCGGATCGTCTCCCAATAGTTCAGCTACGGTCTCGTGAAAAATCTGGCCTAACAAGGGATTGGAGGATTCGCCTTCAGCAGCGGCGCCCGGCATTTCACGCCACAAGGCTCTCCTCACATCAGGAAAATGAGAGTTCCACCATGAGCCTAGTCCCGCTGCTGCTCAGCGTGCTGCCTTTCAACAATACGGAACAGAACGCGCTGGCTCCCGCCAGCAAAGCCAACGAGCGACGGATTACGCCGGCCACAGTCTTCCACCTCCTGCGCAGTCTTTCCTAGTTGGCTAGCGGCATCGTCAACCGAGATCACTTTGGCCTTTGCCAACAAGTCCATCAGCATGCCGGCCAATGGGTCGCGCTCCGGCTCCTTCTCACCGCCGATTTCGTCAAGCAGTTCCTCCACCGCGCGCGGCATGTTGCTACTAAGCCACGTCTCCACGCTCTTTGGCGAAACTGAATCGCCACGATAAGTAAGATCGCCGCTACGCGCATTCGCAAGCAAGCGACTGATGGCCTCTAAGGCGGAGAGTGCCTCGGGCTTCACCGAAACAACCCGTGCGCCTTCCTTCTCAATCTTGTCCAAGGCTTCGCGAGTCTTAACCGCTCCCACACCGATGCCGTTTCGCGCGTCACGCAGAATCACCAACCGGGGCGCACCGCTCATATGCCAATCGCGGCGCACCCGCTCTATCCGGTTGATGAGCGGAATGCCCGCGCGTTGATTGCAGATCACGGTAGCGGCAGGCTGTTTACCGCCGACCACGCCTTCGAGCAAGCTTCCTTGCTCTTTTGGCAGACTCAAGTTCATCTTCTTTAGATAAAGGACCGACGGTAGCGCGACTCGCAGAATGCCCTCAGCATCCTCTACGCGCGGCGTGCGTTGTAGGTTGCGATACTTGCGTTCCAGATCTACATCGAGCGGTTCAACCGCTTCTTGCGGCGTTTGCTGCCAGCGGTTAAAGAGTTCCTGGCTGCGGACAATCACCTTTCGCGCAACGCAAAGGCCGTCGTCCTTGAACAGGTCATTGAGGTCGCTTTCACGAACGGGCTTTTGGTCTTTCAGTTCGGGGATAGTTCTCAGCCGCGCGTCCACTAGTTTCATGGCTTGATCTAAAGTGAGGCTTTTTACTCCAGCCTTCTTGTCAGGCGATCGCGATCGGCCTGTTGGATCGCAGCTTCAAACTTAGGCAACTCCGATACCTGTAAGCAGGGGATCAAGGCCAAGTTGTGAGTGGTATCGTGCAATTCAGAAAGAACCTGCCCCATTTTGAAGTAGCCTTCTTTGTCTTCGCTATGGCTCTTCAAGCCTTCCAGTTGATCGAAACAAAAGACAATCGGCGTTGGTTCAACCAAGCCACAAAGAGTTGTAAGCAGTTGACGGCTGGCTTCTTCTTGCTCCACCTCATCGCCGCTCGCCGACAGCCGCAAGCCTTTCAGCACATCTTCAGGCAATTCGTCGCCGCGCAACCAGGCTGCGGAATCGGCGTAGTTCGCCGCATTCGTCAGATTGCCCAGTACAATGCCCAAATTACGATCGCGTTCAGCAATCTCATCCGAGCTCCGTTTGATGATTCGGGCAAACGAGCGCTGCCGCAAGAGAGCGACAGCCAAATGCCGGCGAAGAAAGCGCCACAGCATTCGGGAATGCGTGAGCATGCGAATCGGAACAAAAAGCGATTCCTGGCCGCCAGACGATTGCTTCTCGAGCATCGCGCGCAAACGGCTGAGCAAATGAGTTTTCCGCTGCCCGGTTCGCCCATCACGATGAGCGCTTGCGTAAGCTGCTGCGCGCGCACTTCATCAATCAAACTTAAACACTTTTTGAAAGCATCGGCATTGATCTCAGCCACGTCGGTGGGAGTTTGATCAATAGCCGTCACCGAACTTAAGAACGGATTCGGTACACGTCGTGGCGCCTCATTCCCCACGGCGGCTGATGGCGACATAGTAGCGTCCGTCCTTTCCGTCAATTAACAATTCGCGCTCCTCTTCATTCAACCCTAACGGATGATCGTGCTGGCTTAGATAGACGCGCCTCTGTTGACGCAGCCGCAAGGCCGCTTCGTCAAAGCGGTTTTTATCTACTTGACCTAACGCTCGACGAACGCGCGCTGTGGATACGGGAACGTTCAGCTCTGGCTCCAGGCTCGGCAGGACCTCCCAGATTTTCTCTTCCAGCCCCGCTTCCTCAATTCCGGCCTTCTTCAACTTGGCCGCGACGACCTCGCGCACGTATTCCCAATAAGCTTCCGGCGAACCCGCAGCCACCAACAATGAACTGGTTCCGGCCAGTGCCGGATATTGAATGAGCTTCCGCTCGTGCAAGAGTTGACCAATGGCGGCACCGACATCTTTAGGACTACGGCCCTTGACCTTAATCTCCGTCTTCTTCAAAGCCTTCTTCCTGCATTGCGCCAGAATATCTCCACTCAACTGCGCTGCGGGGTCAACGTGCCAGTAGGTGTTCTTCGGCCACGCATGAATACCCTCGCCAGCCAGCGCCGCACGCAAATCGGCTTCGGTCACCCCGGTCTTCTTATTCACGTAGGCCTTCTTTAGCTTCGAGAACGCAAGAGGCGCGGGCTCAGCCTCCAGCTTCGCCAAGACATCTTTAGAATCAAGACTCATACCAATCTCATCATGTTAACTTTGTCTTTCTTACTCTTACTGCTATGAAAAAACTTCTTGCTTAAACCGGGGCGAGATCGCCACCCGCATCTTCCGAGCCGCCACCGAGCTTGGCCTTACCACGGTGGCCGTCTACTCACAAGAAGACCGCCTCAGCCTGCATCGCTTCAAGGCCGACGAAGCCTATCTTATCGGCGAGGGCAAAGGGCCCGTGCAGGCTTACCTTGATATCGATTCCATCATCGAACTCGCCGTTGAGAAGAAGGTAGACGCCATTCATCCCGGCTATGGTTTCCTCTCCGAAAACCCCGCGCTTCCTCGCGCCTGCCAAAAAGCGGGCATCACTTTCGTGGGGCCTAACCCCGAACTTCTCGACGCATTGGGCGACAAGACCGCCGCTCGCAAACTGGCACAATCGGCCGGCATTCCTGTGGTGCCCGGTACCACGGCCGTGGGCGCCGATGTTGAAACCTTGGCCAAAGACATAGGCTTTCCACTCATCATCAAAGCCGCCTTCGGTGGCGGCGGCCGCGGCATGCGCGTGGTGAACTCGCCTGCCGAATTGAAAGCCAAACTCACCGAAGCCAGCGCCGAAGCTGGCGCCGCTTTCGGCAATGCAACCGTTTTCCTCGAACGCTACATCCGCCGCGCCAAACATGTCGAAGTCCAAATCCTGGGTGACACCAAGGCAACATCGTTCACCTCTTCGAGCGTGATTGTTCGGTCCAGCGCCGTCATCAGAAAGTGGTTGAGATCGCACCCGCCATCGGGCTTCCGGAAAAGGTTCGCGCCGAACTTTGCGCCGCCGCCGTCAAACTCGCCCGCGCCGCCAACTATTACAACGCCGGCACGGTGGAGTTCCTCGTGGATGCCGACACTCACGAATGGTATTCATCGAAGTGAATCCGCGTGTCCAGGTGGAACACACCGTCACCGAAATGATCACCGGCATCGACATCGTCCGCACTCAAATCCAAATCGCCCAAGGCTTTGATCTGCACGGCCCCGAGATCGGGCTACCGCAACAAGCCGACATCCAAATTCATGGACGGCTTTGCAATGCCGCGTCACCACAGAAGACGCCGCCAACGGGTTCGTCCCCGATTACGGCAAAATTCACACTTACCGCTCGCCCGCCGGCTTCGGCATCCGGCTCGACGCCGCCTCCGCCTACGGTGGCGCGGTCATCCCTCCTTTCTATGATTCACTTCTGGTCAAGGTTACCGCTTGGGGCAGCAATTTTTCGCAGGCCTGCCAGCGCATGGACCGAGCCCTGCGCGAATTCCGCATCCGTGGCGTGAAGACCAACATTCCATTTCTGGAGAACGTGGTCAAACATCCGAACTTCCAAAGCGGCGCAACCACCACCAACTTCCTCGACGAGACCCCGGCGCTGTTCACCTTCGTCGCTCGCCGCGACCGCGCAACGAAACTGCTCAACTACCTCGCTGACGTCACCGTGAACGGGAACCCCGAAGTGGCTGGCCGGCCCAAACCCACGGTGATGCGTCCTGCTCCGGTTCCGCATTCAACACTTCATGTAGCGCCTGAAGGAACGCGCCAACTGCTTGATCGACTAGGCCCGGCAAAATTCGCCGAATGGACGCGTTCGCAAAAACGCCTGCTGCTGACGGACACGACGTTCCGCGACGCACACCAATCGTTGATGGCGACCAGGGTTCGCAGCTATGACCTGCTGCAAATTGCCGACTACGTAGCTAAAGAACTACCTCAGCTTTACAGCTTGGAGATGTGGGGCGGCGCCACTTTCGACGTGGCCATGCGCTTCCTGCTGGAAGACCCCTGGAATCGTCTAGCGGAACTTCGCAAACGGGTGCCAAACATCTGTTTCCAAATGCTGTTGCGCGCTTCGAATGCGGTTGGCTACACCGCCTACCCGGACAACGCCGTGCAAGCGTTTATCGCCGAAGCCGCCGCGCAAGGCATCGACATTTTCCGCATATTCGACTCCCTAAACTGGATGCCGAACATGAAAGTAGCGGTTGAAGCCGCCGTTAAAACTGGCCGCGTTTGCGAGGCCGCCATCTGCTATACGGGCGACATTCTGGACCCGGCGCGTAGCAAGTATTCCTTGAACTATTACGTTCGCCTGGCCAAAGAACTTGAGAAAGATGGGCGCGCATGTTCTGGCCATCAAAGATATGGCTGGCCTGCTGCGACCCTACGCCGCCACCCAATTAGTGAAAGCGTTACGCGAAGAAATTGGCTTGCCCATTCACCTCCATACGCATGACACGAGCGGCGTGAATGCCGCGACCATTCTGAAAGCCTCCGAAGCCGGAGTGCATGTGGCCGACGCCGCCATCTCTTCCATGAGCGGGACCACCAGCCAGCCAAATCTCAATTCAATTGTTGCCGCACTCGCGCACACCGACCGCGATACCGGCCTCAGCTTCGATGCCTTGAACCGCTGCTCCGATTATTGGGAGACAGTTCGCACCTACTACGCTCCTTTTGACGAGGCGCCGAAATCGGGCACGGCCGAAGTCTACATCCACGAAATGCCAGGCGGCCAGTACACCAATCTGAAAGCCCAAGCCGAGGCCATGGGGCTGGGCGGACGCTGGCCCGAAGTGGCGCGCATGTACGCCGACGTGAACTTTGCTTTCGGCGACATTGTGAAGGTGACGCCGTCGAGCAAAGTGGTGGGCGACCTGGCACTCTACTTGTTGAGCCACGGAATGACGGTGGCCGAATTGGAGAACCTTCCGCCCGACCACCATCTGACGCTGCCCAACTCGTGGTGGACATGTTTATGGGTTCGCTGGGTCAGCCGGAGGGCGGTTGGCCGCCGAAACTACAAGCCGTAATCTTGCGCGGCAAGCAGCCGCAGATAGGACGCCCGGGCGAGACGCTGCCGCCCGCCGACCTGAACCAAGCCGGCTACACGAAGACGGATCTTCTTAGTTATCTTATGTATCCGCAGGTTTATGAAAGCTTTGCCGCAGCCCGCGCCCGTTATGGAGAACTGGAAGTTTTGCCGACGCCGGCGTTTTTCTACGGCCTGGACCAACGCCAGGAAGTGACGGTTGAACTCGAACCAGGTAAAACGTTGATAATACGCCTCTTGACCATTGGAGACCCTCATCCTGATGGACAGCGGACGGTGTTCTTTGAACTCAATGGCCAACCGCGTGAGGTAGAGGTCCGCGACCGCAAAATTAAGGAAGTAGCCGGGACTAAACGCAAAGCCGACCCCGCAAAAGCAGGCGAAGTGAGCGCCCCGATTCCCGGATCGGTCACACTGCTTCACGTGAGCCCGGGCGAAGCTGTGACCAAGGGCGACCGACTATTGGTGCTCGAAGCGATGAAGATGCAAACGACCATCTATGCTCCCGAAAGCGGGACCGTCAAGGAGATTTGCGTCAAGGCGCGCGACACGGTGGAAGCGCATGACTTGCTAATGGTGATTGGCTAAACTGGTTCTGGTGTGGGCGCGTAGCTCAGTTGGATAGAGCATCAGCCTTCTAAGCTTCGTGCCATCCCAAAAACCCCAATAAAAACGATGGTCGATTTCACAGAATTACACAGAACAAAATTCTGTCGGCCGGAATCACGGTTAAGCGGGCGGATTGCGACGAGGGGAAGTACAATTTAAAAAGCCCCACACCGAAGCGTGGGGCGATGTGGGGGTGTAGCTCATCTGGATAGAGCACCGACCTTCTAAGTCGGGGGTAGCAGGTTCGAGTCCTGCCACCCCTACCATTCAAGCGGCTTGCAGCTCAAGGAGTTCTCGATCAAAGGAATTCACCGCATTCGCCGTCTCTTCTGGAATTTCTTGCTGATAAACCTCTTGGGCCATGCTCGCTCCTGCATGGCGCAGCACCGATTGGAGATCTTTCGGATCGCCGTGTTTCTTGAAGTGGGTGGAAAATGTTCGACGTAACATTCGGAAGTCTAGAGCCGGCACACCAATCGCTTTGCCGATTGTCTTAAGCTGGCGACGAACATAGTTGTTCTGCGACATCGGGCCACCGGTTTTATAGGGAAAGAGGAAATCAGCGTCAGCGAAGCCATTCTTCCGAATGTACTCTTCGAGTTCCGCACGTAGACTCGCCGTGAGCGGAACGAGACCGTTGGCCTCCTCGGTTTTTGGCTCCCCCACCACGTACTCAACCACGCTTTCGTCTATCCTGAGGCCAACTTCCCACATGTCGTTGGCCCGCAAAGCGAAAAGCTCACTGGGCCGGATGCCGGGGCATATTGACAACCGAAAGATGATGTAATCCTTACGGTCCTTGCGCCGCGCTGTAAATCTAAAGCCTGCCCCCACCTCAGCCAAGGTTAGCCATGGGCGCAAAACTTTATGTTTGGTTTTTGGCTCCGTCAGTGTATCCTTCTCCCTCACCGATTGAAAGAAATTTCCGCTGATGATTCCTTGAACGAAGGCTTCGTGTATCATGGCGGCTAGCTGTGTCCGTCTCTTGTGCGTCATGCTTTTGCTGGTGGCGTCCGGGGGGACGGCATTGACCCACGCCTGGCAGTTTCCTCGGTTTAGCTCGTTCAGTTTCATCCGCCCAATCGAGTCTTTAAAATGGTTTTCGTAGAGACTCTTGACGTTCTTCTTCCATTTAGGCGTCCAAGTGGGCTCACGCATCGCAATGAAGCCGGTCTGTGGCTTGTGAATGAATTCCCAGAGAGTCATCTCACCATCTGCTGGCGCGTTTGTTGCTGTCCTAACCGCAGTGTCTAGCTTTGCTTGGGCATCCTGTTCCTTGACTTCTTTCACAAGGCCAAACGTTTCGTACTTTTGCTTCCTTACCTGTTTACCGTTTTCGGTAACGTAAACGGCCCAACGCCCGCACCATCGGTTGGGCTTGCCCCCGGTCTTTTTTACCTTCGGGTACTGATTGCGTTGTCTAGGCATATGTCTGCCTAACGATAGCAACGGGCTGGTAGTCGGAACGATGCCTCCGCCTGTCTTCATGGTCAAATGTTCACTCTTCGGGAGGGTTATCGCGGAATGCCAGGATTTCAGGCCGCATGAATCGGCGCGCCCCGCCGATCTTTTTGCTCGGTAGCTTCGGTCTCCGACGCCCAGTGGCATGAGCATAAACCCACTGGGGCGAAACCTTAAGTATCGGCGCGGCTTCTTCAGCGGTCAGGATGTCTGGGTCGGGATCAGGCTTTGTCCTGAGTTTGTGCTGTCTCGTCTTTCGCTTTTGCTGAGTGACCGGCACCGGCAACGCCAAACCTCTCGCGGCGCACCAATCCTCCCGCACTCCCCGCTGGTAAGCTGTTTCGGGTTCCAGTCGGCAGAGCAGAGCCGGGTCAATGTTGCAGTTGTGAGCAGCCATGCCAACGTTGTGCCCACAACCTGGTGTTTTTCTTGCACAAAATTCTCTTCCTGAGATTGTTCCTGATCAGGAAATCCACAGCGATTATCCTGGGAGATCGTACCCCGCCGTCTGTCACCGTCGTTGCATAGCAGAGAGCCCCGTCAGAATTTTACGCTGTGGGCCTTACATAGAAGGTGCGGGATTCTCCGTTAGAATGAAACTTTGGGGGGTCTGGCTGGGTGAGCTGGACCGGGTCAGGTCAGGTTTTGCAAGGGACGCGCCACAAACATCGCGTGCCGCAAATAATCGTCCTGCGTACACTCGGCAAATTCAACTTAGGCAACTAGAGCCGGCATTAGCCACCGAAACTCCCGCATCTTTGCCCGCGTCAGTCCCCACACACCCCCTGCCCACTCTTCGCTTCCGATAGCCGGCGACCGCGAATTGAAGTCTTTGTCATTCCCGGATCGTAGTTGCACTTTTGCCTCTCTCTTGAACGCAATGGCGCGGAAGCCGTAGAGTTTGAATTCGAAAATTAACTTGTCGCTGTCCTTCAGTGAGTTGGTGGCCAATAAGACAATAGGCTCTAGGAAGAGCCGAATTAACATGTCAGCGCGCCCGCATCTCTATTTGCCTTGGAGGGCGATTCACTAAGTGGCCGGCGTCGATTTTCCTACGTGTTTGTCTGCGGCGGTACCGGGTTCGTCTTTGCCCATTCGTCGAGATCGCACTTCCATATACGCCACCGACCACGCTTCTTGACAGCGGGAACCTCTTTCTCAATGATCATGCGCCGAAGGACATCGTAACTCACGCCTAAATACTCCTTCGCCATCTTAATTTCCATGATCTCTGGGTATTGGATCACGACCAGCGGTTCCCTACACTTCCGTTTTTTCGCAGGCGGCATTCTCGCGGTGGCTCCTTTGGCAATATATTCAGCCTTCACCTCTTCTAACCATTGACGATTGTCATCGACCGATTTTGGAAGGCGCTCCAGCGCTCCAATCACTAGCTCAAGTTCTTCGATTATTACCATGCATTTACTCTCTAAATCCTTGTCAGGCCGGTCTGCCATACCCAAATTATAGGCGTCAAACAAGGATTTTTCCTACCGCGAACACTCGCGAACGTGTGCGAACAACTGCGAACATACGCGACTACGTAGAGATGCCTACCGCAAAGAATAATTCTTCCCGCCAGTCACAATCATTTCGAAGCGGAAGTTGCGCGAGCAAAATTTGATCCGCTTGGAGTTAAACCTTTGAACAAGAAAAGAATGCTCAGCGTGGCGACGACTACGACAGCAACCTTAGAAACAGAGAAGCTGGTCACGTTGGATGAGCAGCTAGCGGCGCTTGGTGTTATCGTCCGCGCCACAAAGAACAAAACAGCAATCACAGACAAGTCAAGAGATCAGATGTTGGGCATGATGAAGTACCTCACTCATAAAGATCGAGTGGCAGTGGTACACACCCTATTCGAAATAGCAAAAACTGCGATTGAAGGGATCTTAGGATCGAAGCACCTAAGAAGCCGAAGTCAAACTCCAAAACTATAATAGAGCAGCCAAGCACTCCCTCATGCGATGAGTCATTGGCAAGTAATGATGATGAGCAGTTTCAGCATTTAAGTACAAGCGATAGCCCTTGCACAACGCCCTTGCGAGACATTGTGTAGGAGGGTGATGACTGAATGAATCCGATATGTTGATTTGACTTGCCAATGATATTTTCTAATGCTACGTGGAGGAGCCGAAGCATAAAACACAGAAGGCGCGGTTCTCATCCGTGTCACAGATGCAGGCGCCTGAGATGAACATGGATGCCCAAGAGTATATCCTGGGAAATTATGACTTTTTCTAGGATACTTTGTGCTATAATGAGTGAGACTGAATTTTATTTCACAATTCCTATAACAATTGGCGTAGCTGCACCAGTCCAACGTCACCCTGGAGCAGTTTATTCCTGAACCGCAGTAAGATACAGCAAACGTATGGTAACATTTTTCAAACCAACTTTGTAATTCGCATTATAAACAAATAGTTTTAGCGATCAAATAGTGAAATAATGTCAATAACAACGAAATAATCATACACTCCGCGATTCCACCTTACACTACATTTTGTTTCTCTCACAACAAGGATACTAATATCATCTTATTAAATGTATAACTAAGAAGAAATTGTAAAACTGAAGAATTTAAGAAGATTTTAAAGAATATTTTGTTAAGAAACTTGAGAAATAAGCTGAGAATGAAGAAGCTTACCATTTTTCAAATTTGTTCCACCCCTTCAATTATAATGCAAAGCTAGGTTGAGAACGAAAAACCAAGTAGGAGAAAGTATGATGAGAATGACTACATTGCCTTCACAAATTTACTAGGTGAGGTTTTAGCATCAAAAGGAATCTCAGTGGACATCAAGTCGTTTGCCAGGCTGGCAGTACACGGACATCAAGAGCTTCTAGAAGAAGTACAAGAAGTTGTGCATATTCCAAGAGATGGACAAACGCATATAGGATACAAACGTAATAATTGTTAGCCGCAGGGAGCCGTTCTCTGTACAAGTATTTCCTCGACAACGTGGTCGTGCGCCAATTCCAGCCGTGGCCGGAAGAATAGTTGAGGTATGTTGACAACAAGGTTGAAGAGTGCATTGGAAAATAGGAGCAGAAGCTTCGAAACGCGGATTATAAGAACTTCGCCGAACTTCGAAAGAAGATTATGGCAGATGCTGCCGATCTTTGCCAGCTCAAGACGAAGTACATTGGCATGCACCCCTACAAGTACGTGGAAGACCGGATGAGGACGAACACCTTCGTGAGGATCTTGAAGGGACTTAGGATCGAAGCACCAAGAAGCCGAAGTCAAACTCCAAAACTATAATAGAGCAGCCAAGCACTCCCTCATGCGATGAGTCATTGGCAAGTAATGATGATGAGCAGTTTCAGCATTTAAGTACAAGCGATAGCCCTTGCACAACGCCCTTGCGAGACATTGTGTAGGAGGCGAATGACCGAGCTACCGATATGTTGATTGCACTGCCCGTTAATGATATTTTCTAATGCTACGTGGAGGAGCCGAAGCAGGGCCAAACACAGAAGGCGCGGTTCTCATCCGTGTCACAGATGCAGGCGCCTGAGATGAACATGGATGCCCAAGAGTATATCCTAGGAAATTATGACTTTTTCTAGGCTACTTTGTGCTATAATGAGTGAGACTGAATTTTATTTCACAATTCCTATAACAATTGGCGTAGCTGCACCAGTCCAACGTCACCCTGGAGCAGTTTATTCCTGAACCGCAGTAAGATACAGCAAACGTATGTAATATTTTAACTACTTTTGTAATTCGCATTATAAACAAATAGTTTTAGCTATTAAATAGTGAAATAATGTCAATAACAACGAAATAATCATACACTCCGCGATTCCACCTTACACTACATTTTGTTTCTCTCACACAAACAAGGATACTAATATCATCTCATTAAATGTATAACTAAGAAGAAATTGTAAAACTGAAGAATTTAAGAAGATTTTAAGAATATTTTGTTAAGAAACTTGAGAAATAAGCTGAGAATGAAGAAGCTTACGATTTTCTAATTTGTTCCACCCCTTCAATTATAATGCAAGCGGAGGTTGAGAACGAAAAACCAAGTAGGAGAAAAGTATGATGAGAATGACTATATTGCCTTCATAAATTTACTAGGTGAGGTTTTAGCATCAAAAGGAATCTCAGTGGACATCAAGTCGTTCGCCAGGCTGGCATAGACGGACATCAAGAGCTTCTAGAAGAAGTACAAGAAGTTGTGCATATTCCAAGAGATGGACAAACGCATATAGGATACAAACGTAATAATTGTTAGCCGCAGGGAGCCGTTGTACAAGTATTTCCTCGACAAACGTGGTCGTGCGCCAATTCCAGCCGTGGCCGGAATATTTGAGGTATGTTGACAACAAGGTTGAAGAGTGCATTAGAAAATAGGAGCAGAAGCTTCGAAACGCGGATTATAAGAACTTCGCCAAACTTCGAAAGAAGATTATGGCAGATGCTGCCGATCTTTGCCAGCTCAAGACGAAGTACATTGGCATGCACCCCTACAAGTACGTGGAAGACCGGATGAGGACGAACACCTTCGTGAGGATCTTGAAGGGACTTAGGATCGAAGCACCTAAGAAGCCGAAGTCAAACTCCAAACGATAATAGAGCAGCCAAGCACTCCCTCATGCGATGAGTCATTGGCAAGTAATGATGATGAGTAGTTTCAGCATTTAAGTACAAGCGATAGCCCTTGCACAACGCCCTTGCGATATATTGTGTAGGAGGCGAATGACCGAGCTACCGATATGTTGATTGCACTGCCCGTTAATGGTATTTTGAATGCTACGTGGAGGAGCCGAAGCAGGGCCAAACACAGAAGGCGCGGTTCTCATCCGTGTCACAGATGCAGGCGCCTGAGATGAACATGGATGCCCAAGAGTATATCCTAGGAAATTATGACTTTTTCTAGGATACTTTGTGCTATAATGAGTGAGACTGAATTTTATTTCACAATTCCTATAACAATTGGCGTAGCTGCACCAGTCCAACGTCACCCTGGAGCAGTTTATTCCTGAACCGCAGTAAAATACAGCAAACGTATGGTAACATTTTTCAAACCAACTTTGTAATTCGCATTATAAACAAATAGTTTTAGCGATCAAATAGTGAAATAATGTCAATAACAACGAAATAATCATACACTCCGCGATTCCACCTTACACTACATTTTGTTTCTCTCACAAACAAGGATACTAATATCATCTCATTAAATGTATAACTAAGAAGAAATTGTAACTGAAATATGAAGAAGATTTTAAAGAATATTTTGTTAAGAAACTTGAGAAATAAGCTGAGAATGAAGAAGCTTACGATTTTCTAATTTGTTCCACCCCTTCAATTATAA